>DATAYP010000050.1:0-76761 GCA_036272475.1 Solirubrobacteraceae bacterium | reverse complement strand
TCGAAGCTCTGAGTGGCATCCTCCGCGGAGCAGCACGCACAAACCGTGGAGGAAACACCACATGCCAACTGGCACAGTCAAGTGGTTCAGCGACGACAAGGGGTTCGGCTTCATCACACCCGATGACGGCGACAAGGACCTCTTCGTCCACCACACCGGTATCAACGGTGAGGGCTACAGGTCGTTGCAGGAGGGTGCGAAGGTCTCCTACGACCCCGAGCAGGGTGACAAGGGACCGAAGGCCGTAAACGTCCAGGCGATCTGATCGCCTGACACACGACGACTTCGAGGGCTCGCTTCGGCGAGCCCTCTGCGTTTCCGGCAAGCTATCGTGGCGCGCGCGGTGGGAATGTCGAGCGACGCTTCAACACTCCCCCTGAGGGACGGGCTTCTCGACGGAGGGGGCGATTCGAGGCGCTGGCGCCGCCGCCGCGCGGACGCCGTATCGCGCGCGCGTACCGAGACCCGGGTGGCGACGTTCGCGCTCACGCTGCTGATCGCAGGCAGCCTGCTGATCGTCATCGTCTCGTCGAACCAGCCGAGCCTGCTCGCGCCGACCACGCATGCGAACTTCTTCCCGCACTGGATGGCGGGGCCGCTCGGGGGCCTGTGGCCGGGACTGACTGGAAACGGGACGACCCTGCGGTGGATCTTCAGCGGAGCGGTCGTCGCGATGTACGTCGCCTATCTCGGAGCTCTGCGCTATGCCGGGCGACTGTCGGCGAGGTGGGTCATCGGTTCGATCCTCGCCGTACACGCGATCTTCCTGCTCGCTCCGCCGCTGGCGCTCACCGACGTCTTCAACTACATCAACTACGGGCGCATGGAGATCGTCCATCACCTCAACCCGTACACGACGATCCCGATCTCCGAGCCGCACAACGACCCGAGCTTCGCGCTCAGCAACTGGCACCAGCTGCTCAGCCCCTACGGCCCGCTGTTCACGTTGCTCACCTTCGCGGTCGTCCCGCTCGGCGTGGTCGGCTCCTTCTGGGCGCTGAAGGGCATCCTCGCGCTAGCGAGCCTCGCGACGCTGTACCTCGTCTGGAGGTGCGCGCGCCTGCTCGGTCGCGACCCCGTCGCGGCGATCCTGCTCGTCGGCCTCAACCCGATCGTGCTCGTATGGGGCCTCGGAGGCGACCACAACGACTTCCTGACGATGTTCCTGATCGTGCTGGGCTTCTACCTGCTGCTGCGCGCGCGCGCCTCCGGCACGGCGGATCGCGCCCCCGGCACAGCAGGTGGCGCCCCCGACACGGCGGGTCGTGCCGCCGAGACGGCGGGTCGTGCCGGGCGCCGATCGGCGGCGCTCGAGCTGGCGCGTGTGCGGGGCTGGCTGCTGCCGCCCTCACCGGTGGACCTTGCGGCGGGCGCGGCGTTCGTCACGGCAGCCGGGATCAAGGCCTCGGCTGGGATCCTGATACCGGTGGTGCTCGCCGGTCTCGCGAGGACGCCACGCCGGCTGACGCAGGTCGTTCTGGGGATGGCGCTCGCCGGGGTCGTGATCGCGCTCGTCAGCCTGATCGCCTTCGGGCTGCACATCCCGGACCTCAACACACAGAGCCGGCTCGTCACCAACGAGAGCGTCCCCAACCTCCTCGGCCTGCTGATCGGCGTGGGCGGCGAGAACGATTCGGTGCGCGTCGTGATGAGCGCGGTGCTCGGCGTGTCGCTGCTGCTCTGCTGCGCGCTGGCCTGGCGCCGGCGCAGCGCGATCGGCGCGTCGGGCTGGGCGAGCGTCGCGCTGCTGGTGACGCTCAGCTGGGTCCTTCCCTGGTACGTGCTCTGGGTGCTGCCGCTCGCCGCGCTCGCCGGGTCGCGCAGGCTGCGCAGGGTCTCACTGATCCTGGGCGCCTACCTGATCCTCGCGTGGGCGCCGGCCTCGACGCTCATCTGGAGCGCGATCGGCTTCCATCCCGAAAAGACGCCGCTCGGCAGGCTGCACCAGCGCTACGTCAAAGAGCTCCTGCACTAGCCCTCCTCGGAGGCCGACGGACGGCGGCGGTCGGCCTTGCGGCGGGCCGCCCGTCGCTTCGCGTCGAGACGCCGTACGCGTGAGGCCGGCGTCGGGGTGCTCGCGCGCCGCCTGCGCGGCACGGAGAGCGCATGCCGCAGCCGCTCGGCGAGCCGTCGCAGGGCCAGCTCGCGGTTGCGAGCCTGCGAGCGGGCGTCCTGCGCGACGGCGACGACGCGCGGGCCCGCGCGGGCGATCAGCCGCTCGCACTGCTCCTCGCTGAGCGAGTTGGAGGCGAGCACGTCGAAGCTTGCTTCGACGCGCGAGGCCGTGACGTTTGCGTGCTGTCCGCCCGGACCCGACGAGCGGCTCGCACGGAGCACTACCTCGTTGAGCGGGATCGCCAGCTCGGCGCTGACGCGCAGATGCCGCGGCGACTCCTCAGCCGGTCCCATCGGCGCCGCCGCCACCGCTCACGTCGCCTGCTCAGAGCCGTCGTGGATCGCCCTCACGCGCTGATCCTCGCCCTCGGGGACGCGACCGTCGCGGCCGACGTAGCCGTCCTTGCCGCCGACGCACACGTAGACTGCATCGACATCGCCGGCGTTGCGGATCTTGCGCGGCGTCGCCGCGTCGACGCGGGCGAAGCTGCCCTCGCGCAGCGCCTCGACGGTCCCGTCGCCGAACTCCATCTCGACCTCGCCGCGGTGCACGAAGTAGAGCTCCTCCTGGGAATCGTGGTAGTGGGAGCCGGTCTCGATACCGGCGGGGAGCACGATCGCGTTGACGCCGAAGGCGCTGACGCCGAGGCCCTTGCGGACCTTGCGGAAGCCCGGCCCGCCGCCCAGGTCATCGAGATGTCCGACGGCGTAGCCCTCGCCCTTCCTCACCTGCGGGTACTCGCTGGAAGCCTCCATCTGCCTCGCCCTCCGTTCGTGGCCTCGGATCAGTGCTCTGCAACGTAGCCGTCGTCGGGCGTCAGCGCTCGCTGCTCGTGCGCCCAGCGCAGGACGCCGCCGCGCATCGAGTACGCCTCGAAGCCGGCCGTGCGGAGGGCCTGCGCGGCCATCTCCGAGCGCGCGCCGACGCGGCAGTAGAACACGACCGGCCGCTCGCGCTCGATCGTGGCGGCCTCGGAGGAGAGCTTCGTGAGCTCGATGTGCCGCGACCCCGCGATGAAGCCCGCCTCGCGCTCGTGGCTCTCGCGCACATCGATCAGCTGCAGGTCGGGCTCCTCGCGAAGCCAGGTCTCGACGCGCTCGGGGTCGATCTCGATCGTCGCCGTCTCGTCCTCGCTCATGGCTCGTCTGAGCGTAGCGTCACGCCGCGCGCCGGACCGCCGCTCTTCGCAGCGCTCGAGCCGGCGCCGCTCCAGCGAATCCGACCTAGACGGCCGGCGGTTCTTCGTAGGGGTCGCGTTCGACCACGCGGTCTCGCACGACCCTCCGGCGCCGGGGCGCCCATGCCGCCATGTAGAAAATCGACATCAGCAGGCCGATGACTCCGACGATGATCAGGATCAGGCCGACCGTCTGAAGGTTGACGGCTTCCACCGAGGTCGTCACGGCGTAGCGAAGGATCGCACCGACGGCGATCAGGAATATCGAAGTACCAAGGGGCATGCCAATGGACCTACCCCGGGGCGACGCGATGCTAAACCGCGGGGGGAACATACGGCCAGCGCGGCTGCAGCGCGGCGAGTACGTCGCATCACTAGGATCAGCGCAGATGGAGGCGGTCAGCGACGTGTACACGGTCCCGCAGGAGAATCTCGACTTCTGCGCGACCATCGGGCAGATCGCCCGCGAGCGGATCGCACCGCGTTCCGCGGAGATCGACGAGCAAGCCGAATACCCGTGGGACGTGCGCCGGCTGCTCGCCGATCAAGACATCCTCGGGTTGCCGTTTCCGTCCGAGTACGGGGGGACGGGGACCGGGACGCTGATGCTGAACATGGCCGTCGAGGAGCTGGCCAAGGTCGACGCCTCATGCGCGCTGATCCTCATGGTCCAGGAGCTCGGGACGCTGCCGATCCAGCTGTTCGGGTCCGATGAGCTCAAGGAGCGGTTCCTGCCCAGATGCGCGAGCGGGGAGTGGTCTCCGGCGTTCGCGCTGTCAGAGCCCGAGGCAGGCTCGGATCCCGCGGGGATGAAGACGACTGCGGTCAGGGACGGAGAGGAGTGGGTGATCAGCGGCACCAAGAACTGGATCTCGAACCTCGGCGTCGCCGACTTCTACATCTGCTTCGCCGTCACCGATCGCGAGAGCAGGCGGATGACGGCGTTCGTCGTGGAGGCCGATCGCCCGGGCTTCAGCGTCGGCAAGCTCGAGCACAAGCTCGGGATCCGGGCCTCGCCCACGGGACAGCCGATCTTCGAGGGCGTCCGCGTGCCGCAGGAGAACGTGATCGGCGAGGTCGGCAAGGGCCTCTCGGTTGCCCTCGGGACGCTCGAGCGCACGCGGCTCGGCGCCGCGGCCCAGGCGGTCGGGATCGCTCAGGGCGCCACCGACTACGCCGTCGCGTACGCGCGCGAGCGCAGGCAGTTCGGCAAGGCGATCAACGAGTTCCAGGGAATCCAGTTCAAGCTCGCCGACATGGAAACGCACACGGCGGCGGCGCGCGAGCTGCTCTACAAGGCGTGCGCGATGGCCGATCAGGGCCATCCACAGCGGGCGAAGTACTCCTCGATGGCGAAGGTATTCTGCTCTGACACAGCGATGGCGGTGACCGTCGAGGCGGTTCAGGTCCTGGGCGGCTACGGTTATGTCAAGGAGTACCCGGTAGAGCGAATGATGCGAGACGCCAAGATCACGCAGATCTACGAGGGCACGAACGAGATCCAGCGTCTCGTGATCGCCCGCACGCTGAAGTAGGGGCTGAGCCGTGGGTAGGTCGTCGCGGCCAGGCTCAAACCCGCTCAGGCGGGTCGGGCTGGCCGCCCTGATCGCCCTCTCGCTCGGCCTCGTCGTGATCGTCGTCGGCCAGGGCTTCAGTTCGGTCGGCGTCGTGCGCGCGCTCGAGGACGTCGCGCTCGGCGTGATCGTCGCGGCGGTGCTGATGGGAGCGGTGGCGTTCGTCGCGGTGCGGCTTGCGGCCTGGCGCGACCCCGAGTCCGAGAGCGAGTTCGAAGAGATCGTGCGCAACGCCGAGACGCTCGCCCGCGAAGGGCTCGTCGTCCCGCCCGAGGAAAGCGAGTTCATGGAGCTCGACCCGCTCGACGACCACGACTTCGAAGAGCTCGTGAGGGATTCGCTCGACGATCTGCCCGACCTGCTCCAGAACGCGCTCACGCACGTCGCGGTCGTGATCTCCGATGGTGGCCGGCGCCGTGGCGCGTACGGCCTCTACCAGGGCGACGGCGCCGTCCACGACAACATCCACGATCGCATCGTGATCTTCCGCGACACGCTGCGCCGCGACTTCGGCCACGATCCGGACATGCTGCGCGAGCAGGTGACGCGCACCCTGCGTCACGAGCTCGCCCACCACGTCGGCTTCGACGAGCTCGGCGTGAGCCGCCTCGACCTCTAGCCTGGGCGCGGCGCGCCGGCCGCTTTGACCGCGACGTGCTAGTACGCTGGCCTCGATGACGCGCCAGGCCGGCCCCGAGCCCCCCGACCTGCAAGCCGCGCCGGACGCGCGGCCGAGGACGCCGGACTTCTTCATCGTCGGGCACCCCAAGTGCGGCACGACGGCGCTCTACGCGATGCTCCGCGAGCACCCCCAGATCTTCATGCCGGACGTCAAGGAGCCGCGCTACTTCGCCACCGACCTTCGCTCGCGACTGGGGGCACGAGCACCGGAGGCCACCGCACTGCACACGCTCGATGGCTACCTGGCGCTGTTCGCGGCGGCGCGACCGGAGCAGCTCGCCGGCGAGGCCTCGCCCGAGTACCTGAGATCCCGCGTGGCCGCGGCCAACATCGCTTCGGTTCAGCCAGATGCGCGCATCATCGCGATCCTGCGCGAGCCGGCCGCCTTCCTGCGCTCGTTCCACCTGCAGATGGTCTCCAGCAACGTCGAGTCCAAGCGCGACCTGCGCACGGCGATCGCGCTCGAGCCGCGAAGGCGCGAAGGCAGGCAGATTCCGCGCCGCTGCCATCACCCGGAGTCGCTGATGTACTCGCAGCACGTCCGTTACGTGGAGCAGCTGAGCCGCTTCCGCGATGTGTTCGGAGCCGAGAACATCCTGGTGCTGATCTACGACGACTTCCGCGCCGACAACGAGGCGACGGTCGCCAGGGTGCTGCGTTTCCTGGAGGTCGATGACGCGCTGCCGGTCGAGACTGTGGAGACCAAACCGCTGAAGGCGGTCCGCTCGATGGGTCTGCACCGCCTCGCCAACGCCGCGCGCGTCGCGCGCACGCGCCCTGCCGCGGCGACCGGCCTCGGGCGCACAGTCAACGCGCTCACACCGTCGCCGCTGCGCTCGCGGCGAGCGAAGGCGCTGTGGCGGCAGCTCGTGTACCGGGCGCCGGCGCCGCCGGACGAGCAGTTCATGCGCGAGCTGCGAAGCCGCTTCAAGGGCGAGGTCGTAGCGCTGAGCGAGTACCTGGACCGCGACCTCGTCGCTCTCTGGGGCTACGAGGACCTCAGCTGAGCTGCCCAGGCGGGCGCGCCCTCCACGGCCCCGATGCGCCGCCCGCCGTACGCGATCTCATAGACTTGCCCGCGCCACCTCGCCCGGCGCCGCGTCGCGCCGCCCGGCCTCGCGCGGTCAACAAACCAGAAGGAGACACCCCGAGATGCCAGAAGCAGTGATCGTCGATGCCATCAGGACGCCCATCGGTCGGGCCGTCAAGGGGTCGCTCAAATCGGTGCGCGCCGACGACCTCGCGGCGGTCCCCCTGACGGCGATCGTCGAGCGCAACCCGCAGCTCGACCCGAAGTCGATCGGCGACGTGATGATGGGCTGTGGCAACGCTGAAGGCGAGGCCGGCTACAACGTCGGCCGCAACGCCACGCTTCTCGCCGGCATCGACCATCACGTGCCGGGCACGACCGTGAACCGCTTCTGCGCCTCCTCGCTGCAGACGACGCGGATGGCGTTCCACGCGATCAAGGCCGGGGAGGGAGACACGTATATCGCCGCCGGCGTCGAGGCCGTCTCTCGCGCCCCGCAGGGTGGCCCCTTCCAGTTCCACCCCAAGCTCGACGGTTCGGAGGGCTCCCTCTACAACGCGTACATCTCGATGGGGATGACCGCCGAGAACGTCGCCGAGCGATGCAAGGTGAGCCGCGAGGCGCAGGACGAGTGGGCGGTCATCTCCCAGGCACGGGCGGTCGCCGCGCAGGAGTCCGGGCACTTCGACAAGGAGATCGTGCCCGTGACCGCGCCCGCGCACAAGGACACCGACAAGGAAGGCAACGAGGTCGAGATCCCGGAGAAGGTCGTCACGAAGGACGACGGCCCGCGCGCCGGGACGACGATGGAGCGGCTCGCTTCGCTGAAGCCGGTGTTCAAAGAGGACGGCACCGTCACAGCCGGCAACGCCTGCCCGCTCAACGACGGCGCGGCCGCACTGCTCGTGATGAGCGACGAGCGCGCGAAGGAGCTGGGCTTCAGGCCGAAAGTGCGCATCATCGCCTCCACCGTGGCGGCGATCCGTCCCGAGATCATGGGCCTCGGTCCGATCCCCGCGATCCAGCAGCTGCTCGCGAACACCGGGATGACGATCGACGACATCGACGTCGTCGAGATCAACGAGGCGTTCGCCGCTCAGATCGTCCCCTGCAAGGAGGAGCTCGGGATCGACGACGAGAAGCTCAACCCGTTCGGCGGGGCGATCGCGCTCGGCCACCCGTTCGGGATGACCGGGGCCCGCATCATGACGACGCTGATCAACGATCTCGAGACGCTGGACGCGACGTATGGCATCGAGTCGATGTGCGTCGCCGGTGGGATGGGCATGGCGATGCTCGTCGAACGGCTCTAGCCGGAGGCGCCGCGCTCTTCGACATGTCGACATTCGGGGGGCTTTGCTCAGGTTCGAGCGGCTGCCTGTCGATGAGAGCGCGATGCCCGGCACGCCGACCGTCGAGGGCCGCGGCCCCGAGCCAGCCCGGCTGGGCGCTCTGCGCGGCCGCCGCCGGCTGCCGGCGGGGCACGCTGACGCGGCGGATGGCTCGGCGCGGGCGTTCGGCGCAAGGCTGCTCGCCACGCTCGCGGTGACGCTCGCGCTGGTCGGCACGGGCGCACACCTGCTCGAGCACGCGAGCGCACACGGCCGCCTCGGCGGCCACGCCGCCGCGCCACGCGGCGGAGGGGGAGCGGTCGAACGCGAGCCCTCGAACGCTTCGCTGGCCCTGATCGCGCTCGCCTGCCTGCTCGGCGGGGGCGCGGTCTTCTACGTCGTGGGGGGACGAAGGCTGATGCGCGACCATCGGACCGCGCTGCGGCGGGCCACGCGGGACGGGCTGACGGACCTTCCCAACGCGCGAGCCTTCGAGGATGAGCTGCCCGATGCGGTCGCGGCCGCCGTGCGCCACCACGACGAGCTCGCGCTGGTCCTGCTCGAGGTCGACGGATTCGAGCTGATAAACGAACGTCACGGGCGCACGCAGGGCGATGCGATCCTGCGCGTGCTCGCCGGTGTGCTGCGATCGTGCCGCCCGGGCGACCGGCCGTTTCGCATCGGTGGCGAGCAGTTCGCGCTGCTGCTGACCCACACCGACTCAGACGGCGCGCGGGCGCTCGTGCGCCGGCTGTCGCGCAACTTCGCCGAGGTGGGAGTCGAGATCAGCCTCGGCGTGAGCTCGCTCCGTTCAGGTCTCTCCGCCGAAACGATGCGCGCGGAGGCCGACACCGCCCTCTACGAGGCCCGGCGCCGCGGTGGGGGCCGCGCGGTGCACTTCGAGGAGCTCCGCGAGCACGTCGCGGTGAGCACCCCGGCGAAGGTCCAGGCGCTGCTCACCCTGCTCGACGGCGGCTCGATCGAGACCGCCTTCCAGCCGATCTGGAGCTTCGAGAGCGAATCGCTGCTCGGCATCGAGGCGCTGAGCCGCGCTGGCGCCGCCGGCGCCGCCGCCGGCCTGCGGGGTCACGCGGACGCCTTCGAGCTCGCCGAGCGCATCGGCCGCGTCCACCCACTCGACGTGGCGTGCGTGACCGGCGCGCTCGCCGCCGCTCCCGAATGCGAGGACGGCGTGGCGCTGTTCCTCACCATTTCGCCGCTCACGCTGGATCTCGATGCCGGCGGAGACGACTGGCTGCTCGAAGCGGTGCACGCGGCCGGGCGCTCGCCCGCGGAGATCGTGATCGAGGTCACCGAACGCTTCGACGGGCGCACCGAGCCGATCGTCACGTGCCTCAGGCGGCTACGCGGCCGGGGCTTCAGGATCGGGGTCGACGACGCGGGCACCGGCAACTCGGGCCTCGAGCTGCTTCGCCTCCTCGACCCCGAGATCGTCAAGCTCGACCGCAGCATCGTGGCAGCGGCGCCGACCGAGCGGGACGCCTGCGCCGTGTTGATGGCGATCGCCACCTTCGCGCGTCAGAGCGGCGCGTTCGTGATCGCCGACGGCATCGAGGACGCCGACACGCTCGAGTTCATCCGCCGTCTCGGGGGCCCGGGCTCGCCGGTCGTCCAGGGCGGTCAGGGCCTCTATCTCGGCAGGCCCTCGCGCGGGGCCCCGGGGCGCTCTCCGGCGCTCGTGCTCGAGCACGAGCACGGCGACCCGCGCCGGGCGCTCGACGCCTCGCCGGCGGGCTCCTAGCGCGGTGGCATCCGCAGCGCTCCGTCGAGACGGATCGTCTCGCCGTTGAGCATGCGGTTCTCGACGAGCTCGCGCGCGAGCTGGGCGTACTCGGCAGGGCCTCCGAGGCGCTGGGGGAAAGGGACTCCGGCACCGAGCTTCTGGCGAGCCTCCTCGGGCAACGCCGCGAGCAGCGGCGTGTCGAACAGCCCCGGTGCGATCGTGTTGACGCGGATGCCGTACTGCGCGAGGTCGCGGGCCGCCGGAAGCGTCATCGCCACGACGCCGCCCTTCGACGCCGAATAGGCGATCTGGCCGACCTGCCCGTCGAACGCGGCGATCGAGGCGGTGTTGACGCAGACTCCGCGTTCACCGTCCTCGAGCGGCTCGTTGGCGATCATCGCGGCGCCTGCATGACGCAGCACGTTGAACGTCCCGATCAGGTTGATCGCGATTATCGTCTCGAACGGAAGCATCGGGTGAGGGCCCTTCGAGCCCGCCACCTTCTGGGCCCAGCCCGTGCCCGCGCAGCAGACGGCGATCCGAAGGCCGCCCTCGGCTGCGGCCGCCTGCTCGACGGCGGCCTGCACCTGGCTCTCCTCGCGCACGTCGCAGGTGCGGAACTCGATGCCGAGCTCCGACGCGAGCGCGGCGCCCTTCTCGGCGTTCACGTCGGCGATCGTCACGATCGCACCGCGCCCGTGCAGCTCGCGGACGGTTGCCTCGCCGAGCCCGGAGGCGCCGCCGGCGACGAGTGCCGAGCTTCCCTCGATCCGCATCCGCGGGAGCCTACATGCCGGGCGCCGGTGCGGCTTGCGCGCCGGCGTCGACTGCAGTGGGGGGCGGCTTGCGCACCTGGCGGCGGCGGGCGCAGCGTGCGTCCCGGTATGATCGCAAGCGACCAGGACTCGAGCTGGCACGCACGCCACGAGCGAGAGCGCCGGACGAGCGAAGCTCCGCCGGGATCGTCTGGGTTGAACGGTGCAGATTCGACACAGCCCGACCGAACGCTCGCTCGAGGAGGACCGGACCCGGCCCTCGACGTCAGATGGTGACGCGCAGGGCGCTACGAGGCCGAAGGTCGTCTACGTGCTCGGTGCGGGTCGCAGCGGCTCGACGATCCTGGGCGTGGCCCTGGGCAACTGCCCCGGCTTCTTCTTCGCCGGCGAGCTGAACAAATGGCTCGCCCAGTCGGGCATGCCCTCGCTCCGGGACCCCGATCGCGTCGCGTTCTGGAGCGCCGTGCGCGACGGCGTCGCCGGCGCGGAGCCGCTGTTCGGTCACCAGACGACGTGTCTGGAGCGCTCGTCGGCGCTCTTCCGTCCCGGACGCTGGCCGCTGCGCAGGCGGCTTCGGGCGGACTACCGCCGCGTGTCCGAGCGGGTGTATCGGGCGATCGTGCGGGCGACCGGGGCGGCCTACGTCGTCGACACCTCCCACTACCCGCTGCGCGCGCGAGAGCTCCAGGGGATCGAGGGAATCGACCTCCACCTCCTGTATCTCGTCCGCGACCCGCAGAGCGTCGTGCGCTCGCTCGCCCGCCGCGATGTCGCCGAGCGGAGCTTCGGCATGCTCGCCACGAACGCATATCTCTATCTCACGAACCTCCTCTCGGCGCTCGTCTTCCTGCGCCACCCGCGCGAGCGACGGCTGTTCGTACGCCACGAGGACTTCCGTGCCCATCCCGCCGAGGTCCTCGCGCAGGTCCTCGACCACATCGGGGCGCCCGGACCGATCCCCGATCTCTACTCGCTGAGGACCGGCGTGCCGCTGCACGGCAACCGCCTCGTCGCTGCCGAGGTGGTCTCGCTCGAGGGGCGCGAGCCCGCTGCGCCCCGCGCCTCGCTGACGACGGCGGTGCTCCAACTCCCGTGGAAGCTCGTCTTCGCGCTGCTGCGGCCGGCGGTCTCGGTGCCGCAGGCTGCCACGCCCGGCCGCGCAGGGGAGCGCTGAACGTGTCGAGCTCGAATCGCTCGTCCGCGGCGGCGGGCGGCAAGCCGAAGGTCCTCTACGTGATGGGCGGCCACCGGATCGGCAGCACCGTGCTCCGGGCTGTACCTCGTGTTCCTCGTCCGCGACCCGCAGAGCGTCGTCGCCTCCTTCGATCCTCGCGGCGCGGGGCCGCGGCCGGCGCCGATCAGCGCCCCCTCGGGACGGGGGCTCGAGCCGAGCCGGGCGAATCAGGCGGTCAGTGAGGCCTGCGCGCGGCTGAGGCGCGACAGCGTCAGCGCGAACAGCTCCTCGGGATCGGTCAGCCAGCGCACGAGCTCGAGGCCGGCCGCCGCGAGATCCGCGTCCAGCCGCACCGGGGTGAACTTGGCGCTGATCTCGGTCCGCAGCTCCTCGCCGGCGTCGAAGTGCACCGGAAGGTCGAGGCCGCGGACGACCGTCGTATGCTCGCGCCGGGCCCGCAGCCGCATCTCGATCCACTCGTTCTGCCGGTCGAACAGCGCGACGTGGTCGAAGTCCTCGGGGTCGAAGTCCGCTTGGAGCTCGCGGTTGAGCACGCGCAGCACGTTGCGGTTGAACTCAGCCGTGACCCCCTGCGCGTCGTCGTAGGCGGCCTCGAGCACGTCCGGGTCCTTGACCAGATCGGTGCCCATCAGCAGGTGGTCGTCGGGGCCGAGCAGGCGTCCGATCTGGCGCAGCACCCGGCGGCGGCTGCCGGGCGGGAAGTTCCCGATCGTGCCGCCGAGGAACGCGACGATGCGCGGGCCGACGGCAGGCGGGACGCGGTCGAGGTGGCGCTCGAAGTCGCCGATCACGCCGTGCACGCGCAGCCCCGGGTACTCGCGCGTGAGCTCCTCGGCGCAGTCGCGCACCATCCGCTCGGTGACGTCGACGGGCACGTAGCGGCGCAGCGTCCCGTTGGCGTGCAGCGCGTCGAGCAAAACGCGCGTCTTCGCCGCGGTGCCCGAGCCGAGCTCGACGAGCTCGACGGCGCCCGTGACGCTCGCGAGCTCCTCGGCGCTCTGCTCGAGGATCGCCCGCTCGGCGCGCGTCGGGTAGTACTCGGGCAGCTCGCAGATCTGGTCGAACAGCTCGGCTCCGCGAGCGTCGTAGAAGTGCTTCGGCGGCAGCTCCTTGAAGGGGCGCGTGAGCCCGTCGAGCACGTCGTCGGCGAGCGACCGTTCCTGGGCGCCGTCGAGGTGGGAGTCGATCTGGATCGCCTCGTCCTCGCCGGTGATCGGCTCCATCACGTCGCGTCCTTCGCCAGCCGCACGCCCGCGAAGATCTGGCGGCGCTGCGGCAGGTCCCAGTTGCGGAAGCGGCTCGTCGCGACCCGGCTGCTCGTCGCCCACGACGCTCCGCGGAGCACTCGGTAGCGCTCCCCGAAGAACACCTCCGAGTACTCCCTGTACGGGTGGGCGACGAACCCGGGATACCCGTTGAAATGGCTCTCGGTCCATTCCCACACACGCCAGACGCCGCGGAGCGCTCCGGCCTTCCCGCCGTCCTTCCCGGACGAGACCGCGATCGCCGGTCTGTCGCTCCCCTGCTCCCAGGTCGCCGCCCTCTCCCACTCGGCCTCGCTCGGTAGGCGCGCTCCGTGGGCCCTGGCGAAGGCGTCGGCCTCGAACCAGGAGATGTGACAGGCCGGCGCCCGCGGGTGGCCGGCCGTCACGGCCGCACGATGCGTGATGTCGTGCTCCTCCTTCCACGCCCAGCCCTCGTCCGACCACCACTCGCGGCGCTGGTAGCCGCCACCCTCGCTGAAGTGCATCCAGCTCGCGTTCGTCGCAGGGTGGCGAGCGATCCGAAAGGGCGGCAGCTCGACCGTGTGGCGCGGCCGCTCGTTGTCGTACGCGAAGGCCTCCTCGCCGCTGCCCATCGAGAAGCGCCCGGCGGGAACCTCGACCCACTCGTCCTCTGCGGCGTGCGCGAGCGGCCGATCGATCGCGGCGCGGTCCTCCTCGGACAGCAGGCCGGCGATCGCCATCGTCTGGCGCATCGTCTCGGTGTGCTGGAGCTCGTGGCGCAGGACCATCTCGCAGATGCTCCCGTCGCCGATCCCGCCGTGCGTGAGCGCCTGAGCTGCGCGAGCGCGCACGGCGGCGAGGTAGCCGCGCGCGTCTGCCGGACGCAGCATCTCGATCTCGCCGCGCACCGAGCGTGGCGTCTCGAACGCGTCGTAGAGAGCGGCCAGGTCGCCGCGCAGGAGCGGCAGTCCGCACAGGCGGTGTGACAGCCACAGGTCCTCGTACGCGGCGATGTGGCCGAGGTCCCACACGAGCGGGCTCATGATCGGGGAGTGCACGCGCTCGAGGTCGGTCTCGCCGACGTCGGCGACGAGCGCGAGGGTACGCTCGCGGGCATCCTGCATCGCGAGCAGCAGGTGCTCGGCGCGGTTCGAGAGAGCTGAGGTCTTCTCCGGGGCCGCCACCAGTCGCCCTCACTCTAGAACGTGGCGCGCGCTCGCATCGTTCCAGAGCCTCAGCACGCGCGTGTCCCGCTCGTAGCCGAGCGCGCCGACGGCGCCCGCCGACAGGCCGAGCCGGGCCCCGCCGGCCGGCGGCAGCTCTATCCATCGCGCGCCGAGCACGCGCAGCATGTGCCCGTGCGAGAAGGCGGCGACCGCGCCGTCGAGAGCGCTGACGCTCGCGAGCACCCGATCGGCACGGGCGCCGACCTGCTCGGGGCTCTCGCCTCCGGGGCAGCCGTCTCGCCAGAGGTCCCAGTCCGGCCGCCGCGCCCGGATCTCGTTCGTGGTGAGCCCCTCGTAGTCGCCGTAGTCCCACTCGTGCAGGTCCTCGCAGATCTCGGCGCGTTCGCCGAGCCCGCACAGCTCGCACGTTTCGCGCGCGCGCACCAGCGGGCTCACGAGGACCCGCTCGAAGCGCCACTCTCCGAGCCGCCCGGCGAGCGCCGAGGCCGTCGCGCGTCCGGCCTCCGTGAGCGGGATATCCGTCAGCCCGGTGTGCCGCCCGTTGATGCTCCACTCCGTCTCGGCGTGGCGCACCGGCACGACTTCGAGCGTCGCACGATCCTCGTTCATGGCCGGCGTCCGCGCGGCGCCGCGGCATCGTCGACGATCACCGTGAGTCGCTCGCGGCGGAGCAGGCTCGCGGGCACGTCGCGGCTGGGCTCGCCGAGCATCGCATCCACCGCGTCCGCCTTGCTCGAACCCGTCGCCAGCAGCAGGCAGCGTCGCGCGGCGCGCAGCACCGCGAGGCTCAGCGTGATGCGCTGCGGGGGCGGCTTCGGCGAGTCGTGCACGCCCAGGCACACGGCCTCCTCGCCGGCCTCGAGCTGCGGGAGGCCGGGAAACAGCGACGCGACGTGCCCGTCGGGCCCGATCCCGAGCACGACCAGGTCGAGCACGGGCAGCCCTCCATCCCCGCGCTGCACGCCTTCGCCGAGCTCGATCGCGTAGCGGCAGGCGCCCTCCTCGGGG
This sequence comes from Solirubrobacteraceae bacterium, assembly GCA_036272475.1. Classification (GTDB taxonomy): domain Bacteria; phylum Actinomycetota; class Thermoleophilia; order Solirubrobacterales; family Solirubrobacteraceae; genus Palsa-744. The sequence continues at coordinate 61,716 of DATAYP010000050.1, read as the reverse complement.
CCGAGCTCCCCCGGCATCCGATGAACGCGCCCGGGCTCGATCGCGGCCGGCTCGAGCAGGCTCTCCGCGACGAGCCTGTAGTTGCTCTCCTCGTCATCCGGCGGCACGCATCGCTCGTCGGCGAACCAGAACTCCACGCCGGCCAGCTCGGCGGCGCGGTCCGCGAGCAGTTCGTATGCGCGCCGTGGGGTGCTGCCGCCGCTGAGCGCCAAGTGCGCCACGCCGCGCTCCGCCTGCACGACCCCGAGGTGGCGCGCGACATCGGCGGCCGCGCGCTCGGCCACGGCATCGGCGTCGGAGCACGTTGTCAGTCGCGTCAAGGGGGGCTCATCCGCTCACGGCAGCATCGCCTGGGCGGCCTCGACCGCCGGCACGTAGGTCGGATCGCGCAGCAGCGCCTGACGGATCCCCTCGCCGAGGATGCCGCCCTCGCCGCGCGAGGCGCCGGGGATCGTCCACGAGCGCTCCGCCTCCCTCCCGTCACGCGAGTGCGCGTGCAGCCCGCCGGGTCCGCGATCGAGGCTGAGCTCCCTGCCGGAGGCCGTAGCGAGTGTCAGGCCCTCGAGCCCCCGCACCTGCAGCTCAGGGGCCGCTTGCAGCCGCAGCGCGACGTCCTGGCGGCTCGCATGGGCCTTGCCCAGAAGCTCCTCGCCACGGGCGACCAGCGAGCCTGGCTGCCAGCGAAGCCGCGACGCGAGCCAACCGGCGAGCAGCAGCGCGCTGACGGTCGAGGCCGGATGATGGCGCACGGTGACGCGCTCGATCGCCCTCAGTTCCGGACGGCGACGCGGCGGATCGAAGCTCGCCGCGACACGCTCGCGCCACGGCGTCGAGCGCAGCCACGCGAGGTCGACGACGTAGGCGCGCTCGCTCAGCCTGCACGCCCGGTCGATCGCGTCCCGCCAGATCGGCTCGTCGATCGAGTCGAGCAGTACGGCCTGTGACAGCGCGAGCAGGATCTCGAGGATCTCGTAGTGCCCGTGAGGCGACCACACCACCGTCGGGAGGTCGGTCACGACGAGCGGATCGGCGATCGTGATCAGGTCGTCGAGATGGCGGTCGCCGAGTTCGACCACGACGGTCTCGCGCAGCAGCGCGAACTGCCCCGCCTCGGGCTCTCCTTCGGAGACGATCGTCACGCGCGCGTCGAGGCGCTCGCGGCGCGGCTCGTAGGCGAGCACGAGCAGGCGCGAGGGACTGTAGCGACCGACGCCGCGCAGGCGGTTGGCGATCTCGCCGGTCCATTCTCGGTCGACGAAGGCGATCATGTTGAGCACGCGCGCCGGGACGAACCGCTCGTTTTCGGCGTGCCGCTCGATCAGCAGGTCGCGCAACGCGGCTTCGATCGCGTCGGGTGTCGTGCCCTGGGCGCTCCAAACTGCGTCGCGGCGTCCCATCAGATCGCGCGCCAATGGTGGCCTTCGCGGAGCAGCTTCTCCGCCTCCACGGGCCCCTGCGAGCCGGCTTCGTAGTAGTTGAGACCGTCCCGTGTCGAGGCCCAGTATTTGACGATCGGGTCGCAGATCCGCCACTGGCCCTCGACCTCGTCGTTGCGGGTGAAGAGAGTCGCCTCGCCGCGCATCGCGTCGGTGATCAGGCGCTCGTAGGCCTCGGGCGACTGGGACAAGAAGGATGTGCCGTAGAGGAACTCCATGTTCACGGGGCGGATCGCCATGCGTGTCCCGGGGATCTTCGCCACGAGGCTCAGCGAGACGCCCTCGTTCGGCTGGATCGTGAGCACCAGCTGGTTGGGCTGCACGCCGAGCGATCCGGCCTGGCTGAAGGCGAGGTGCGGGACGGGCTTGAGCGTGACGGCCACCTCGGTTAGCTTGCGGGCGAGGCGCTTGCCGGTTCGCAGGTAGAACGGCACCCCGGCCCAGCGCCAGTTGTCGACTTCCAGGCGAAGCGCCGAGTAGGTCTCGGTGATCGAGTCGGGCGGCACGCCGGGCTCTTCGACGTACCCTGGCGCGTCCTCGCCGCCGGCGTGGCCCTTGGTGTACTGCCCGCGGACGGCCATCCCCGGGATGTCGTCGGGCGTGGGCTCGGGAATCGCCTGCAGGACCTTGACCTTCTCGTTGCGGACCTCTTCTGCGGTGAAGCTCACGGGCGGCTCCATCGCGACGTGACAGAGCAGCTGGAGCATGTGGTTCTGGATCAGGTCGCGGAGCGAGCCGGCTTTGTCGTAGTAGCTGGCGCGGCTGCCGATGCCGATGTCCTCGGCGGCTGTGATCTGGACGTAGTCGATGAAGTTCCGGTTCCACAACGGCTCGAACATGCCGTTGGCGAACCTGAACGCCATCATGTTCTGCACGGTCTCCTTGCCGAGGTAGTGGTCGATCCGGTAGACCTGCGTCTCTTCGAACACCGCCAGCACGCGCCGGTTGAGTTCGCGAGCCTCCTCGAGCGAGGTCCCGAAGGGCTTCTCGACGATCAGCCGCACTTCGGCGCGTTCGTGCTGCGCGAGCTCGTTGTGGCCGAGCTCGTCGACGATCACACCGAAGAAGCTGGGGTCGGTGGCGAGGTAGAAGGCACGGTTGAGCGGTTCGCCCGCCTGCTTCTCGAACTCGTCGAGGAGGGTTCGCAGTTCGGTGTAGACGGAGTCCTGGTCGAAGGTGCCGGGCACGTATTTGACGTTGTCCAGCAGCACCTTCAGGACGTCCGCATCGGGCTTGCGGCGGGAGAAGCGCTCGATCGCTTCCTCGCACTCGGCGCGGTAGTCTTCGTGCGATTTTTCTTTGCGCGCGACCCCGACGAGGTGGAAGCGCTCGGGCAGCGCGCCGTCGGCGGCGAGGTTGTAGAGCGCGGGCAGCAGTTTGCGCCTCGCGAGGTCGCCGGTGGCGCCGAAGATCACGAGCGTCGTCGGCGGCGGCGGGAGGCGCTCGAGCCCTTCCGTGAGCGGGTTCTCTGCTTCGGTACCTGCGGTTGGACGGCCTACCGCGACAGCCACGCTCAACGGCCTCCGCGCGCGCGCCGGGGTGCTCGCGAGCGTTCGGAGCCCGGCGGCGCGCTCTTGACGGCGTGGCCGCCGAACTGGTTTCGCAACGCGGCCAGCACGCGGTCGGCGAACTCCCCGTTTCCCCGCGAGCGGAAGCGGGCGTACAGCGACGCGGTGATCACGGGCGTGGGCACGTCATGGGCGGTGGCGTCTTCGATCGTCCAGCGTCCCTCGCCCGAGTCCTCCGTGTAGCCCTCGATCTTGGCGAGCTCGTTGCCGTCCTCTTCGAAGGCCCTCGCTGCCAGTTCGCACAGCCACGAGCGTACGACAGATCCCTGCCCCCAGAGGTGCGCGATCTTGGCGTTGTCGAGCTCGTACTCGCACTTGTCGAATATTTCGAAGCCCTCGGCGTAGGCCTGCATGAGTCCGTACTCGACACCGTTGTGGACCATCTTCACGTAGTGCCCTGCGCCGGCCGGGCCGAAGTGCATCCAGCCCCGGGGACCGATCGCGGCGCGGCTCTGCTCGGTGGTCTCGGGCGCCAGCACGTCGAGGATCGGGCTGAGGCGCCTGACCCCCTTCTGGGGTCCTCCGACCATCATGCAGTAGCCCACTTCGAGTCCCCACACGCCCCCCGACACGCCCACGTCGACGTATTCGATCCCCTGGCGTTTGAGCGCCTGGCTGCGCCGCTTGTCGTCGGTCCAGCGCGAGTTGCCGCCGTCGACGATCAGATCGCCGCGGTCGAGCAGCTTCGAGAGCTTCTCGATGGTCTCCTCGGTCGCGTGGCCCGCCGGCAGCATCAGCCAGACCATGCGCGGCGCCTCGAGCTTCTTGACGAGCTCCCTCAGCGAGTTTGCGCCGAGCGCACCGTGCTTGACCGCTTCCTTGACAGAGCTCTCGCTGCGCGCGTACCCGACGACCCCGTGATCGGAATCCCGCCGGATGCGGTGAACCATGTTCCCGCCCATCTTTCCCAGCCCGACGAAGCCGATCTGCGTCACGTCATCTCCTTGATCCTCGCGGTTATCTCACGGACCTCTGCCGCCGCATCCGCGCCCCTCAGATGCAGGCGCTCCGCTGGCAGCCCCAGCTCGCGCAGCGTGGTCGCGTCGCCGATCGCCTGGGCGTGCTTCAGCGTCGTGAAGGAGTAGGGCGCGCCAGGGATCGGGACGTCCGGCGGACTGTCGTGCAGCAGCTGCAGGAAGCGCCCCTGCCGCGGTCCGCCCTTGTGGTACTGGCCCGTCGAATGCAGGAAGCGCGGCCCGTAGCCGAAGGTGGTGGTCGCCCGCGTCGCGGCGCGAAGTGCCGTGCGCAGCTCGGCGACGGCGTCGTCGAACTCGCCCGAGGGGGTGACGTAGCCCATCAGAGACAGGTATTGCGGCGGCGCGGCGCCGAGCAGCAGTGCGCGGAGCTCCTCCTCGCCGGCATCCGCGAGCTGCGGGAGCTCGCCTCGCTGCTCGAACTCCGCGAGCACACGGTTGGTCGCGTCCTTTGCCTGCTGCACGTTGGGCTGGTCGAAGGGGTTGATCTGGAGCCCCCAGCCGGCGACGGCGACCGCGAGCTCGGCGAGCATGAAGACGCGGCCGAGGTCGATCGGGCCGTGCGTCGGGATCGTGATCAGCGGATGCCCGGCGTGCGACAGCGCCTGCGCCGCGGCGTCGAGCTCGGGCTGGTGCTGGCCGACATCTGGCAGGTAGGCGAAGACGCGATCCTGGCCGTATTCCGCCGGATCGCCGGGTGGCTCCTCGGCGACCGGGAGGATGCCCCGGCCGTGCTTTCCCGTGGACTCCGCGACGAGCTGCTCGAGCCACAGGCCGAGCGCGGGAAGCGAGGGGGAGATCAGGAAGGTGAGCTTGTCGCGACCCTCCTGCGCCATCGCGCTGAGCGAAGCTCCGAGCCACACGGGCGCGTCGTGCAGCGACGAGGGGGTGCCGTCGTCGACCGGCGTCGTCCATGCGTCGCTCGCGCCGGACAGCAGCGGGCGCACGTCGACGCCCATCAGCACCGCGGGCACGATCCCGAACGGCGAGAGCGCGCTGTAGCGTCCGCCGATGTTCGGATCGCCGTGGAACACGCGCCTGAAGCCGCGCTCCCGAGCGAGCTCCTCGAGGCTCGTGCCCGGGTCCGTGATCGCGATGTAGTTGCGCCCCTCGCCGACGAGCGACCAGAAGTGGGCGAGCAGCGATCGCGGCTCGATCGTCCCGCCGGACTTGGAAGAGACTATGAACAGCGTGCTCGGCGGATCGATCGCCTCCTGCACCGCTCGGATCGCGCCGGCGTCGGTCGAGTCGAGCACGTGCAGCGCCGGCCGGTCGGGGCGATGGTGGAAGGAACGCCGCAACACCTCCGGCGCGAGCGACGAGCCGCCCATCCCAAGCAGCACCACGTCCTTGAAGCCCTCGTGGCTCACCTGCTCGGCGAAGGCTTCGAGCTCCTGCAGGCCGGCCAGCATCCGCTCGGCGATCGTGAGCCAACCGAGCCGGTCGGCGACCTCCTCGGTGCCCGGCGGCCCCCAGAGCGTCGCGTCCGCCTCGCGCAGCCGGCGCGCGACCTCGTCGCGACCTGCGAGCGCGATCTTCCGCTCGACGGCCCCCCGTAGCTCGCCCGGTATGTGCGACTGAACGGCGAGGGCTTGGACGCTCACGCCGGGATCGTAGTCGTCATCGCCCTGTTGTAGGTTTTCAGCGCTCCGCGGCTGAGCGCCGGCCAGCAAGCGCGAGCGCCGCCGGGCGCGCCCCGGCGGGCAGGAAAGCCTTCGCACAGATCCCGTGACTGCAGAGAGATCACCCGAGCGGCCCGACCGCAACCTCGCGCTCGAGCTGGTGCGGGTGACCGAGGCCGCGGCGCTCGCGACCGCGCCGCTGGTCGGCGCCGGCGACAAGGAGGCGGCCGACCAGGCGGCGGTCGACGGTATGCGCTACATGCTCCACTCGGTGCAGATGGACGGCGTCGTCGTGATCGGCGAGGGCGAGAAGGACGAGGCGCCGATGCTCTACAACGGCGAGCAGATCGGCGACGGCTCGCCGCCGCAGGTCGACATCGCCGTCGACCCGCTGGAGGGGACGACGCTCGCGGCGAACGGCATGCCGAGCGCGCTCGCGGTGATCGCGCTGTCCGCGCGCGGCACGATGTTCGACCCGGGGCCATGCGTCTACATGGAGAAGATGGCGGGCGCGCCCGAGATCGCAGACCTGCTCGACCTCGACCGGCCGCTCGGCGAGACGATGAAGCTCGTGGCCCAGCGCAAGGGCTCGCCTGTGAGCGACGTGATGGTCGTCGTGCTCGACCGGCCGCGACACGAGCAGGGCATCGCGGCGATCCGCGACGCCGGGGCGCGCGTCCGCCTCATCGCGCACGGCGACGTCTCCGCCGCTCTGCTCGCGGTGACCGAGCGCTCTCCCGTCGATCTGCTGTGGGGCATCGGCGGCACTCCCGAGGGCGTGATCTCCGCCGCGGCCGTCAAGTGCCTCGGGGGCCAGCTGCTAGGTCGTCTGTGGCCGCGCGACGAGTCCGAGCGCACGGCGGCGCGAGACGCCGGCTACGACCTCGAGCGGGTGCTCAGCCGCGATGACCTGGTCTCGGGCGAGGACGTCTTCTTCTCGGCGACGGGCGTCACCGACGGCGACGTGCTCGAGGGCGTGCGCTATCCGAGCGCCGGCGGCGCGACCACCGAATCGCTCGTGACGCGTTCGCGCTCTGGGACGATCCGGCGCATCCGCGCCACGCATGATCGCGCCAAGCTGCGGGCCATCGGAGGCGAGCGATACTCGCGTCCGCCGGGACCGGACGGGTGAGCCCCGAACGGCTCTGGCGCCTGTCGGCCGCTCTGCGAAGGCGAGGACATCGGCGCCTCGCGATGCTCATCAAGCGGATCAACTCGACGATCTACCACAACTCGCTTCCGCCAGGCGTCGACTTCAGCCCCGACGTCCAGTTCCGCCATCACGGCTTCGGGACCGTGATCCACGCCAACGTCGTGATCGGCGAGCGGGTGATCATCTACCAGAACGTCACGATCGCAGTGCACGCCGAGAGCGCCTCGCCGCACAGGATCGTGATCGAGGACGACGTCAGCATCGGCGCGAACTCGGTGGTCATCGCCCCGGCGAACCAGAGCCTGCGGATCGGTCGCGGCGCCCGGATCGGCGCGGGCGCGGTGATCGCCGAGGACGTGCCGCCCGGCGCGACCGTCGTCAGCACGCCGCCGCGGATCATCCCGCGCGCCTCCTGAGCGGCGACCGGGGCGGGGAGGGTGCCGGCGCCCGGGCGAGCCGCCGGCGCCCGCGGCTCACGTCGGCTGCGGCGGAACCAGCCGGCCGACCTTCGACTCTGCGAGGTCCAGGCGCGCGAGCGAGCGCAGGAAGCCGTGCGTGATCAGCACGTGGATCCGGGACTGGGTGAGTTCGTAGAGGCGCCGGCCGAACCCCGAGGCGATCGAGGGGTAGAAGTTGGCGACCTCGACCTCGACGTGCAGCCGCGCAAGGGCGGGGTCGCCGGTGCGGCTGCGCTGCACCTCGATCTGCAGGTACCCGCCGTCGCGCCCGCGCTTGGCCACCAGCAGGCCGCGCGCTATCCGCCAGCGAACCATCCCGCGAGCGGGGTCCATCTCGTATTCGGGCGCGCGGAACGTCAGCAGCCTCAGCGGCCGGCCGAGCAGCACCACGGAGCGCTCCTCGGGGGTGTAGTGGACCCGCACCAGCCCGAGCGTCACGCGCGTCAGGAACCGCCAGTAGGTGCGCGCCAGGCGCTCGAGATGCACGGGCGTCCAGATCTCCTGCAGCGCGCGCTCCTCGAGCAGCAGATCGGCCGTCTGCACCGAGCGGACGGCCCCCGTCGCACGGTCGAGCGTCGTGGCGTCCTCGAGATTGGAGACGGTGGCGATCGCCCCCGCTGCCGCATCGGCTCGGCGGCGCCGCCCCCAGCCCGCAGCCAGGGCTCCGGCGAGAAGCGCCGCCGCGACTGCGATCCACACGACGGTCATGTGGGCTCCGGCGCTCGCACAGTGAGCTCAGGCTATCCGGGCACCGCCGGCCGAAGCCGGTGACGTCCCCCGTTGCTGATATTCAAGACACATGGGCGACTCGGACCTCCATCTCGCTCCGCGTGCGCGTCCCGTCGGCGACCTGCCGCTCGACAGCCTGACCTCCGCGGCCGACGAGCTGGCGAAGGCGTGGGCCGTCGCGCTGATCCTCGCGCGCCCGGCGAGCGCGATCGCAGAGATCCCGCTCGAGGATCTCGCCCGTGAGGGACCGCGGCTGTGCGCCCAGTTCCTGCGGGCGCTGCAGTCGGACGCCGAGCTCGAGCGGCTGACAGCGGGGGGAGAGGAGGAGGGTGAGGAACCCGGCGCGGCGATCCGCCTCGCGAGCCTCGCCGGCGCTCCGGGCGCCCGGGCCCTGATCGCGGCCCTCGAGGCCCTGCGAGGCGTTCTCTGGGAGGCAATGGTGTCAGATCTGCGCCAGCCGGTGCCCGACCGCGCGGACAGGCAGCTGCTGTCGGACCTGGCGGACCGGCTTGCGTACGTGTGTGCGGCGGTCCTCGCCGCGGCCCTGCCGGCTGCGGGCGGGGGCGGGCAGCGTGTCTTCGATCGCGGCACGCCGGTCGTCGGGACCGGGGAGCAGCCCCTCCGCCGCCGTGCCGAGCCTGTCACGGCGGGGGCGGCGGCGTCCGGCGGCCGGGGCGAGGTGCTGATCGTCGATGAACGCGAGAGCGCCGCCACGCCGCGGTCTGCGCGCGTCGTGGTGGCGCGCGGCGCCGGCGAGACACAGGCGACGGAGCGCGACGGCGAGGCGGCGTGGTCGCCGCCTGCCGGCGCGCCGGATCACGAGCCCGCGTTCGCGCGGCGCGAGGGGCCGGTGGGTACCGCGGCATCGCGGCCACCGTTCGTGGATCCCTCGGCCGATCGCGAGCCGGCGCCGGAGCCGGCGCCCGAGGGGCTCGCCCGTCGACCCGCGTTCGGCGACGAGCCCGAGATCCAGATCCGCGACGAACGCACCGAGGAGGGCCCGGCGGCGTGGATTCGCTCGATCGGGCGCGAGCTCGAGCGCTTCGCCCTCGACGGCAGCCCGTTCGCGGTGCTCCTGATCGAGCTGCTGGAGGCGGAGCGCCTGAAGCGCAGCGAGCCTGCGGAGGAGGTCGCGCGCGTCGCGGGACAGGTTCAGCGGACGCTCGAGTCCGAGCTCTGGAGCCTCTCTGAGCGGGCCGGCGCCTCGCTCACCCGCGAGGCGCCTGGGAGGTTCTGGCTGCTGGCCCCCGGCGCGGAGGCGCTGCGCGTGGATTCGCTCGTCGAGCAGATCGAGCACGCCGTGAGGCGCTCGGTCAGCCACCGCGGAGCGCCGGTTGAGATCGTCGTCGGCAGCGCGGTCTGCCCGGCCGACGGCGTGCAGGCTGCGGCGCTCGCCGCGCATGCGGATGTCGCGCTCTACGCAGCGCGGTCCGCTGGCTCAGCCGGAGACGGCGCCGCCGGTTAGGGCATTTGCCGGGGGAGCGGGCGGCAGCCCCAGCGTCGGCGTGTTCGCGGTGCTGCCGACGATGCGCGTCGCGATGCGAACCGTCCCGGTGATGCCCAGAGCCTGTGCGGCGCCGCCGGTGAGGTCCCAGTCCGCGCCGATCCGGCTGTACGGCCCGCGGTCGAGCACAGGGACGGTGAGCGCGTGGCCGCCGTAGAGGACCTTCACGAGCGTTCCGCAGGGAAGCGTTCGGTGCGCGACGCCGATCACCGCGGGCGTCAACGTCTGCCCGCAGGCTGTCTTCTGGCCGTAGAAGCCCGGGCCGAACCACGTGGCGATGGCCGTCCGGTGCGTCTTGCGGGCGCGCTGGGCCCGGGGCGCCGGAGCGGGCGCGCCCGGGGCGCTCGCGCCGCCGGTGGCGCCGGACGCGACGGCCGCAGCCGACCCCGCAGCCGGCGCCAGAAGAGCCACGAGGACGAGCAACGTCGTCGTTTTCTTGAACTCGGTTCGCATCGTTTGTGCGCCTACGGGGTGAGCTGACGGGCTCGCGCGGCGCAGTTGCGCGGCGCTACGGCCCTTGCGGACCGATTCGCCCCGGTGGATCACGTGGATCCACAATGGGTCCCCCGTCTTCCTCGGCCTGGGCCGGTGGAAGCTCGGCGTCCAGCGATTATATACAGACTTCCAGCGGCGGCTGCGGCGAGGAGCCGCTATCCGCGGAGCTCAGGAGAGCGGCAGGCGGCCGAGCACGCCTTTCACGAGGCGCTCGCTCCTCGACAGGGCCGCCTTCGCCAGCTCACCGGCGATCTCGGCGGCCGAGAGCACGAGCTCGGCGCCGCCGGGCGGTCGTACCGCGCCGGTCGCGGCGTCGTCTTCGGACTCGTATCCCTGCGGTGGCACCTCGTCGAGCTTCGGGATCGACCGCTTCGGGCGCTTGGCGGGGCGTGCAGTGCGCTTGCCCGTTCCGCCCGACGGCGCCCGTCGCGCGGTCTCGCGCGTGCCACCGGCACCTCTCGCGCGGGCCGGCGCGGGGGCGCTTCCACGCCCGGTCTTCGCCGGTGGCGCGGGCACGCTCCCGTTGGGTCCGGCCGCCTCGGGCCGGGAGCCCTCGCTCGCGGTCTTGTCCGCCGCCGACCGGCGCGCCGCTGCCCGTCGCGGGCTCGCGCGCTGCGGGCGGGTGCGCGGGAGGTTCTGCAGGACGCTCGTCCCGTCGCCGTCGGAGTCGGCCCGTGTCGGACCCTGCGTCCCGTCGCTCATCGCTCACATCATGCCTTATCCGATCGTTGCAAGAAGATCGCCAGACCCGAGACGATCGCGGAGGCGACGCGTTAGCATGTGAGCCGCAAGAACTTTACGCTCAGTCGTAACGTTGGGCGGGCCCCGGCCGTATGTCCGACAGGACGGTGAAAGCCAGAATCCGGTCCGGCCGGCAAGCGGTCAGCGTGCCGGGTGGTCGATCGACGGAAAGAAACGGAATCAGATGTCAGTAGTCGAGCTTCAGGAGCTGGATGAGGTCAAGGGGCTGCTCGCCAAGGGCACCCAGGTGGGAGTTCTCTCCTACGCGGAGATAACCAAGGCGATGTCCGAGCTCGACCTCGACGAGTCGGACGTCGAAGAGCTGCACGGCTTCCTCGAGAAGGCCGAGATCGAGCTCGTGGAGGACATCGACCCGGCGATCGCCGCGTCCTCACAGGTGGAGCGCGCGCCGGACAAGCGCGGCCGGCGCAAAGCCAAAACCGCGCTGGACCTCAAGCCGGACATGACGACCGACTCGCTGCAGCTGTTCCTCAAGGACATCGGCAAGGTGCGCCTCCTGACCGCGCAGGAGGAGGTCGACCTTGCCAAGCGGATCGAGCGCGGCGACCTCGACGCCAAGCAGAAGATGGTCGAGTCCAACCTCCGCCTCGTGGTGTCGATCGCCAAGAACTACCGCAACCAGGGCCTTCCCTTCCTCGACCTGATCCAAGAGGGAACGCTCGGGCTCGTCCGCGCCGCCGAGAAGTTCGACTACCGCAAGGGCTTCAAGTTCTCCACGTACGCGACCTGGTGGATCCGCCAGGCGATCGCGCGTGCGCTCGCCGACAAGGCACGCACGATCCGCATCCCGGTCCACGTCGTGGAGAAGCTCAACAAGATCGGGCGTGCCGAGCGGAAGCTCGTCACCGAGCTGGGCCGCGAGCCCACCGCCGACGAGATCGCCGAGGTCACCGGGATCGACCCCGAGGAGGTCGACTCGATCAAGCGCTCCGCCCAGGCCCCGGTCTCGTTGGAGAAGCCGGTCGGAGACGAGGAGGAGTCCGAGTTCGGGCAGTTCATCGCCGACGAGCGCGCCGAGTCGCCGTACGAGCGGGCCGCCGAGATCCTCACCAAGGAGGCTCTGCGCGAGGCCCTCGAGAACCTCTCCTACCGCGAACGCCGCGTGCTCGAGCTGCGTTACGGGCTCGGCGGCGAGCACCCGCGTACGCTCGACGAGGTCGGTCGCACGTTCAACGTCACGCGCGAGCGCATCCGCCAGATCGAGAACCAGTCGCTGAAGAAGCTGCAGTCGCTGGCAGAGGCACAGAAGCTCCGCGACGTCGCCTGAGGAGACGGCGAGGAATCTTCGGGGCGGCGGATCGAGCCGCCTGACCGTCCACGCGGTGTTCGTGGCCATTCAAGAGCCTGCGCGGGGCTGCCGATGAGATGGCATGTTCGACATCGAAGGGGCGCTGCGCGAGCTCGTCAGCAAAGAAGGATCCGACCTGCATGTGAAGGTCGAGTCGGCCCCGCTGTTTCGCGTGAACGGGGAGCTGACGGCCGACCCGGGTGACGCGGTGCTCACACGGGACGACACCGATGGGGCCCTGCACGCGCTGCTGCACGATGAGGCGAAGCTCGACGAGTTCACCCACGAGCACGAGGTCGACTTCTCCTTCGAAATCGAGAACGTCGCCCGCTTCAGGGTCAACGCCTTTCAGCAGCGCGGCGCGGTCTCGATGGTGTGTCGCGCGATCCCCCACAAGATCAGCACGATCGAAGAGCTCTCGCTGCCGTCGGTCGTGACCGAACTCGCCGAAGAGGAGCGCGGGATCGTGCTCCTCACCGGAACGACCGGCTCCGGCAAGTCGACGACGCTGGCGGCGATCATCGACCACATCAACTACACGATGAGCAAGCACATCGTCACGATCGAGGACCCGATCGAGTTCCTGCACAGCGACAAACGCTCTGCGATCAACCAGCGCGAAGTCGGCATGGACACCGCGTCCTTCAAGCGCGCACTGCGCCGCGTGCTGCGCCAGGACCCGGACGTGATCCTGATCGGAGAGATGCGCGACGAGGAGACGGTCCAGACGGCGTTGTCGGCGGCCGAGACCGGGCACCTCGTGCTGTCGACGATCCACACGGTCGACGCCACCGAGTCGATCAACCGGCTGCTCGACTTCTTCCCGCCGCATCAGCATCAACAGGCTCGCAGCATGATCGCCGGCACGATCAAGGGCGTGATCTCCCAGCGGCTGGTACCGGGCGCCGACGGCGGCCGAGTCGCCGTCTGCGAGATCCTGCGAACGACCGGCCGCGTCCGGGACATGATCACCGACTCGACCCAGACCGGCAAGCTCGTCGAGGTGATCACCGCCGGCGGCTATTACGGCATGCAGACCTTCGACCAGGCGCTGTTCGGTCACGTCAAGGCGGGCCGCGTCACGTTCGAGGACGCGATGCGTGTCGCATCGAGCCCGCACGACTTCAAGCTTCTGATGCAGGCCGATGGACGTCAGGGGACGACGATGGAGGACGTCGCCGCGGCCGAGGGTAAACGGCAGCCGGACAGCGGACCGTCCCTGTCGGTCGCCTAGCCTAGCGCGGGGTCTCGCCCGCAGAGCCGCTGCGGCGTTCCGCTTCCGCTCGCTCCTCGGCTTCCGTCGGGTCCTCGGCGCGAAACAGCACAATCACCAGCACGACTGCAGCGGGCGCCCACGCTCCAAAGATCACGAGCCCGCTTGCCGACGCGAGAGGAACCATCGCGCACACCATGGCTGTTAGCTGCGAATTCGCCGCAGCCGTTGCTCGAGCGGAGCCGCCCACCATGGCATCAGCCAGGGCTCCTCCGCGCGGAGCGCGTCGAGCGACCTGCCGCTGGAGCAGAAGAACGCCAGGCGTTGCCGGCGGTGGTAGTCGAGCATTCCGGTGAAGTCGGCCATATTCAGGGCCAGCGGCACCGTCTGATAGCCAAACTCGCCGGCAAGCTCCGCCACCGCCTGCCTCGTTGGAACCAACGCGATGCTGTGATCGACCGGCTTGCGAACCTCGTCCACTTCGAAGGAGCTGCCGCCCCTGTCCGAGAGGTCGGTCTCGATCACGATGACCTCGGCGCCGGAGTCTCTCATCAGTTCGAACAGCTCGAACGGCTTCGCCACCAGGTGCATGACGCCCAGACACAACGCGATGTCGAAGCTCCCCGACGGCCTCCGCTCGAAGAAGTCGCCCTGCTCGAACGTATAGCGCGCGGGCTCGATTCCCTTGGCCTCGAAGACCAGCTTCGCCTGATCGATGGAGGTGCCGTCAGCATCGAGAGCGAGCACAAAGTCCGCTCCTGCCTCGATCGCATGCAATGACCAGAAGCCCTGCCCACAGCCGAGATCGAGCACGCGCTGTCCGCTGAGCGACCCGCCGAACAGTCCGACGAGCGGATCGAAGAAATAGTGACGGCGCTTCTCGTGCCGATTAACCATCCGGCGGTCGAGCAGCGGCGTCGTCGCGCCATTGTCGAATTCGAACCGGTAATCCCAGTGCAGGAACTCGGCTATCCGCCGCTCGAGCTCGTCGACGTCCACGATTCCCACCCCGTGCCCCGCGCGGCGGCCGATCCGGACCTAACTCGAGTCCGATGCGGCGACATGCTCAGGCGAGCGCGCGCCGGTCGCGGCCGGTTGCAGGCGATCCAGGATCACGGTCCAGCCGCGCTGAGCCATCCGCATGAAGCGCGACGGCCGCAGCGCGGGAGCCGGGTCGGCTTTCAGTGCGACCACCTGCTTGCGCACCAGGGGATTTCCCTCCAGCGGGATCCCGGTGCTCAGAGACGACAGGTCCGGGATCGCCGCCGACGAGTCCGCGAAGTCGAGGACCTCGCGCAGGACGGCCCGTGGGTTCGCGAGGAAATCCTCATGGCGAAGGAGCAGGCGACGGTCGGGGGTTTGGCGTAGAAACACGACTATCGACATGAGGTACTTGGTCCACAGGCGGGCGTTGACCTTGACGAGCAGCAACCGTCGCTTTGCTACTTGGCGACGCTTCAGGTGACGCGTGTGTGAGGCCACGACGCCCTCGACGTCACGGACGAGGAAGATGAGATAGAGCTCGAGACCGTCGATGCTCTGCAGCTCTCGAGCGCGCATCGGCAGGTGCGAGGTGTCGACTATGTGGGTCACACCTGCATTGCTGGCGATCGATCGATAGAGGCTCTCGGTGACCTGCCGGTACAGCGGACGTAGGCCGCGGCGGCGTTGCCACCTGTCGATCCGAAACGCTGAAAGCCCGCGTTCCAGGCACTCGTAGGCTTCGCTCCCGAACAACCCGTCCGCGCCGTCGACGTCACGCCTGACGGCCTTCCAGAAGCGCACCCGCTCCGAGCCACCGAGAAGCGGGGTACCCGACTGCGCGAGCCAGTTGGAGAGCTCGCCCGCGTAGAGCACCCCGTCACAGTTGCCGAGCGCGACACCGAGGATCGTGCTCCCGCTTTTCCCCTCGCCCATCACGTAAACAAGCTTCGGCTTCTGTGCGGCGGACGGCGACGGTTGCGCGTTCCGCAAGTCGGACGGTCCCGCCATCGACGGCGAACTATATCGGACGGTTGCCACGTACCTCCGCACGACCGGCCGCGTGAGGGACATGATCACCGACTCGACGCAGACCGGCAAGCTGGTCGAGGTGATCACCGCCGGCGGCTACTACGGGATGCAGACCTTCGACCAGGCGCTCTTCGGCCATGTCAAGGCGGGCCGCGTCGCGTTCGAGGACGCGACGCGTGTGGCATCGAGCCCGCACGACTTCAAGCTGCTGATGCAGGCGGATGGACGGCAGGGGACGACAATGGACGACGTCGCCGCCGCCGAGTCCCGGCGCCTGCCAGACGACGGCCCGTCGCTGACGGTCGCCTAGGCGCGCACCGGCGGCTGCACGCCGCGAGCCTGTCCGCGCCCTGACCTTCTAGATCATCCGGCCGATTGACGCGGTCCTGGGTCGCTGCTTAGCGTGAAAGGAGGGCTATCGACATTCCACGCTTCCTTGTCGTGAGCGTGAGCGGGCCACCCCCGGCCCTGTCGGTAGCCCTCAATCGTCCCGCCCGGCGCCCGGCATACTTCAGTTGGTAAAGTAAAGGTTGAAATGGCGCTGGATGAGACATGCCCGGTATGTATGACCGCAGAGATCGTCTGCGGCAAGTGGACGCTGCTGCTGATCCGCGATCTCGCCGAGGGCAGGTCCCGCTTCTGTGAGCTCGAACGCTCGCTCGCCGGCATCAGCCCGCGGACGCTCTCGCTGCGGCTGCGCGCGCTCGAGGAGCAGGGGATCGTCGAGCGGCACACCTTCTCCGAGGTTCCTCCTCGGGTCGAGTACGCGCTCACGGAGAAGGGCCGCGCCCTGCTGCCGATCATCGACGACATGCGCGCCTACGGGGAGGAGTGGCTCGGGGCTCAGTGCACCGACCGCACCGACCCGGCCGCACTCGCAGTGGCCTAGCAGCTCGGCTCGGGGCGACCGCCGCGGCTGCAAGCGAGGGTGCGCCGGGCAGGAGCGCCGTCGCCCAGGGCGAAGTCAGCCCAGCATGCGTTCCCTGACCCTCCAGTCGGCGCTGACCGAGTTCGCCGAATCAGCGGCGGCGCTGCTCGAGGCGGAGCTGGCCGCCGGTGCTGAGATCCCCTTCGAGCTCGACTCGCGTCCGACGCGCCGGGGAGCGGCGAGCCCGCCGCTCTACTGCTACCGCGCGCTCACCGGCTCGTTCATCTCCGAACGGCAGGCCGCACTCGAAAGCCTGCCGACGCGCGGCGAGGCGGCGCGCAGGCTGAAGGCGTTCGACGGACTCGACGGCTACCTCGCGATCGCCGGCTGCGAGCCCGCGCGCCAGACGCGCCCGGCTCGCGTAGATGCCGCGCTGATCGCGCTCCTGAAGGACATCTTCGAGGGGCAGAGCGACTTCGAGCTGCGGCCCGAGCGCCTGCGCGCGGCGCTCGAGCGGCTCGAGCAGTCGGCGCTCGCCGGCGCGGGCGAGGTCACGCTCGTGGCCACGCTCCACGGGCTCACGATCACCTCGACCGAGCTTCGCCTGACACGCGGTCTGACGCTTGCCCGCCCGCACGCGCTGGCGGGCCTTCCCGACGCGGCGCTGCCGGCCGGCGAAGCGAGCGAGCACCTCGTCGTGGTGCTCGACGCCGAGGAGCACGAGCAGGGCGCGCCGGCGCCGCAGGACGCGCCGGGCGCCGTATCCGATGGGCGCGCGGTGCTCGCAGACCTGCTCCGCGCGCTGCGCCTGTTCGGCGACGGCCGCGTCGCTCTCGGGGCGCTCGGGTGGGCGCGGGTCGGCACCGGAGCCTGGACGACGGTTCCGCTCGGATCGGGCCGGCGCCCGCACGGGATGCTGATCGTCACCGGCGAGCAGGAGGACGAGCTGCGCGCGTTCTGCAACCTCGTCTCGCGCCGCGCGCCCGAGGGCAACGAGCTGGCGTGGGCGCTGACGCGCTTCGAGCTCGGCTGCGAGCGCGAGGCGCCGTGCGAGGCCTTGACCGACCATCTGCTGGCGCTGCGCGCGCTGCTCGAGCCCGAGGGCCCCGCCAGCGGGCTGCTCCCGGGGCGGCTGGCCGCTCTCTGTGCGACGCCGCAGGAGCGCCCTCAGCTGACCGAGCGCGTCGTACAGGCGCTGGCGCTCGAGCGCGCGGCGATCTCCGGCGGCGGCATCGTCGGACGCGGCGGCGCGCTCGAGCTCGTACGCGAGATCGGCGACCACCTGCGTGCGCTGCTGCGAGACGTGATCTGCGGCCATCTCAGCCCGGACCTCGTGGGGCTTGCCGACGAGCTCCTGCTCGAGGACGAGCAGCCGTCAGGAGAAGAGCTCGTCGGCGATGCGCGAGAGCCCGAGGAGATCCTGGATCTCATGGTCTAGGTGCGGGACGAGGATCGGATCGCGCTCGCCGAGTGTCTGCGCGAGACCCGCGATCGTCTCGCTGTCGCGCCTGCGCAGCACGTCGAAGTCGGCGAGGTTCGACGCCACGCGCCGGGCGAGGCTCTCGCCGAGCTCCGGCTCGAGCGCCTGCTGGACCTCGACAGGCGAATGCTCTTCGAGGCCGACGCTGTGGACGCGGTTGACGATCAGCGCTCCTCGCTGCATCTGCGCCTCGGCGAGGCGCTCGGACAGGAACACCGCCTCGCGCGCGGGCTCGCGCTCGGCTGAGGTCACGATCAGGAACGTCGTCGAGGGGTCGGCGAGCAGCTTCGCGACGCTCCGCGTACGGTCGCCGAAGCCATCGATCACGCCCGTCAGCGAGCCGAAGAACCGCGACAGCTCGGCGAACATGTCGACGCCGGTGACGCGCGCGAAGATCGCGAACACGAGGCCCGTTCCGCGGCCGAAGATGCGGGCCGTCAGCCCACCCGGCGCGAGGAACACCTTCAGCGCGCGGCCTTCCAGGAAGCCGAGCAGGCGCGTCGGGGCGTTGAGGAAGTCCAGCGCGTTGCGCGAAGGCGGCGTGTCGAGCACGATCGCGTCGAAGTCGTGCTCCTCGTGGAGCTCGTAGAGCTTCGCGATCGCGCTCAGCTCGTGCGAGCCCGCGACGGCGGTCGAGAGCTCACGGTAGACGGGGTTCTCGAGGATCTCCTTCCGCGCGCGCTCGTCCGGCGCGAGGCTCTCGACGATCTCATCGAGCGTGCGCTTCGCGTCGAGCATCATCGCCCACAGCTCGCCGCGCATCTCGATGCCCTGAGCCGCGAACACGTCCGGCTCGATCCGCCGCGGCTCACCGGAGAGGTCCTCGAGTCCCAGCGCCGAGGCGAGCCGTTTGGCGGGGTCGATCGTCACGACCGCGACCTTCTTGCCGGCGGCCGCGAGCCCGAGCGCGAGCGCGGCCGACGTCGTCGTCTTGCCCACGCCGCCGGCGCCGACACAGATCAGGATGCGCCGGCCACGCAGGCGGCGCGCCAGGGAGCCTCGCTTGCCGGCGACCATCCCGGGATCGTAGTTGCCGTGCAGGAATCCCCCGTCGCTATGCGAATACCCACCGGACGGTCATTCTGAGCAATCGAGCATCGGAGCCCCCGTGGACGGAAAGGCCAAGGTAATCGCGTTCGCCAACCAGAAGGGCGGCGTGGCGAAGACGACGACGACGCTGAACCTCGCTGCGGCCTTCGCGGAGGAGGGCAACCGCGTTCTCTGCGTCGACATGGACCCGCAGGGAAACCTCACCATGTCGCAGGGCATCGACCCGGACTCGCTCGAGAAATCGATGTACGACGTCCTCGTCCACAAAGTCTCGATCAGGGAGGTGCTCCGCAAGCGCGAGATCGACATTGCATGCGCGTCGATCGACCTGGCGGGGGCGGAGATCGCAATGTCGACGATGATCGGTCGCGAGCGATCCCTGCAGAAGGCGTTCGAGCCGATCCTCGAGGACTACGACTACATCTGCATCGACACGCCGCCGAGCCTCGGACTGCTGACGATCAACGCGCTGACCGCGGCCGACAAGGTGATCGTCCCCGTGCAATGCGAGTATCTGTCAATGCGGGGCCTGATCCAGCTGCAGAACACGCTCGCGATGATTCGTGAGAATCTCAATCCGGGCGTCGACATTGAGGGTATCCTGCCGACGTTGGTGGATTCGCGAACGATCCACGCCAAGGAGGCGATCGAGATCCTCGAGGAAAACTTCGGCGATCGCGTGTTCGCGTCGCGCATCCGCAAGACGGTGCGTTTCGCCGAGGCTCCCGTAAAGGGTATGTCGGTGCTGAAGTACGAGCCGGACGGCGTCGCAGCTCAGTCCTACCGGCAACTCGCGCAGGAGGTTCTCAGCCATGGCAAACGCTAAACGCGCGAGCATGCGCGAAGGTCCCCTCGCGGCGCTGTTTCGCAAGACCGAAGAGGACGAGGGCGAGGTCGCGGCCCCGCCGCGCGCCGAGGAGCCCGCGGCCCCGGCGGAGCCCGTCCGGGCATCCGAGCCACCGCTCCACCCGCGCGAGAGCGGCCTGCCCCACCCGGGCCTCGGCTCGAGCGAGCAGGCCCCGGAGGAGCCGCACCACGTCGCCTCCCCGCGCGAACGCCTGCGCCACGCGTTCTCATCGGAGATCCCGGAGAACATGATGGAGCGCCCGGTCTCCCGGGCGGCGATGGACGAGTACGTGCGCGAGCACCCGAGCGGGTGGGGCGCGGCGGCCAACGGCGCCGAAGGGCAGCCCGTGATCCGCGTCGTCGGCGTGGGCGGAGGCGGTGTCAACGCGGTCAACCGGATGGTCGAGGCCGAGGTCGAGGGAATCGAGTTCGTCGCCGTCAACACCGACCAGCAGTCGCTGCAGCAGTCGACCGCCGACATCACGCTGCA
This sequence comes from Solirubrobacteraceae bacterium, assembly GCA_036272475.1. GTDB lineage: Bacteria > Actinomycetota > Thermoleophilia > Solirubrobacterales > Solirubrobacteraceae > Palsa-744. The sequence continues at coordinate 41,767 of DATAYP010000050.1, read as the reverse complement.
CATCGGCGCGACCGTCACCCGCGGGCTCGGCTCGGGCTCTGACGCGAACGTCGGGCGCCAGGCCGCGATGGAGGACTTCGATCGCGTGAAGTCGCTGCTGAAGGGCTCGGACATGATCTTCATCACCGCCGGAGCCGGCGGCGGGACCGGGACCGGTGCCGCGCCGATCGTCGCCCGCATCGCCCGCGAACTCGGTGCGCTGACGGTCGCGATCGTGACCAAGCCGTTCGGCTTCGAGGGCTCGCGCCGCGGCGAGCAGGCCGATCGCGGGGTCGCGGCCCTCGCGGAGGAGGTCGACACGCTGATCGTCGTCCCCAACAACCGGCTGCTGACGGTCCTCGACAAGCAGACCTCGATGGTCGACGCCTTCCGCGTGGCCGACGACGTGCTCCGCCAGGGCGTGCAGGGGATCTCCGACCTCGTCACGTTGCCCGGCCTCATCAACCTCGACTTCGCCGACGTGCGCACGATCATGAGCGACGCGGGCAAGGCGCTGCTCGGCATCGGCATGGGCGTCGGCGAGAACCGCGCCGTCGAGGCGGCGATGCAGGCCGCCTCCTCGCCCCTGCTCGAAACCTCGATGGAGGGCGCACGCTCGATCCTGCTCTCGATCACCGGCGGCACCAACCTGTCGTTGTGGGAGGTCAACGAGGCCGCCCGCTCGGTCTCCGAGGCGGCCCATCCGGACGCGAACATCATCTTCGGCGCGATGGTCGACGAGAAGCTCGACGACCAGGTGTGGGTCACGGTCGTGGCGACCGGCTACGGCGACGAGGGCCGGCGCAAGAGCGTCGAGCGGCTGCGCGAGCCGGCTGCCGGCGAGCTGCGCATCAAACGCTCCGCCGAGCGGCCCGGACGCTCCGACGCCGGACAGCGCCGCGCCGGCGGCGCGGGCGACGAGCTCGAAGTGCCGGAGTTCATGCCGAACCGCTGAGGCGCCCCGCCCCGGCGGGGACTGTGGTATCGCTCAGAGATGGGCATCACCGGGAAGGGCGTCGTCGCCGCCGGCCATCCGCTGACTGCTGAGGCAGGGGCGGCCGTCCTGCGCGACGGCGGCAACGCCGTCGACGCGGCGCTCGCCGCGATGCTCACCTCGTTCGTCACCGAGCCACTGCTGACAGGACTGGGGGCGGGCGGCTACATGCTCGTCGCAGGCGCCGGGCGCCGCCCTGCGCTGCTCGACTTCTTCGTCCAGGCACCGACGCGCAAGGGCGACGGCTCGGAGGCCGAGCTGCGCGGGGTGAACGTGTCCTTCGGCGACGCGGTCCAGGTGTTCCACATCGGCCCCGCATCGTGCGGCGTGTACGGCGTCCCGGCCGGGGTCTGCGAGGCGGCGCGGCGCTGGGGGACGGCGCCGCTCGCGCAGCTCGCGCAGCCGGCGGCGCAGCTCGCCCGCGAGGGCGTCGCGCTGAACGCGGGGCAGGCCTACGTCGCCGAGATCCTCGCCGATCTGCTGACCTCGACCGCCGAGTGCGCGGCGCTCTGGGCTCCCGACGGTCGGATCCTGCGCGAGGGAGAGATCCTGCGCAACCCGGAGCTGGGCGAAGCACTGATGCGCCTCGCCGGCGACGGGCCGGCTCCGTTCTACGAGGGCGACATCGCGACGAGCGTCTGCGAGTGGCTGCGCGCGCGCGGCGGCTCGATGACCTACGAGGACCTCACGCGCTACCGCGCGATCGAGCGCAATCCGGTGAGGACCGCATACCGCGACCGCGAGATCCTGACGAACCCGCCGCCGTCGGCGGGGGGCGCGCTGCTCGCGTACTCGCTCGCGCTGCTCGATCGCGGCCCGGCGCCGCCGACGCTGGCCGGCGTGCTCGAGGCGATGGCGGCCGCCCAGCAGGAGCGCACGCCCGCCTTCGTCGACGGTCTCGTCGAGGACGGCTTCCTCGAACGCTTCCTGAGCGCGCGCCTCGGCTCCACGACGCATATTTCCGTGTTCGACGCGGATGGGGGCGCCTGCAGCACGACCTGCACCAACGGCGAGGGATCCGGGGTCGTGGTGCCCGGCACGGGCATCCATCTCAACAACGTGATGGGCGAGCAGGACCTCAACCCGCTGGGCTTTCACCGCTACCCCGCCGGCCGGCGCATGCCGAGCATGATGGCCCCGTCGGTGGTGATGCACGACGGCGAGGTGGAGCTCGTGCTGGGGAGCGCCGGCTCCAACCGCATCCGCTCCGCGCTCCTGCAGACGATCGTCGGCGCCGTCGACCACGGGCTGGACGCCCGTGAGGCCGTGGAGGCGCCGCGCATCCATTTCGAGGACGGCATCGTCTTCGCCGAGCCCGGCATCGACGTGGAGACGCTCGGCCCCGATCGCGACGTTGTCGTGTTCGGCGCGCGAAACCTGTTCTTCGGCGGTGTTCAGGCGGTGCAGCGGCGCGGCGCGCTGCTGAACGGGGCGGGCGACCCCCGCCGCGGAGGAGTGGCGGTGAGCGCATGAGGCGCGCGCCCGCGGCGGCCGTGGCGGCGCTCGCGACGGCCCTGACCGCGCTGTCGCTCTCGCTCTCGGCGTGCGGTGGGATCATCGCCCCGGACCTGTTCGTCGTCGCCCGCGTCGGCCCGGCCCACGGGCAGCAGCTGACGCTGCTCGTCAACGAAGAAGGCGCCGTCCACTGCAACGGCATCAGCGCGCCGAAGCTCTCAGATGCGCAGCTCGTTCAGGCACGAGCGATCCAGGAAGACCTGAAAGAACCCGCCTCGAAGCATCTCGTGCTCGCGCCTGCGCCCGGCTCGGTGACCACCTACTACGTGCGCGACGAGGCCGGGACGGTCCGTTTCGCCGACAACTCCCACGGTCAGCCGCCGGTGCTTCGCCGGCTCGCGCTGTTCGTGCTGCAGACCGCACAGCAGGTCTGCCACCTGCCGCAGTGAGACGACCTCAACCGAAGCGGACCTTGCCGTTCGAGCGCGCGCGCTCCTCCGCCCGCTCGACGAGCTCGAGGCGCTTGATCGCTGCGCGCAGCAGCGCGGCGAGCAGGCTCAGGCGCTCGTTCTCGGAGCGCAGCTCGAGCAGTTGCTGCTTCGCCTCGACCCCGAACTCGACGGTCCCCGCCATCGCGTACGCGTCGAGCTCGGCGAGCTCCCCGGCGCTGAGGCTGCGGTCGGTGGCCTGCTCGACGAGGTCTCCGTAGAGCGCGCGGGCGTCGCTCGCGGCGTCTTCGTCGGGCGGCTCCTCGACGTCGGCGAGGAACTCGACGGTCCCCGCCGGATAGGGCAGCTCGTCCTGGCGCGCGAGCAGGCGAAACGGCGCCATTCCGCGAGCGATGATGTTCATCCGGCCGTCGTCCGTGCGCTCCAGCACCGTCTCGATCTCGCACGCGCAGCCGACGGGCTTGAGCTCCTGGTCGGAGAGCCAGATGATTCCGAACTGCCGCGCGAGCGTATCCGGCTCCGCGGCGAGGCAGCGCTCCACCATCCGGCGGTAGCGGTCCTCGAAGATGTGCAGCGGCACGCTCTCGCCCGGCAGTGCGACGATGCCCAGCGGGAACAGCGGGAAATCGCGCGAGACGATCTCGGGCATCCCAGCAGTCTAGGTCGGCGGCTTCACAGCGGCGAGCATCAGGTTGTAGAAGATCGCCGCCGGAAGGCGCGGCTCGAGCAGCCTGCGGTCGAGCTTCTGCAACAGCAGATATCCGCGATATGCGTACAGCCGCCACGCCCACGGCACGTCATCGGGGACCGCCGTCGCCTCGAGCGTGCGGTTGGTCCAGCCGAACCAGTTCGCGATCAGCTCCTCGCCGCGGACACGCACCTCGCCCAGCCCTGCAGCGCGCGCGATGCCTTCGAGCTGCGACGGCGCGAAGGCGTGGACGTCGACGAACCCCTCGAGCGCCGCGTCCCGGCGGCCCTCGGGCGCAGCTTCCGCACCGCGCGCGCCCATCGCCCGGCGCCAGAGGGGCGCCGCGGCCGCCGCGAGGCGCTTGGGCACCCGAGCGAGATGGTCGCCGTAGCGGGATGGCTCGCCGGCGAACACGAGCGTCCCGCCCGGCGCGAGCACGCGCGCGAACTCCTCGAACGCGCCTGCGAGGTCCGGTATGTGGTGCAGGACCGCGTGCCCGAAGACGAGATCGAAGCTCTGATCGTCGAACGGCAGCCGCTCCGCGTCGGCCGCGCGCGTCTCCACGCGCAGCCCCAGACCGCGCGCGTTCTCCTCGAGCGTGCTCAGCATCCCCGGCGAGATGTCGCTGCAGGTCGCCTGCGCGATCACGCCGGCGCGCAGCATGTTCAGCGTGAAGTAGCCGGTCCCGGCTCCGATCTCGAGCGACCGCGCGTAGTGGCCCGGCTCGTGTCCCAGCGCCTTGCGGAGCTTGGCGAGAACCTGCTGCTGTCCGACCTCGCCGAAGTCGATGCCCCACTTGGAGTCGTAGTGCCGGGCGGCGACATCGTGGTAGCGCGTGTTGACGTCGCGGATCTCCCCGGAGCTGAGCGTGGAAGCCACGGATCGGCACCATATACTCGCGCGCCGGACCGGGCGCCCTCCGAGCGGGCTCGGCTTCCGGGCACCACGCGAATCTCGATGGCAACCCTCCACCAGCAGCGCAACCAGCCCAAGGGCGTCCCTCCGCTCGCGCTGACCGGCGAGCGAACGCTTCCGGATGTGCCCGAGGAGAACTACTGGTTCCGCCGGCACCTCGTCGTCTACGAGTGGATCGCCCAGCGGATCGCCGGCCGCTCGGTGATCGACATGGCCTCGGGTGAGGGCTACGGCAGCGACGTGCTGGCGCGCACGGCCGCGTCGGTCGTCGGCGTCGACGCGAACCCGGAGGCCCACGAGCACGCGCGCCTGCGCTACCGCCGCGAGAACCTGCGCTTCGCGCGCGACCTCGTCGAGACCTTCTCCGAGCGGGCCGAGGCGATCGTGTTCCTGCAGACGATCGAGCACCTGTCCGAGCCCGCGGCCGTGCTCGAGCACTTCCGCTCGCTGCTCGTACCCGGTGGCAGCGTCTTCCTGTCGACTCCCAACGTGCTCACGCTCGCCCCCGAGGGAGCCTCGCGCTCGGGTAACCCGTGGCACGTGCACGAGTATCGCGCGGAGGAGTTCGAGCGGCTCTGCCGCTCGAACTTCGCGACCGTCGACCTCTACGGCCTGTTCCACGCCCGCAAGCTGCGCGCGCACGAGCTCGCGCTGCGGGCCGGCTGGGACTCGGTGCATCCGCGACTGCGGCTGACCGAGCGCTTCTACGAGCGGTTCACGCCCGCGATCGCGGTCTCGGACTTCAAGCTGAGGGCGACGCGCGAGGCCGACCTCGACCGCGCGCTCGACTTCATCGCGGTGTGCCGACCGTGAACGGCGGCGGCGACCGCGGCGCGCTCGCGCTCGTGCTGCACACGCACATGCCCTACGTCGAGGGGTTCGGGACCTGGCCGTTCGGCGAGGAGTGGCTGTGGGAGGCGGTCGTCGGCTGCTACCTGCCGCTGCTCGACCTGCTCGACAGCGGCGCGCCGCTCACGGTCTCGCTGACCCCCGTGCTGTGCGACCAGCTCGAAGCGCCCGGCATCGGCGGGCGCCTGCACGAGTTCGTCGATCGGACGCGACGCGAGACGCACGAACAGGACGCCGCCGGGCTGAAGGCGGGCGGCCACGACGAGCTCGCGCACGAGCTCGACCGCTCCTGGCAGGACTACGTCCGCGCGCTCGCGAGCCTCGAGCGCCGCGGCGGCGACCTGCTCGGCTCGTTCGCCGCGCACGCGCAGTGGACATCCTCGGCGACGCACGCGATCCTGCCGCTGCTCGCGACGGACGCCGGCGTGCGGATGCAGGTGCAGAGCGGCGTGAGCGCGCACCGCCGGCGCTTCGGCGGCGACTGGCGCGGGGGCTTCTGGCTGCCCGAGTGCGCCTATGCGCCCTCGCTCCTGCGAGAGCTCGAGGATGCGGGCGTCGCGTCGGTGTGCGTCGAGCTGACCGAGCGCTTCGGCCTCGGTGCGCGCGAGCACCTGCGCCCGCTGGCGAGCGACTCGGGGGTCGTGCTCGTGCCGATCGACCGCAGCACGATCTCGCTGATCTGGAGCGACGGCGGCTACCCCGCGCACCGTGCCTACCGCGACTACCACCACCACACCGTCCACCACCACAACCCCTGGAGCAACGACGGTGAGGCCTACCGGCACGACGGTGCGCTCGCGCTCGCGCGCGAGCACGCCGCCGACTTCGTGCGGCGCACGCTCGCGCGGCTGAGCGACGCGCGCGCCGGCGGCGCGCTGCCCGGGGGCGGACTCGTGGTGTGCGCCGTCGACACCGAGCTGTTCGGCCACTGGTGGTATGAGGGGCTCGCCTTCCTCGAGGCCGTCGTCGAGGAGTGCAGCCGCCAGGGGCTCGAGCTGATCCGCCTGGACGAGGCGCTCGAGCGCTTCGAGCCGGCTGAGCTCGCGGACGGACGCGATCTCGCCGAGCAGGCGAGCAGCTGGGGAGACGGCGGAGACCTCTCGACCTGGTCGGGCCCCGCCGTCGCCGAGATGGCCTTCGAGATGCGCGCCGCGGAGCTCGATGTCCTTGCCGCGGGGCCGCGCGCCGGCGCCGCCGCGGCGCGCGAGCTGCTCGCGCTGCAGGCCAGCGACTGGCCCTTCATGGTCTCGCGCGGTCAGGCCGTTCCCTACGCCCGCAAGCGCTTCGCGCGCCATCGCGAGGCCCTCGCGCGAGCGTTACACGAGGGACGGAACTCCGATGCCGCCGAGCTGCGCAACCTGGCCGTCGACGCCGAGCATGGCGCGCTGCTGGGCGCCTGAGCGCATGCACGCCCAGCCAGCCGCCACGCCGCGCCGCGTCGCGCGTGCGCCCCTCCCAGGTGCGCGCTACTCGAAGCGCATCGAGCTCGGCGCCTCGCGCATGCGGATCAGGCGCGCGGGAACGCCCCCGACGACGGCGTTGGCGGGCACGTCCCGGGTGCACACCGCGCTCGTGCCGACGATGCTGTTCTCGCCGATGCTGACCCCGCGCAGGACGCACGAGCCGAACCCCATCCAAACGTTGTGTCCGACGTGCACATCGCGCTTGTAGATGCCCTGCAGGCGGACCGGGCGCTCGACCTCGGTGACGCCGTGGTCGAAGTCGATCAGCATCACGCGATCGGCGATGATGCACTCGCGCCCGATCGAGACGTGCTGGTAGGCGGAGATCGTGCAGTCCTGACCCATCACCGTCTTCGCGCCGATGCTGACCTCGCCCTCGTGCACGCGGATCTTGCTTCCGTGTCCGATCCACGCCCAGCGCCCCACGCGGAGCGTCGCGCCGCGTCCGATCTCGAGGCTGACCTGGGGGCAGATGAAGCACAGGCCTTCGGTCTTCAGGCGCGAGCGGAAACGCAGCTTCAGCCACACGTAGCGCCACAGCAGCCGCCCGTAGCGCAGCGTCAGCATGTGGTTGGCGCGCATGAAGCGCAGCAGCGCGAGCGGGCCTCCGTGGAGGGGCTCGGGCGCGCCGCGCAGCACGGCGACCGTCTCCGCGTCGGGCGCACCGGGCGCGGTGGCGGGAGGCTCGGCGAGCAGCGGTTCCATCGCGCGCGAATCGTAATGCCCCGGTGCCCGCCCGGCCACGTTCCCGGCGGGCGACCGCTCGAGCCCCTGCGATGATTGCCCCCGATGACCGACCCGGCGCCCGCCGACCCGACGCTCGCACAGCGCCTGCTGGCCGGTGACCGCCGCGCGCTCGCGCGCGCGATCACGCTCGTCGAGGACGACAGCCCGGAGGGCTGGGAGCTCGTCAAGGAGGTCTACCCGCACACGGGCAACGCCGCCGTCGTCGGCTTCACCGGGCCGCCCGGCGTCGGCAAGTCGACGCTGATCGGCGCCCTCACCAAGGCGCGCCGCGCCGCCGGGCGGAGCGTCGGCGTGCTCTCTATCGACCCCTCCTCGCCGTTCACGAAGGGAGCGCTGCTGGGGGACAGGATCCGGCTCAGCGAGCACTTCCTCGATCAGGGCGTCTTCATCCGCTCGATGGCCAACCGCGGCGCGCTCGGCGGCCTCTCCGAGGCGGCGCTCCAGGCTGCCTTGCTGCTCGACGCCGCGGGCCGCGAGGACGTGTTTGTCGAGACCGTCGGCGTCGGACAGGCCGAGATCGACATCATCGACCACGCCGACACGATCGTGCTCGTGCTGATGCCCGGCTCGGGCGACTCGATCCAGGCGCTGAAGGCGGGGGTGATGGAGATCCCCGACGTGATCGTGATCAACAAGGCCGACCATCCGCTCACCGATACGATGGTGCGCGAGATCCGCGGCGTGCTGTCGCTCGCGAACGTCGACCGCTCGGCCGACAGCCGCGCGGGGTGGCGCGTTCCGATCGTCAAGACCGAGGCGAACCGGGGGAGGGGGGTCGACGAGCTCGTCGAGCGACTCGAGGAGCACCGCGAGCAGATCCTCGCCGAGGGCCAGCTCGCCGAGCGGCGCAGCCGCAACCTGCGCAACGAGGTGCTCGCGATCGCGACGGCGCGGATGCGCAGGCGCATGGAGGACGAGCTCACCGAGGACGCCGAGTTCCAGCGCCTGTTGCAGGCCGTCGTCGAGCGGAGGCTCGATCCCGCGAGCGCCGCCACGGTGCTTCTCGAACGCGGGAGCCCGCTCGAGCGGGCCATCGAGTAGGGTCGCCCTGGATGGACTACCTGAGCGTCGCCGATCGCAGCTGGCCGCTTCTCAGGCGCCTGATGGGCGGTCACGCCGCCGTCTACCGCGCGACGAACGGGATGATCGGCCACCGCTTCCCCGGGTCGCCCCCGGTGCTGCTCGTCGACCACGTCGGCGCCAGGAGCGGCGCGCGGCGGACCAGCCCGCTCGTCTACGCCCGCGACGGCGAGAACGTGATCCTCGTCGCCTCCAAGGGCGGCTATCCGAAGAACCCCGCGTGGTTCCACAACCTGATGGCCAACCCCGACACGACGATCCAGATCGGATCGCACCGCAGCGCCGTGCACGCGCGCGTCGCCGACCCCGAGGAGCGAAAGCGGCTGTGGCCGAAGGTCGTCGAGGTCTACGGCGGCTACGAGGACTACCGCAAGCGCACCGATCGCGAGATCCCGCTCGTGATCCTCGAGCCGCGCCGGCCGAGCTGAGCGGTCGCGCTCAGGGGTCGGCGTGCAACGAGCGCGCCGTGGCCGAGCGCGGCACCGAGCGCTGGTCGGGCAGCGTGCCGATCACGCGGTCGCCGAGCGTCGAGGTCACGCCGAACCAGTAGCGCTCGTTCTTGAAGTGGTGCAGCCGGTGGTTGCGCCTGATCGCCTTGAAGTAGCGAGCGCGCGGCTTGTAGGGGGCGTGGATCAGGAAGTGCGTCCACTCGTATGCGGCGAGGATCGCGTAGCTGACGAGCACACCTGTCGTCGCGTAGGCCAGCCTCGGGCCGCCGACGAGCGCCTCGAGCGCGAACGACAGCCCCCAGTCGGCGGCCGCGATCATCGCCAGGAAGACGAGCACGCCGTAGACCGGGAGCAGGACCCCGCCGAGCACGCCGGGAGCCTCGTGGTGGGCCCGATGCTCGCGCGCCGTCAGCATCTCCACGCGACGCCCCGCGACCTCGATCGGCGGGGAGTGCAGCAGGTAGACGTGGATCGCCCACTCGACGAACGGCGTCGCGAGCAGCAGCCCGACGGCCACCACTGCGTCTCGCCAGCTCCAGCTGCCCTGGCCGACACGCAGCGCGAGCGCCAGTGCGACGGCGCCGAGCAGATATGGAGGGGAGGGCTGGTGCAGGAACCCACGTGCGCACTCGCGCAGCTGCGGCGAGCCGCCCTTGACCCGCGTGGGCACCGAGCCTGCCGGCGCGGTGTAGCGGTCGACCTGCGTCCCGTCCCCCATATCCAGCTTCTTCTATGCCCCGAGAGCCCGCGCGATAACCATCTGCTGCACCTCGTCGGTGCCCTCGCCGATCGTCAGGATCTTCGCGTCGCGGTAGAAGCGGCACACGGGGTACTCCTCGATGAAGCCATAGCCGCCGTGTATCTGGACCGCCTCCTCGGCGCAGCGCACCGCGAGGCGGCCCGTCTTGAGCTTCGCCTGCGCAGCGGTCAGCGTGAAGTTCCGGTTTGCGTCCTTCTCGCGCGCCGCCTTGTAGACGAGCAGACGCGAGGCCTCGATCTCGGCGCTCATGTCCGCGAGCTTGCCCTGGATCGCCTGGAACTTCGAGATCGCCCTGCCGAACGCGCGGCGCTCCTTGGCGTACGCGAGCGCCTGATCGAGCGCCCCCTGGGCGAGGCCCACGCCCATCGCCGCGACGCCGATGCGCCCGATGTCCAGGATGTGCAGGAACTGCTTGAAGCCGGCACCTCGGGGGCCGAGCAGGTTGGCCTCGGGCACGCGGCACTCGCTGAAGCTCAGCGGTCGCGTGTCGGAGGCGTTCCAGCCCATCTTGCGGTAGGGCTCTCCCTGCTCGTAGCCCGTCGTCCCGTTCGCGACGATCAGGTTCGAGATCTCCTTGCCCTCGCCCGTCCTCTCTCCGGTCACGGCCGTGATGCAGACGACGCCCGAGATGTCGGTGCCGGCGTTCGTGATGAACTGCTTGGCCCCGTCGATCACCCATTCGCCGTCCTCGAGGCGCGCGCGCGTGCGCGTGTTGCCCGCGTCCGATCCGGCCTCGGGCTCGGTCAGGCCGAAGGCGCCGAGCGCCTCGCCGGAGCACAGCCGCGGGAGCCACTCGAGCTTCTGATCCTCGCTCCCGAACAGGTAGATCGGCTGCGTGCCGAGCGAGGTGTGCGCGCACAGCGTGATCGCCACCGAGGAATCGACGCGCGTGAGCTCCTCGACCGCGAGCGCGTAGGCGAGCGTGTCGCCGCCCGCGCCTCCGTACTCCTCCGGGAACGGGATGCCCATCAGGTTCAGGCGGCCGAGCTGCTCGACGATCTCATAGGGGAAGGACTTCGTGCGATCGAGCTCCTCCGCGAGCGGCGCGACCTCGCCCTCGGCGAACTCCCTGACGGTGCGCCGGATCAGCTCGTGGTCAGGGGAGAGGTCGAAATCCATCTCGCGGCGGATTCTCCCAGACGGCGGCGGCCGGTCGCGGGCGCGGGCGCGGCGGCCTCCTGTCAGGATTGCCCGCGTGCGCGCATCCGACGTCCGTCTGCTGCTCGACTTCCTACGGCCCGGGCGCGAGCACCGCTACGGGCCGCACCGCTCGCAGCGAGCCGAGCTGCACCTGCCGCGCGGCCCCGGTCCGCATCCGGTGATGGTCGTGATCCACGGTGGCTCCTGGCAGGCCCGCTACGGCAAGGTCGTGATGCGCGGGCTCGTCGCCGACCTCGTGCGGCGCGGCTGGGCTGCGTGGAACATCGAGTACCGCCGTGTGGGGAACGGCGGCGGATGGCCTGCCACCTTCGCCGACGTGGCGGCCGCGATCGACCACCTCGCGACGCTCGACGCGCCGCTTGACCTGGCACGCTGCTCGGTGCTCGGCCACTCCGCGGGCGGGCACCTGGCCCTGTGGGCGGCTTCCCGCGGCAAGCTTCCGGCCGGGGCGCCCGGACGCCTCGATGGCGCACCGGCTGTTCCGCTGCGCCGCGCGATCGTGCAGGCCGGCGTCTGCGACCTCGCCGGGGCCTACGCGCGCTGGCGGGGCGGCGCGGCTCGCGCGCTGATGGGCGGTGGCCCCGAGGAGGTCCCCGATCGCTACGCGGCGGGAGATCCGCTCGCGCTCGTCCCCGCTGACGTCCCGGTGCTGCTCGTCCACGGCGTCGTCGACGACGTCGTCTCGATCGAGCTGTCGCGCAGCTACACGCGGGCAGCCGCCGGAGCCGGCGCCGAGGTGGAGCTCGTCGAGATCGCGGGTCGAGCCGGCCGCCATCGCGCTCACATCGACCCGCGCGGCGCGGCCTGGGCGGTGGTGGCCGTGCGTCTCGGAGAGCTGACTCCCACCGCCAGGCTGTAAGCGCCAGCCGATGGCGCCTGCGAGCTGTGCCGCCGCTCACGCGGCGTAGGAGGAGGCCAGCTCGACGAGCAGCCGCACGCCGTAGCCCGATGCGCCCTTGCCCACGTACTCGCGGTCGAGATCCCATGCCGAGCCGGCGATGTCGAGGTGCGCCCAGGGCACCCCGCCGACGAAGTTCGAGAGGAACGTCCCGCCGATGATCGTGCCGGCCTTGCGCGCTTCCGGGGCGTTGTCGAGGTCGCCGTAGGAGCCCTTCAGGAGCTCCTCGTACTCCTCGTGCAGCGGCAGCCGCCACACGATCTCGCCGCTCCGCTCGCCGGCGGCCGCTATCCGCGCGGCCAGCCCGTCGTCGTTCGACATCAGCCCCGCGTAGGTGGAGCCGAGCGCGACGATCACCGCGCCCGTGAGGGTCGCGAGGTCGACGAGCATCTCGGCGCCGCCGGCGACCGCGTGGCAGAGGCAGTCGGCGAGCACCAGCCTGCCCTCGGCGTCGGTGTTGTTGACCTCGATCGTCTTGCCGTTGGCAGCGGTGACGATGTCGCCCGGCTTGACCGAATGTCCGCTCGGGAGGTTCTCGGTCGCGCCGACCACAGCGAGCAGGCGCACCGGGAGCGCCAGCCGGGCGATCGCCTCGACGGCCTCGATCACGGCCGCGCCCCCGGACATGTCGAACTTCATCTCCGCCATTTTCGCCCCGGGCTTCAGCGAGATGCCGCCGCTGTCGAAGGTCACGGCCTTGCCGACGAAGCCGAGCGTCGGGCCCTCCGCGGCCGGGCCCTCGTATCGCATCGTGATCAGCGCGGGCTCCTGGTCTGAGCCCTGTGCGACCGCGGCGAACGCGCCCATCCCGCGCGCGACGATCCCATCGCGTCCCTCGACCTCCACCGAGAGGCCGTCGATCTCCCGCCCGAGCCGCCGCGCGTGATCGGCGAGCGCCGTCGGAGTGAGGTCGTTGGCGGGCCGGTTCTGGAGGTCGCGGGCGGCGTTCGCCGCCTCGGCCACGAGCGCCGCTCGCGCGACGCACGCGTCCAGGCCCTCCGTGCCCGAGAGCGTCAGGCTCTCGAGGTGCTTGGGTTGATCGGCTCCGTCGGTGGCGCCTGCCTCCGCGCTCGCAGTCTTGAAGAGCTCGAAGCGGTAGTCGCCGAGGATCGTCCCCTCGACGAGCGCCGCCGCCACCTCCGCACCTGCGCCGGCAGGCAGCTCCCAGCAGAGCGCTCGGGTGGAGAGCTCGCGGGCCCTCGAGCGGGCTGCCGCAGCGGCGACGCGCGCGCGCTCGGGGGAAAGCTCGCTTCGCGTGCCGAACCCGACGAGCAGCCAGCGCCGGCCGCCGGAGTGCCCGAGCGCAAGCGACTTGAACGAGCGCCGCGCCTCACCCGAGGCGAGCAACTCGCCGAGCTCGCCCGGCAGGCTCTCTCCCGGCTCCTCGTCCTCGAATACTGCGACCGCGATCGTGTCGGCGTCGCTCTCGTGAGGTGGCCTCGTGGTCGCTGACACCCGCATCGCCGGGCACGATATCCGGCCGGCGTGCGGCCCGTCGTTCGGAGCCGGCCGGACGGCCGCGCAGCCGGGCCGCCCAGGGCGGTCCACTAGCATTGCCAATCTCGCCTCCCCGCCATCGACCGACAGGAGTGAGCTCCTCCCATGCCCAAGACCGTGATCCTCGGCGCCGCCCGCACCCCGATCGGGAAGATGGGTGGAGGCCTCTCGACGCTGGACGCGACGGAGCTCGGCGGGATCGCGATCGAGGCCGCCCTCGAGCGTGCGGGCGTCGAGCCCGAGCAGGTGGACCACGTCGTCATGGGCCAGGTCCTTCAGGCCGGGCAGGGTCAGATCCCCTCGCGCCAGGCGCAGATCAAGGCGGGGATCCCCAAGGAGGTCTCCTCGGAGACGATCAACAAGGTGTGTGCCTCGGGTCTGCGCGCGTCGGTGATCCTCGATCAGGCGATCCGGGCCGGCGACGTCGAGGTCGGCGTCGGTGGGGGCATGGAGTCGATGTCGCAGGCGCCCTACCTGCTCCCCGGAGCCCGCTTCGGCTATCGCATGGGCGACGCGAAGATGCTCGACGCGATGGTGAACGACGGGCTGACGAACCCGTTCTCGGGCAAGCAGATGTTCGTCGAGGCCACGGAGGTCGGCGACCAGCTCGAGATGACGCGGGCCGACCTCGACCGCTGGGCGCTGCGCTCGCACGAGCTCGCGCTGAAGGCGACCGACGAGGGGCGCCTCCCCGAGGAGATCGTCTCGGTCACCGTCAAGGGCCGCAAGGGAGACACCGTCGTCGAGGTCGACGAGGGGCCCCGACGCGACACCTCGCTCGAGAAGCTCGCCGCGCTCCCCGGGCTGGTTGACAAGGACGGTTCCCACACGGCCGGCAACTCGCCCGGCGTCAACGACGGTGGCGGCGCGCTGGTGCTCGCGTCCGAGGAATGGGCCGGCGCCAACGGCAAGGAGGTGCTCGCGGAGATCGTCGCGCACGCACAGAGCGCCAACGACTTCGCATACCTCGCGACGACGCCGGCGAGCGCCGCGAAGAAGGCGCTCGAGAAGGCGGGGCTGCAGCCGGGCGACATCGACGTATGGGAGATCAACGAGGCCTTCGCCTCGGTGACGCTCAACTCGATCCGGATGCTCGGCATCGACGAGGATCGGGTCAACGTCAACGGTGGCGCGGTCGCGCTCGGGCACCCGATCGGCGCCTCGGGCGCCCGCATCCTCGGAAGCCTCGCGCTCGAGCTGCGCCGCCGCGGCGGCGGCCTCGGGTGCGCGGCGATCTGCTCGGGCGGAGGGCAGGGCGACGCGGTGATCCTCAAGGTCTAGTGCCGGCGGCCTCCAACGGCAGTCACCCGCCGCGCGCCGGGGCGTTCTTCGACCTCGACAAGACGCTGATGGCGGGCTCCTCCGGCGTCTTCTTCGCCCGCGCCGCATACGAGACCGGGATGATCACGCGGGGGCGGCTCGCGCGGGACATCTACGAGAACCTCCGCTTCCGCCTGCGTGGCTCGACCGACGAGCGCGCGGACGACGTGCGCAGGCGGGTCGGCGCGATGATCGCGGGGGTCCGCGTGCGGGATCTCGAGCGCCTGTCGCCGCGCGTGCTCGCCGGGGTGCTGCCGCGGCTGTATCCAGAGATGCTCGCCCGCGCCTACGCCCACCAGGACGCCGGCGTGCCCGTCTACATCCTGACGGCCGCCTCGCAGGAGATGGCTGACCTGCTCGCACACGTCCTCGCCTTCGACGGCGGCCTCGGCTCGCGCTCGGAGATCGTCGACGGTCGCTACACCGGCCAGCCGGCCGGCCCGTTCAACTACCGCGAGGGCAAGGTCCTGTCGATGCGCGACCTCGCCGAGCGCGAGGGCATCGACCTCGACGCCTCATACGCCTACTCGGACTCCGAGTCCGACCTGCCGATGCTGCGGGCGGTGCGCCACGCGGTCGTCGTCAACCCCGATCCTCATCTCAGGCGCATCGCCGCCGAAGAAGGGTGGGAGACGCTCCACCTCGACCGGCTCGGGCGCCGCCTGAAGGTGCTCGCCGCGCTCGGCGCGGGCACCGCGCTCGCCGGCCTCGGCCGCGTCGTGCGCGAGCGTGCGCTGGCGGCTCGCCCGGACACGGGCGCGGGCTCCGGCAGGAGATCGCGAGGGCGCGGCCGGGGACGCGGTAGGGCGCCGTCGCGCACCGCGAGGATGTAGTGTCCCCCGGCGGTCACCGGCGCCATGACAAGCAGTTCGCCGCCGGCGCCGCTGCACTCCGAGCAGCCCCACTCCTGAGCCACCGATGACGTCCGCCACCCCCCAGCAGCAAGGCAAGATCCGCGTGGTCGTCGCCAAGCCCGGACTCGACGGGCACGACCGCGGCGCGAAGATCATCGCGCGCGCGCTGCGCGACGCGGGGATGGAGGTGATCTACACGGGCCTGCACCAGACGCCCGAGCAGATCGTCGAGACGGTGATCCAGGAGGACGCCGACGCGGTGGGGCTCTCGATCCTCTCGGGCGCACACATGACGCTCGTGCCGCGAGTCGTCGAGCTGCTGCACGAGCAGGGGATCGACGACGTGCTCGTGACGGTCGGCGGCACGATCCCGGCCGAGGACATCCCCGAGCTGAAGTCGCTCGGCGTCGCCGAGGTCTTCACCCCCGGGGCGCCGACGCAGGCGATCGTCGATTTCATTCGCGCCGCAACCGCTCGCGGGCGCGTGTCCAGTTCTTGATTGACTCGTCAGTCAACCGCCGGAGCGGGTAGGATTGCTTCCAACGAACCCCAAGGAGTCAGCTGAGAATGAAGATATGCGTCCTCGTGAAGGAGGTTCCGGACGCCGCCGTCGAGAAGAGGCTCGACCCCTCGACGGGGCGCATGGACCGCAGCGGCGAGAAGAACCTGAACCCGTATGACACGCATGCGATCGAGGCGGCGATGCAGATCAGGGAGGGCGGCGCCGTCCCCGTCGAGGAGATCGTCGCCGTGACGATGGGGCCCGAGAGCGCCGTGCGCGCCCTGCACAAGGCCGTCTCGCTCGGCGCCGACCGGTCGGTCCACCTCAACGACCCGGCGGTCGCCGGCTCTGATGTCGCGGCCACCGGCTACGCGCTGGCGCAGACGCTGCAGCGCGAGAGCCCCGATCTCGTGCTGCTCGGCCAGCAGTCGGACGACGGCGAGTGCTACACGATCGGCGCGGTCGTCGCCGAGCATCTGCGGATGCCGTCGCTCACGCAGGTGATCAAGATGGACGTCGACCCGGAGTCGCTGCGCTGCGAGCGCCAGGCCGAGTATGGCTATGACACGGTGCAGGTCAGGCTCCCGGCGGTGATCTCGGTCGGCGACGCGATCAACGAGCCGCGCTACCCGTCGCTGAAGGCGATCATGGGCGCCAAGAAGAAGCCGCTGGACGCCGTGACGACGGGCGACGTCGGGATCGACGCGAGCAAGGTCGGCGGCGAGCACTCGGCCGCCCAGTGGGTCGCGGCGAAGGCGCCTCCGGCGAAGGCCGCCGGTCAGATCATCGAGGACGAGGACACCAACGAGACGGTCGAGCAGATCATCGCCTGGCTCGACGAGCGCAAGCTCATATGAGGGTGGCGCAGGCGGCTTGGGCCGCGCCCTCACCTTCAATCGGCTCAGCGGCAGATGAGCGAAAGGAACTGAACTGACATGGCGAACATCCTGGTCTACGCGCTCCACTACGACGGCGCGATCAACAAGAACTCGCTCGGCGCCGTCTCGGAGGGCGCGAAGCTGGCCGCCGAGCTCGGCGGCGAGGCGCACGCGATCCTGCTCGGCGAGAACGTGCCCCGCGAGCTCGCCGCCTCGCTCGGCGGCTACGGCGCCAAGAAGGCGCTCGTCGCCGAGGGTCCCGAGGGGCTCGCGCAGCCGCTCGTCGACGCGATGGCTGCCGCGATCACCCAGGGCGGCTACTCCTACGCGCTGTTCGGGGGCGGTCTGCTCGGCTTCGAGATCGGCGCCGGGCTCGCAGCGCGGCTCGGAGCGGGCGTGGTGATGGAGGTGACGGCGGTGCGCGCCGAGAACGGCGAGCTGATCGCCGAGCGGCCGATCCTCGGCGACTCGGCGATCTCCGAAGTCAAATACCGCTCGGACGTCGGGATCATCATCGGCCGGCTGAACGCCTTCGAGATAAAAGAGACCGGCGGGGCCGACGCGCCCGTGGAGGAGCTCAGCTACGAGCTAAGCCCCCACGCTCAGCAGGCGACGATGGTCACGCGCGGGGAACAGCGCGGCGCCGACGTCGACATCGAGGGCGCCGACATCCTCGTCGCCGGCGGCCGCGGCCTCGGCAAGGCGGAGGGCTTCCAGCTCGCCGAGGACCTCGCCGCCGCGTTCGGCTCGAGCGCCGCCGTCGCTGCGACCCGGGCGGTCGTCGACGCCGGCTGGTATCCCTACGCCGCGCAGATCGGCCAGACCGGCAAGACGGTCGCGCCGAAGCTGTACCTCGCGGCGGGGATCTCCGGAGCGATCCAGCACAAGGTCGGAATGCAGGCCTCGGAGAACATCGTCGCGATCAACAAGGACGCCAACGCGCCGATCTTCGAATTCTCCGATCTCGGGATCGTCGGCGACCTCAACAAGATCTTGCCGAAGCTGACCGAGGCAGTAAAGGCGAAGAAGGCGGGCTGAGGGCGGTGAGCACCGAGCGCGAAGCGTCGAGGATGGCTGGATGCCGCGCACAGCGTCCGATCGGGCTGGACGCCCCGGGGCGATGAGCGCGCTGAACGGGAGCGTCGCGCCGGCGGCCTTCCCGCCCCCGGTCGACTCGCAGAAGGAGTTCATCAAGCGTGGCCTCGATCCGGAGGACGAGCTGATCGAGGTCGGCGTGGCGATCGCCGGCGGGGGCACGGCGGGGCTCGCCTGCGCCAACCGGCTGCTGCAGCTGCTCGCCGACGATGCAGAGGGTGGGGGGGATCTGATGGAGCGCCTCGGCGAAGTCCCGGTCGCGGTGATCGAGAAGGCGAAGACCTGCGGCGGGCACAACCTCTCGGGCGCCGTGATGCGCCCCGGCCCGCTCGAAGAGCTGTTTCCAGACCTCACCCGCGAGGACTGGCGCAAGGAGGGCTTCGCGTTCGGCGAGGTCAAGAAGGAGGCCGTCTACCTGACTCCGACGGCCAAGCGCTCGCTTCGGATCCCCACGCCGCCGCCGTTCAAGAACCATGGCAACGAGGTCGTGTCCGTCTCGGCGCTCGCCCGCTACCAGCAGGCGCAGGCCGAAGAGGCAGGCGCCTACATCCTCACCGAGACCGCCGCGACGCAGCTCGTCGTCGAGGAGGGCCGTGTCGTGGGCGTGCGCTCCGGCGACAAGGGCCGCGGCAAGGACGGTGAGCCGCTCGGCAACTTCGAGCCGGGCACCGACATCAAGGCTCACGCGACGGTCCTCGCCGAGGGCTGCTGGGGGCACCTGACGGGCGCGGCCATCAAGGAGTTCGAGCTCGCCGAAGGTCGCGAGCCGCAGGTCTGGGAGCTCGGCGTGAAGGAGGTGTGGAAGGTCCCCAAGCCGCTCGACCGGCTGATCCACACGATGGGCCCCTGGCCGCTGAAGATCTCGCACAAGTACGGCCAGATCGGCGGGACCTGGATCTATCCGATGCGGAACGAGAAGACCGGCGAGGACCTCGTCTCGATCGGCTTCGTCGTCGAGCTCGAGTACGCCGACGCGACGACCTCGGCTCACGACCTGCTCCAGACATTCAAGACGCATCCGCTGGTACGCAAGATCCTGGAGGGCGGCGAGCGCGTCGCCTGGGGCGCGAAGGCGCTGCCCGGCGGCGGCTACTGGTCGATGCCGAAGCTCTCGATGCCTGGCGCGCTGCTCGTCGGCGACTCGGGCGGGATGGTCGACACGATGGCGCTGAAGGGCGTGCACCACTGCATCCGCTCGGGCATGCTCGCGGCCGAGTCGATCTACGCCGCGCTCAAGCGCGGCGAGTCGAGCTTCGAGTCCTACGAGCAGCTGGTCGAGGACTCGTCGATCGGCAAGGAGCTCTGGGAGGTACGCAACGCGCGCCAGCCGCTCCAGAAGGGCCTGCTGCTCGGGGGCGCCCTCAGCGGCCTCCAGCAGATCACGAAGGGCAAGCTCCCCGGCCGCGCCGCCTGGCAGCGCAACGACGTCAAGCAGATGTTCGTCGGGGACACGAAGGACGTCTACGTCAAGCCCGACGGCAAATACACCTTCGACAAGCTGTCGTCGGTGTTCATCACCGGCAACGCGACGCGCGACGATGCCCCGAACCACATCCGCGTGCGCAAACGCGTGCCGCGCGAGATCGCCGAGACGTGGCGCTGGATGTGTCCGGCCGGCGTCTATGAGATCCCCGAGGATGCGCCCGAGCACGGCGAGGTGGACGTGATCGTCAACTACACCAACTGCGTGCAGTGCGGTGCGATCACCGCCAAGGGCGGCCGGCTGACAACGCCCGAGGGCGGCGACGGACCGCTCTACCAGGTCACCTGAGCAGGCGCACTACGCGCTCTCGCCATGTCCGCCAACTGCGCAACATGCGGGCACGGGGGGTGTTAGTCGGTTGTGATGAGGCGGATAGCACTGCGAGAGCCCCTGCGGGTGGGCGGCGCGCGAGGTCGAGCGCTGGCGCTCGGCTGCGCCGTCGTCGCTGTCTCGGGCACGCTGGTTTCGGGTGCGGCAGCCGCCGAAACCGCCCCCGCGGGCAAGCCGGAAGCCGCCGTCGCCGGCGCGGCCGTCGTGAGCGGCTCGACGCCGACCGGCCAGAGCGGCAGCGGCGGCCCCACGGCGACGCTCGAACAGTGCGTCGCGTCGCTCACGCAGGCCGAGCGCTCCGCGACCTTCCTCGGTGAAATGACGTCGATGCCAGGCACCGGCCGCATGTCGATGCGCATCGAGCTCCAAGAGCGCCTCCCGAACGACACCGCCTTCCGCAACGTCGCGGCCCCGGGCCTCGGCGTGTGGCGCGCGGCGGCCCCCGGCGTGAAGATCTACCGATACATCAAGCAGGTCACGAACCTCTCGGCGCCGGCGACCTACCGGGCCGCGATCCGCTTCCGCTGGGTGAACGCGAAAGGCAAGCTCATCAAGGCGCTCGAACGGCGCACCTCCACGTGCACGCAGCCCCCCGGGCTGACGCCGCTGCCCGGCACGACGCCGGGCTACGGCGGCTGATCGAACCCGGCGAACACCGTGTGCAGCGCGCTCTCAGGTGCCCGCTAGGATGTAAGGACGATGAAGGAGAAGATCCACCCCAACTACGTCCAGGCGCACGTGCGCTGCACGTGCGGCAACGAGTTCACCACTCGCGCGACGCGCGACGAGCTGCACGTCGAGGTGTGCTCCAACTGCCACCCCTTCTACACGGGCCGGCAGAAGCTGATGGACACGGGCGGCCGGGTGGAGCGCTTCCAGCGGCGGGTCGCCAAGGGGCGCCTGCACTCCGCGCAGCCCAGGTCCGCCAAGTAGCTGCATGTCTGCGCACGCCGGCGGCGCAGCCACGGCCACGGCGCCTGAGCCGCCTCGCGAGCTGATCGCGCAGCGCGACGCGCCCGTCGGCGGCCAGGCCGTCCTGGAGGGCGTGATGATGAGGGGCGTCTCGAACTGGGCCGTCGCGGTGCGTAAGCCGAGCGTCGAGCAGCTGCAGGAGGGCGAGCGCTCGGCGGCCGAGCCCGCGCTCGGCGAGATCGAGGTCAGCAGCCTGCCACTGACCTCGGTCCTCAGGCGCCACCGCCTGCTGCGGCTCCCGATCGTGCGGGGCGTCGTCGCGCTCGGCGAGTCGCTCGTGATCGGCTTCCGCGCGCTCGAGCTCTCCGCCAACGCACAGCTTCCGCCCGAGGAGGATCAGGCGCAGGAGATCCCTCGCGGCGTCTGGGCGGGCACGATCGTCGTCGCGCTCGCGCTGGCGATCGTGCTGTTCTTCCTGATCCCCGTCGGCGTGACGAGCCTGATCAAGGGCCAGCTGGGCTCCTCGTTCTTGTTCTGGCTCGTCGAGGGGCTGCTGCGCACCGGGATCTTCCTCGGCTACCTGCTGCTGCTCTCGCGCGTACGCGACCTGCGGCGCGTGTTCGAGTACCACGGCGCCGAGCACAAGACGATCTCATGCTTTGAGGCCGGCATGCCGCTGACCCCCGTCAACGCCCAGCGCTTCTCGAGGCTGCACCCTCGCTGCGGGACGAGCTTCCTGCTCGTCGTGATGATCGTCGCGATCTTCGTGTTCGCGCCGATCGGCCTGCCCGCCTGGTACTGGCTTGTCGCGACCCGCATCCTCGGCGTGCCGCTGATCGCCGGCATCTCCTTCGAGCTCATCAAGTACGCCGGGCGCAACCGTCGCCGTCGCTGGGTTCAGGCGGTGATGTGGCCCGGTCTGAAGCTCCAGCTGCTGACCACGCGCGAGCCGGACCTCGAGCAGCTCGAGGTCGCGATCGCGGCGCTGGGAGCGGTGCTCGAGCGCGAGACGCCCGGCGAGCTCTCGGCCGCGGACCTCCTGGGCGTCGAGCTCGTCGCCTAGACGGGCTCGGCCGAGGCCGAGGGAACCGTACGCCGGACCAGTTCCCGCCAGCCCTCCTTCAGCCGCTCGAGCTCGAGTCCGCGCCCGCGGCGCAGGTATACGAACAACTCGGCGCTGAATCCCGAGAGCAGCGTGTCCGCGAGCACCTCGCTGTCGCATCGCGCGTCGGCCTCTCCGAGCAGCAGCATCACGTGGAGGCGATGCACCCGGTAGGCGGGGTGCGCGAAGCGGGCGGCACCGCTCTCCGCCGCGAGCAGCAGCTCGGAATGCAGCTCGAGGGTGTCGAGCAGAGCTTCGCCGAACGCGATCAGCCGCTCCTGAGGCGGTGCGCCCGGGCCGAGCGGCGGCTCGCCCCGGATGAAGCCCTCCTGGAATGCGCGCTCTCGCTCTGAGAGCACCGCGGCGGCGAGCGAGGCGCGAGAGCCGAAGCGCCTGAACAGCGTGCCCTTCCCGACGCCGGCGGCCTCGGCGATCTCGTCCATCGAGACGCAGCTGACGCCACGCTCGCCGAACAGGCGCCGCGCGGCGCGCAGGATCCGCTCGCGGTTGCGCGCCGCGTCGGCGCGCTCGAAGCTCTCTGGCTCGATCTGGGGGAGGTCGAATGCCGCGCTCATCTCGTTACATCCTACTAACCGGACCACGGTCCGATTGGGTGCTATAACTTATGAGGTAACCGGACCACAGTCCGCCACCGCTACTCAGAGGAGCTTCCGATGAGCGTCGCAACCCAGCAGGACATCTCAACCGGCACGTGGGCGATCGACAAGATCCACTCGCACGTCGGCTTCGCCGTAAAGCACATGGTCGTCGCGACCTTCCGCGGCCGTTTCGAGGAGTACGACGGCAAGCTGACCGTCGGCGAGAACGGCGAGCCGCGCCTCGAGGGCAGCGTCGACGTCGATTCGATCGTCGTCAAAGACGAAAACCTCGCCGGTCACCTCAAAGCCCCCGACTTCTTCGACACCGCGCAGTACCCGCAGATCAGCTTCCGCTCGACGGCGGTTCGCGTCCACGAGGGCGGCGAGCTCGAGGTCGACGGCGAGCTCACGATCAAGGACCGCACCCACAACGTCCATGCCCGCGGCACCGTCAGCGGCCCGCACCAGGACATCGCCGGCAACGAGAAGATCGGCGTCGAGCTCGAGACGGTCATCGACCGGCGCGAGTTCGGCCTCGAGTGGAACGCACCGCTTCCCCAGGGCGGCTTCGCACTCGAGAACGACGTCAAGCTCGAGGTCGGACTCGAGCTCGTGAGGCAGGCGTAGGGATCATGCGCATCCTCGGCATCTCGGGCAGCCTCAGGCGGGACTCGCACAACACGCGCCTGCTGCGCGGCGTCGGCGCGCTGCTGCCCGAGGGCGTCGAGCTGGAGATCTTCGACCAGCTCGGCGCGATCCCCCCGTACAGCGAGGACGAGGAGCACGCCACGCCCCCGGCGGTTGCCGCGCTCAAGGCGGCGATCGCCGGGGCGGATGCGCTGCTCGTCGCGACGCCCGAGTACAACGCCTCGATCCCCGGGGTGCTCAAGAACGCGCTCGACTGGGTCTCGCGACCGGTTCGGGAGACGCCACTGATGGGCAAGCCCGCGGCGGTGATCGGCGCCAGCACGGGGCTGTTCGGCGCCGTCTGGGCGCAGGCCGAGACGCGCAAGGTGCTCGCCACGATCGGCGCCCGCGTCGTCGATCGTGAAATCCCGATCGGCCAGGCCGACGACGCCCTCGGCGCAGACGGGCTGCCGCTCGACGGCGACGCCCGCGAGCTGATCGAGGCGACCGTCACCGAGCTCCTCGAGCTGGCCGAGCCCGGACGGGTCGCGGCATAGGCCCCCGGGGGGCGAGCGCGCGCGGCCACTTAGACTGGCCGTAGTGATCCAGGAGCTCGTAAGCCAGATCGAGGGCCGCTTCGCCGAGCTCGGCGAGCAGATGACCGACCCGGAGGTGATCTCCGACCGCGAGCGCTACGCCGCGGCGGGCCGCGCGTACCGGCAGCTCGAGCCCGCGGCGAAGCTGGCGGCCGAATGGCGCCGCGCGCAGGACGACGCGGGGGGCGCGGAGGAGATGCTCGCCGAGATCGGCGAGGACGCCGAGGTGCGCGAGGAGCTCGCGCGGGCGCGAGAGCGGATCGAGCAGCTCGAGGAGGAGATCCGCCTCGCGATGGTCGAGCGCGACCCGAACGACGAGAAGGGCGTGATCGTCGAAATCCAGGGCGGCGCCGGCGGCGAGGAGGCGGGACTCTGGGCGGGCGACCTATACCGGATGCTGACCCGCTACGCCGAGCGTCTCGGCTTCCAGACGGAGGCGCTGGACATCGGCGAGGGCAAGTACACGTTCGCGATCAAGGGCGATGGGGCGTACTCGGTGTTCAAGTTCGAGGGCGGCACCCACCGCGTCCAGCGCGTGCCCCAGACCGAGTCCCAGGGCCGCGTTCACACTTCGACGGCGACCGTCGCGGTGCTGCCCGAGGCAGAGGAGCTCGACGTGCAGGTCGACCCCGGCGACCTGCAGATCGACGTCTACCGGTCGTCGGGGCCGGGCGGACAGTCGGTCAACACCACCGACTCGGCGGTGCGCATCACGCACAGGCCGTCCGGCATCGTCGTCTCGATGCAGGACGAGAAGTCCCAGCTTCAGAATCGAGAGAAGGCGCTGCGCGTCCTGCGGGCGCGCCTCTACGAGCGCGCGGTATCCGAGCAGCAGGCAGAGCTCGCAGCCGACCGTCGCTCGCAGGTCGGCACGGGGGATCGCGCCGAGAAGATCCGCACGTACAACTACGGCGAGCGGCGCGTCACCGACCATCGCATCAAGGTCACCGTCCACAACCTCGACCAGGTCCTGGAAGGCGAGCTCGACGAGCTCACGGCGGCGCTGCAGGCCGACGAGAAGCGCCGCCGCCTGGAGGCGCAGGCGGTCGCGTGATGGCGAGCTCGCAGGGCCCCGAGCTCGCGGCGGACGCCGGCGCACCGCCCCGGCGAGATGCCGCCGCCACCGCCTCCTACGGCGGCCGCGACGCGGCCCGCGCAGGGGGGCACACGATCGCCGATGCGCTCGACGGCGCCGTCACGGCGATCGCGGCTGCGGGCTGTGAGACGCCGCGGCTCGACGCCGAGCTGCTGCTCGCGGAGGTGCTCGGCGTCGGACGCGAGCGGCTGCTGCTCGACCGCGGGCTGACGGTCGCCGGGCCGGCGGTGCGCGCCTTCCAGGACGCCGTTCGCCGCCGCGCGCTCGCGCGCGAGCCCGTCGCCTACATCCTCGGGCGTCGGGGCTTTCGGGGGATCGAGCTCGCCGTCGACAGCCGCGTGCTGATACCCCGTCCGGAGACAGAGCTGCTCGTCGAATGCGCCCTGAGCCTGCCCGCCGGCGCTCGCGTGCTCGACGTCGGCACGGGCAGCGGCGCCGTGGCGCTGGCGCTCAAGGACGAGCGTCCCGACCTCGAGGTGACGGCGAGCGACCTCAGCAAGCAGGCGCTCGAGGTGGCGCGCGCAAACGGGCTGCGCCTCGGCCTCGAGGTCCGCTGGCTGCGCGCCGACCTGCTCGCCGGCGTCCCGAACGCCTTCGACGCGGTGCTCGCGAACCTGCCCTACGTGTCGGAGGGGGACCGCGCCACGCTCGCCCCGGAGATCGCGCGCCACGAGCCGCCGCAGGCACTGTTCGCCGGCGCCGGCGGGCTCGCGGCGATCGCGGCACTGCTCGAGCAGCTCCAGTCGCTGCCGAGCGCCGGCTTCCTCGCGCTCGAGGTCGGCGCCGGCCAGGCCGCGGCCGTCGGCGAGATGGCGCGCGCTGCGGGCTTCCGCACGGTGCGCGCCGAGCGCGACCTCGCGGGCGTCGAGCGGGTGGTCATCGCCGAAGAGGGCGCACGGTGAGCCCGGTGCTGAGCGACGATCACGCGCGACGCCTGGAGGATTGCGTCGCCTCCGGCGGCGTCGCGGTGTTCCCCACCGACACCGTCTACGGCATCTGCTGCGACCCCGAGGACGAGCTTGCCGCCGAGCGCCTCTACCGGCTCAAGGGCCGCCCGGCGACGCGGCCCGCCGCCGTCATGTTCTTCGCGATCGAGCCCGCGCTTGAAATGCTCGGCGAGCTCGCCGAGCCCGAGCATGCCGCGCTCCGGGCGCTGCTCCCGGGGCCCGTGACGGTGCTGCTCGCGAACCGCTCGCGCAGCTTCGCGCCGGCCTGCCGCATCGACCCGGCGACGCTCGGCCTGCGCGTGCCGCGCCTGCCCGACACCCTCGCCGCGCTCGGCGGCGTCTCGGTGCCGGTCATGCAGACGAGCGCCAACCTCTCCGGCGAGCCCGACGCGCGGATGCTCGAGGAGGTGCCACGCGCGATCCTCGAGGGCGCCGAGCTCGTGATCGACGGCGACGAGCTGCCCGGGACCCCGTCGACGGTGGTCGACCTGCGCGACTTCTACGCCGAGCGGCGCTGGCACGTGCTGCGCGAGGGCGCCCTGCCGCGCGCGGCGGTCGAGGAGCTGCTCGCGCCGCTGTGCTGACCGCGCCGTCGTGCGCAGCGCGGGATCAACTCGAGTCGGGCGGCCGTGCTAGCCTCGTGCCAGCTGCCGCGACTGGCGCCTGAGGTGGAAGCGACCACCGGGAAGCGGCAAGCTTCAGCGCCGCGCGCCTGGGCACCAAGTCGCCGAAGCCTGCCCAAGGAGAGCGCCGTGACTCGCAACAGCGAACTCAGCCCCGACTACTTCAACCGTCCGCTCGCCGAGGTGGACCCGGAGATCGCCGAGGTGCTGCGCGGAGAGCTCGGGCGCGAGCAGCGCACGCTCGAGATGATCGCCTCTGAGAACTTCGTGCCACGGGCGGTGCTCGATTGCCAGGGATCGGTGCTGACGAACAAGTACGCCGAGGGGTATCCCGGACGGCGCTACTACGGCGGCTGCGAGTGGGTCGACATCTCCGAGCAGCTCGCGATCGACCGCGCGAAGGAGCTGTTCGGGGCCGAGCACGCAAACGTGCAGCCGCACTCCGGCTCGCAGGCCAACGCCGCCGTCTACCACGCGCTGCTCTCGCCCGGCGAGACGATCATGGGGCTGTCGCTGGCGCACGGCGGCCACCTCACGCACGGCATGCGGCTGAACGTCTCCGGGCGCCTCTACGAGGTCGCCGCGTACGAGGTGGATCCCGAGTCGAGCCTGATCGACATGGACGAGGTCGCGCGGATCGCACGCGAGCACCGTCCGAAGCTGCTGCTCGCCGGATGGTCGGCGTATCCGCGCCAGCTCGACTTCGCGCGCTTCAGGGAGATAGCCGACGAGGTCGGCGCGCTGCTGATGGTCGACATGGCGCACTTCGCCGGGCTCGTCGCCGCGGGCCTGCACCCGAATCCCGTCGAGCACGCCGACGTCGTCACGACCACGACGCACAAGACGCTCGGCGGTCCGCGAGCCGGCGTGATCCTCTGCCGCGAGGAGCTCGCGAAGAAGATCGACTCCGCGGTCTTCCCGGGCCAGCAGGGCGGACCGCTCGAGCACGTGATCGCGGCCAAGGCAGTCGCCTTCAGGATCGCCGCGAGCGAGCTGTTCGCCGAGCGCCAGCGCAGGACGATCGAGGGCGCGCGCGCGCTGGCGCAGGAGCTGCTGAAGGCCGGCCACGGCGTCAACGTGCTGACGGGGGGCACCGATGTCCATCTGATCCTCGTCGATCTGCGAAACGCCGACCCCGAGCTCACGGGGCGCCAGGCGGAGGATCGCCTTCACGAGATCGACATCACCGTCAACCGCAATGCCGTCCCGTTCGACCCGCGCCCCCCGATGGAGGCCTCCGGCCTGCGGATCGGCACGCCGGCGCTCGCGACGCGCGGTCTGCAGCATGAGGACTTCCTCGAGGTCGGCCGCGTGCTCGCCGCCGCGCTGACCCCCGAGTACGAGTCGCGGGCGGTCGAGCTCTCCGAGCGCGTCGCGGCGATCGCCGAGCGCTACCCGCTGTACGAGACGCTCGAGGCGCCCGCTCCGGCCTAGTCGCCAGGCTCCGCAGTGGAATCGAGGGTCGAGCGGTCGCTGCGCTCCTGACCTGCCCGCCTGCGATGCTGTGCGCTAGTCGATGGCGCATCCGAACGAGCTCGACGCGCTTTACGCCTTCCTCGTCGCCGCGGCCGTGACCGCGTTGCTGACGCCACTCGCGATGCGCTTCGCGCGGGCGGTCGGCGCGATCGACGAGCCGCGTGAGCGAGGCCTCTCCGAGCGGCCCACGCCGCTGCTCGGCGGCCTGGCGATCTTCGCCGGTGCGCTGGTCGCGGGGCTGATCTGGCTGCCGGCCGGCTACCGCAGCGACCACCAGCTGTGGCGCGGCGTGCTGCTGGCGGCCGCGGTGATCACGCTCGTCGGCGCGCTCGACGACCGCTTCGACCTGCCGCCGGGAGTGAAGCTCGCGGGGCAGATCGTCGCGGCGGTGATCGTCGTGCACTTCGGCGTCGCGGTGAAGTCGATAACGCTGCCGTTCATCGGCCTGCTGCACCTGCCGAACGCCGGCGTCACGAACGCCGGGCCGCTGCTGACCGTGCTGGGCCTCGTTGTGATGATGAACGTCGTCAACTTCTCAGACGGCGTCGACGGGCTCGCGGCGGGCGTCTGCGCGATCATCGCGGCGGCGATGGCGGTGATCGCGTTCGACCTCGACCGCCAGCAGCCCGGGGTGCTGGCGGCGCTCACCGCGGGCGCGGCGCTCGGCTTCCTCATCTACAACTTCCCGCCCGCCAAGAGCTTCATGGGCGACTGCGGCGCCAACCTGCTCGGGCTGCTGATGGGAGTGATCGCGGTCGAGGCGGCGGTCAAGACCGCGGCGGTCGTGTCTTTCGTGCTGCCGCTGATCCTGCTCGCGGTGCCGTTCCTCGACACGACCTTCGTGGTGATGAAGCGTCTGAAGTACAAGCAGCCGATCTACCGTCCCGACAACGAGCACTTCCATCACCGGATGGCGCGGATCGGCTTCTCGAGCCGGCGCACGATCGCCTATTTGTACGCGTGGACGCTGATGCTCGCGGGCCTCGCGCTCGCGCTGCGCTTCATCCCCTACAGCGACCACAAAGGCCATCTCGACGTCGGCTGGACCGCCGTGCTGATCGGGCTCGGGGTGATCGTCGCAGCCGCGAGCGTGTATCTCGTCTACGTGCTCGAGATCCTCAAGTTCCGGCGCCTCGATGCGATGCGCCTGCGGCTCCTGCGCCCGGAGGCCTCACCAGCGGAGATCGAGCTGGACGTCGTGAAGGACTTCGAAACCGGCGAGTTCCAGGCCGTGGCGAAGTCCGGGGACGGCGGTGTGCACGTGGTAGGCGATCCGGGGGCTGGAGGGGCTGAGCAGGGGGTCGGCGAAGTGCAGGTGGATGAGGACCGCGTAGGCGCAGAAAAGCAGCGTGGCGGTGCGCAGGCGCCGATCGTGGCCGACGGCCGCTAGCGGCAGCAGCCAGACGGCATACCACGGCAAAAGCCACGCGGTCGAGAGCAGCAGCGCGAGCGTGCTCCAGCCGGCGGCCACACGCCAGTCGGCTCCGCGCGCGGTGCGCCACAGCGCGAACGCGAGCACGACCAGGAAACCCGCCACGAACAGGTGACGCCACCAGGTCGGCGTGCCGGTGAGCCCGACCAGCCGCGCGGTCTCCGCGGGGATGCTGTGCGTCGCCACCAGTTGCTGCTGCTCGCCCACCGCGTTGAGGAAGCCGAGCGCGTGCGAGCCGAAGCCGATCAGCGCGAGCGCGCCGAGCGCGAGCAGGCTCAGGCACGCGCTCGCGAGCACCGCCGGGCGTTCGCGCCGCGGTGTCCCGAGAATCATGAAGGGGAGCAGCAGCCCGGCCGTGAGCTTCACGCCGACGCCGGCGGCGAGCGTGGCCGCGGCCGCCCTGAAGCGCGGACTCGCCCCTGCTGTGAGCGCGAGCGCGAGCGCCAGCACGAGCACGATCAGCGTGTCGTTGTGGGCGCCGCCGACGGCGAGCACGAGCATCACGGGGTTGAGGCCGACGAACGCCGCCACCCACCGCCGCGAGGTCCCGAGGAGCCCCGCGGCGCGCGCGCACAGCGCCACCGCGCCGAGGCTCGAGGCGAGCGCGACGGCCTTCAGCGTCCACAGCGCGCCCGCCACGCCGAGCGGCGCGACCGCATAGCTCGCGAGCGTGAAGAGCGCGCCGTAGGGGGAATGCTTGAAGGGCCAGCCGACGAACGGATAGACCGGGTCGGTGAAGGCTTCCGCGGCGACATGCGTGTAGGGGTCGAGGCCATGGATCGCTCCCATGCGCGCGAACGCGACGTACCCGAAGACGTCCTGTGAGATCAGCGGCGGGCCGAGCAGCAGGATCACGTCCGCCGCCACGATCGTCGCCGCCAGCGCGCGCATCGGCAGCGTGCGGGCGCCGAGCAGCACGAGGCCGTAGCTGGCGCAGAGGATCAGCATCAGCGTGTCGAAGCTGCCGCGCGAGAGACCCACGTGCAGGCCCTCGAACGGGCCCGCCAGCCACCCCGGCCAGCCGCCGCTCCGGGCCGGAACGAAGCCCGACGGCCGTGTGGCCGCGCCCGCCGCGATCAGCAAAACGCTCGTCAGCACGCCGAGCAACCCCAGCGCGCCGAGGGCTTTGACCGCGCGCGCCGGACGGCGCATCCCGGCCGCCCCGCTCGAGTCCTCGAGGCCGATCGCGGCCCGTGTTGTGGGGGTTGCGGCCTGTATGAGGCCATTGTTACGTCTGGCGCACATGCAAGCATCACGCGTGCCCGGTAGCCTGTGGTGGAAGCTGCGCCCGCGGGGTGCACCCCGCGCGCGCACGCTCGCGCCTCACGGCCAGCCGCGCAGGCGCGGTCGACCCCTTATGCGACGTCGCTACCCCAAAGCCAGCACGCGCCCGGACACGGGCCCGCGCCGCGTCCTGATCCTCTCCGCCGATGTCGGCGAGGGGCACGCCGCGGCGGCGCGCGCGCTCGCACAGCAGATCACGGACTCGCACGAACGCGCCGAGGTCACGGTGATCGACGGGCTCTCCGCGATGGGCCGCGTGCTGCGACCGGTCGTCGAGGACGGCTACCGCGTGCAGCTGCGCTTCATGCCCTGGACCTACTCGATCGTCTACTGGATGCTCGAGCACGTCGCGCCCGTCCGAGCACTGACGCGCCGGCTGCTGTGCACATTCGGCTCACGGCCGCTCGCGCGCACGATCGCCGAACACGACCCCGACGTCGTCGTCTCGACGTATCCCGCCGTGACCGTCGTTCTCGCGCGGCTGCGCCGCACGCGGGCGATCAGCTGCCCGACCGTCGCGACGATCACCGATCTGACCGGCCTGTTCTTCTGGGCCCAGCCCGGGATCGACATGCACCTCGTGATGTACGGCGAGTCGATGCGCTCCGTCGAGCGCATCGCGGGCCGCGGAAGCGTGCAGCTCGTGCGTCCACTGATCTCGGCCGAGTTCCTCGAGCCGCGCTGCCCGCTCGGGGCGCGCCGCGCGCTGGGCCTGCCCGAGGAGGGGCGCGTCGTCGTCGTCTCCGGCGGTGGCTGGGGCGTCGGCGACATCGCCGGCGCCGTGCGCGAGTTCACGCGCGTGCCGGAGGTCAGCAGCATCATCTGCCTCGCCGGCCGCAACGATCAGCTCGCGGAGAAGCTCCGCGGCGCCTTCTCGGGCGAGCGGCGGGTGCACGTGTACGGGTTCACGGACAAGATGCCCGAGCTGCTCGCCGCCGCGGACGTACTCGTGCACTCGACCGGCGGCGTCACCTGCCTGGAGGCGCGCGCCGCCGGCACCCCCGTCGTCTCCTACGGCCTGCCCGTCGGCCACGCTCGCCTCAACACCCGCGCGATGGCGGCCCTCCAGCTCGTGCGGCTCGCCAACGACCGCGATGAGCTGCGCGAGCACGTCACCGCGAGCTTCACCGGCTCGGACGAGCAGCAGCTCGCCGAGGGCGCCGCGACCCCGGAGGGAGGGGCGGACCCCAGCCCCGCAGCCGAACTCGTGCTCAACCCGCCGCGGCGCGTGCGCCCGATTCCGATGTGGAGGCTTCAGCTCGTCGCGACGCTCACCCAGCTCGCGCTGCTGCTCGGCGTGGGGTCGTGGGTGATGTCCACCGACGAGGTCACTGCGCTCGCCGCCAAGGTGTTCGGCGTGCACGAGCTCAAGCACGTCAACACCGACCAGCGCGCGGTGGGGCTGATCGCACGCGTCCCGGCCGCCTACATTCCGGAGGTGGCCTCCGAACTGGCAGCGCGCGGCATCCATGCCTCGTTCGCCGACGACGCCGGTGTGCCGTCACGGCAGCGGATCGTCGGCTTGCGCGCGATCGGCGACGAGCTGATCCCCGAAG
This sequence comes from Solirubrobacteraceae bacterium, assembly GCA_036272475.1. Classification (GTDB taxonomy): domain Bacteria; phylum Actinomycetota; class Thermoleophilia; order Solirubrobacterales; family Solirubrobacteraceae; genus Palsa-744. The sequence goes on along the minus strand of DATAYP010000050.1, from coordinate 9,671 downwards.
TCCCGGGCTCGGCGCCGCTACGGTGGGTGCGCACACGCGGCACGCTGCGCTCGCAGGCGCACGCGCTCGGCCTGCCGCGGCGCTTCTACTTCCTACAGCCTCGCGGCGGCCTGTCGGTGGGCCAGCTGGTGCTCGCACGCACCGCCGGCGCCACGCCGGTGAGCGGCGCCGCGCGCGTGAGCGCGACCGGACGGATGCCTCACGGCGATATGCGGGCCGGCGACGTGCTCGTCGTGGAACTCGACGGCTCGCCCGCGTCCGTCGCGGGCCTCGAGCGGATCGCCTCCTGGCTGGCCTCAGACGGGCTGGGGGTCGAGCCGCTCGCGAGGTTGACATCGAGCTCGCCCGCCATCAGCGCCAGCAGCAGCGGCGAGCGCGCGAGCGCAGCCGCACCGGCGACCAGCAGCGACAGCGACAGGGCGAGCGGCACGCCGCCGAGTGGCGTCGCCGTGAAGCGCTCGCCGAGCACGAGCGGCGCGAGCACCACCGGCACGACGGTCTGAGTCACGAACACGACGGGCGCGACCTGGATCGCGGGACGTTGCTGGAGCGCGCTCATCTCGCTCAGCACGCCGAGCCCCGACGCCGCTGCCGTCGAGAGCCCCCAGGCGATCGCGGTCGCTGTGTGACCCGTTTCGAGCGCGTCGGCGGTGAGCGCGGTCGCGACGCCGCTCCAGCCGAACGCGAGTCCCGCGCCGATCATCGTGACGACCGCCCGCGAGCGGCCGATGGAGCTCAGCAGGTATGGCGCCAGGCTGGCCAGCCCGAGGCCGACCAGCACGATCGTGATCGTCAGCCTGCCGGCGTGGTGCGAGCTGTGCGGGGGAGCGAACAGCGCGGCTCCGACCATCCCGAGCACGATCGCCCACACGCAGAGGTGCTCGTAGCGCCCGGCGTGCTCGCCGAGCAGGCGCTCGGCGAGGAGCATCAGCACGAGTAGCCCAGCGGCGAGCGCGGGCTGCACGACCACGAGCGGCGCCAGCATCAGCGCCACGATCTGGAGCGGCCAGCCCAGGATCGACAGGCCGGTGCCCGCGAGCCAGCGCGCGCGCCGCGCGAGCCGCCATGCCAGGGCGAGTCGCAGGTGCTCCTCGTGGGGTGCCTCCTTGGCATCGAGTGCCTGGAGGGCGATCCCTAGGCTGTAGAGGGTCGAGGCGCCGACGGCGGCCAGGATTCCCAGTACGAGTTCGACCATGTCCACCCACGATCATCGCACTCGGGCTCCCCGCCGCGGTAGCGCGCTGGCCCGCGTGGCGATGGGGAGCTACCTGCTGCCCGGGCTCGCGCACGTCTGGCCGCGGCTCCGGCGCGAGCTCGGCGTCGAGCAGCGGACCGCGAGCGGCGCCGGGTATGCGCTGACGTTCGACGACGGGCCGCACGCGCAGGGCACGCCCGCGGTGCTCGAGGCGCTGGCCGCCGCCGGCGTGAACGCGACGTTCTTCCTCGTCGGCGAGCAGCTGCGCCGCAACCCGGCGCTCGGCGCCGAGATCGTCGCCGCCGGGCACACGATCGCGTTGCACTGCGACCGTCACCGCAACCTCCTGCGGCTCGCGCCGCGTCAGGTGCGCGCGGACATCGACCGCGCGCAGGCGACGATCGAGGACCTGACGGGGGCCTCGCCGGCTCTCTACCGGCCTCCGTACGGGCTGCTGAACGCCGCGGCGCTTCGCATCGCCCGCAGACGCGGCTGGCGCACGCTGCTGTGGAGCGACTGGGGCCGCGACTGGGAGGCGCGCGCCACCCCCGCGTCGATCGCCTCGAGGCTGACCGCAAGCGCCGCCGCCGGCGCCGTGCTGCTGCTCCACGACGCCGACGACTACGGCGCCGCGGGCTCGTGGCGCCGTACCGCGGCGGCGCTCCCGGCGGTGATCGAGACACTCGCAGGGCGCGGTCTCGAGCCCATGCCGGCGTGAGCTGCGGATAAGATCGGGGCTTGTCCAGCGCCGTCTCGATCGACACCACGGCGACGGTCCCGGTGGGGGACTCCGTCGGGGCGCTCGCACCCCTGCGCCGGCGCTCGCGCTGGTGGGTCGAGGCGCTCGCGTTGTTGTGGCTGCTGTGGGTCTACGAAGCGATCACGAACCTCGCGCCGCTGCGCCTGCACGCAGCGCTCGCACACGCCGAAGGCCTGCTGCACGTCGAGCAGGTGCTCCACGTGGACCCCGAGCAGACGCTCGACAGCTGGCTCGCCGGGCACCGCACGCTCGCCGTGATCCTCTCCAACTACTACGACAACGCCCACTTCGTCGTCACGTTCGGGCTGCTCGGCTGGCTGTGGTGGCGCCGCTCGGACATCTACAGGCCGCTGCGCAACTCGCTCGTGCTCGTCAACCTGCTGGCGTTCGCCGTCTTTCTGCTCTACCCCGTAGCCCCGCCGCGGATGCTCGGCGGCTTCATCGACGTCGTCGACGTGAGCCACGCGTTCGGCTCCTTCCACAGCGGCGCGCTCGCCTCGCACGCCGACGAGCTCGCCGCGATGCCCTCGCTGCACATCGCGTGGGCCGTCTGGTGCAGCATCGCGCTGTGGCGGATGTCACGCCGCAGATGGGTGCGCGCCGTGGCGATCGCCTATCCCTCCCTGACGGCCTTCGCGGTCGTCGCGACCGGGAACCACTTCCTCGCGGACATCCTAGGCGGGCTCGCCGCGATCGCGGTCAGCGTGTGGATCGTCGGGGTTCTCGAGCGCCGCCGCGCCGCCCGCGCCAGACGCGCGACGCGGCTCTCGCACGCCGCGGAGACGCGAGCCGGGGCGAGCACGCACGCGCAGCGGCGGCCTGCGTACCGCATGTCACAAACTTGTTACGAAGTCGGCGAGCCGGTAGACTAGCCCCGCCGCCGCAGACATTTGAGGGACGTTTCGACGGTCAAGCCGCCAACGGCGCGGCGACTTTCTCGTCTGTAGGGTGGACCATCACATGGCCGACTTCGATGCCAACGAGGATCAACCGACCCTGCCCGCGACCGGCCAGGAGCAAGCTGCAGACGCCGTCGAGCAGGGACCGCCCGCCGCAGCTCGCCCGGGCGAGGACGCCGCGCGGCGCCGCGACCGCCGAGGCGGCCCGCGAGCGCAGCCGATCCTGACCCGCCGCCGCCGCGCGATGCTGCGCGGCTGCGACGAGCGCCCGCACGGACGAATGCTGCGATCGCCTTCCCGCAGACGGCGCCTGTGGACGGCCTGCCACGGGCGCGCGCCCGGATCTCCGAGCTGACGTGGTCTTCCTCCGTTACCTCGACGTGTGCCTGGTGCTCGCGACGGCGCCCTTCGTGCTCGTCGGCGGCCTGCCTCTGTTCGGCTATCTCGTCGGCGCCTGCGCGTGGATCCTGACGCGGCTCGGCACTGCGTACATGCACGAGCGGGCCCGGCGCGTCGGAGACCCGAAGCTGCGTGCGGGGCTTCAGGTCGGAAGCATGATGGGCCGGATCTGGCTCGTCGCGTTCGCCGTGCTCCTCGCGCGCTTCGCCGGCGGGAAGGCCGACGGGATCATGGCGGCCGCGCTCGTCCTCGCAGCGTTCACCGTCTACTTCGTGATGTCGTTCGTCACGCGCGAGGGCCCGCTCCAGGGCGCCTCCTCGGCGCCGGGGAGGGCCAGCCCCTCATGAACGCCACCGAGACCGGCGGCCTGCCCGCCGCCGCGACTCCCGACGAGGCCCGGATGCCGGCGCCGGAGGGCGATGGCGAGCCGCGGCCGGGCCGCCTCAAACGCCTGCTCCTGACGGCGCTCGGCGTCTACATCCTCGGCTTGATCGCCCTGATCGTGATCTACGGCTTCAAGGGCACGCGCAACGAAGCCTTCAAGCCGCAGAACGAGTTCAAGCTGGAAAGCTGGGTCGACCTCGGCGTCTTCTCGATCAACAAGGCGGTGCTCTACCTGTTCCTCGCCGCCGCGCTGACGGCCGGCACGATGATCTACATCGCGCGGCGGATGCAGCAGCGGCCGAACAAGGTCCAGACCGCCGTCGAGGCGGTGTTCCGGTTGATGCACGACAACATCACCGGCAGCGCGATGGACGAACGGATGGCGACCAAGTGGTTCCCGTTCATCGGCACGCTGTTCCTGTTCATCCTCTTCTCGAACCTGATCGGCTACATACCGCTCCCGACCAACACCGAGTACGAGATCTCGGTCTTCGGCCTGCACATTCCGGCCTTCTCGCTCTATGCCGCGACGGCGAACCTGTCGATCCCGCTCGTGCTGGCGCTCGTGGTGTTCTTCTCCTACACGATCGAAGGAATCCGCGCGAAGGGGCCGATCGGCTACCTCAAAGGCCTCATCCCCGGCGGCGTCAAAGGTGGGATGGCCGTCGCGATCTTCGTCCTCGAGGTGCTGTCGAACCTGATGCGGATCCTCTCGCTGACGATTCGTCTGTTCGCCAACATCCTGGCGGGGCATCTGATCATCCTGTTCATGGCGGGGGCGCTCGCCGTGATCCTGGGGTCCGCCTGGCTGGGCTGGTTCACGCTGCCGTTCGGCATCATCCTGTTCGCCTTCGAGGTCGGCCTTGTCGCCGCCCTTCAGGCGTTCATCTTTGCCACCCTCACCGCTATCTACCTCGGCGGCGCAGTCGCCAAGGATCACTAAAGGAGCCAATCGCTGTGCACATAGCTCTCATCACCGTCCTGGCGGCCGCCGAAGAAACCGCCAAGGCAGGCAAGTCGATCGGCCTCGGGGTCGGAGGCGGGCTGGGCGCCGTCGGCGCCGGCGTCGGCATCGGCATCATCTTCGGCAAGGCGATCGAAGCGATCACGCGCCAGCCGGAAATGCGCGACGAGATCACCCAGCTCCAGTGGCTCGGCTTCGCGCTGACGGAGGCCTGCTTCTTCTACGGACTCGTGGCGGGTCTGCTCGCCGCCTTCATCGTCTAGCGTCATGGTCAGCGCCATCGCAAGCGAGCTCGCCGCGCCCGTCGCGGCTGCAAACGGGAGCTTCCTGATCAAGCCGGGCATCGGCCTGATGGTGTGGACGCTGCTCGTGTTCGGAATCACGATGGTCCTCCTCGCGAAGCTCGCGTTCCCGCGGATCAGCGCGGCGCTCGAACGCCGCCAGCGGACGATCGAAGAGTCGATCGACACGGCCGAGCGGACCCGCGCAGAAGCCGACCAGCTGCTCGCCGAATACCGTGAGCGCCTGCAGCAGGCGCGCGAGCAGGCCGAGGAGATCGTCCAGCGGGCCCGCCAGACGGCGGAGGCGCAGGAGCGCGAAGCCAAAGACCGCGGGCAGGAAATCGTCGCCGAGGCCTCGCAGCGAGCCCAGCGCGAAATCGAGATGGCGACGAAGCGCGCGCTTCAGGAACTGCGCAACGAGGTCGCCGACCTCACGATCGCGGCGACCGAGAAGGTCACGCGCAAGTCGCTCGACCCCCAGGACCAGCAGCGCCTCGTGGAGGAGGCGCTGCGCGAACTCGACTTCTCGGGCCTGTCTGGCGCCTCCAACAACTGATGGAGGAGATCGCCAAGGTATACGCCCGCTCGCTGTTCGAGGTCGCCCGCGAGCAGGGCAAGCTCGACGAGCTGCGCGAGCAGCTCGGCGAGTTCGTCGACGCGCTCAACCAGTACCGAGAGCTCGCGATCTTCTTCTTCTCGCCGTACTTCTCGGTGAAAGAGAAGCAGGAGGCGCTCGCACGCGTGCTCGTCGAGGCCGACCCGACGTTCGTGAACTTCCTGAGCCTGCTGATCGAGAAGCACCGGATGCCGGTGATCTTCCGCATCCGTGACTCCTACGAGCAGATGTGGGAGGAGGAGAACCGGATGCTGCCCGTGGAGATCACGAGCGCGATCGAGCTCGACCCCGGCACGATCGAGCGGCTCTCGCGCGAGATCTCAGAGCGCACCGGGCGCAGGGTCAAGCTCGCCGCGCACGTCGACCCCGACATCCTCGGCGGCCTCGTCCTCAGGGTCGGCAACTCGATCCTCGACGCCTCTATCCGAAACCGACTCGAGCAGCTGCGCAGGCACGTTGCCCAAGGAGCCTATTAGAGGGCGACGGTCCGGCCGAAGGGCCACCGAGCTCCTCTTCCTCAATCAGGAGAAGACATGCAGATCAACCCAGACGAGATCACCAACATCCTCAAGAGCCGCATCGAGGGACTCGACAGCGGACGCGCCGAGCTGACGGAGGTCGGCACCGTGCTGTCGGTCGCCGACGGCATCGCGCGGCTCCACGGGCTTGAGAACTGCATGTCCTTCGAGCTGCTCGAGCTGCCGCACGGGGTGACGGGGCTCGCGCTGAACCTCGAGTCCGACAACGTCGGCGCTGTGCTCTTCGGCGAGTGGGAACACGTCGCCGAGGGCGACACCGTGCGCCGCACGGGGCAGCTGCTCGACATCCCCGTGGGCGAGGAGCTGCTCGGTCGCATCGTCGACCCGCTCGGGCGCCCGCTGGACGGCAAGGGCGAGATCGACACGGGTCAGACGCGCCCGGCCGAGTTCAAGGCTCCCGGCGTGGTCCAGCGCCAGCCGGTGAAGGAACCGATGCAGACCGGCCTGAAGGCGATCGACGCGATGATCCCGATCGGCCGCGGCCAGCGCGAGTTGATCATCGGCGACCGCCAGACCGGCAAGACCTCGGTCGCGATCGACGCGATCATCAACAACCGCAACACCGGCGTCGTCTCCGTCTACGTCGCCGTGGGCCAGCGCATGTCGACCGTCGTGGCGCTCGCGCAGACGCTCGACGAACACGGCGCCATGGACAACACGATCATCGTCGCGGCGGGCGCGGACGAGGCGGCCCCGATCAAGTACCTCGCACCGTACGCGGGCTGCGCGATGGGCGAGCACTTCCTCTACAACGGCCGCCACGCGCTGTGCGTGTACGACGACCTGACCAAGCACGCGTACGCCTACAGGCAGATGTCGCTGCTGCTGCGCCGGCCCCCCGGCCGCGAGGCCTACCCCGGTGACGTCTTCTACCTGCACTCGCGGCTGCTCGAGCGCGCCGTCAAGCTCAACGACGAGCTCGGCGGCGGCTCGCTGACGGCGCTGCCGATCATCGAGACGCAGGCGGGTGACGTCTCGGCGTACATCCCCACGAACGTGATCTCGATCACCGACGGGCAGATCTTCCTCGAGTCGAAACTGTTCAACGCCGGCGTGCGGCCCGCGATCAACGTCGGCATCTCGGTCTCGCGCGTCGGCGGAAACGCGCAGATCGGACCGATGAAAAAAGTCGCAGGGCGGCTGAAGCTCGAGCTCTCGCAGTACCGCGACCTCGAGGCCTTCTCGCAGTTCGGCTCGGATCTCGACGCCGACACCCAGCGCGCGCTCGCACGCGGGGAACGGCTCGTGATGACGCTCAACCAGGGCGAGCGCGAGCCGCTGCCCGTTGCGGAGCAAGTAGTGCAGATCTACACCGCGACCAACGGCTTCCTCGACCGCGTCAACGTCGAGCGCGTCCCCGACCTGCTCGACGGCCTGGTCGCGTCGCTGCGCGCCCAGCACGGCGAGCTGCTCGAGAAGATCGCGGGCGGCGACTGGTCGGATGAGACGCAGAAAGCGGTGCACGAGGCCGTCGAGTCCTACGCACGGGACTTCGGCTACGACCTCGACGAGGAGGGCCAGGCGCTCGAGGAGGCGCAGGCGGCCTGAGGGCTCGCCGCGACCAGCCATGGCCAGCCAGCGCGACGTCCGCAACCGGATCTCCTCGGTCAAGAACATCCAGAAGATCACGCGTGCCATGGAGATGGTCGCCGGCGCCCGCCTGCGCCGCGCCGAACAGCGAATCGAAGCGCTGCGGCCCTACGCCGACGCGATCCGGCGGATGACCCGCCAGGCCGCCCGCGACGCCGGCGCGGAGGCCTCGCAGCTGCCGCTGCTCGCGGTCCACGACCAGCAGACGAGGATCGGGCTGCTGCTGATCACGGGCGACCGCGGGCTCGCGGGCGCCTTCAACTCGCAGGTGATCCGCGCCGGCGTCACGGCCTCCGACGAGCTCTCGCAGGAGGGGCTCGAGCGCTCCTGGTACGCCACCGGCCGGCGCGGCGTCTCCTCCCTGAGCTTCCGGGGGCTCGAGCTCAGCGGCAGCTACACGGGCTTCTCCGACCGCCCCTCATACGCAGACGCGCGCACTGTCGCCGACGACCTCATGACCGGCTACGTCGACGGGCATCTCGACCGTGTCGAGATCATCTACAACTCCTACGTCTCGCCGCTGACGCAGAACGTGACGCGCGAAACGCTCCTGCCGATCTCGCAGGCGACGATCGCAGGCGAGGAGCGCGAAGCCGAGCAGGCGAGTGAGGAGCAGGGCCCGCGCGCGCTCGTCGAATACGAGCCGAGCCCCGAGGAGATCCTCAGGCGCCTCGTCCCCGACTACGTCGAGATCTCCATCTACCGTGCGCTCGTGGAGTCGGCGGCGGGGTTCTATGGTGCGCAGATGACCGCGATGCGCAACGCTTCGGAGAACGCGGGAGAGCTGATCACGACCTATACCCTGCAGATGAACCGAGCCCGCCAGGCCGAGATCACGCAGGAGATCATGGAGGTCGTCGCCGGCGCGGAGGCGCTGACCTAGACCACGCGAAGCCCACGCGTGCCCTGCGAGCGCCCCGGCCAGTTGACCACCACGACAAACAAGCTTGAATAGACAAAGAGGAGAATCAAGACCAATGGACGCCAGCACCGCCACCGAGCCGACCACCGCCGCGAGGAGCGCCGCCGACGGCGGCTCCTCCGAGCGCAACGTCGGGCGCATCGAGGAGATCCAGGGCGTCGTGATCGAGGCCGTCTTCCCCGAGCGACGCCCCGAGATCTACCACGCGATCACGATCGCCCGCCCGGAGGCCGCGCGCGAGGAGGAGGCGCCCGGGATCAGCCCGATCACCGGCCAGGGCGGGATCCTCGTCTGCGAGGTCCAGCAGCACATCGGCGACGACCGCGTGCGCGCCGTCGCTATGGACACGACCGACGGCCTCTCGCGCGGGATGGAGGTGATCGACACGGGGGCTCCGATCTCGGTGCCGGTCGGCGATGCGACGCTCGGCCGCATCTTCAACCTGCTCGGCGAGCCGATCGACCTCGGCGCGGACCTGCCGGCCGACGTCCAGCGGCGGAGCATCCACCAGGAGGCGCCCGACCTCGAGGACCTGACGCCGACAGCGGAGATGTTCGAGACCGGCATCAAGGTCATCGACCTGCTCGCTCCCTACGTCAAGGTCGGCAAGACGGGCCTGTTCGGCGGCGCCGGCGTCGGCAAGACGGTGCTGATCCAGGAGCTCATCCACAACCTCGCGAAGGAGCACGGCGGCCTGTCCGCGTTCTGCGGCGTCGGCGAGCGCTCGCGCGAGGGCAACGACCTCTGGCTGGAGATGAAGGAATCGGGCGTGATCGACAAGACGATGCTCGTCTTCGGGCAGATGAACGAGCCGCCCGGGGCGCGCATGCGCGTCGCCCTGTCGGGCCTGACGATGGCCGAATACTTCCGCGACCAGGGCCAGGACGTGCTGCTGTTCATCGACAACATCTTCCGCTTCGTGCAGGCCGGCTCTGAGGTTTCGGCGCTGCTCGGACGGATGCCCTCGCAGGTCGGCTACCAGCCGACGCTCGAGACGGAGATGGGTCAGCTGCAGGAGCGCATCACCTCGACCAAGCGCGGCTCGGTGACCTCGATCCAGGCGATCTACGTGCCCGCGGACGACTACACCGATCCCGCCCCGGCGTCGGTGTTCGCGCACCT
>DATAYP010000049.1:0-13164 GCA_036272475.1 Solirubrobacteraceae bacterium | reverse complement strand
TCGGACCTACTTGGAGACCCGCGTGTGCCTGACGACGGTCGCCGACTCGCTCGCCGACCCGGCAGCCGCGGCGCGGGTTTTCGAGCTCGCAGCGGACAAGACGCCGTTTGCGTTCCCTGGTCCCGACCGCGAACAGCTGATAGGCCTACTCGGCGGATCCTGATCGGAGCCAACGCCGCCGGCTCACCGCTCGCCTAGTCTCTGTGCATGCAGCAGCTCACCTACGTCGGGGCGCGCGAGCTCGAGTGGCGCGACGCTCCGGAGCCCGAGCTGAGCTCTGACGCAGCGGCGCTGGTGCGTCCCGTGGCCGTTGCGACGTGCGACCTCGACGCACTGATCGTCGCCGGCCGCACGCCGTTCCAGCCGCCGTTTCCGATCGGTCATGAGTGCGTCGCGGAGGTTCTCGACGTCGGCGACGCGGTCGCAACCCTGCGGGCGGGCCAGCTCGTGAGTGTCCCGTTCCAGATCTCATGCGGCGCGTGCGAGGCGTGTCGGCGCGGGCGCACCGGCAACTGCAGCGGCGTCGCGCCGATGTCCACCTTCGGTTTCGGCCCGGCCGTCGGGCGGTGGGGTGGGTTCCTCTCAGACCAGGTCTGCGTCCCCTACGCCGAGCACATGCTCGTCGCCGTCCCGGAGGGCCTCGAACCGAGCGCTGTCGCGAGCGCATCAGACAACATCAGCGACGCCTGGCGGACGGTGGGCCCGACGCTCGCAGAGGAGCCCGGGGCTCCGGTTCTCGTGGTGGGTGGCGCTGGACCCGGCTCGATCGGTCTGTATGCGGCAGCGCTGGCGGTCGCGCTCGGAGCGGAGTCGGTCCTCTATGTCGACACCGATGCCGAGCGCCGGCGCATCGCGGAGGCGCTCGGCGCGGAGACGCTGGCCGAAGCGCCCAAGCGCCTGGGGCCGTACCCGATCACGGTCGACTCGAGCGCGGATCCGGCGGGCCTTGCAATGGCGCTCCGCTCGACCGCGCCCGACGGAACCTGCACGAGCACCGGCATCTACTTTGGCGAGCAGCCGGTGCTGCCGCTGCTTGAGATGTACACGAAAGGAATCACCTTCAGGACCGGTCGCGTGCACGCGCGCGCCGCCATGCCCGGGGTGCTCGCACTCGCCGCCCAGGGGGCGCTGCACCCGGAGCTCGTGACGACGCGAGTGGTGCCGTGGGCAGACGCGCCCGACGCGCTGCTCGAGCGCGGCTGGACCAAGCTCGTGATCGAGCGCTGAGACCCCCTACGCAACCCCGTGATCGGCAACCAACTGCCCCTCGCCGCTTCACGCTCGAGGCTTCAGGTAAATGTCCTCGATCACCTTCAGGCGAGGAAGCTCAGCAACGCCTGGTTGGACTCCTCGGGGAAGGTCCAGCCGATGTTGTGCGGACCGTTCTCGACGGGGACGACCCTGATGTTCGAGTTCAACGCCTGCAGGCGCGCTGAGGTGTTCTCGAACGGAAGGATCCGGTCCTTCGTGCCGTGCACGACTAGCGTCGGGATGTCGATCTTGGCGACGTCGGCGCGGAAGTCGGTGAGCCAGGTGTCGACGCACGCGTAGCTCGCATACCAGGAGGACCCGGCCGCGACCTGGAAGCTCGCCCGCAGCGCAGCGTCGCCGATTCGCTCGGGAGCCAGTTCGTCGGTGTTGTAGAAGTTCGCGAAGAAGTCGTCGAACCACTTGTAACGGTCGGCCAGCACCGCCTCCTTGATGCCGTCGAACACGGATTTGTCGACGCCCTCGGGGTTGTCGGCGGTCTTCAGCAGGAACGGCGGGATCGCCCCGAACAGCACCGCCTTGCTGACGCCTGTCGACCCGTGGGTGCCGAGGTAGCGGGTGACCTCGCCGGTGCCCATCGAGAAGCCGCACAGCACCACATGCTGGTCGAGCGAGAGGTGGTCGAGCAGCGCCTTCAGATCGGCGGTGAAGGTGTCGTAGTCGTAGCCCGTTGTCGGCTGGCTCGACCGGCCGAACCCGCGCCGGTCATAGGCGATCGTGCGGTAGCCCGCGGCGAGCAGCGCCCGCTCCTGGCGCTCCCACGAGTGGCCGTCAAGCGGATAGCCGTGGATCAGCACCACGGGCTCCCCGCTGCCGTGGTCCTCGTAGTACAGGTCGATCGGTGCCGCGTTCTCGGTTCCGACTCTCACGTAGGGCATGACGGTGTCCTCCTTGAATCGTTGATGGTGTACGACCTGAACCGGCCTCGAGCCACCCCTGGGGCCCCGAACCGGAGCATGCTCACGCCGCGTCTGCTGATGGTGGGATCGGGGTGGCGCTAGCGGCTTGCTGACCCGCAGCTCTCGCGATTGCCCGCACCTCGTCGGGCTCGAGGCGCAGCGAAGTGGCCGCGAGGTTCTCTTCGAGGTGGGCGAGCGATTTCGTGCCCGGGATGGGCAGGATGACCGGTGAACGTGACAGCAGCCAGGCGAGTGCGATCTGCCCTGGGGTGACGAGGTGGCGTTCTGCCGCCGTCGCGACCGGACCGCCGGGCTCTGCGAGCGTTCCGCCTTCAAGCGGGCGGTACGGCATGAAGCCGATCCCCTGCGCCTCGCACTCCGCCAGCAGATCCGCCCGGCTCGCGTCGGCGACGTTGAACGGGCTCTGGACGGTCGCTATATCGACAATCGAACGAGCGATGGCCAGTTGCTCGAGCGTGACGTTGCAGACGCCGATGTGTAGCACCTTGCCCTCCTGCTGAAGCTCCCTCAACGCTCCGATCGACTCCTCGAGGGGGACGGCGGGGTCGGGCCAGTGCAGCTGATAGAGGTCTATCCGGTCGACCTTCAGCCGCCGGAGCGAACCCTCGCACGCTGCTCTGAGCTGCTCCGGGCGGCCTCTGTGCGACCAGCCGAGGAGCTTGCCGTCAGGTGACCGGCCGCTCGGCCCGGTCCGCTCCCAGCCCCCCTTTGTCGCGATCAGCAGCCCGTCATAGGGGTGCAGCGCTGCGGCGATCAGTTCCTCAGACACGTCGGGGCCGTATGTATCGGCCGTGTCGATCAGCTGCACACCCAGCTCGACCGCACGTCGCAACAATGCGACCGCGGCGCCCGGATCGGCGGGCGGCCCCCACGTCCCCGGGCCGGTGATCCGCATCGCCCCGAAGCCGAGACGCTTGACCACGATCTCCCCGCCGATGGCGAACGCGGGCTCTGCGCTGGTGGTGCCATCGTCGCACAGCACGCCTATCTCGACTCCTCGCGGTGAACTGCGGGGGGATCTTGACACATCGCCTCTCCAATCCGGGTTTGTTGGGCTTAGAGATCGTTCCGCGCGCCGAGAGCGATACCCATACCCATCCGCCCGACAGCCTCCTAGGGGGAACTCGACGTGCGAGTCGGGTGATCCCTACCTTCCGTGCCGAGCGGGGCGCCGAGCTCGCCCGGTCGTCCCGACTACCGCAGGTCTAGTCTGAGCAGGACCACGATCGACTTCGTACGACGCCTGCTTGGGTTGATCACGGGCCGGTCAAGGAAAGTGGACCCTTTCGCCGCGAGGGAGGGAAGATGTGCTCTGGGAGGGCAACCTGACCCGACGCGATCAACCACGTGCTACCGAAAGCGCGGGATCCCGCGCGAAGGACGTGCGGGGCTCGCCGCTGTCCGGGCGGCAGGAGCGGGACTTGGTCGTTGCGGCCGAGCGCGGCGACCGCGCGGCGTGCCGGCAGCTCGTGGACCATTACCTGCCGGCGATCGCCGGCGTCGCCCAGCGCTTCGAACGCGGCGGGGGAGTACAGCACGCCGAGCTGATGCAGGAGGGCGTGGCCGGCCTGTTGTTCGCCGCGCGCCGCTACGACCCGCGGATGGAGACGCCGTTCTGGGCGTACGCGTCGTTCTGGGTCCGTAAGGGGATGCAGGAGATGGTCGCCGACGTCACCCACCCTGTTGCCCTCTCCGACCACGCGGTCCGTGGGCTGGCGCTGATACGCGCCGCGCGGCGTGAGCACCTGGAGGCCCACGCGGCCGAGCCGACCATGGCGGAGCTGGCCGACGCCACCGGTCTAGCGCCCGCGCAGCTCGAGAGTCTTCTCGCCACCGAGCGCAGGCCGCGCAGCTTCGACGAGATCGTCCCCCACGACGCGGTCACGACCGCGACGCTTCGCGACCAGATCGCCGACCCCGATGCGGAGATCGCGTATGACCACCTTCTGGATGAAATGGAGGTGCTCGACTTCGCCGGCCTGCTGGATGATCGCGAGCGCACGGTGTTGTGGAGCCACTACGGAATCGACCAGCGGACTCCCGAGACCCTGAGTACGATCGGCGCGAGGCTCGGGCTCACCGCCGAGCGGGTGCGACAGATCGAGGCCGACGCGCTCGAGAAGCTGCGGACGACCGCCGCGGAGGAGCCGGCGACTTGAATCTCTCAGATCCCCCACTTACTAGGTAGGAGAAGGCAATGAGCTCCGAGCACCAGCTTCGCCACCAGGCGTTCGTATACGAGTCCGACGACGAGTACGTCGCATGTTCGGTCGGGTTCTTGAAAGAGGGCCTCGAGTCAGGCGACGCCTGCCTCGTCGGAAACACGCGCGACGGCAACGCGATCATGCGCGAAGCGCTCGGGGAGGACGCCGATCGCGTGACCTTCTACGACGTCGGCTCGCTCTACACGCGCCCCGCGCGCAGTCTCGCGACCTACAACCGGACGTTTCTCGAGCAGCTTCAAGCGGCGCCGTCGGTGCGTGCGGTCGCAAATGGCCAATTCGGCCCGACGCCGCATGAGTGGAACGAGTGGGCAACCTACGAGGCGCTCACGAACCTCGCCTACCCCGACCTGCCGGTGTGGGTAGTGTGCGCGTACGACGCCAACCGTACGCCGCAGCCGGCACTGGACGCTGTCCTACAGACGCATCCCGAGATCCTCAGCGGCGACTCGCGGGCCAGCGAGCACTACGAGGATCCGCGGGAGATCGTCCGGCGCCTGACGCCTGAGCCGCAGCACCTCTCCGGGCTGCGCTCATGGTCGACCGGCGATGACCTCGAGCGCTTCCGTGAGCGGATTGCGCGCGAGCTCGTCACCGAGAACGTCCCGGCCCATGCGGCCCTCCGCACCCTGGTCGCGAGCACCGAGATCGCCTCCAACGCTCTGACCCACGGCGGTGGCATCGAGGAGGTGCGCACCGGGAGCACGGACGGGCGCTTCGTATGCGAGGTCATCGATCGTGGCTCCGGGTTCGACGACCCCGCCGCCGGATACATCGCCCCGCGGCCCGGAAGGGGCAGCGGCCTGTGGGTGGCACGCCAGCTCACATGGCGGATGGAGGCCTTCAAATCCACGGGAGGATTCACGGTGAGGCTGTGGACGTAGGGCTTCTTGGGTTTGACAACCGTGCGCTTACCCGGCGGAACGGGATGCACTCCAACCCAGGGCTGGCACTGGACGCGAGCACGCCGCCTGCCGTTCGCGCGCGCGAATTGCGCCAGGACTGGGAACGTTTCGTGACCGAGGGCCACCTGAACGGCGTACGTGGACCCGTCGCCGCTTCATGGCGGCGGTCGCACGAGGCGGGCATCGATCCGGCCGGGACCTGCGTCGCTCCGGTCGCTGCGGACCGAGCGGAGGCGATCGCGCGCTGGGATGTCCATCCGCTCAGCGGGGTCAGCGACCTGATCCGCGACCGGCTCGGGAGCGTCGCTGCCCAGTCGGAGCACCTGATCGTGGTGAGCGACGCTTCGGGCGTCCTGCTCCAGGTCGAGGGCGACGCCAGGGTCCGATCTCGCGCCGCCGACTCGATGAACTTCACGGAGGGTGCCCTCTGGAGCGAGGCCGGCGCGGGAACCAACGCCATCGGCACGGCCCTGGCGGCGGATCACGCGGTGCAGATCTTCGCGACCGAGCATTTCGTCGAGGTCGTGCAAGCCTGGACCTGCTCGGCCGCCCCCGTGCACGATCCCGAGACCGGTGAGCTGCTCGGCGTGATCGACCTGACGGGGCTCCACAAGCACGTGCATCCGGACAGCCTGCTCCTCGCCGTGCGGGCCGCAAGAGCCGTGGAGGGCTATCTGCGCGAGCGCCTCGAAGAACGCGACAACCAGCTGCGCGCTCGCTACGTAGCGAGGATCGCAGGCCGCTCCACCCGGCGCGCGCTCGTGAGCCCGACTGGGCGGGTCGTGGCCGACCTTGCGGGCGGGTGGCTGGGTGGCGTGCGGGTCGAGCTGCCGCCCGGTGGGGGCGATCTGATCCTGCCGTCGGGGGTCCGAGCGGTCGCTGAGCCGGTCGGGGACGGCGAGGCCCTCGTCATCCGCGATCTCGGCCCAACGGACACGCTGCAGCGGCCGCCACGCGGCGAGCTGCGCATGCTCGGCGACGAGCAGGCCGCGCTGCAGCGGCTGGCGACGGCGGTCGCGCGCGACGTCCCGCCGGAAGACATCTTCAAGGCGGTAGCGGCAGAGATCGGCCCGCTGCTAGGCGCTGAGGACGCCGCGGTGAGTCGCTACGAACCCGATCACACGGCGAGAGTCATGGCATGGTCGGGTGACTGGGCTGCGGGGATCGACGTCGATGCGCCCATCGAGCTGGACGATTCCCTCGCGATCACGGCTGTGTTTCGAACAGGTCGCTCAGCCCGCGTCGAGCACCACGACTACAGCTCAGCGACGGGCGCGCTCCCGGCCTACCTGCGCCGCACCCGGGCCTGCTCTGCCGTTGCCAGCCCGATCACCGTCGACGGCCGCCTCTGGGGCGTGCTCGCCGCTTCCACGAACGTGAACCCTCTGCCTGCCGATGCAGAGCAGCGCCTGGCGAACCTCGCCGAGCTCGTGGCCGTTGTGATCGCGAACGCCCAGCACCGTGCGGACCTCTCCGCCTCCCGTGCCCGCCTCGTGGTCGCCGCTGACGAAGCGCGGCGGAACATCCAGCGCGACCTCCACGACGGCGCGCAGCAACGCCTGGTCGGCGTCGTCTTGGCGTTGAAGCTGGCGCGAAAAGAACTCGGCGGCGCCACGGGACCGGCGGTCGAACTCGTGGACGATGCGCTCGCCCAGGCCGAGCAGGCGAACGGCGAGCTGCGCGAGCTTGCTCACGGAATCTTGCCCGGCGCGCTGACCACAGGCGGGCTGCGCGCAGGCGTCGAGTCGCTGGTCTCGCGCGTCCATCTGCACGTGAGGGTCGACGTCACCAGCGAGCGATACCCCGCGCCCCTCGAGGCGACCGCTTACTTCATCGTCGCCGAGGCATTCACGAACGCTGTCAAGCATGCCCAGGCCACGAGCGCACGGATCGCGGCCGCGGCCGAAGACGGTCTGCTTCGGCTCGAGGTCCGCGACGACGGCATCGGCGGAGCGCGGCTGAACGGCAGCAGCGGGCTGCTCGGCCTTCGCGACCGGGTTGCCGCAGTCCATGGCACCCTGTGGTTCGAGAGCCCTCCGGGCCAGGGGACACGCGTCGCGGCGGTGCTCCCGATCGCCGCGGCTCAGGCGGCGTAATCCCGCAGTGCGACGTCGTGGTGAACCACACGCCGCCTGACGTCCACGCCGTGCGCCGCTTCTAGACGCTCGGCGAGCCGGTACTCGCGCCAGTCGCTGGGATCGGTGCCATCTGTGACCACAAGAACCCGGCTCTCGTTGAGCGCCTTCGCATCGATCCTGGCGAGCACGTCCCCCACGGCAAGAACAGGATCCTGGTCACCGATGAGTCCCTGCGCAGCAACACCCTGGCCGCCCAGCCGCGTGAGAACCTCATCGCGGCGACGGACGGCTTGGGCGAGCTGCTGCACGCTGCACGAAAACAGCGACTGCAGGCGTCCGATGCGCAGCGATGTGGTGACGACGACATGCCCGCGCCGGTCGTGTATCTCAGCAAGCACCGACGCGCACAGTCCGGTTACCTCGCGCCAGGTATCGGCAACGACCAGCAGTGGTTGAGGAGACACGTTGCCGGTCGGCGCCGGCCTGATCGCAGTGTTGCCCGCGGTCATGGCTTGGTGACCCCGTCTGCCTGGTGTTGGCTCGAGGTGTCTCGAACCCCGAAGCGGCACGCGCCGCGGTACACATGGGCGGCGAGCGCGACCCACTCCTGCCGCAGTACATCGAGGGCGAGCGCCTCCTCAGAGGGCCACCATCGGCAGATCGCCACAGGGTCGACGTCGGCTCGCCGCGCCACCGCGTCGAGCCGCAGGGCGACGAGTCCCTGTGTCACCAGCAGCTCCCGTGCAGCGTCGAGAACTGCGTCTCGTCTCTCATCTGCGCCACATGCGCTGGTCGATCTCGCGTGTGCGCGTTTCTGCGACCTGGTCATCGCGCGCGTCGACTGGGGTGTTCAACCCGGTAGTCCCATGGATCGGGGCTCTCGTTGAGCAAGTCGCGAGCCGCGTGGCCGAGCTGGGCTTGCAGTCGCCAGATCAGCTGCTCGCGTAGCCCGAGCTCACCCGGCTCGACGCCCTCAGATCGCATTCGTCGCAGTTCGGCGACGTGGCGGCGTAGATGCCTTATGAGAGCGTCAATGGCGCGTTGGTCGCTCATCAACTCGCGTGTCCTGGCTCGTCGACAGGTTGGCTACCGAGAGTCACCGTCGCCTTCGTGATCCGGGGGCCGCGTCGGACCGTCAGGGTGAGCTGTTCGCCGGGTCGGTGTGCGGAGAGGGCGCGAACCAGCCCGTTGGGTCCGCGGATGACCGTTGAGCCGGCGCGGATGATGATGTCGCCTTCGCGGATACCGGCCGCCATCGCGGGGCTCCCCGGCATCACGCTGCCGACCTGCGCCCCGGACTCGGTCAGTGACGTCGCGACTGCGGCGCCGAGGAACGCGTGTGACACCTGCGCTCCGTGCTCGAGTTGCGAGAGCTCCGCCTTGACCACATCGATCGGGATCGCAAAGCCGACGCCGGTTGAGCTTGTCGCGCCCGTTCCGCCGGTCGCGATCTGATCGGTGATCCCCACCACCTGTGCCCGGCTCGTCAGGACGGGACCGCCGGAGTTGCCCGGATCGATCGCAGCGTCGGTCTGGATCGCGTCCGGGACGCCGGCTCCGTTCGGCGCTGGGATCGCGCGATCGAGGCCGGACACCACTCCCGTGCTGAGCGAGCGATTGAACCCGAACGGGTCTCCGATCACCGCCAGCGGGTCGCCCACCGAGAGGGCGGCGGAGCTCCCCAGCGCGAGCGGGCGAAGCGCCAGCCCTGACTGGTCGATGTGGAGCACCGCGGCGTCGATCGAGAGATCGAGGCCAAGCAGCCGCGCGCTTCTCGTGGTGCCACTCGGAAGCTTCACGGTGATCGAGGAGGCACCATCGACCACGTGCGACGCCGTGAGGACGTCTCCACGCGTATCGATCACGAAGCCGGTTCCGCTCGCCGTGACCTTGCCTTCACCGGTCTCGGCGGTCACCCCCGTCGCCGTGATCGCTGTGACCGCAGGAGCGGTGTTCCGATAGATCGCGGCCGCGTCGAGCGGCACGCCCGTCGGGGCCGCCGGCGAGCCGACTCGGCCTGTCGCGCCTGCCGACGCATTCGATCCGTCGAACGCGCCGATCGAGAACAGGACGGCGATGAGGATCCCCGCGCCGCCGAGCGCCATCGACAGCCCGAATCCCGCGAGCCGGATCGGGCGCGAATCGTCGACGAGCAAACCAGCATTCCCTGCAGACGGTGCTCGGTGCTCGTTCCTCGGGCGCGCGTGGGTGTCTCTCGCGGTCGACATCGGCCTGGCCTTTCTGGGCTGGTCGTTGGGTTGCCCGACGTTCAATCCTGCGGGACTAGGTCAGAGCGTGTCGGTCGCGCGCGATCAGGACCAGCGTCCCGACGTCCTCTCGGCACCGCGAGCGCCGCGGACAGCAGCAGCACCGCGACGACCTCGGCGATCGTCACCAGGGCAACCGGCGTGCGGAGCCCTGCCTCGCGCCAACCGAACAGCCCTTGGCCGTAGCTGACGATCAGGCTGCCGAGCGCGACGACCGAGATCACCACGCCGGCCAGCGCGGCGAGCCGCCGCGTCGGCCCATACGCCAGTCCGAGGATCACCACCAGGCACGCCGCCGCGTTTGCGATGAACAGCGGCCCGATCCAGCTCACTTCGTTGAAGATCACGACGTACTGCTGGATGTGCACCGCTGCCTCGCCGGCGAGCGCAAGCGCACCGAGCGCGTAGGCCGCCGGCATGGCCATCGCGAGCAGAGGCGCCGAACGGGGACGCGACCGCGTTCTCCGTGACCTGACGGCAAACGTTCTGGATTGAGTATCAGTAGCCAAGGCCGCCACCGCCGCTGCCGGTCGAGCTGGAGGAGCCGGAGACCTGGTTCCCGGCTGAGTTCAGGGCGAACCATGCGGCTCCGAACGCCGACACACCCTGCCCGTTGGTTTCGCCCGCCTTCTGGTCCTGCGCGAAGAGATAGAGCGGGTGGCCGTTGTAGGTGACCTGTGTCTTGCCTTCGGGGCGCGTGCTCGTGCCGACGAGCGAGGCGTTGACGCCGCTACCAACGGTTGGCTTGCCTGTCACCAGCAGCGGCGGCCATGCACCGGCGCAGGCGCCCGTGCACGCGCTTTTGGTGCCCTGGTCCGCCTTGAAGAGGTAGAGCGTACGGCCCTGTGAGTCGACCAAGATCTGGCCGAGTCCACTATTCGAAACGCCGACCGTCGCCGTCTGACCGCTTGCGGTCTTGGGAGCCGCCGAGGTGGCCGCGGTCGCACCTCCCCCCCCACATCCCGCGGCTGCCGCCGCGAGCAGTGCCAGCCCGCCGGCGCCCAACGCGCCGACTGATGTTGATCTCCTGAGACTCATGTGCGGTCCTTTGATTCGAAGATTTGAGGCCCGCTCGGTGCGAACCCGGTGTTCGAGTCAAATGCTCCCGCGGGATGTCCCACCTGTCGTCGGCTGACCGAGGACTCTTTTGCCTACACCTCGTGGGAGCCAACGTCCCGACAGGTACGCCGCGCACCGTAGGTGAGCGGTCCGTAACCGTGGTCGCCCTCTCAGCGACAGCAGCGCAGAAGGAAAAAAGGGCTCCGGTGAGCCCGCTGCTCCGCCTACCGCGCTGGAAGTAGACAGTCGGTCGCCGGGCATCACTCGAAGCAGGGGAAAGAGTCCCCCCGAAGCCGACGACAAATGCGCGCGCCAGATCCACCATTTGAGGAGGTGAATGTGAGCCTGCCGTCGCTCGTGGCGAGGGCAGAGGCCACTCGTCCCCGACTCAAAGGAGCAAGCATGAGCCATCCCTCAAGACCACTAGCGATACTCGCGAGCGGCGCTGCGTTAGCGCTCTCGCCACTGGCAGTCGCCGCATGCGGAGGCGGAGGCGGAGGCGGCGCGACCGCGTCGACGACACCCAAGGCGTCCGCGACCCCGACGAGCGTGGGCACGGCGAGCACCCCGCTCGGAACGATCCTCGTCGATTCTCAGGGTAGAACGCTGTACCTGTTCACACACGACTCGGGTAGCACGAGTGCGTGCGCGGGCGAATGCGCAAGCGCGTGGCCGCCGCTCACCTCGAGTGGAGCCCCGACAGCGACCTCAGGTGCGAACGCTTCGCTGCTCGGTACCACCAAGCGAGCGGATGGAACGACCCAGGTGACCTACCACGGCCACCCGCTGTATCGGTTCGTAAAGGACACGAGCCCAGGCCAGACCAACGGCCAGGGTTTGGCGGCCTTCGGCGGCTCGTGGTTCGCGGTAACCGCCGCGGGCAACCGGGCGGGGCCATCGTCGAGCTCGAGCTCTGCCTCCAGCCCGCGCCACGGCGCGCAGACTCCGCAGCCGCAGGCACCCAAGGCCGCGCCGGCACCAGAAGCGCCAAAGCCCGCGCCGGAACCGGAAGCGCCAAAGCCCGCGCCCAAGCCAGCCCCGGCACCGAAAGCCGAACCTCCTGCCGAAAGCGGCATTCCGCAGAACAACGGCGGTGACGGCGACTCGGACAACAACGGCGGCCCGAGCGACGGTGACGGGAACGTGTAGGACGATGAGACCGACGCGCGTCGCGATAGGACTCTGTGCTGTGGCCGCCGGCGCGGTGGCGCTGACCATCGCGCTCATCGCAACAGGGACCGCCACCCCGCGGCGCGCGTCTGGCCCGTTTGCGTGGCTCCGAGCGGCCTCACCGCCGATGGGTTGGAACGTCGCTCGCACACCCGACGGCGCGGAGCTCGCGCACCCGCCGGAGTGGACGCCCATCAAGACCGATCCGGGCACGGCATCGGTGGCGCTGCTCGGCGGTGGGGGACGCATCGTGGACTACCTGAACGTGACTCCGAAGCAAGGCGCCGAGACGCTCGCGAACTGGAGCCGGTTCCGCCCCGAGAAAAATCGCGCCGAGGGTGACCGGGACGTACGCCTCCTGGCCGCGACCAGCAATGCGCACTTCCTCTCCGCGCGCGGCTCATGCGTGATCGACGTGTACAAGACCGCGCTCACAGCCTATGAGGAGATCGCATGCCTCGTCGCCGGCCCCAGGTCGAGCGATGTGGTGGTCGCCGCGGCGCCGACGCGACTCTGGAACGAGCAGGTCGCCATATTAGAGCGAGCTGTGTCGAGCTTCCACACCTAGACGCCGCACACGGGTTTCCCCTCCCCGTCCAACTCCCGGCGTCAACTGGCAGGGCCCGAGTTGCTAGCCGTGCAGAGCCAGAGCGAGATGCACGATTGTCGAGGTTCCGTATCCGAGGCCGAGGAGACGCCGGAACCAATTGACGCCCGAGACGAGCTCGAGGTAGGCCCACACGCCGAAAGACAAGTCGGCCACGGATCGCGCATAGGCGTGACCTAAACCTTGGGTCTCCCCGGCGACCATGCCGGCGATGAACGCAACGATCAGCGGAGCGTTGGGGAACTGGATGATCGGAAAACGCTTGGGAAACCCGATCCGGGTCAGACGCTTGAACATTCGCCATAGTCGAGGCACCGACCTCTCTCGAGGCCGAGGCAGGCTCGCCGCGTGGCTGCGCCCCAGGGGCGCCACATGCCGAAGACGACGAGTGGGGCTAGGCAAGGGCGAAGCGGGCGGCAGTGGCGCCGCCCGAAGTGCGCGCACGATGCCGCGGCTGCACGAGCCCGGTCTCGTAGGCAAGTGTCACGAGCAGCGCTCGGTGGTGGGCATGGAGCTTGATCATGATTCGGCTCACATGCGTCTTGGCCGTCGCCGGGGTCACCACCAGCTGCTGCGCGATCTCGTCGTTGCTCAAGCCTGCCGCGACCAGAGCCATCACCTCGCGCTCGCGCGCGGTCAGCTCCTCGAGGAGCTCAGGACTCGCTTG
>DATAYP010000048.1:0-81110 GCA_036272475.1 Solirubrobacteraceae bacterium | reverse complement strand
GATGCTCACGACGACCGGAGCGCGGAGCGGACAGCAGCGTACGCTTCCGGTACTCGGCCTCCCGACCGCCGACGGGCTGGCCGTGATCGCCTCGAACTTCGGACAGCAGCGCCACCCAGGCTGGTACCACAACCTGCGCGCCAACCCGCAGGGCTATGTGACCGTCGACGGCGAGCGCAGCGCCTTTCGCGCGAGCGAGGCGCAGGGCGAGGTGCGTGCGCGGATCTGGCAGGAGGGCCTGAAGGTGTATCCCGGCTGGTCCCAATACGAGCGCCGCGCCGCCCACCGCGAGATCGCGGTGTTCGTGCTCGACACCGCCTGAGCGATCAGCCCTCCGCCGGCGCTCGGCCGGCCTCGGCCGCGGCGAGAAACGACGCGAGGCGCTCGTTGTATGGCTCGCCGGTCGCCGGGATCGTGTGTCCGCGGCCGCTGATCACCGCGCGCTGCGCCCGCAGGCGCCCGGCGACGGCGTCGCAGACCGCCTCGAACACAGGCGAGTGCCCACCCGAGACGACCAGCTTCTCGAACGGCGCGCGGGCCAGCGTCTCGAATGGCGGGTCGGCCTCCCACGGCGGGCGCTCGCGCATCAGCATGCGAGCGCCCTCGAGCAGCTCTCCCCTCAGCCTTCCCGGCGTCGGGTGCGTCGAGCCGACGCCGCCGCGGAACAGGCGCAGGAACTCGAGCGGCTCGAGCGTCGCCGCGCGCTCGTACAGCAGCTCGCCGTGCGCGATCTGCGCATCGACGAGCGGGTCGCCCGCCGCGACCCGCAGGCAGCCGGGCTCTGAGATCGTCAACGAGAGCACCGCCTCGGGACGAAGAGCCGCGGCGTAGAGCGCGATCACCGCGCCGTAGGAGTGTGCGACGACATGCGCCCCGTCGGCGAGCAGCTCGGCCATCATCGGCGCCTCCGCCTCGAAGTCGCCACGCGAGCAGGCAGGGCTCGACCCGAATCCCGGACGCTTCGGGAGCGTGAGCTGATACCGCTCGGCGAGCGCGATCTGATGTCGCCACGTGCGCTCGGGGCCGACGACGCTTCCATGGATCAGCAGCAGGCGAGGTCCCGAGCCGAGCCGCGCGACCTCGAGGCTCTTTGCGGCCGCGCGCGGCGCGCCCGCCTCGCTACCGGCTCGCATCCCCCACCACGTGGGCTCGGCTCCTAGTCCTCGCCCGGGTGACCGTCACGAATCGTGACCCACGACTGCCACGTGATACGGAGGATGACGAGCGTGATCGCGAGCCCGAGGATCGGATCGGCGACCGGCAGTCCGAGCGCCACCAGCACCGCCGACGCGATGACCGTGAGGCTGACGTAGGCGTCGGCGCGAGCGTGGTGGCCGTCGGCGATCAGTGCAGGGCTCGAGAGCCGCTCGCCGGCGGCCGTCCGGATCCGCGCGGCCGCGAAGTTGCCCGCGCAGCCGATCGCCCCCGCCAGCGCGAGCAGCGCCAGATGGGCCGGCGGCCTCGGATCGACGAGCCGGTCGATCGCCTCCCCCGCGGCGACGCAGGCGCTGAAGAAGATCGCAGCGACCACCACCATGCCCGCGCGCCGCTCCGCGATGCGCGAGCGCAGCGCGAAGGCGATGCCGAGCGGGACGGCGGTCAGCGCGTCGCCGAAGTTGTGGATCACGTCGGCGAGCAGCGCCACGCTCCCGCTCGCGGCGAGCACGACCGTCTGCGCAGCCGCCGCGAGCCCGAGCACGCCGAGCGATGCGAGCACCGCGCGGATCCCGGCCCGCGAGCGCTTGACGCTATCGTCGACCAGCCCGTGCGAATGGCCGTGTGTCTGGCCGTGCGTCAGCCCACGCGAATGGCCGTGCCTCAGCCCGTGCGAATGGCCGTGCGTCTGGCCGTCCGCCAGCCCATGCGAATGGCCGTGCGAGTGGGTGTGCGTCGAGCCGTGCTGTCCGCGCAACGGCTCCGAGCGCCGGAGGGCGGTCACGTGGCGGTGCGCGCCGGCGTGCGGATGGCTGTGAACGCGGCGGCCGTGACGATGCTCCTCGGCGTGCTGCGAGGCATTCACCCTCCGCAAGCTAACAGCTCAGTTGTTGACCCGCACCATGCCGCGGCCGATCACGTTCACCTCGCCGCCCGGCTCGCAGCTCGAGATCGCGATCGCCTCGCGCGAGAGGCTGCGTCGGAGCAACACGAACGCCACCGAGCCGAGCACCGCGGGCACCCACAGCGCGATCGCGCGGTATCCGAGGACGGCCGCCGTGGTTGCGCCGACAGGGACTTTGTAGAGGACGAGCGCGCCGACGAGCCCGAGGTCGACGCCCCCGAAGCCGCCGGGGATCGGGATCAGGCCGCCGAGCTCGCCGATCAGATAGCCCATCCAGATGATCGCGAGCGGCGGAGCGGATCCGAATGCGTGGAACGTGCTCCACAGGATCATCACGTCGAAGCCGAGATATCCGAGCAGCCCGAGCACCAGCCACGGGTTGTGCTGGCGCAGCAGCGAGAGCGACTCTCCGACGCCGTCTGACAAAGTTCCCAGCACCCGCGGCAGCCGGGCGTTCGGCTCGCCGCGAGCCGTGGCGCGTGCCCGGGCGCGGCCCGCCCAGTGCCCTCCCGCGATCGTCAGCACGATCGCGCCGGTGGCGACCAGCGCGGGGACGAGCGTGAGCGCGAGCGACGAAGGCCCTTCGATGACTCCGACGGCCATCCCGAAGCCGAGCACGATCACGCCCACGACGTTCGGGACGCTGGTCAGGAAGAAGAAGGCGACGCTGCGCCGCGCGATGCGGCCCGTGTCCATCCCGGCGCGTCGCAGCGCCCAGGCGCCGAGGGCGAGGCCTCCGAGCCCGCCGGTCGGCACGACCGCGTTGGCTCCGAGCTCCGCGAGGCCGATCTGGGTGCTGAGCCGCCAGCTCAGGCGCGTGCAGAAGACGGCACGGAAGACCGCCACGTAGGACAGGCCGGAGAGAACCTTGAGCACGCAGCCCACGGCGAGCCACCCGGCCTGCGCGTGCGCGAAGCGCGAGCGAAGGCTCGCGAGGCCGGGCACGAGCGTGATGGCGGCGACGATCGCGATGATCACACCGCCGAGCACGATCACCCGCCGGCGGATGTGGCTGCTGTCGAACTCGGGGGGCTCTGGGAGGTCCGCGCGAGACATCTCGGGGACACGCGTCGCGCCGCTCATGGCTCGACGCTAACACCACCGAGCAGTGATTCCCCGTGTGCGCGCAGGAGAACGGAGCCGATCCGCGCGAGCTGAGGCGGCTTCCGAACGGGAGCTGTGCCTCTGGCGGGGCGCAGCCTGCGTCGGCTCCATCACGAGGACGCGGGCAATCTCGCCGATCGCCCGGCGCTCGCGCCGAGCTCCGGGCGCTCGCGCAGGCGCATCGCGCGGCGGACGCCTTCCGGCAGGTACCAGTTCCAGGCGCCGAGCAGCTTCATCAGCGCGGGGACGAGCAGAGCGCGGACGATCGTCGCGTCGAGGAAGATCGCGGCTGTGAGGCCCACGCCGAACTCCTGCAGACCGACGAAGCTGCCCGTCATGAAGCCCGAGAAGGCGGCGATCATGATGATCGCCGCGGCCGTGATGATGCGCCCGGTGTGCTCGAGCCCGTAGGCGACCGCGTGCTCGTTGTCGTGCGTGCGGTCCCACTCCTCCCGCACGCGCGAGAGCAGGAACACCTCGTAGTCCATCGAGATCCCGAAGATCGTGGCGAACAGGAAGATCGGGATCCACGCTTCGATCTGCGGCGAGCTGTGGAAGCCGAGCGATTCGCCGATGCCGTGCTGGAACACCAGCACCAGGACGCCGTAGGCGGCGCCCACCGAGAGCAGGTTCAGCAGCACGGCCTTCAGCGGAAGGATGACCGACCGGAAGGCGCGGAGCAGGACGAAGTACGTGATCACGAGGACCGCCGCGACGAGCCACGGGAACGCGCTGTAGGCCTTGTTGACGAAGTCGACGCCGAAGGCCGGAGCTCCGGTCACATAGACGCGGTCGGAGTGTTCGAAACGAGCCGCGGGCACGTACACGTTGCGGATCGACTTGACGAGCAGCTTCGCCTGTTCGGTGCCGGCGTCCGTGCGACCGGCGGCGCGGACCTGGAGTACCCTTGCGGCCGGATCGAGCAGGTCCGCCTGGCGGGTGCCCCCGGCCTGGCCGATCACCGGCGCCTGGATCGTCGCGGGCTCGATCCGCGGGTCGCGTTGCAGCTCGGCTATCAGGCGCTGCTGGGCAGCCACGGTCGCCGGCGCGAGGGCTCCGCCGGGGCGCCCCGTATCGACCACGATCTGATGTGGGGCGAGTGGGCCTGGGCCGATCGTCGACTCGAGCACGTACAGGCCATCGGATGCCTGGGTGCCGCGCGGCGTGCTGCGGTTATCGCCGCTCGTGACCTGCAGTTCCAACGCCGGTACGGCGAGCGCGATCAGCACCGAGGAGGCGCCGACGAGGTAGGGGATCGGATGGCGCATGATCGAGTGCGCGAGCCTCGACCACAGCCCCGGCGCGCCGCTCGCGCGGCGTTCGAGCACGCGCCTGGGGATCACGCGGAAGCGGTTGACGCGCGTGCCGAGCACCGACAGCAGCGCGGGCAGGAACGTCGCCGAGGCGGCGATCGAGACGAGCGGGATCAGCACGGCTCCCGCCCCCATCGAGCGCATGAACGGCAGCGGCATCAGCAGCAGCAACGCGAGGCCGATCGCCACGGTCAGCCCGGAGAACAGCGTCGCGCGTCCCGCCGTCGCCATCGTCGTCTCGAGCGCGTCCTGCGGAGCGTCGCCGGAGCTCAGCTGCTCGCGGTAGCGGAAGACGACGAGCATCGAGTAGTCGATCGCGATCGCCAGCCCGATCAGCGTGACGATGTTCGTGACGTATTCGGCCATGTTGCCGAGGTGGGCGATGACCCACACGAGCCCGAGCGTCGTGGGCAGCGTCGCGAACGCGAAGGCGAAGGGAACGAGCACGGCTCCGAGCGTGCCGAACATGAACAGCAGCACGATCAGCGCGATCGGCACCGCGACCAGCTCGCCTTTGCCCAGGTCGCGGCTGTAGATCGGCTGCAGGTCGTGGCTCAACGCCGGGAAGCCGGTCAGGTAGGTGCGCTGCCCGGGGACCGTGCCGATCGCCCGGCGCATCTGCTCGGTGTGGTTTTTCGCGTCGGCAGCCGGGAGCGGGGTCGCGATCTGGACGTAGGAGACCGTCGGGCTCGCGAATCGCGCCGGCCCGGCTTTCCCGCCGGGGACCTGCGAGGCGGCGCGCCGCGCGGCGGCCTCGGCGACCGCGAGCTGCGCGCCGCCGCTGCCGTTCGACTGGACCACCAGCGTGAAGGCGCCGTCGCCGCGTTCGTGGAAGTGAGTGCGCAGGATGTCCAGGCCGCGTTCCGCGTCCGAGCCCGGGACGCTGAAGCGGTTGGTCAGCAGCCGTCCGAGATCGCTGGTCGCGTAGCCGCCGAACAGCAGCAGCACGATCCAGGTTGCAAGCACGGCGCGCCTGTGCGCGACCACCCATCGCGTCCAGCCGATCATGGCGCGCGAACGCACCGCCGATGCGTCAGCCTGCCCGGGGCCCGCCATCGCCATCATCGTACCCCGCCGCACGCGGTGCGCAAGGCCCGGCTCAGGCGGCCGCTCGCGCCTGTCGCAGCCGGCCGCTCGTCGCTGCCAGCGCCGCCGTCCCGAGGGCGGCGAGCGCAGCGAGCACGAACACGGCCGGATAGCCCGCCAGCGCTGCCGTCGCCCCGGCGATCGGCCCGCCCAGCCCGACGCCGATGTCGAAGAACGCCGTGAAGGCGCCGAGCGCCGAACCCCGGCGATCCTCGTCGACGGCGCCGACGACCATCAGTGCGAGCGACGGGAACAGCATCGAGAAGCCGACCCCCACCACCACGGCGCCGGCGAGCGCCACGGGCAGCGACTGGGCGACCGCGATGATCAACAGCCCCAGCGCCTCCAGCAGTCCCGCGGCGGTGGCCGTCGGTTCCGCGCCCGCACGGTCGGGCACGCGGCTCAAAACCAGGCGGCTCGCGAACACGGCGAGCGCGAAGGCCGTGAACACGGTCGCTCCGCCGCCGATCCCGCGGGCGCTGAGATGCAGCACGACGAAGCCGGCGAGCGCGGCGTAGCCGAAGTTGGCGAGCGCCAAGGCGACGCCCGGCCTGCGCGCCGCGCGAGGGAAGAAGGCAAGCGGCCCCGGGGTCCGGTCACCACCCGCGCGCCGTGGCTCGGGCAGACGCATCGCGACGATCGCGCCGGCGAGCGGCAGCGCCGCCGTCGCGATCCAGACCGCGTCATAGCCGACGCTCGAACGCAGCAGCTCGCCGGCGAGCGGCCCGAGCGAGAGGCCGCCCCAGACCGACAGCCCGAACAGGCCGAGCGCCAGGCCCTGGCGATCCTCGGGCGCGAGATCCACGGCCCAGGCCGCGCCGGCCGTGTAGACGGCGCCCTCGCCGATTCCCACGACGAGCCGTGCGGCCACGAGGCCCGGCACGTCTGCCGCGAGCAGGTACAGCGCGCCTCCGAGCGCCATCGCGAGTGAGCCCGCGACCAGCACGATGCGCCGTCCCCGATGGTCGGCCAGGCGTCCCGCGAGCGGGCGGCAGATGACCGAGGTGATCGCGAACGCGCCCACGACGATGCCGACCGCGACGTCGGTCCCGCGCAGCGGGCCGCGTACGTAGCCGGGGAGCACCGGAAGCGCCGCGCCGATCGCGAGGAAGGCGAGCAGCGCGGCGAGGAACACGCCGGCTGTGGCCGCGATCCCGGGATGGCGCGCCGCGATCGCCGCCGGGGTGAGACGCGGCGCTGCAGTCGTGCGAAGGTCGCTCACGGGGCTGCGAGGCTAATGGTCCGCTGCGCCCGGCGCGGCCGAGCGGCGATCGCCGCTATCCGCCGTCGGCGGATGTCAGGCGCTCGCGCCGCTGCGCGGGTGCCGAGCGGGCATGCGTGCGGATCACCGCGGCGACCGCGGCCGGATCGTCGAAGAAGGGGACGTGGCCGGCCCCGAGCGTGACGTGGGTCGCCCACGGCAGCATCGTCCGGGCTCGCGGCGCCTGGGTGCGGTAGGGGAGCAGTCGGTCGAGGCGTCCCCATGCGATCGCGACCGGGACGTTGCGCAGCTCCTCCGGCTCGCCGAACGTGTACCCGCTGAAGGCGTCGAGCGTGGCCGCGAACGCGGGGGACGCCCACGCGTCCTCGAGCGTGGCCACCGCCTCCTCGTCCGGGAGGCGCGCGGGGTAGCCGAAGGTCTGCGAGAACAGAGCCCGCCGTCCCCACTGCTTACGCGCGAGCGCCGTGACAGCCGGGCGCAGCGCGGGCGGGAGGTTGGCGAGCACGCGCAGGGAGACCTGTGCGAAGCGCCGTTCCAGCGGCGTCCAGAATCCCGCGGGCGAGATCGCGGTGGCGCTGCGCACGGCCCGCCGGCGGGCGAGCTCCAGCGCGATCGCGCCCCCCATCGAGTTCCCGGCGACGTGCGGGCGCTCGAGCCCGAGCTCGACGAAGAACCACTCGAACGCGTCGACGTAGGCGTCGATCGTCGGCTCGATGCTGGCCGGTAGCTGTGACGAGCGCCCGAAGCCGGGCGTGTCGCATGCGATCACGTCGAACTCGTTCTCGAGCAGGTCGATGACGGGTCGCCACGCCTGCCAGTGATGCCCGACACCGTGCAGGAGCACGAGCGGCGGCCCCTCTCCCTGACGGTGATGGTTGATCGAGAGCGTCACGCCGCCGCCTGCTCGCCGACGGAGCCGGCGACGCGCCCGCGGATCAGATCCGCGGCTTTCTCGGCGATCATGATCGTCGGTGCGTTCGTGTTGCCGCCGACGATCGTCGGCATCACCGACGCGTCGACGACCCGCACACCCTCGAGCCCGTGGACGCGCAGCTGCGAGTCGACGACGGCCTGCTCGTGGGTGTCGCTCATGCGCGCCGTGCCGACGGGGTGATAGATCAGCATCAGGCGGCGTCGCAGGTCGGCTTCCAGCTCCTCTCGCTCGACCGTCGTGGCGCCCGGCTTCAACTCCGTCATGACGATCTCCCGCAGGGGCTCCTGCGCTGCGATCTCTCGCGCCAGGCGCATCCCGGCGACCATCGATTCGACGTCATCGGGCTCCGAGAGCGTGTTGGTGAGGATGCGCGGCTTCGCGGTCGGGTCGGATGAGCGCAGCCAGACCTGCCCGCGGGCCTTCGGCGAGACGAGCACCGGCGCGATCACCATGCAGTGACCCTCGTAGGTCTCCTGGCCGTGATCTTCGAAGTAGGCCGCGCCCATGTGGAACTGGATGTCGGCGGCGGCGAGGCCGCCGCGTGTGCGTGTGAAGGCGAACACCTCGGCGACCGTCGAGCTGAGCGGGCCCGAGCGTCGCAGCAGCCACTCGGCGAGCGGCTTGGGCTTGTCCGCGCCGTAGAGCGTCTGCCGGTCGGAGACTTCCCAGATCATCGTCACGAACGGATGGTCCTGGAGGTTGCGCCCGACGCCCGGCAGGTCGCGGCGGACGGCGACGCCCGCGGCGCGCAGCTCGTCGGCGGGTCCGACCCCGGAGAGCAGCAGCAGCTGCGGCGAGCCGATCGCCCCGGCGCTGAGCAGCACCTCGCGCCGCGCGTGCGCGACCTCCTCGCCGCGACGGCGCTTGCGCAGCCGCACGCCGACCGCGCGGTCGCCGTCCAGCTCGAGGCCGAGGACGGTGACGCCGGTGCGGACCTCGAGGTTCGGCCGGCCGAGCACGGGCCGCAGGAACGCGTCCGCCGCGCTGAAGCGCTGACCGTCGCGCTGCGTCACCTGCGCGACCGACGCGCCGTCCTGCTCGGGCCCGTTGTAGTCGGAGGTCTGCGGGATGCCGGCGGCTTGGCTGGCCTGCAGAAAACGCCTGTTCATCGGCCGCGGCGAGCGCTGCTCGCTGACGCGCAACGGCCCGCCGGCCCCGTGGAACTCCGACGGGCCGCGGACGTTGTCCTCCGACTTCATGAAGTACGGCAGCACGTCGCGGTACCCCCATCCGGGTGCGCCCTGCGCCTCCCAGCCGTCGTAGTCGAGCGGCCGTCCCCTGACGTACAACATCGCGTTCATCGAGCTGCTTCCGCCGAGCATCTTGCCCCGCGGTATGTAGAGCGACCGCCCGTCGACGTGCGGCTCCGGCTCGGTCGCGTAGTCCCAGTCGAGCTTGCTGTGGAACTGCTTCGGAAAGGCGGCCGGGATCTTCACGTTGAGCGAGCGGTCCTTGCCGCCGGCCTCGAGCAACAGGACGCTGACCGAGGGGTCCTCCGAGAGGCGGTTCGCGAGCACGCATCCGGCCGAGCCCGCTCCGACGATCACGTAGTCATGCATCGAGCGCCCTTCCGCTCGACTCTTCGGACGCGACCGGGGTCCGATCGGGGAGCGGCGCGAACTCGAAGTCGCTGGCGCGCAGCTCGCTGGCCTGCTGGAGATACTCGCGCATGTACCCGGGCCAGTTCGCAACGATCCGACCCCGCTCGTCGCGATACCACGAGTCGCAGCCCGTCCACGCGGTCCCCGCGAAGCGCGCCTGCAGCGCGGCGTCGCTCGCGGCCTCCACCTCGCGCCGCACCTCGATCGCGCCGGCTTCGCGCCGCACGAGCTGCTGCAGGGCCTGGCGGATGTAGGCGGCCTGGGTCTCGAGGTAGAAGATGATCGAGCCGCCCGAGGTGTTCGTGTTCGGTCCGTACATCACGAACATGTTCGGGAAGCCCGGCACGGTCATGCCGAGGTGGGCGTGAGCGCCGTCGGACCACTGTTCGTGAAGCTCGGTCCCGCCCGCTCCGACGACTGCCATCGGGAACATGAACTCCGTCGTCTGGAAGCCCGTCGCCCAGATGATGCAATCGAGCTCGTGGAGGCTCCCGTCGGCGGTCACGATCCCCTCCGGGACGACGCGCGCGATCGGCTCGGTCACGAGCTCCACGTTCGCGCGCTGGAGCGCCGGCAGGAAGTAGGAGCTGAAGAGGACGCGCTTGCACCCGAAGGTGTAGTCGGGCCACGCCTTGCGGCGGACATCGGGATCCTTGAGCTGCGATCGCATGAACGCCGCCGAGCGGGCACCCGCGAGGCGCCCGACCGTGCGGGGGTGGCGAATCGCGAGCGTGATCGCCTCGCAGTACTGGAACATGAACCTCCGGCGGAACTCCTGCACTCCCGGCAGGCGCCGGATCGCCTCCCTGACGATCCACGGATAGCGGCGGTTCCTGCGCGGCAGAAACCAGTTGCCGGTGCGCTGGAAGACCGTCAGCCGCGCGACTTCCGGGGCGATCTCCGGCACGAACTGCACGGCGCTCGCGCCGGTGCCGACGACGGCGACGCGCTTGCCGCCGAGCGCGTACGCGTGGTCCCAGCGCGCCGAGTGGAAGCTGTGCCCGGCGAAGCTCTCGGCACCCTCGATGCGCGGCGTCGCGGGCTGGTTCAGCTGCCCGGTCGCGAGCACGATCGCGTCGGCCTCGTAGGCCGCCTGCTCGGCCGTCTCGACAGTCCATCGAGCGCTCTCCTCGCTCCAGCTGCAGCGCGTGACGGTCCGGCCGGTCTTCACCAGCGCGTCGACCCCGTGCGAGCGCGCGACGTCGCGGATGTACTCGTGGATCTCGGCCTGCGGCGAACACAGCTGCGACCAGTCCAGGCGCTTGGCGTAGGAGTACGAGTAGAGGTGGCTCGGCACGTCGCAGGCGGCGCCTGGATAGCTGTTGTAGAACCAGGTCCCGCCGAGGTCCGGCGCGCGCTCCAGGATCGTGATGTCGCTGATGCCGTTCCGACGCAGCTCGATCGCCGCGGCGACTCCCCCGAGGCCGGCCCCGATGACGAGCACCTCGAGCCGCCGGGCCGGGGTCGTACGTGGATGGATCGCTGCGGCTGCCACTGACATGCGGTCTCTCCCTCTGCTCCGTCCGTCAGCGTCAACCTTAGGCGCTTCGCCGTCAGCCTGCTCCGGAGCCGCCGATCTCGACCGGGAGCGTCTCGGCGAGCCAGGCGGCGGCGGCGGGGATCTCACGGGGGTCGATGTGATGACCCGCGTCGGACTCGTGGTAGTCCACCGCGAGTCCCGCGGCCTCGAGCTGGCGGCGTGCGCGACGCGCGAACTCGACGTCGATCACCTGGTCGCGGCGGCCGTGCGCGATGAACACCCGCGTCGCCTCGCGCCCGGAGAGCTGCGGCGCCCATCCCTCGACCGTCGGGATGAAGCCCGAGAAGGCGAGGATCCCGGCCGGTGCGGGCCGCCCGGCGCCGAGGCCGAGCGCGTAGCTCATCACGGTCCCCATCGAGAAGCCCCCGAGCACGGTGCGCTCGGGCGTGATGCCGGTGCGCTCCCACAGCTCGTCGTGCAGCTCGGCGAGCTTGGAGTAGGCCTGCTCGAAGGTCACGGGATCGGGGTGGCCCACGCGCGGCACGAGATACCAGTGATGGCCGGGCATCCCCTGGGGCTCTAGAGGAGCCTGCGGCGTGACCACGTGCAGCCGGCGCCGGGGGTCCATGGCTTCGGCGAGCGGCAGCAGGTCGTTCTCGTCGGCACCGCGTCCGTGGTGGAGGACGAGCAGCCCCTGCGGCGGGCCCGCCGCCGGCCGCTCGCGGTAGACGAGCGCGCTCAAGAGCTGCCCCCCAGCAGCGCTCGGGTGACCCCTTCGATCGTCTGCTCGCCGTAGGCCATCGACGGCTCGCCCGAGGTGAGCACGGCGACCGTGAAGCTGAGGTCCCGCCGCTCGAGTCGCGCGACCTGGTTGAAGACCTTTTCCATCGGCAGCCAGCCGCCCTTGAAGAAGACCTGCCAGCCGGGGCGTGCGACCGCCGGAACGCCCCAGCTCTGGGAGCCCTCGATGCCGGACAGCAACCCGCGCGCGTAGCCGTAGAAGCGCGAGGGGATCAGCTGGCCGAGCGCGGCGAACAGGCGCGCTTGGTCGGCCGCCGAGGTCTGCGTGAAGGCCCACCAGCCGACGGCCGGGGCGTAGTCGCCCATGCCGGCGTGGCGGGCTACGCGTGTCAGGGCCTCCCCGCCGACCGCGGCGAGCACGGCAGACGCCGCGTTGTTGTCGGAGACGTGGATCATCGGGTAGAGCAGTGCGCGGTCCGCGGCGTCCAGGCTGCGGTGGCGCGCGTCGAGCATCTGAAGGTAGGCCACGAGCATCATCGCCTTGACGACGCTCGCCGTGCGGAAGTGCTCGTGCAGGCGAACGCCGGCGAGGTGTCCCGTGCTGTCGACGACGGCGAGCCCCGACGCACCGCCGCGCGAGTCGAGATAGCGAACGGCGGCGGCGATCGACGATGCAGACGGGTAGGGCGCGACGGGGATACCGCGTCCTTCGCCCTGGAACTCGACCGCGGACGCCGCCGCGGGCTGCGATGCCGCAACGACGGTGACGAGCACGCATGCGGCGAGAACGGATGCGGCGAGCACGGACGCGGCGAGCACGCAGCCTGTGCGTCGGGCGCGGAGGCGCCGCTCAGCGCGCATCGCGTCCAGCGACGAACGTCGCTTCGGGGCAGCGCCTGTGGCTCCACGCCGTCCCCATGGCCCCTTCCCAGGACGGGTTCATGCACGCTCGCCACACGAACCGCTTGAAGGGTGGGTCGACGACGACGCTCGCGTAGGTGACCCCCGGGGCGAGCTCGCGCGAGACGGTGTTCGCGGCGAGGCGGAAGACGCGGCTTCCGCGCGCGCCGAGGAACCAGCGGACGGCCGCCGCGTGCTTCTCCTCCGTGATCGCGTGGCGCACGCGGATGGTGAGGCGCACCCGCCCCGGTCCCAGGCTGCGCGCGCCGCCGAGGATCCTGGGATCGACCGTCACCTCGAGGACCCTGCTCGCACTCGACGGCACTCCTTCGCCCACGACGCGCAGGCGCGTGTTCCGATCGGGGCGTATCCCGTCGAAGCTGAAGCTCCCGTCCGCTGAGCTCGTGGCGTGGGCGAGCGTCGCGAAACGGCCGTAGGGGTAGGGGTCCGCCTGGAGGGCGAGCGCGACTCCCGCCCGTGCGGCGACGCCTGCGGCGAGCCGGCCCGTCACCGATGTCGCCGCGCCGAGCGTCAGCTCCGTGGAGGAGAGCGTCGCGTAGAGCTCGCCGCTCGACAGCGCAGTCGGCGGCGGACTCGCGGGCGCCGTCGAGGCGCGCGCGCTTGCGATCACACCGCTCGCGAGCGCCAGCACGATCACGGCCGCAAGCCGCAGGCTCCTCGCGTGTGGATCGCGGTGCCACATGCCCCTCGGCGCAACCGTAGACCATGTCGAGGCGGCGCGGCCCGAATGCCCGGCGTCGGCCGGCGCCGGCTCCCGGTCAGCGCTTGAAGGTGACCGAAGTCGAAGCGGCGGACGCTGATTCGCCGCGCACGCTCGGGGCGAAGCGGACGCGCACGCGGATCTTCATCCGTCGGTGGGTGCGCAGCGCACGTGTTCCCTTCGAGGAGAGCCGCACGCGGATCGTCGTCGTCGTGGCCCGGCGCACGCTCCGGCGGGCGGTCTTGAGGTTCTTGCCCGTGACGGTCAGGCGCCCGGCGCCGAACGTCTGGACCGTGAGGATCAGGACGTGATGGGAGATCCGTCGACGCAGGATCTTGATCGGGCAGCCGGCGACGGCGATCTTCGTGTTCTGTTTGATCTGCGCGCCGTTCTGTGCCGTGATCGTCGTTGGCATCACCAGCGGACGCGCGCAGAGGCTGCCGTTGACGCCGAGCACGGAGTGGGGACCCATGGGAAGATTGAGCGAGAAGCTCGTGACCGGCACGTCGGGGATCGCAGCGAAGTTGGAGGTGGTGATCCCGTGTTTGATGTCGGTGTTGCCGACGAGGATCACACGCACGCCGCTGCCTTCGAGGACGATCTCGAGGTCGGGGAAGGCGGCGCCGCCGTGGGAGACGAGGTACGCGGGCCCTTTCAGCGGCGTCGCCAGCGTCGGCGTCACCGCCGTGGCGCTGCCGACGTTCGAGCCTTCCGGACAGCTGAACGGGTTGGCCGCGAAGGTCGCTTCCAGGCACGCTTTCTGGAGGGTCGTCAGCCGCGAGGGCAGCTGCAGCGGGAGCTGCGTCAAGACCGAGCGGATGTTCGCCTGGTGAGCAGGCTGCGTGACGTTCACCTGAAGCGCCGCGCCGGCGGCTTTGTTCGCGCGGGCGTTGCTCGCCGCCGCGAACGACGGTTTGAATGCGAGCGCGTTGCAACCGGAGACCTGGAACGGGCTCGACAGCGGTTGCGTCGCGAGGAAGGTGGAGGTGAGCGAGGAGTCGGTCGTGAGCGGGCCGCAGTTGGTGGGGTTCATCAGGAAGTGCGGACGGTTGGTCACGACGCTCACATCGCGCAGCCGCAGCGGTATCCCCTTGACGATCGTCGGCAGGCTGCTGGTCGCGATGACCCTGCCGCTGTAGGGGTCGACGCTGATCGCCGCGCGGGTGACCACGCGCCCCAGGTCGAACGGGCCGGCGGCCGCCTCGACGGGGATCGAGAGACCGAACGGCGCGCCGTTGTAGGGCCCGGTGAAGTAGACGGGGCCCTGGAATTCGTAGGGTTCGCTGCCGGCGCCGACCTTGACGTTGGCGACACCGATCTGGCTCGCGGGGGGGCACGACCCGGCCTGCGCCTGCGGTTCGCCGCACTGCGTGACCGTGGGGATTTCACCGACGAGCCCTGCGGGCAGCACGGTCCTCACCTGTGAGAGGTATTGCTGCCCGTCCGCGCGGGCGAGGTTCAAGGTGTAGGACGCGTAGGCGCCGCCCGTGTTCGGTGCGTCCTGCGTGCCCTGGCCGAGCACGAACGGGGTCGAGGCCGGGCAGCCGCCCGCCGCGAACGGACTCGCGGCGGCCGCCGCCGCCAGTCCGGTCCACGGTGTGAAGACCGAGTCGGTTGAGCTCGGTCCGCATGTGAGGGGATTCGCGAGCGAGGATCGCGGGCCCGGTTTGATGCTCAGGATGAACGCGCTGAACGGCAGCTGCGGGTTGTTGGCGAAGCTCGCTTCCAGCCGGCCCGTCGTGGGGTTCGGGTTGACCTGTCCCTGAAGCCGGACGGACACGCCGAAGGCGGGCGCCTCCGCGTCGACGTAGATCGTGAACGGAGGTCCGGTGATGGGCACGCCGCTCGGTGCGCCGAGGAAGACCTTGCCGGTCAGGGATTTTTCGGGGAGGTCCGTTTCGATCGTCACCGTCCCGACTTCCGATCCCGCCGGACACGCAACCGGGTTCGTCGTACCGATCCCGATCTGGCTCGGCGAGCACGCTTCCAGCCCGTGTGCAGCCGAGGGGTTCAGCGTCAGCCCTTCGGGTAGCGTCACATGGGCGTCTTTGATGTCGGCGGTGTTGATTTCTTCCGGATTCGCTTTCTGCGGCACCTTCACTTCGGTCGTCGCTCCGTCGGGCTGATCGGCCTGCGACGTTCCCGGCGTGACTTCGGCGCCGAGACCGAAGGGCACGTTCCCGCAGCCTTCGATGCCGAGTGGCGGATGCGTGAACGTGTTCGCGTGTTCTCCCGTCCACGATTCGACTTCGAGATACGTGGTCGTGACAGGCGTGCATTCGCTCGGCAGGGTCAGGAAGTTTCCGCCGGCATGGCCGTTGAAGTTGAGTTTCGACTTGAGCACCGGCGCCGATTTGCCGAGGTTGTTGATTTCGAAGTACTCGTGATAGTCGCTCCACCAGGCGACATGGCCTTCGAGGAAGCTGTGTTCGGTCGCGATCTGGATGCCGAACAGCAACGGCATCGGCTGGAACGTCCCGCTCCCGCCGGGTATCGGTGTGCCCGGTTCCGGTTCCAGGTTGTAGACGTGGCCGGCGGTGGGACCCGTGAGTTCCACGTCCACCAGACCCGTCCACACGATTGCTTCCTGCGTGCCGACTTCGGTCGTTGGCAGGCAGGCGTTTTTCATGAACGCTTCGATCTTGCACTTCGCTGGCGCCTGCGGGTTTGACGCGAGGCCCTGGGGCACATCCACGCGGACGCGCTTCAGTGGTTCGCCTTCGGGCTTCGCCAGCGGAAACGTGCCCGAGTGGCTCAGTTCGAACGTCGTGATGCCCCACGCAGGGTGGCCCGCGGCCTGGGTGAACGCTTCAGCGTGGTCTGCTTCGACGCTTTTATACGTGCAGTTGAAGGTTTTGCTGCACGTCCCGGCTTCCCACAGTGAGACGCCCAGTTCGCCCGCCGAGGCCACGCCGGCGCTTCCAGTGACGAT
Organism: Solirubrobacteraceae bacterium; assembly: GCA_036272475.1. GTDB lineage: Bacteria > Actinomycetota > Thermoleophilia > Solirubrobacterales > Solirubrobacteraceae > Palsa-744. The sequence continues at coordinate 65,017 of DATAYP010000048.1, read as the reverse complement.
CGCGCTCGCGAGCAGCGCGAGCGCGCAGATCCGTAGCCGGGTTGTCATGCCGCGGGGCGGCCGGCGGCCGGCGTCAAAGATCGGATCGAATAAGTGAACAGCACTGAATCCCTCTCCGTGCGCTCTACCCGCTTCCCCTGCTTCTATTCACGAACACCCGCGGCGCTGGACGGGAAGTCGATGCCCGCCGGCAGCTCGCGCCGAAGCTAGGCGGGCACCTCGCGCGGGATGTAGGGGGCCAGCTCTCTCCTCGCGATCGACAGCTTGTGAACCTCGTCGGGGCCGTCGGCCAGCCGCAGGGTCCGCAGGTGCGCGTACGCCGACGCGAGCGAGAAGTCTTCGCTGACGCCGGCCCCTCCGTGCACCTGGATCGCGCGGTCGAGCACCTTCAGCGCGACGTTCGGCGCGGCGACCTTGATCGCGGAGATCTCGGTGCGGGCGTGCCTGTTGCCGACCGTATCCATCATCCACGCGGCCTTGAGCGTCAGCAGCCGTGCCATCTCGATTTCGATACGCGATTCGGCGATCCAGTCCTGGATGTTGCCCCGCATCGCGATCGGCTGTCCGAACGTGACGCGCGAGACGGCGCGCCGGCACATCGCCTCGAGCGCGCGCTCGGCGGCTCCGATCGCACGCATGCAGTGATGGATGCGCCCGGGACCGAGGCGCGCCTGGGCGATCATGAAGCCGTCTCCCTCTCCCGCGATCAGGTTCGCGGCGGGCACGCGGACGTCGTCGAACAGCACTTCGGCGTGGCCCTCCTGGTCCTGGTAGCCGAACACCGACAGGCCGCGCACGATCGTCACGCCGGGCGTGCTCGGCGGAACAAGGATCATGCTCTGCTGCTTGTGACGGGGCCCGTCCGTGCTCGTCTTGCCCATCACGATCATGATCCGGAAGTGGGGATGCAGCGCCCCCGAGGTCCACCACTTGCGTCCGTTGAGCACGTAGTCCTCGCCGTCCCGCTCGATCAGCATCGAGACGTTCGTCGCGTCGGAGGAGGCCACGTCCGGCTCGGTCATCGCGAACGCCGAGCGGATCTCGCCGTCGAGCAGAGGCGTCAGCCAGCGTTCCTTCTGCTCCGGGGTGGCAAATTGATGCAGCACCTCCATGTTGCCCGTGTCGGGCGCCGAGCAGTTGCACGCCTCCGAGGCGATGTGCGAGCGCCCGAGGATCTCAGCGAGGGGCGCGTAGTCGCTGTTGGACAGTCCCGCGCCGAGGCTCGCGTCGGGCAGGAACATGTTCCACAGCCCCGCCTCGCGCGCGCGTGACTTGAGCTCCTCCATCACCTCCGGCTGATGATGCGGGTCGCCGGACTCGAGAAGCTGACGCTCGTAGACCGGCTCGGCCGGATACACCTGCTCGTCCATGAACGCGGTGAGCCGCTCCTTGAACTCGACGCACCGCTGACTTGGCTCGAAGTCCATCAGTTCTCCTCCTCGGGGGCAGTGGGCCTGGATCATCCCCGATGAGCTCAGCGAGCGCCATCCACCGCGGGGCGGGCACCCGCCGCGCTGCTCCGGCGGAGCCGGCGCACGCCGTGCCGGCGAGCGCCGCGGGGCGCCCGTGCGACGCGGTCTCGCGGCAGTCAGAAACAATGGCTCGCTCCGAGCTCTGGTCGGCTGGACTGCGAGATCGAGGGCGACGAGGCCTCGCCCCCGATGGTCGCGCCCGGGCGGCCTCCCGCGAGCAGCTCGAGCCGTTTGTGCATGGGCGTAAGCCTCGAGTCAAGCTTCAGGTCGGGAGTCGACGGAGACGTTTCCGAAGCCCCGAATACGGGCATTTCGCTGGGACCGCTTCGAACTTGAAGCTGTTGTGTTAGACGGATATGGTTCAAAAAAATCGCCACTGTTCTCTGGCCCAGAGCCGGAGATCTCGATGTCGCCGGACCGGCATGGCTCCGGAGCTACCCGGATCGAGGCGGACCTGTCATCAACCGAGGAGAGAAAACTGATGCGCAGAGCATCCACCTGTCTTGCCCTCCTGGCCTTGGCTGTGGCCGCGCTCGCGCTGCCGAGCATGGCTTCGGCGGCGCCCACGGTAACCCTGAAAGCGATCGCCGTTCCGATCCCGAAGCCGGGCGGTGGGACCTATCCCGGCACGGGTAACATCTACGGTGCCGGCTCGGCCGTGGAAGCGGAATACCACATCACCGGTACCGAATACGGTGGGTTCCCGCCGCCGCTGATCGGCGTGAACTTCTACCTGCCGACCGGTTCGAAGCTGCACACCTCTGGCTTTACGACCTGCCCGAAAACGACGCTCGAACAGACCGGCCCCTCCGCCTGCCCGGCGAAGTCGAAGGCCGGCCCGGTCGGCGAAGTGCTCGGAATCGTCGCGTTCGGTAAAGAACGAGTCGAAGAGCCTGCCGAACTGTTCTCGTTCTTCGCCCCGGGTGGCGGGCTCGAGTTCTTCGTATTCGGCCACTCGCCGACGCTGCTGGAAATCCTGTCGTCAGGCCACTACGTCAACCTGAACGGCGCAGCAGGCTTCGGTCCGAAGCTCGTCACCCAGGTGCCGCTTGTGGCGACCGTCCCGGGCGCTCCGTACGCCTCGACGAAGTTCATCAAGGTCAAGGTCGGCGCTGCGTTCAAGCAGGGCGGCAAGCTGGTCTCCTACGGCACCGTCCCGAAGAAAGGCCAGTGCCCGAAGGGCGGCTTCAAGATCAAGTCCGAAATGATCTTCGCCGAAAACGGCAACCCGGCCACGCCGGTCACGGTCCCGGTGAGCTACCGGGCGCCGTGCCCGAGGAAATAGCCACCGGCGCAGGTCTCGCCCGTGAGGGCGTAAGCTGAGCGGCGAAAGAAGTTGGGATTGGCGGCCCCGCCGGACGGCGGGGCCGCCGCTCTCGTTGTTGAACCGCAAGGAGAAGGACAGGGTGAGGGAGAGGATTGCTGGGAGAAAGGGGGTCGTGCGGATCGCCGGGGCTCTCGGGGCGATCGCGGCCGCCATCCTCGTGCTCCTCGCGATCTCGGCCGGCGGATCGAGCGGGTCCTACACGGTCCGCGCGATCTTCGACAGCGCCGCGAACATCATCTCCGGCGAGAACGTCAAGATCGACGGCGTCAAGGTCGGAACCGTCGGGTCGGTGACGCCGACGCCGCAGGCGAAGGCGGCCGTCATCCTCAACATCGACAACCCGGGCTTCAAGGACTTTCGCGTCGACGCGACTTGCACGATCAAGCCGCAGGCGCTGATCGGCGAGAAGTACGTCGACTGCCTGCCCACGCAGCCGCGCGTCGAAGGCACGCCGCTGCCGCCGGCCCTGCGGGTGATCCCCGGCGGCCAGGAAGGCGAAGGGCAGCATCTGCTTCCCGTCCAGCAGACCCACAGCCCGGTCGACGTCGACCTCCTGGGGGACATCAACCGCCTGCCCGAACGCCAGCGCCTGACGATCATTCTCAACGAGCTCGGCGCGGGCCTCGCCGGACGCGGCAGCGATCTGCACGAAGTCATCATCCGCGCCGACCCCGCGCTCCAGGAACTCGATCACGTGCTCGCGATCCTCGCGGGCGAGAACAAGGTGCTGGCGCAGCTCGCGGTCGACTCCGACACAGCGCTCGCGCCCTTCGCGCGCGTGCGCCAGCAGGTCGCCGACTACATCGTGCAGAGCAACACCGTCGCGAAGGCGACTGCCAACAAGCGCGGCGCGCTCGCGCGAAACCTGCAGCTGTTCCCGCCGTTCCTGGAACAGCTCGGCCCGGCGATGGAACGCATCGCGCGCTTTGCCGACGAAACGACGCCCGTCTTCAGGGACCTCGCCGTGGCAGCGCCGGGCATCAACGAGGCGTTCACGAACCTCCCGGCCTTCTCCAACAGCTCCTCCACCTTCTTCAAGAACCTCGGCAAGACCTCGAAACTCTCGGGACCGGCGCTCGTCGCCGCGCAGCCGCTGCTCGCCCGCCTGAAAGCGCTCGGCGCCGCAGGCAAGCCGTTCTCGGGCAGCTTCGCCGAACTGCTGACGAGCTTCCGCAACACGGGCGGCATCGAGCGGCTGATGGACTTCATCTTCCTCGGCGCCGGGGCCGCCAACGGCTACGACTCGCTCGGGCACTTCCTGCGCACCGAGGGGGTCGCGACGCTGTGCCTCTCCTATGTGCCCAAACAGGCGCCCGGCTGCAACCAGCACCTCTTCAACTCGGGGACGCAGAAGACGACGGCGACCGCCGCGTCGCTGCGCTCGAGCGGCGTCGGCGTGGTGATGGCGAGGACGCTTGCGGTCCTCCAGGGCGCGACGCCCTCGCAGGCGATCGCCAGATACCCCGGAGCCGTGCCGGCCCCCGGAGGCGCTGCGACGCCAACGCCCGCGGGCGCCACCACCGGCGCGAGCGCCCGGCCCGTCGGCGGATCGACCGCGGGCACCACCTACTACAAGCCGCCGGCCGACGGATCCGAAGCCGGCGGGCTGCTCCTCAACTACCTGCTCGGCAACTGACATGAACCGCCGCACCGCGCCCCGCCGATCGCTCGCCGCAGCCGTCTTCGTCCTGGGGCTCGCCGTGCCGGCGACGGCGCTGGCGACCGAAGAAGCGGCCACGAGCACTCCACCGGCGGCCACCTCGCCCGCGACCACGGAAGCTCCGGCGCCGACGGTCACCTCGACGATCGAATCCCCGCCGACGCCGGCGCCCAAGGCTCGCAAGCCGCGCCTCGCGACTCCTCCACAGATCCAGGCGCAGCACCCCCAGGGAGCCACGCCGGCGAGCAAGCCGGCCGGCAAAGGCGCTGCGGGCAAGCCCGGCGCGAACGCCGCCGCCGAAGCCGCCGAACAGGCACGCGCCGAGAATCGCGCGCCCTCACCTGCGGCGCTCACGCCGTCGCTGCCGTTCGGCCTCGAAACCTCGATCTCGGGCGTCCCCGGCTTCTTCATCGAAAGCTTCCGCATACCGCCGTTCCTGCTGCCGATCTACCAGGCGGCGGGCACGGCGAACGGCATCCCGTGGCAGGTGCTCGCGGCGATCAACGAGGTGGAGACCGACTACGGGCGTGACGTCAGCGTCTCGAGCGCGGGCGCCGAGGGCTGGATGCAGTTCCTGCCCTCCTCCTGGAGCCAGTACGGAGTCGACGCCAACGGCGACGGCTACATGGACCCCTACAACCCCGCCGACGCGATCTTCGCGGCGGCCCGCTACCTGCGGGCGGCAGGGGGCCAGACCAACATCCGCTCGGCGATCTACGCCTACAACCACTCGCAGGCATACGTCGGGTCGGTGATGCTCCGCGCGCAGCTGCTCGGCGGCACTCCCTCTGAACTTCTCGGAGCGATCACCGGCCTGACCGAGGCGCGCTTCCCGGTTCACGCGGTCTCGCATTTCAGCGACGGCTTCCCGCTCGCCCCAGCTCCCGGAGGCTCGGCGAAGCTGCTGCCGGGCACCACGATCTACTCCCAGCCCGGGGCGCCGGTGATCGCGGTCCAGGACGGCGAAGTCGTGCAGCTCGGCTCCTCGCCCTCGCTGGGACGATTCGTGACGCTCCGCGACGCCTACGGCAACACCTACACCTACGCGGAGCTCGGCGACGTCGCGTCGCTCTACCCCGTCCTCCAGCCGCACCCGCAGAGCACCGTCAGCCGGCGCATCGCGCAGCCGGCCGTCGCCGAACCGCCGCCCAGCGGCCCCGCCACCGCAGGAGCCCAACCGCGCTCGCCGATCTCCGCCGGCGCCGCCGTCTCCGGCTTCGCCGAGGAAGCCGCCGCCTCGCTCGAACACGCCCAGGGAGCGGTCGCCGCCCAGCGCCGCTCGGCCGCGCCGCCGCTGCGCTCGCGCAGCGCGCCCCGCAGCGCCCCGCATGTCTTCCGCGAAGGCGTCAACGACGTCTACCTGCATGCGCTGCGTCCCGGCGCGCAGGTGATCTCGGGGACCGTGCTCGGCCATCTCGGCTCGACCGGCGACGGCGGACCGCACATGCTCTTCCAGATCCGCCCGGCGGGCACGGGCGCGCCGCTGATCGACCCCAAGCCGATCCTCGACGGATGGGTGGCTCTCGAGAACAGCTCGATCTTCAGGGCGAAAGGCGAGAACCCGTTTCTGGCGACCTCGCCGACCGTCGGCCAGGTGCTGCTCGAGTCGAAGCAGCAGCTCGAGCCTCAGGTCCTGCACGACGCGAACATCCGTCTCAGCGCCTGCGGGCGCCAGGACGTGCAGACCGGGAGGGTCGACCGGCGCGTGCTGGCGATGCTCGCCTACCTCTCGGTCTCGGGCCTTGGGCCGACGGTCGCCGGTCTCGGCTGCGCTGGGGCGCCCGCGGCCGGCAGCGCCAACGCGGCGGCCGGCTCGACGCAGACAGCGATCGACATCTCGGCGATCAACGCCACGCCCGTCGCGGGCCACCAGGCGCCGGGCTCGATCGCCGACACGGCGGTCCGCAGGCTGTTGATGCTCGAGGGCGCCACGCGTCCCCGCGAGATCGTCAGCCTGATGAGCTACCCGGGCGCGGCGGGCGCGCTCACGCGCCCGAACGCGCGCAACGCGATCCACGTCACGTTCACGCCGCCGGCCGCCGCGCACGGCGCCCGCGCGTTCGGTTCCGCGCTCACTCCCGACCAGTGGGTGAGGCTGGTCGCGCGCCTGGGTGAAATACCCGACCCGACGGTCGAGAGCGGACCGTCGCAGGCCGCGATCCCGGCAGCCCCGACCGGCGGAGGCAATGGCCACCACTAGCCCCCCCAGCCCTCCGCCCGCGGCGCCGCCGCCCGGCGAGCGCACGCCGCCCGTCGGCAGCGTCCGCTCGCCCTCGCGCACCGGGCGCTGGCTCGCGCTCGGGGGGCTCGTCGCCGTGCTCGCCGCGCTCGGCTTCATCGTGCTCGGCGGCAAGGGCGGCGCCGACTACCAGCTCGTGTTCCCCGAAGCGGGGCAGCTGGTGAAGGGCGACCAGGTCCAGGTCGGCGGCGTGCCCGCCGGGACGATCACGAACATCGTGCTCACGAAGGACTTCAAGGCGCGCGTGACGATCCATGTGGAAGGCTCGCTCGTGCCGCTGCACGAAGGGACCGTGACGCAGGTGCGGATCCCGTCGCTGTCGAGCGTCGCCAACCGCTTCATCGCGCTCACGCCGGGACCCAACAACCGCCCCGCGATCCCCGCAGGCTCGACGCTGCCGACGGGCGCGACCAAAGAAGTCGTCGACCTCGACAAGCTCTTCAACACGCTCGACCCCAAGACCCGCAAAGGCCTCCAGGGTTTCATCCAGGGCTCGGCCGAACAGTACGTGGGCGCGGGCCGCGCGCTCGGCGTCTCGACCGAATACTTCCCGCCGTCGCTCGCCGCCGCGAACCACTTCTTCGCCGAGCTCGTCCGCGACCAGCCCGTGTTCACGCGCTTCCTCGTCGAAACCTCCAAGGCGGTGACGACGATCGGCGCGCGCAAGGAAGACCTCGCCGGCCTGATCGAACACGCCAACACGACCTTCCAGGCGATCGGGTCAGAGCAGACCGCGCTCGCCCAGGGGCTGCACGAACTGCCGGTGACCCTCAAACAGGGCAACGTCACGTTCGCGAACCTGCCCTCGACGTTCGCCGCGCTGACGCATCTCGTCGAAGTCTCCAAGCCCACGAGCAAGCCGCTGACGACGCTCTTCTCGCGCCTGCGCCCACTCGTCACGACGGCCACGCCTGCCGTCCGGAACTTCAACCTCGCGATCAACAGGCCCGGGCCGACCAACGACCTGACCGACCTCGCCCACGCGCTGCCCGGGCTCGCGAAGGAGCTCTCGACGAGCTCGCCCGCGACGGTCCGCTCGCTCAAGGAATCGGTGCCGATCACGTTCTTCTTCGGGCCATACTCGCCCGACCTCGAGGGGACGCTCCGAACCTTCGGGCAGGGCGGCTCCTACTACGACGCGAACGGCCACTACGCGCGCGTGACGCCGATCCTGCCCGAGTTCAGGCTCGGCGAAAACAACACGCTCACCCCGACCAGCTCCCAGCAGGCGCTCGAAAACCTGAAAACCGGTCAGGTGCGCCGCTGCCCCGGCGGCGCGACACAGCCCGCGGCTGACAAATCGTCGCCGTTCGCCAACGAAATGCTCACCTGCGACCCGCTCCAGACGCCATGAACCGGCGGCGCGGCGGATCCCTCGCAGGCAACCCGCTGCTGATCGGCGCCGTCACGACGCTGATCGCGGTCGTCGCCGTGTTCCTCTCCTACAACGCCAACAACGGGCTGCCGTTCGTGCCCACCTACAACATCAAAGTCGCGCTGCCCGCGGCCTCGGGGCTGCAGAAATCCAACCAGGTGAAGATCGCGGGCACTCGCGTCGGCGTGGTCGACTCGGTGAGCGCCCGCGAGGACCCGAGGACAGGCACGGTCTACGCGATCGCGAGCGTCAAGCTCGAAAAGAACCTCGAACCGCTGCCCGCCGACACGCATGCGGTCGTGCAGTCGGTCTCGGCGATCGGGCTGAAGTACCTCGAACTCGAAAAGGGCACCTCGCACCAGGGCCTGAAGCCCGGCAGGACGATCCCCGTCGCGCAGACGCGCGAACCGGTCGACATCGACCCGCTCTTCAACATGTTCGACCAGCCGACCCGCACGGCGTTGAAGATCGACACGAACGAATTCGGCAACGGGGTCGCCGGCCGCGGCCTCGGCCTGAACAACACGATCGCCGAACTGCGCCCGCTCGTCACGCACGCCGTCCCGGTGCTGAACAACCTCGCCTCTCCGCAGACGGCGCTGCGCGAGTTCTTCATCGCGCTCGAGCGCGCGTCCGGACAGGCCGCCCCCGTGGCCGACCAGCAGGCTGCGCTGTACGTCGACCTCGACACGTTCTTCACCGCCTTCGCCGGCGCCTCCCGCTCGCTCGAAGCCGCGACCGAAGGGGGCCCCGCCTCGCTCGAACAGGCGATCCACTCACTGCCCTTCGAGGCGCCGCTGCTGATCAAGACGACCCGCTTCATGCACCTCCTGCGCCCGAGCGCCGCGGCGCTCGTGACCGTCGCGCCGCCGCTCGGCCACGCCTTCAAAGAAGGCGCCGTCAACCTCAAGGCGGCGACGACGCTCAACCAGGAGCTCGCCGAAAACGCGCAGGCGCTGCGCGACTTCGGCCAGAACCCGGTCGTCTCGCTCGGGCTCGAAGACTTCACGCAGACGCTCCAGTACGGCGGGCCGCTGCTCGCCGGCGTCGGGCCGGAGCAGGCGATCTGCAACTACTGGACGCTCGCCTTCCGCAACGTCGCGAGCCTCGAGTCGGAGAGCATCGGCGTCGGCACCGTGGCGCGCGCCGGCTTCAAGCTCGCTCCCACGGGGCCGAACAACGAGGGCTATCCCTCCTCGGCGATCGCGAACGGTGGCTCGACAGAACACGTCTTCGGCAGCGCGCAGATCATCGACAACAACCGCCTGCACGCGAACCCGTACCCGAACGTCTCGGGCCCCGGCCAGCCGCCTCAGGTGTGTGAAGCCGGCAACGAGAGCTGGCTTCCCGGGACGGCGGTCACGACCAACCTGCCCGCGAACGCGGTCGCGACCAACCGCGAACTCACCAACCGCGAACAGAACCTCTTCGGTGAAAAGTACCCGGCGTCGACGCTGAAGTCGCTCGGGCTCGTGAAGGCGAAGGGCAAATGAGCAGCGTTCGCTTCTGGCGCCGCCGAGACGAGGTTCCCGTCGTGGAGCTTCGCCGCTCGAACCCGCTTCGCGCGGGGATCATCGTCGTGGTCGTCCTTGCGATCCTCGTCTACTTCGGCTTCACCAAGCACATCCCGTTCAAACACGGCTTCCGCCTGAAGGCGGCGTTCAACACCGTCGTGAACATCCAGCCGAAGTCGCCGGTGCGCATCGCCGGCGTCGACGTCGGCAAGGTCAGCTCGGTGGAACGCGTCGGGAACACCGGCGTCGTGACGATGGAAATCGGCTCGGGCGGCCTGCCGATCCATTCCGATGCGACCCTCAAGATCCGCCCGCGGATCTTCCTCGAAGGCAACAACTTCGTGGAACTCCAGCCCGGCAGCCCCTCCGCGCCGAGCGTCTCCTCGGGCCACGAGCTGCCGATCACGCAGACGGCGGACCCCGTGCAGCTCGACCAGGTGCTCGGCGCCCTGAACAGCGACACGCGCACCAACCTCCAGGACTTCCTTGTCGGCTACGGCGACGCGCTGACGCGCAAGCCGAGCGCGGCCGAAAACGCCGCCCAGGACCCGGAAGTGCGCGGCCTCGACGCCGCGCAGGCGCTCAACAAGGCCTACCACCGCGGCCCGGGGTCGCTGCGCGGCGGGGCGGTCATCAACCAGGCGATCACCGGCACCGAACCGCACGACCTCTCGAAACTGGTCGCGAGCATCGGCAGGGTGACGGCGGCGCTCAACGTCCACGAACAGGAGCTCGGCGAACTGATCGTCAACTTCAACGCGTTCTTCCGCTCGTTCGCCGCGCAGTCCGGGGCGCTGCGCACAACGGTCGCCGAGCTGCCCTCGGCGCTCCACAGCGCGACGCGCGGCTTCGCCTCGCTGAACGCCTCGTTCGCTCCCACCAAGGCGTTCGCCAACGCGATCAGCCCGGGTGTCGAAGCCACGCCGGCGGCCGTCAAGGCGGCGCTTCCATGGATCGAACAGGTGCGCCTCTCGCTGGGGCCGACGGAGCTCGGCGGCGTGGCCAAGGGGCTCGCGTCGGCGACCCCCGCGCTCGCCAAGCTGACGGCCGAACAGACGCCTTTCTACAAACAGACCGACCTCTTCAACAAATGCCTCTCGAACGTGATCATCCCCGCCGGCAACACCAAGCTCCAGGACGGCTCGGCGACGACCGGCGTCGAGAACTACAAGGAGTTCTGGTACAGCCTCGTCGGCCTCGCCGGCATCGGCCAGTCCTTCGACGGCAACGGGAGCGTCACGAGGTTCCTCGCCGGTAACAGCGGTGCGACGCTGAAAACCCCGAAAGTGACCGTGCTGGGTGCGAAACCGCGTGGTGAAAACCTCCAGCTGCTCGGGCGCTCGCCGCTTCAGCCGCTCGGAACGCGGCCGGCCTACCCGGCCGAAGAGCCCGCCTACCAGCCGCTCGTGCCCTGCTACAAGCAGGCGCTGCCGGACTTCAACGGCCCGCTGTCCTCGGGTCCGGCCGACGGGAGCGGCGGATGAACCCGGCGGAGATGAAAGGCCACGAAGGCGGGCTCAGCGTCCGCGACCAGATCGAGCGCTACCGCACGGCGTTCATCGCGGTTCTGACGATGGTGCTGATCGCCGCAGTCACCGGCGGCTACATCCTCGCCCACGAGAACCTCAAGCTTCCGGGCTGGGTGCCGGTGCTGGGGCGCGAATACTTCACGCTGAAGGCCGAGTTCCAGACGGCTCAGGCCGTCACCCCGGGCCAGGGCCAGGCGGTCACCATCGCCGGCGCGAAGATCGGCGAAATCGCGCGCGTCGACCTGAACCAGGGGGTCGCGGTCGTGACGATGAACGTCACGCCGAAATACGCACGCCTGTACCGCAACGCAACGCTCCTGCTGCGCCCGAAGACACAGCTGCAGGACATGACGGTCGAGGTCAACCCGGGCACGCCGCAGGCCGGGCGCCTGCACAGCGGCCAGCTGATCCCGCTCTCGCAGACCGCGCCCAACATCAACTTCGACGAGTTCCTCGCGGGGCTCGACGCGGAAACGCGCGGCTACGTGCAGGAGCTGCTCGCTGGGCTCGGCCAGGGGCTGAAGAACAACGGCGGAGCGCTGTCGGCGACGCTCAAGCGCTTCTCGCCGACGGCGCGGCTGATCCAGCAGATCGCCCAGCAGCTCGAAATCAGGCATGCCAACACGGCGCGCTCGATCCACAACTTCCGCCTGCTCGTCGAAGCGCTGGGGGGCAAGGACAAGCAGCTCGCCGAGCTCGTCGACTCCTCGAACGCCGTCTTCAAGACGTTCGCGGCCGAGGACGCGAACGTCCAGCGGACGCTGCGTCTGCTGCCCGGCGCGCTGCACAAGACGGGCGTCGGTCTCTCGAAGCTCGCCACGGCGTCCGACGTGCTCGGCCCGACGCTGCACAAGCTGCAGCCTTTCGCCTCCTCGCTGAAGCCCGCCCAGGAAGCGACGCGCAAACTCGCCAACGAAACGACGCCCGTGATCAAGAACGAAATCAGGCCGTTCGCCCGGCAGATCCTGCCCGTCGTCAACCAGCTCGGACCCTCGACGCAAGAACTCTCGGAATCGTTCCCGAAACTGCAGGCGAGCTTCTCGGTGCTGACCGAATTCTTCAACGAGCTCGCCGCCAACCCGGGCCCCAACAAGGGCAGCTTCCTGTTCTTCCTCGCGTGGGCGAACCACAACCTCAACAGCGTCGTCAGCTCGGCCGACGCGCATGGCCCGGTCGGGCGGAGCGTCATCTACTTCAACTGCAGCGTGCTGGGCATCCTCAAGGGCGTGCAGGAAGTCAACCCGACGGTGAACCTCCTGATCAACCTGCTGCGGCCACCGACCAAGGCCGAATGCGCCAGCCAGGGGCTGCTCAGCGGTGGTGCGACCGCGGCCGCCGCCGCGCGCAACTCGAAACCGGCTCAGGGCGCGGTGTTCTCCGGCCTCGCCCAGCGCCCGTTCAGCGCCGCCGCGACGCCCGGCGCCCAGGGAGGGGGACGCTAGATGCAGAAGAAGGCCCCCACCGTCGGCAACCTCGTCGTGATCGTGCTGTTCGTCCTCAGCTGCTTCGGGCTCCTGATGTTCCTGTGGGAGTCCTTTGGCGGCCCGCTGCCGCTGAAGCCCAAGGGCTATCGCTTCACCGCCGCCTTCCCGCGGACGCTGCTGCTCGCCGAACAGTCCGACGTGCGCATCAGCGGCGTGAACGTCGGCCACGTGATCTCGCTGAAGCTCGGCAACGACGGCCGCACGCACGCGACGATCGAAGTGGCGGGCCAGTACGCGCCGATCCGCTCGGACATGCACGCGATCCTGCGTCAGAAGACGCTGCTCGGCGAGACCTTCGTGCAGCTGATCCCGGAGAGCACGACGGCGAGGTACCTGCCCGATCAGGGTCAGCTGCCCAACAGCCAGGTCGAACCGTCGGTGACGCTCGACGACATCCTCGCGAGCTTCGACGCCAAGACACGTGCGGCATGGCAGGTTTGGTTCCAGTCGATCGCCGTCGGCCTCCAGGGCCGCGGGGAACAGGTCAACGCCTCCTTCGCGCAGCTCGAACCGTTCGTCGAACACGCGAACCGCCTCGTGACGATCCTCGCCTCCCAGGAAGGCGCGCTTCGCGGGCTGGTTCACAACACGGGCGTGGTCTTCGACGCGCTCGCGGGCCGCGACCATCAGCTCGAAGGGCTGATCTCGAACGGCGAGCGCACCTTCCACGCGGCCGCGGCCAGCAGCCAGGCGTTCGCGGATGCGTTCCGCGCGCTGCCCGCGTTCGAGCACAACTCGACCGTCGCGCTGAAAGAACTCGACAAATTCGCCGTGGTCGCGAGCCCGTACCTCGACGAATTCGTCCCCGCCGAGGAACAGCTCTCGCTGCTGCTCGGCGCAACGAAGCCGTTCGCGCCGCCCTTCAACCAGTTCCTGACGGCGCTCGGACCGCTGACGAAGGCCGCGCGCACAGGTCTCCCGGCGTTCTCGAAGTCGCTGCAGCTGACGACGCCGGTGCTCGAAAACCTGCGGCCGGTGCTGCACAACCTCGACCCCTTCCTGCAATCGGTCGGCCAGTACGTGCCCGAGCTCCAGGCCTTCTTCGCGAACCTGACGGCGGCCTCGCAGGCGCAGGCCGGCAACAGCGACGTCCAGAACGGCAAAGGCCCGAAGCAGCACCTGCTCACCACGATGGCGGTGCTCAGCCCCGAGAGCCTCGCGACCTACCCGAGCAGGATCGGCACCGATCGCGGCAACGCCTACCCGCTGCCCGGGACCTACCATTCGCTGGCGGGCGGGCTCCCGGTCTTCAGCAGCAGCAACTGCGCGAACTCGGCCCCATCGGTGAGCGGACCGCCGAACGAAACGGCGACCGCAGAAGTGATCCAGCAGATCCAGGAATTCAAAGTCGCGAACAAACCGGGTGGCGCCAACGAAGTCGCGGCCCCCGCGTGCCTCCAGCAGGGACCGTTCACGTTCAACGGCCACACGAGCCAGTTCCCGCATACGATCTACGAAGGCAGGCCATGAGCGACGACTACCAGTACCACTCGGATGAGCTCGACCTGAGCGGCGATCCCGACACGGGCAACTGGTCGATCCGCTGCATTGACGTCCACAAGCGCCTCGGCGGCGTGCCCGTGCTGAACGGGCTGAACGTCGCGATTCCCGACGACACGATCACGGTGGTGCTCGGCCCGTCGGGCACCGGCAAGAGCGTGCTGATCAAGCATCTGATCGGGCTGATGTTCCCCGACTCGGGCGACATCGTCGTGCACGGCGAATCGGTCCCGAGCCTGACGATGCCCAAGCTGTTGGCGCTGCGGCGCAAGATCGGCGTGCTGTTCCAGGACGGCGCGCTGTTCGGGTCGATGTCGGTGTTCGACAACGTCGCCTTCCCGCTGCGCCAGCACACGGACTTCTCCGAGGCGCAGATCGCCGAGCGCGTCACGCAACGGCTCACCGACGTGGGTCTCGGCGACGCGCTCGACCTGCCGCCGTCGCAGCTCTCGGGCGGCATGCGCAAGCGGGCCGGGTTCGCGCGCGCGCTGGTGATGGAGCCCGACATCGTGATCTTTGACGAGCCGGACTCGGGCCTGGACCCGGTGCGCACGGCTCTGCTCTGCGAGCTGATCCAGGAGATGCACGGCATCTACGGCGGCACCTACATCGTCGTCACGCACGACATCGCCTCGGCGCGCCGGATCGGCGAGTACATCGCGCTGCTGTGGCGGGGGAGGATCGTCGAGGCCGGCGACGCCGAGCGGATGTTCTCCTCCGACAACGCCTTCGTGCGCCAGTTCCTGAGCGGATCTGCGGAGGGACCGCTGACGATGGATTGACGCCGGCACGACCGTATGCGAACATACGTTCGCATGGTTGTCTGCGTATATCTGCCCCGTTTCGAGCTCGTCGTCGCCGCCGGCGGCGCGGATGCGCTGGCGGGGAGGTCGCTGGCGCTGGCGCCGCTGCTCTCCACCGAGAAGGGCCCCGCGGGCGGCGGTCGCGTGGGGGAGGTCTCGGGCGCCGCCGAAGCCTGCGGGGTCGCTCGGGGGATGGCGCTCGGGGAGGCGCTCGCCCGCTGTCCCGAGCTCGTTCTTCTCAGCGCCGACCCCGTGCGCGTCGCCGAGAGCTGGGAGGCGGCGGTGCGCTCGCTGGAATCCGTCGGGGCGGCCGTCGAGGCGGAGCGTCCGGGGCTCGCCTACTTCGAGACCGACGGGCTGCGGGGCCTGTACGGCTCCGACGCCGCTGCGATCGACGCGGCCCGGCGCGCGCTCGAGCGCCCGGCCCGCATCGGCGGCGCCCCGACGCGCTTCTGCGCGCTGGCGGCCGCGCTGGCGGTCCGCTCGCGCCGTCCGCTCATACTGGATGGGCCGGCCGCCGATGAGGCGCGGCAATGGCTGGCAGCGCGCCCTGTCGGGCTGCTCGGCCATCGCGCCGAGACGGAAGCGCTGCTCGAGCCGCTCGCGCGTCTCGGCGTGCGCACGCTCGGCGAGCTCGCGAGGCTGGGGCGGACGATGCTCGCCGATCGCTTCGGCGAGGCCGGCATCCTGGCCCACCGGCTCGCCTGTGGCGAGGACACCCCCCTGCGCGTGCGCCGCGTCGAGGACCGGCTCCAGGAGACGATGAGCGTGGGCGACGCCAGCTCGGGCCCCGCGCTGAGGCGCGTGCTCGACGTGCTGGTGAGGAGGCTGCTGGCGCGGCCGCAGCGACGGGGGCGCACGCTGCGCGCCGTCACGCTCTCCGCGCGCCTGCTCACCGGCGGCGGCTGGCGCGAGCGGGTGGTCTTCCGCCAGGCGCTGTGCGATCCCGAGCGCATCGGGCTGGCGCTGTCGCTGCGCCTGCAGCTGCTGCCGGCTCCAGCTTCCGCGCTCGGGCTGGCGGTCGAGCGCTTCGGGCCGCCGATCGGCGAGCAGAGCACGCTGCTCGATCAGGCGCGCACAGCCCGCGCTGCGCGGCTGCGCGAGGCGATCGCCCAGGTCCGCACCGTGGCCGGCCGGGACGCGGCCCTGCGGGCCGTTTGCGTCGATCCCGACTCGCGCGTGCCCGAGCGACGTGTGATGCTCGCGCCGATCCCGGAGTGATGGGCGCCCGCGTCCTGAACCGCCCGCGTCCGGCGCGTGTGCGCTGCGGGGCCGGCCACCCCGCCCCCCACCCGGTCGAGGTGAACGGCGAAGCCGTCGAGTCGCTGCGCGAGTCGTGGCTCGTGGAGGACCGCTGGTGGACGGACACGCCGCTGCGCCGGCGCTACTGGGAGCTGGTGGGCGAGCGCGGGCGCAACATGGTCGTCTTCCACGACCTCGCCGCCGGCGGCTGGTTCCTCCAGGGCGCGTGAGGTGCGCCGGTGCCGTCGACGGCCCCTTACGCAGAGCTGCATTGCCATTCGGCCTACTCGTTCCTCGACGGCGTCTCGCTGCCGCAGGAGCTCGCGCAGCGAGCCGCCGAGCTCGGCTATGAGGCACTCGCGCTGACCGACCACAACTCGGTCTCCGGTTCGATGGAGCTCGCGATCACCGCCTCTGAACATGGCGTGCGGGCGATCCATGGGGCCGAGATCGACGTCGCCCTCGGCGGCGGCACCCGTCACCTCACGCTGCTCGTGCGCGACGAGCGCGGCTGGAGCAACCTCTGCCGGATCATCACCCGCGCACATGCGCACACGCGCGTGGGGTCCGGATCCCAGCGGCGCGACCTCGGCGACCCGTCCGTGGATCTGGCGTCGGTGCTCGACCACTCCGAGGGGCTCGTCTGCCTGACCGGCTGCGCTGGGCACTCGGCGGCCGGCGGCGCGCAGGGCGAGGCGATCGCCAGGCGGCTGCTCGACGCGTTCGGCCCCGAGGGGCTGTACGTCGAGCTGCAGCGGCCCTACGGCCGCCACGACCGCGCTCGCAACCGCGCGCTGGGCGCGCTCGCGCGCCGGCTGGGGGTGGGCTCCGTGGCGACCGGCGACGTTCACTCGCACAGCCGCGCCCGGGCCGAGCTGCAGGATGCGTTCGTCGCGCTGCGCAACCACACGACGCTCGACGCCTCCGAGCCGCTGCGCCGCGGCAACCACAGCCACGTGATGACCGCCCCGCGGGCGATGGCGAGCCGCTTCGCCGAGCACCCCCAGGCGGTCCGCGAGACGCTCCTGCTGGCAGAGCAGCTGACCTTCGACCTGACCAGGGACCTCGGCTACCGCTATCCCGGCGCAGAGGACGAGAGCGCCCCCCGGCGCTTGGCGGAGCTCTGCCGGGCGCGCCTGGAGGAACGATACGGCGCCGTGGCGTCTCCGCCTCCGGCGAGGTCCGGCGTAGGGGTCGAGGGCGCGGGCACAGCGCATGCCGATCACGCAGAGGCGCTCGCGCGGCTCGAGCAGGAGCTGCGCGTGATCGACCGGCTCGGGCTCGCCGGCTTCTTCCTGTTGCACCACGACATGCTCGAGCTCTCGCGCGAGGTGGCGCTCGAGGTGCGCGGCCCCGACTCGGTCCGGGCCCTGCTCGCGCCCGGCCGCGGGCGCGGATCGTCGGTCTCCTCGCTCGTCTGCTACCTGACCGGTCTCTCGCACATCGATCCGATCGCGAGCAGGCTCGCGCTGGGGCGCTTCCTGCACGAGGACCTGACCGGGCTGCCGGACATCGACCTCGACTTCCCGCGCGACATCCGCGAGAAGCTGATCCCCCGCGTGCACGAGCGCTACGGGCACGATCGCGCGGCGCTGGTCGCAGCCTTCCCCACCTTCCGTACGCGCGGAGCGGTCCGCGAGCTCGGCAAGGTCCTCGGCCTGCCCCCCGGCGAGATCGAGCGCATCGCGCGGGGGGCCGACCGTTTCGGCGAGCCGGGCATCCCGCCGGAGCGCGACGGGGCCATCGCCAACGACTTCGCCGCCGGCCGCGCGCCGGTCGACGATCCGGGCCCGCACGCTCCTGACGCCGCGGCCGCGCGCGGCGCGCCATCCGAGCGCTGGCGTTGGCTGGCGCGGCTCACCGAGCAGGCCTACGGCCTGCCGCGCCACCTGTCGCAGCACCCGGGGGGGATGATCATCGCCACCAGGCCCCTGATCGACTGCTGCGCGGTCGTGCCCGCCGCGATGGAGGGCAGGCAGATGGTGCAGTGGGACAAGGACTCCTGCGGCGACGCGGGTTTCCTGAAGATCGACCTGCTGGGCCTGGGGATGCTCTCGGCCGTCGAGCGCTGCGTCGAGGAGATCGCGCGGGTGCACGGCGAGCGCGTCGACCTCTCGCGCATCCCCTTCGACGACCAGGACACCTTCAGGGCGATCCGCGCGGCCGACACGGTCGGCGTCTTCCAGATCGAGAGCCGCGCGCAGATGCAGTCGCTGCTGCGCACGCGGCCGAAGAACTTCGAGGACCTCACGATCCAGGTCGCGATCGTGCGGCCCGGGCCGATCCAGGGCGGCGCGATCAACCCCTACATCGAGCGTCGCCGGCGCCTGCGGGAAGACCCCGCCTTCCAGATCCCCTACGAGCATCCGGCGCTCGAGCCGGTCCTGTCCGAGACGCTCGGCACGATCATCTTCCAGGACCAGGTGATGCAGGTCGCCGAAGCCTTCTCCGGCTACACCCCCGGGGAAGCCGACGGGCTGCGCCGCGCGATGAGCCGCAAGCGCTCGCACGAGATCCTCGATCGCCACCGTGAGCGCTTCGTCGACGGCGCCGTGCGCCACTCGGGAGCCGACCGCGAGACGGCGGAGCGCGTGTGGAAGATGGTCGAGGGCTTCGCGGGCTTCGGCTTCCCCAAGGCCCACAGCGCCGCCTTCGGCCTGCTCGCCTACCAGTCGACGTGGCTCCGCGTCCACTACGGCCCCGAGTTCCTCTGCGCGCTGCTGAACGAGCAGCCGATGGGCTTCTACGCCCCCGACAGCCTCGTGCGCGAGGCCAAGCAGCGCGGGATCGCCGTGCGCGGGCTCGACGTGAACGCCTCGGCCGCGCAGTGCACGGTGCAGGACGGAGCGGTTCGCATCGGCCTGGGCTACATCAAGGACGTGGCCGAGGCGGAGGTGCGGGCGCTCGTCGCCGAGCGCGAGCGGGGGGGACCGTTCCGCAGCCTCGGAGAGCTGGCCGCACGCTCGGGGGCCGGGCGCCGGACGCTCGAGCAGCTCGCCTGGTCGGGCGCATGCGACGGTCTCGCGGCGGACGCGGCGCCTGGATCGCTGCGCGGCGTCGACAGACGCGCGGCGCTCTGGCAGCTGGGGCTCGCCACGCCGGGCGAGCGCATGTCCTCGACGCAGCTCGCCCTGCCGTTCGAGCTGCCCGGCGCCCCCGGCCTGCGACCGCTCGGGCGCTGGCAGCGGCTGATCGCCGACTACTCCACGAGCGGCCTGACCGTGGGCGAGCACGCGCTCGAGATCCTGCGCCCGCGGCTGACGGTGCCGCTGCTCGCCACGAGCGCCCAACTACCACGGATGCCGAGCGGCTACGAGGTCGCGGTCGCCGGGCTCGTGATCGCGCGCCAGCGTCCCGGCACGGCGAACGGCACGATGTTCCTGCTGTTCGAGGACGAGTTCGGCACCGTCAACCTGATCGTGCCGAAGGCGGTCTACGACCGTCACCGCCAGCTCGCGCGAGCAGAGCCGCTGCTGCTCGCCCGCGGGCGCCTCGAGCGCTGGCAGGAGGGTGAGCAGCCGGGCGTCTCGAGCCTGAGCGAAGCGCGCAGCGCCCAGCGGGGGACACCGCCCGTGGAGCAGATCAGGCCGGTGATCAACGTGCTCGTGCGCGAGCTCGCGCCGCTCGAGCGCTACCTGCTGGGTGGCATCGACGGGGCCGAGGAGGCCGCGCGCGTGCACCGGCTGCCCGGCTCCCGCGACGCGGCCGCCGGTACGCCTCGAGAGGTCGAGGACGTGCCGGGCGCGGAGGTCGGTTCGAGCATGCGCGCCGCGGTCCCGCCGATGCAGAGCTTCGGCGGCGGGCGGCGCCGCTAGCCGGATGACCTCCTGCGACGGCGCGGCTCGGCGACACCGATCTCGACGTCTCCGGCCTCTGCTCCCCGCCCCGCAGCTCGAGCTCACCGAAGTGGAGCTCGAGCGGCTGAGCGCCGCCGGCGCCCTCGGACGCTAACCGGCTCTGACCTCGGCCTCGCCCGTGACCGTCTCCTCGGGAGGCCGGCGCCGCGCGAGCTCCTCTCGGACCAGCGGAAGGACCTCGGTCGCGAAGAGCTCCATCGAGCGGAGCACGTCGCGGTGGGAGACGGCGCCGACGCTCATCTGCGCGATGTAGCGGTCGTGAGCGAACAGCTCGTGCTCGAAGAGGAGCTTCTCGGCTACCTGCTCGGGTGAGCCGGCGGCGAGCGCTCCGCTGGGAGCACGCAGCGCTTCGTACTCCTGGGGGCCGGCCGGCGGCCAGCCGCGCTCGCGTCCGATGCGGTTCATCATCGCCAGATACGGCGTCGCGAAGGCCGAGTTCGCCTCGGAGGAGCCGGCGGCGACGAACGCGTGCGTGTTGATCGCGACCTTCGCGACGGAGGGATCGTGCCCTGCGCGGGCGACCGACTCGCGGTAGAGCTCGACGAGCGGCGCGAAGCGCGCTGGGCCGCCGCCGATGATCGCGAGCGTGAGCGGCAGTCCGAGCGTCCCCGCCCTGACGACCGATTCGGGCGAGCCGCCGACCGCAACCCACACGGGCAGCGGCTGCTGGATAGGGCGCGGCCAGACGATGGCGCGGTCGAGCGGCGCACGGTGGCGGCCGGACCACGTCACCTCGGGCTGCTCGCGGATCGCCAGCAGCAGCTCGAGCTTCTCGGCGAAGAGCTCGTCGTAATCGTCGAGGTCGTAGCCGAACAGCGGAAACGACTCGGTGAACGAGCCGCGTCCGGCCATGATCTCCGCGCGGCCGCCGGACAGCAGGTCGAGCTCGGCAAAGGCCTGGAAGACGCGCACCGGATCATCGGAGCTGAGGACGGTGACCGCGCTCGACAGACGGATCCGCTCGGTCCTCGCGGCGATCGCCGCGAGCACGACGGCGGGTGAGGAGACGAGGAAGTCGGGGCGGTGATGCTCGCCGATCGCGAACACGTCGAGGCCGAGCTGCTCGGCGAGCTCGGCTTCCTCGAGCAGGTCGCGCATGCGCTGCTCGGGGCTCACGCCGCGGGCGAGGTCCGCGAAGGTGGCGAGGCCGAATTCCACCGTCCCAGCCTAGCGTCGCGAAGCAGCGTAATCTGGGTCGTCAACGACGGAGAGGAGCAGGTGATGGCGACCACCGAGGACCGCATCGCAACCACGGGCGACGAGGCTGCGATCGTCGAGCTCCACGAGATCGTCGAGCGCCAGCGCCAGGCGTTCCTGGCCGAGCCCTTCCCCTCGCTCGAGGAGCGTCAGGCGCTGCTCGGGGCGCTTGCCGGGATGCTCGTCGGCCACCGCGCGCAGATCCAGGAGGCGCTGAGCAGCGACTTCGGCGTCCACCCGCCGATCGCGGCCGATCTGATCGAAGTGCTGGGGCCCGCGGGCCGCGCGGTGTTCGCAGCAGAACAGCTCCCGGGCTGGATGGCCGCCGAGCCCCGCTCGGCGGATCCCGCGCTCTACGGATCGGGCCGCGCCTTCGTGCAGCCCCAGCCGAAGGGCGTGATCGGCAACATCGTCCCGTGGAACTTCCCCTTCGACCTGTCGGTAGGTCCGCTGATCGAGATGCTCGCGGCGGGCAACCGGGTCGTGATCAAGCCCTCGGACTACACGCCCGCGTGCGCGGAGCTGCTGCGGGAGATGGTGCACGCGACGTTCGACCGCGAGCGGGTGGATGTCGTCGTCGGAGGGCTCGACCTCGCGCGCGCCTTCACGCGTGTTCGCTGGGACCACCTCCTCTACACGGGCAGCCCGGCGATCGGCAGGGAGATCGCGATGGCGGCAGCCGAGCAGCTCGTGCCCGTGACCCTGGAGCTGGGCGGCAAGTGCCCGGCGATCCTCGCCGCTGACAGCGTCGACGCGGAGTCGGTCAAGCAGGTGCTCGGCACGAAGGCTCTCAAGAACGGCCAGATGTGTATCTCGGTCGACTACTGCCTCGTGCCGCGCGAGAAGCTCGAGGAGTTCGCGGCGCTCGCGGCCGGATACGTGCGCGAGTCGATGCCCGGCTACTGCGAGTCGGAGAGCTGCACCGGGATGATCTCCTCGCGCCACCTCGAGCGGATCCAGGGGCTGCTCGAGGATGCGCGCGCACGCGGCTGCGATGTGCGCTCGCTCGAGGACGCGCCGGACGTCGATCCCGCCACGCGCCAGCTGCCGCTGTCGCTGGTGATCGACCCGCCCGACGATCTGCCTCTGATGCAGGAGGAGATCTTCGGTCCGATCCTGCCGGTCAAGGCGTACGACGCGCTCGAGGACGCGATCGACCACGTCAACGCGGGTGAGCGGCCGCTGGCGCTCTACGTGTTCGCGAAGGATGGCGCGCTCGCCGACGAGGTGCTGCGCCGCACGACCTCGGGGGGTGCGTGCGTCAACTCCGCCGCCGTCCACGGGGCGCTCCCCTCGCTGCCCTTCGGCGGCATCGGGCAGAGCGGTTCGGGACGCCACCACGGCATCGAGGGGTTCCGCGAGTTCTCGAACCTCCGCGGCGTGTTCGTGCGCGGCGACGGCGACCTGATCGAGGCCTTCGCACCCCCGTACGGGCCTGCGGCCCAAGCCGTCGTCGACGCCGCCTTCCCGGCCGGCTGAGGCGCCGAGGCGCCTACGGCTCGGCGGCTCGCCGGCTCAGCGGCCGGTGAACGTCAGGAGCTGACCGTCGGGGTCGCGCACCGAGAGGCCGCCGTTGCCGGCGTCCTCGACGGCGCCCCCGCCGGCGCTCTCGCGCAGCCGTTGCTCGAGCTGCTCGACCGCCGCTCCGTCGCCGAGCTCGACCTCGATCTCGCGAAGCCCCGGTGCCGTCTCGGGCGGTGCGGCAGCGCCCGCGCTCTGCCAGGAGTTCAGGCCCACGTGATGGTGATAGCCGCCGGCCGAGAGGAAGGCCGCCGAGGGCATCGTCGCCTGCTCCTCGAAGCCGAGCGCGTCGCGGTAGAAGGCCGTCGCGCGCGGCACGTCGGAGACCTTCAGGTGGACGTGACCGACGGTCGTGCCGGCGTCGATGCTCGCCGTCGCGCCGCCCGGGTCCTGCGCGAGCAGGTCGTCGAGGTCGAGCGGCAGCGTGACCATCCGCACGCCCCGGCCGTCGGGCGGCCGCTGCCACTCGGCGCGCGGGCGGTCGGCGTAGAGCTCGATCCCGAGGCCGTCGGGGTCGGTCAGGTAGAGCGCCTCGGAGACGCCGTGGTCGGAGGCTCCGTCGAAGGGCCAGCGCTGACCGACGACGCGGCGAACGCTGACGGCGAGCGCCGCGCGCGAGGGGTGCAGCCATGCGACGTGGAACAGACCCGTGCTGGCGGGCGAGAGCGGCGTCGGTGCGTCGATCTGCTCGAGCGCCAGCGCTGGGCGCTCGCCCGGTCCGAGCTGCGCGGTCTGCTCGTCGCTCGCGAGCACCGGCAGCCCGAGGACGCGCTCGTAGAAGGCGACGCTTCGCGGCAGGTCGCTGACGGCGAGGCGGACGGAGGCGAGGTTCAGACCGGGATCGATTGCGGCCACCCGTTAAGGGTAGTCTCCGGCGCGTGAGGTTCCGAAAACTGGGCTGGAGCGAGATCGAGGTCTCCGAGATCAGCCTCGGCTCGTGGCTGACCTACTCCGGCGGCGTCGAGCGCGAGCAGGCACGATCATGCGTCGAGGCGGCCTTCGACGCCGGGATCAACTTCTTCGACACCGCCAACGTCTACGGTCGCGGAGCGTCCGAGACGCTGCTGGGCGAGGTACTCGCAGAGCACGACCGCTCCTCCTACGTGCTCGCCACGAAGGTCTACTTCCCGATGTCGAGCAGCGACCGGGGCCTGTCCTCGGTGCAGATCCACAAGCAGATCGACGCCTCGCTGCAACGGCTGCGCACCGACCACGTCGACCTCTACCAGTGCCACCGCTACGACGACGAGACGCCGCTCGAGGAGACGATGACGGCGCTCACCGAGGTCGTTCGCGAAGGCAAGGCGCGCCACATCGGCTTCAGCGAGTGGCCCGTCGAGCGCGTCGAGCAGTCGCTCGATCTCGCAGACGTCGAGCGCTGGGCCTCGAGCCAGCCGCAGTACTCGATGATCTGGCGCAGGCCCGAGACCGAGCTGATCCCCCTCTGCGAACGGCACGAGATCTCGCAGATCGTGTGGTCGCCGCTCGCGCAGGGCGTGCTCACCGGCAAGTACCGCCCGGGCGAGCCGCCGCCGTCGGACTCGAGGGCCGCGAGCGAGAGCATGGGCGGCTTCATCGACCGGCTGATCGAGCCGCAGGTGCTCGAGGCCGTCCAGCGCCTCGAACCGATCGCCGAGGCGGCGGGCCTGACGATGGCGCAGATGGCGCTCGCCTGGGTGCTGCGCCTCGAGAACGTCGCCTCCGCGATCGTCGGCGCGTCGAGGCCCGAGCAGGTGCACGCGAACGCCTCCGCCTCGGGCATCGAGCTGAGCGGGGACACGCTCGCCGCGATCGACGAGGCGCTCGGCGGCGTGATCGTCCGCTAGCGCCCCGGCGCGAGGAGCGGGGAGAGCCGGACCGCGCCCCGGGCGGCGCTACGGACGGGCTAGCGCGGCTGCACGACGAGCGTCTGAAAGGCGCGGCCGACGGGACCGTTTGAGTCGTAGAGGACGCTCTCGGCCAGGCCCATGCCGCCGCCGCTCAACAGCGTGCGCGCGTCGAGGCCGATCCACTCGCCGAGCGGCGAACGGTGGAGGTGGATCGAGAGGTCCGCGTTGATGAAGAGATAGCGCTCGAACGGCAGTGCGGCGCTGACGCCGTTGCCGAAGTCGGCCGTCGCCGCGAGCCGCGCGAGCGGGCTAAGCGGCTCGCCGGGCAGCAGCGGGTGGCGCAGCCGCATCCACACGCGCGCGGGGCCGAGCTCGAAGGGAGGGTCGAGCCAGCGCATCTCCATCGCGCTCGACGCGAAGCTCGGCCTGTCGGCGTCGTCGAGCGCGAAGCGGATCGCCTCGCCCGCATCGGGGCCCGGCATGCGCCCGCCGCCGGCGGGCGCCGGCGGAACGCCCGGGAGGCCGTCGGGGATCCGCTGCACGCGCAGCGCGCTCGCGCGCGCGATCAGCTGCTCCCCCTGATGCAGCTCGCCGGCGAGCTCCTGCACGCGCCGTCCGGGCCGGACGATGCGAGTCGAGATCGAAAGCGGCGCGAAGGGGATCGGCCGCAGCAGCTCGAAGCCCAGGCGTGCGATCGGCAGCTCGCTGCCGGGCTCGAGCCGCTCGAAGGCGGACGTGATCAGCGCGGCGGGGGCGCCCCCGTGGAGCGCGCGCGGGTCCCACGGGCCGCCGGCATGCTCGGTCGGCATGAAATCCCCGCCTTCGGCGAGGAAGATGCTCTCGCTCACGGTGCCCTCACTCGGGAAGTCGCGAGACGAACTCGGCGAGCTTTCCAGGGTCGCGCAGCGGCGGCCCGTGGCCGAAGCAGGTGAGCCGGGGCCGCAGCTCGGCGAGCCGCCTTGCCGAGCGCCGGTTTCGAGGAGGGTCTGGCGTGAAGATGTCGGGCGGCTCGCGCAGGCCGGGTACGGAGGTCAGCAGGTTCATGTTGTTGAGCACGTCGCCGAGGATCAGCACGCCGTCCGATTCGCGCCAGTAGGCGACGTGGCCGGGAGAGTGGCCGGGGCTCTCGAGCACGGTGAAGCCCGCGACCTCGTCGCCCTCGACGAGCGCTCGCGCGACGGGGTGGGGGGGACCCGTCCAGAAGCGCTGCTGAAAGCGGTTCAGCCAGCCCGGCGCCTGCGCGTTGGAGATGCCGCCGGGCGTCTCCATCGCCGGCACGTCGGCCTGGCCGCACCACAACGGGATGCCGAGCCGTTCGCAGATCGCATGGCTCGAGCCTTGATGGTCGGGGTGGGCGTGCGTGAGCGCATGCGCGTTGATCGCGCGCCCCGATATCTGGCGCATGATCCGCCGCTCGGCCTGCCGCGTGGCCGCGTCGATCAGCACGTCGCCGGCGAGGTAGACGTTGATCGCGTTCGGCGGCAGGCCGCGCAGCATGAAGACGTTCCCGGCAAGTTCCCTCACGTCAGCGCTCCTTCGGTCGGGTCACGTGCTCCGCTGCTCCCAGGAGAAGCCGCGCACGGCGAAGTAAAGCCCGAATGCGCCCCACAGCGCGATCACGGCGAGCTGGTCGAGGTTGCCGCCGACGCCCCCGCCGACGACCATCGCGCTCGAGAGGCCTTCGATCAGCGGCTTCAGCGGCAGCGCGTCGGCGATCGTGCGCAGGAAGCTGGGCGCGCTGGTCGAGTCGAAGACGTAGAAGGAGACGAAGACGACGGGCAGGAAGACCGCGTTGACGTACGCGGCCGTCGACTCGAAGTTCGGGATCACGTGCGCGAAGGCGACGCCCAGCGCGGCGAAGCAGACGACGCCGGCGACGACGAAGACGAGCAGCTCGAGCACGTCGCGGGGCCAGCCGATGCCGAACAGCACACGGCCCGCGAGCACGACGATCGCGATCTGCAGCGCGGCGTTCGTGACGGCGTTCGCCGCGACGCCTGCGAAGTAGGAGAGCGTCGGCAGCGGCGTCCCGCGGATGCGCTTCAGCACGCCGCGCTCGCGCAGGAAGACGATGTTGTAGGCGAGCGCCGTGAAGGTCGTGGCCATCACGCTCATCGCGGCGATCGCCGGCACGAGCTTGTCGAGCTGGCGCTGGTTGCCGCTGAAGATCGCGCCGCCGGCGGCGAGGAACAGCAGCGGGAGCACGAAGTTGAAGAAGGCGGCGCTGGGGTTGCGCCAGAACATGCGCCGCTCGAGGCGGTACTGACGCCAGCTGAGCGCAAGCGGGTTGGCGCGGCCGAGCATCGCGTGGCCGCTCGGCTGCTCAGCCATCGGCCGTCAGCTCCAGGTAGACGTCCTCGAGCGTCGGGCGCCCGACCGAGAGCTCGTCGAGCCGCTCGCCGCGCGCGAGCGCCTCGCCCGTCAGCTCGTACAGGAGCGTGGTCGCGTCGGCGGTCTCGCGCTCGACGAGCTCGCCGTTGGACTTGCGGTAGACGACGCGGTAGTGCGCGGCGCCGACGCCGAGCTCGCGGGGCGGGCCGATCGCGAGGATCCGCCCCTCCTTGATGATCGCGACGCGATCGGCGAGCGCCTGTGCCTCGTCGAGGTAGTGCGTCGTCAGCAGGATCGTCTTGCCGAGGTCGCGCAGCGAGGAGATCGTCGCCCAGGCGGCGCGGCGCGCCTCGGGGTCGAAGCCCGTCGTCGGCTCGTCGAGAAAGATCAGTTCGGGGTCGCCGACGAGCGCGAGCGCGAGGTCCAGGCGCCGCTGCTGGCCGCCCGAGAGCCGCCGCACGCGCACGTCGGCCTGCGCCTTCAGGCCGGCGAGCGCGAGCACCTCCTCGACTGAGCGCGGGCGGGCGTAGAAGCTCGCCCAGTGGCGCAGCGCCTCGCGGGGGGTGACGTGGCTGTAGATGCCGCCGGCCTGGAGCACGATCCCGATCCGCCGCCGCAGGTCGAGCGCGCGGGCCGCGGGGTCGTGGCCGAGAACCGAGACCTCGCCGGCGGTGCGCTTGCGGTAGCCCTCGAGGATCTCGACGATCGTCGTCTTGCCGGCGCCGTTCGGGCCGAGCAGCCCGAACACCTCACCCCGGCGCACGCTGATGTCGACGCCCCGGACCGCCTCGTAGGAGCCGTAGCTCTTGCGCAGGCCACGCACCTCGATCGCCGGGGCCGTGTCGCTCACCCCGGGATCATCGCAAGCGTGCTGGGCCGCCGGGCGGCGGGCGAGCGCTCCTACCAGTGCACGCCCCGCGTCAGCGTCGCCATCGCGAGCTGCTCGAAGGAGACGTGCTCCTCGCCCACGTCCTTCTGGCCCTTGGAGGCCGCCGAGTCGGGGAACACGCGGTAGGCGAGGTGCAGCAGCCGGTCGACCGCGCTCGGCGAGAGCGTGTAGGCGATCTCGCCGAAGGTGCCGAGCCGCGTGCCCATGTGCTTGGGCCTGCTCCGCAGCGCCTCGCAGATCATGTCCGCGGCCTCGTCCGGGCTGATCGCGGGGAACGCGTCATACATCTTCGTCGGCGCGATCATCGGGGTGCGCACGAGCGGCATGTGGATCGTCGTGAAGGTGACCCCGTCGCCGATCACCTCGGAGGCGACGACGCGCGTGAAGGCGTCGAGTGCGGCCTTCGACGCGACGTAGGCGGAGAAGCGTGGCGGGTTCGTCTGGACGCCGATCGAGGAGATGTTGACGACGTGCCCGAAGCCCCGTTCGCGCATCCGCGGCAGCAGCCCGATGATCAGCTTGACGGCGCCGAAGTAGTTGAGCTGCATCGTCCGTTCGAAGTCGTGGAAGCGCTCGTAGCTGAGCGAGATCGAGCGGCGGATCGAGCGCCCGGCGTTGTTGACGAGCATGTCGACCCGGTGATGGTCGGCGAGCACGCGCTCGAGCAGCCGTTCGATCGACTCCATCTCGGAGATGTCGGCCGCGTACACGTACGCCGTGCCGCCGGCGGCGACGATCTCGGCGCGCGCTTCCTCGAGCTTCTCGACGTTGCGAGCGACGAGCAGCGGGATGCCGCCGGCCGCGGCGATCTTCAGCGCGGTCGCGCGGCCGATGCCGGAGGATGCGCCCGTGATCATCACGAGCTTGCCCTGGAGCGCCTCTTTGAGGCTGCGCCCGCGGCTCACGCTCGTGTCCATGTCGCGTTCCCAGTAGTCCCACAGCAGTTTCAGGTAGTCGTTCAGCGGGGGCGGCTGCTCGAGCGGCGAGCCGGCGAGCGCGCGGGCCGCTTCGGTCGTGTCGAAGCGGGGCTTGAGCTCCATGTGCGAGACGACCTCCTCGGGGATGCCGAGCCGGCGCAGCGCGAGGCCGCCGAGCTGGCGCCAGGGCGGCAGCCGCGCCGTGAGCGTCAGCGGCCAGGTGGGGAGCACGTCGAGCACGCGTTTGTCGATGCTCACCGCGAAGCGCGGTGCGTGGGCCGCCGCAGCGAGCTCGTTGATCAGGTCATCGACGCGCTGGGGCCGTGGGTCGGTCAGGTGGAAGGCCTTCTCGTCGAGGCCCGGCTCGTGTGCGATGTGCTCGAGCGCGCCCGCGACCCAGTCGACGGGCACGATGTTCGTGAGGCCGAGGTCGACGCCGACGAGCGGCACCCACTCGGGAAGCAGCTGGCGCATCCGCTGGATCGCCTTGAAGAAGTAGTAGGGGCCGTCGATCTTGACCATCTGGCCGGTCTTCGAGTCGCCGACGACGATCCCCGGCCGGTAGACGCGCCACGGCACGTACGGCTGCTCGCGGACGATCCGCTCGGAATCGAACTTCGTGCGGTGGTAGGGCGAGGGCAGCCGCTGGCCCTCGTCGAACATGTCCTCGGTGAAGACGCCGTTGTACTCGCCGGCGACGGCGATCGAGGAGACGTGGTGCAGGTGCTTGGCCTCGACGGCGCGCGCGAGTTCGACGGCGTGCGTCGTGCCGCCGACGTTGACGGCGGTGTTCATCTCCGCGGGGGCCGTCATGTCGTAGACGGCGGCGAGGTGGAAGAAGTGCGTGACCTTGCCGCGCAGCTCCGTGACGCGGTCCTGGTCGACGCCCAGCAGCGGCCGTCGGAGGTCGCCGAGCACGGGCTCGATACGGCCCGCGGCGGAGGCGCCGGCGGCGAGCGCCCAGCGCTCGGTCAGCTCGTCGAGGCGTCCCGTCGAGGCCTCGCGCACGAGCACATAGACCTTGCCCTGGCGCTGTTCCAGCAGGCGCTCCACGAGCCGCCGTCCGATGAAGCCGGTCGCACCGGTGACGAAGTAGGCCATCGCGTTCCGCAGCCTACCTTCTATGCTCCCGCGCCGGCTCCTCCACGACCCTCGCCGGCGGCGAAGCGCGTGGCGCCGCGGGCGCCCTCCTCGAAGACCTCCGGGCCCGTGTCCGCCTCGAGCGCGAGCCCGTCCGCAAGCGGCAGCCCGAAGCCCTCGATCGCCGCTCTGCGGTCGGCGAGCATCGTGCGCTGGGGGAAGCGCGCGAGCCCCTCGGCGAGCGCGAGCGAGCGCTCGAGATGCGCGCCGCGCGCGACGACCTCCGTCAGCATGCCCATCGCGAGCGCCTCGCGCGCGCCGATCATGCGGCCGGTGAGAATCAGATCGAGCGCGCGGCCGAGACCGACGATCCGCGGCAGGCGCTGGGTGCCGCCGTCGATCAGCGGCACGCCCCAGCGGCGCTCGGGATAGCCGAACGTCGAGTCCTCGGTGGCGATCCGCAGGTCGCACCACAGCGCCAGCTCGAGGCCGCCCGCGAGCGCGAAGCCCGCGATCGCGGCGATCGTCGGCTTCGAGGAGGTCAGCCGCGTGAAGCCCATCGGGCCCTCCTCGCTCATCAGCCGGCCGGCGAAGGACTGCTGCGCCTTCAGGTCGGCGCCCGCGCAGAAGGACACGCCGCCGGCCCCCGTGAGGACCATCACGCGGGCCTCATCGTCGGCCTCGAAGCGCAGGTAGGCCTCGTGCAGGAGCTCCGCCGTCGGGCCGTCGACAGCGTTGCGGCGGTGCTGGCGGTCGATCGTCACGACGGCGGCCGCGCCGCTGCGCTCGTAGCGCACGGCGGCGTCGTCGCTGCCTGCGGCCGCGCTCATCGCCCCGGTGCGCCCGGCGCGCGCGTCACGCTCGTCGCCTGGCGCTCACGACCGCCGTGCGCGGCTACCAGCCGCCGCGCCACTGCGTGCCGCCGAGCAGCGCTTTCTCGGCGGCTTTGCGCGCTTCCTTGCGCTTCTCGAGGCGCCTCTGGAGCATGCTCATCACGAATACGAAGATCGGGAAGAAGGCGATCACGATGAAGCCGGCGTTCGTGACAACCTTGTCGTTCGTCGCGCCGTAGAAGCCGCGCCCGTCGTTGTTGGCGGCGCTCGCGGCAGGCGCGAGCACGAGCGAGACGAGGAGCGCCAGCGGAATCAGCCATCTGAGCAGGCGGTTGCGCATCGCAGCGGATCCTAGCGCCGGGCGGCGCGGGAGGTCACGCAACGCGCCCCGGGGCGGCGCCCGCGGGCGCCTACCATCACGAGTCGATGGCACTGCTGACAGCATCGGACCTGCACAAGGAGATCGCGGGAAAACCGCTGCTCGGGGGCGTCTCGCTGAAGCTCGAGCATCGCGAACGGCTGACGATCGCGGGTCGCAACGGCGCCGGCAAGACGACGCTGCTGCGGATGCTCGCGGGCGAGACCTCGATCGACCGCGGCGAGCTGAGCGTCGCGAAGGGCACGCGGATCGCTCTCCACGACCAGCGCCCGCCGCGCGATCGCGCGCTGTCGCTGCATGAGTACCTCCTCTCGGGCTGCGCAGAGGAGCTCGAGATCGAGCGTGAGCTGAGCGAGCTCGAGGCGAAGATGGCGGGCGGCGGAGCCGACGAGGCGACGCTCGGGCGCTACAGCCGCGCGCAGGCGCGGCTCGAGGCGCGCGGCGGCTACCTGTGGCGCGACCGCGCGACGCAGATGGCGCGCGGGCTCGGCTTCGCCGAGGCCGACCTCGAGCGGCGCCTCGAGACGTTCTCCGGCGGGCAGCTCACGCGCGCCTCGCTGGCACGGGCGCTGGCGACGGGCGCCGACGTGCTGCTGCTCGACGAGCCCACGAATCACCTCGACATCGAATCGCTCGAGTGGCTCGAGCAGACGCTCGTCGAGCTCGACGCCGCGGTCGTGCTGGTCGCCCACGATCGCTGGTTCCTCGAGGCCGTTGGGACGGCGGTGCTCGAGTTGTATGGAAGCCCACCCACCCGCTCGCGCTTCTTCGCCGGCAGCTGGCACAACTGGCGGCGCGAGCAGGCGGCGCGCGAGATCGCACTCGGCAAGGCGATCGACCGCCAGCAGGCCGAGATCGCGCGGATGGAGCGCTTCATCGAGCGCTTCCGCTACAAGGCCACGAAGGCCCGCCAGGCGCAGTCGCGCGTGAAGAAGCTCGCGAAGATCGAGCGGATCGAGCGGGACCCCGCCGATGGACGCGCGCTCGAGTTCGGCTTCCGCGCGCCGGAGCGCTCCGGGAGGGTGATCTTCGAGCTGCTCGGCGGCCGTCTCGAGGTCGGCGGCGAGAACGGCGGCGGCCCCGCGATCACGCTGCTCGACGACGTCGAGCTGTGGCTCGAGCGCGGCGAGCACGTCTCGCTCGTGGGCCCGAACGGCGCCGGCAAGACGACGCTGATCGAGACGCTCGCCGGGCGCCGGGAGCTCGCGGCCGGCAAGCTCAGCACGGGCCACAACGTGAAGCTGGGCTTCCTCTCCCAGCACGCCGAGGAGCTCGGCGCGGGCGGGCCGCCGTCGCAGACCGTCCTCCAGGCCGCCCAGCGCGCCACCGGCCTGACGCCCGGGAAGGCACGCGCGCTGCTGGGCCGCTTCCTGTTCTCGGGCGAGGACGCCGAGAAGCCGCTCGCGGGGCTCTCCGGCGGCGAGCGCAGGCGCCTGTCGCTCGCGGTGCTCGTCGGATCGGAATCCCACCCGCCCAACGTGCTGATCCTCGACGAGCCGACGAACCACCTCGACATCGAGAGCCGCGAGGCGCTCGAGGACGCGCTGCGGGGCTTCAAGGGCGCGATCCTGCTCGTCTCCCACGACCGCGCGCTGCTCGACGCCGTCGGCACGCGCACGATCGCCGTCGAGGACGGCACGCTGCACAGCTACGTCGGCGGCTGGCCCGAGTACGTGCGCGTGCGCGAGGAACGGTCGTCGAACGATAAGAAGGCAGTCCCGCATGCGGGACTGCCCGGAGGGGCGCATGCGCCCCTCCGCCGGCCGGCGCATGCGCCGGCCGGGCCGGCAGGCGACAAGCCGCATGCGGCGGCCGGCACGTCGAATGGCGCCGCTCGCGAGAAGCCGAAGCGCAAGCCCAAGTCGAAGGGGCCCTCGAAGAACCGCCTAAGCGCGCAGCACCGGGCGGAGCGGACCGTCGAAGAGGCAGAGGCGGCGCTGCGAGCCGTCGAGCAGGAGCTCGCCGAGCCCGCGGCGTGGGCGACGCGCTACGAGTCGGCCAAGTCGCAGGCGCGCCACACCGCCGCGACGCGGGCCGTCGAGCAGGCGTATGCGGGGCTCGAGGCGCTCGGCGACTGATTTACACTTCGCCTGTGGACCGCATGAAGAACGTGCGCAACGTGGCGATCGTGCTCGCGATCGCAGCGCTCGTCTACCTGATCTCAAACGGCGAACGCGGCGGGCGCTTCGAAATGACCTTCGAAGCGATCCTGTGGAGCGCCTTCGCGCTCGGCATCGGCTATTTCGGGATCCGCCTCTACCGCGAACATCGCATCTCGCTGCACAGCCTCGGCGACCGCCACCGCGCGATGCTCTACGGCGCCGCCGCGCTCGGCGTGTTCGACGTCGCCGCGCGCAAGCGCATGTGGCAGACGAGCCTCGGCGAGCTGCTCTGGTTCGTGCTGGTCGCGATCGTCGTGTGGGCCGCGCTCGAGGTCTACCGCTACTCGCGCACCTACTGAGCCGCCTGCTGCCGGGCGCTGTCGGCGCGCCGCCTATCCTCGATGGCGTGGCGGCGACCGAGACGACGACGAGCGGCGAGGACGCGAGGAAGAGCCTCGCGGAGCAGCGCCGTGCGCTGCCCGACCTGCCGGGCGTGTACCTCTTCCGCGACGCCAAGGGCCGCGTGATCTACGTCGGCAAGGCCAAGTCGCTGCGCAAGCGCGTCGCCTCGCACTTCTCCAAAGCACAGGTGCCGAGCAGCCCGGGTCACGCCGAGATGGTCGCTTCGGTCGAGCACGTCGAGTTCGTCGCAGTCGCCTCCGAGGCCGAGGCGCTGCTCGCGGAGCAGAGCTTCATCAAGCAGTACCGCCCGCGCTTCAACATCCGCCTGCGCGACGACAAGTCCTACCCGTTCATCGCGATCTCCTTCGACGAGGACTACCCGCGCGTGTACTTCACGCGCGAGCGCCACCGCGCGGGCCGCGCCTACTTCGGTCCCTATTCGAACGCCAAGCGCGTGCGCGCGACTCTCGAGGTGCTCGCGAAGGTCTTCATGTTCCGCTCCTGCACGGGCCCCGAGCCGGGGCGGCGCAGCGGTAGCCCGTGCCTCGACTACTACATCAAGCGCTGCGGCGCGCCCTGCGTGGACTACGTCTCCAAGGAGGAGTACCGGCGCGGCATCGACGGCGTCGTCGACTTCCTCTCGGGGCGCTTCTCGGCGATCGAGCGCAACCTCGAGGCGCGCATGCTCGAGGCAGCTGCGGCGGAGGAGTTCGAGCAGGCGACGCTCGAGCGCAACCGCCTGCGGGCCGTGCGCTCCCTGCTCGAGCGCCGCCGCGTGGCGAACGAGTCGGTCGGGACCTTCGACGCGATCGCCGTCGCGCTCGGCGGCCGCGACGCCAACGCGCAGGTCTTCCAGGTTCGCGACGGCGTGCTCTCCGACCGTCACTCCTTCTACCTCTCGAACGAGACCGAGCGCGACCTCGCGGAGGTCGCCGAGGAGTTCATGCTCCAGTACTACGGCGGCCACACCTCGATCCCGTCGCTGCTCGTCGTGCAGCAGGAGGTGGAGCAGCGCGAGGCGCTCGCCGACGCGCTCGCGAGCCGCCGTGGCGGCCCCGTCGAGCTGCGCGCCGCCGAGCGCGGCGAGAAGCGCCGCATCCTCGAGCTCGCCCGGCGCAACGCACTGCTCGCGCTCGACCAGGAGAAGCTCCGCTCCGAGCGCCGCCGCCAGGGGCGCGTCGAGGCACTCGAGGGGCTCCAGTCCGCGCTCGCGCTCGACGCGCCGCCGATTCGCATCGAGTGCTTCGACATCTCGAATCTCGGTGCGACCCACACGGTCGCCTCGATGGTCGTCTTCGAGGGCGGAGCGCCGAAGAAATCCGACTACCGCCGCTTCAAGATCCGCGGCGTCGAGGGCACGCCCGACGACTACGCCGCGATCGCCGAGGTGCTCGGCCGCCGCTTCGCGCAATGGGAGCGTCAGTCGGACATCTCCCCGCACGACCCCGCCTACGATGCGAGCTTCGCGTCGCTGCCGAGCCTCGTCGTGATCGACGGCGGCAAGGGGCAGCTGGGGGCGGGACTCGAGCCGCTGCGGGGCTTCCGCGAGCGCGGCGTCGCCGTCGTCTCGCTGGCCAAGCGCGTCGAGGAGGTCTTCCAGCCGGGACGCCGCGAGCCGCTGCTCCTGGACCACTCCACGCCCGAGCTCCAGCTGCTCCAGCGCGTACGCGACGAGGCCCATCGCTTCGCTCTCGCCCATCACCGCACGCGGCGCGACAAGGCGATGACGAGCTCGCTGCTCGACGAGCTGCCCGGCGTCGGCCCCGCGCGCAAGCGCGCGCTGCTCGCACACTTCGGCTCGCCCGAGGCGGTCGTCGCGGCCTCGCGCGAGGAGCTGCAGGCGGTGCCGGGCCTGCCCGCGAAGGTCGCCCGCGAGCTCCACGGGCGGCTGCACAGGGCGGGCTAAGGTGTCGAGGCCCCAGAAACTTCACCGCGCGTCCGGCAGGAGCGAGAGAATCAAGGACATGTCGGTGATCAAGCCTCTGCGTCCGCTGAAAGGCGCGGTGCGGCGATCCGCGAAGCCCGACGTCGAGTCGCGCCTCCAGGACCTCGTCGTGATCACCGGCTACTCGGGCGCCGGGAAGTCGACGGCGATGAACGTCTTCGAGGACGCCGGCTACTTCTGCGTCGACAACCTGCCCCCCGAGATGATCCGCCCGCTGGTCGAGCTGTTCGTCCACAAGGGCACGAAGGTCGAGCGCGCCGCCGTCGTCTCAGACGTCCGCGGCGGCGTCTACTTCGAGGCGCTGCGCGAGGTCGTCGACGACCTCGACGCGCTCGGCATCAATCACCAGGTGCTGTTCCTCGAGGCCGGCGAGCAGGCGCTCGTGACGCGCTTCAAGGAGACCCGCCGCCGGCACCCGCTGGCGCCCGACGGCAGCGTCGCCGCGGGCGTCGCCTCCGAGCACGAGCTGCTCGAGCCGCTGCGCAGCCGCGCGGACCTCGTGATCGACACGACGAGCATGTCCGCCGCGACGCTCCGCGGCAAGATCGCGCGCGAGTTCCTCCCGCGCCAGAAGGCCGGCCGCATGGCGGTCACCTTCACTAGCTTCGGCTTCAAGCACGGTCCGCCGCGCGACGAGGACCTCGCCTTCGACGTGCGCTTCCTCGCGAACCCCCACTACGAGCCCGAGCTGCGCGAGCTCACCGGCCTCGATGAGCGCGTCGTCGAGTACATCGCCCGCGACGGCCGCCTCGAGGAGCTCTACGTGAGGCTCGACTCGCTGCTCGACTTCCTGCTCCCGCAGTACATCGCCGAGGGCAAGGCCCATCTCGTGATCGCGATCGGTTGCACCGGCGGCCGCCACCGCTCGGTAGCGATCGCCGAGCACCTCGCCGCACGCTACCGCGAGCACGACGACCTCGATGTCGCGGTCGCGCACCGCGACATCGGCAAGGCTCCCCGCAGCGGCTCCTGAGCGCTGCGGCCCGGGCGGGAGCCCGGGGTCGGGGCCCGATCGGGCCGAATGCCGCGAGTCCGCTGCCCCCGCGATCAGGGAGAGGCGGGGGCCGGGTCGGGGCGGATCATGACCGTGTCCATCACCGGGATGATCTCGTCGACGGGCAGCTCGGCGCGCGAGGCATGCTCGCGGATTGCCTCGGGGCTCCTCGCCTGGTAGACGCAGACGGTCCCGACCGAGCCACCGTGCTCCTCGAGCACGTAGCTTCGGATCCAGCGGATGTCGTCGGACATCTCGCCGTCGCCGACGTTCGTCGAGCGCTCGGCGGCCGCCTGCAGATCCTCGGGCGAGCGCCAACCGCCACGACGAAGGATCACGTACGTGTTCATCAGCCATCCTCCTTGCTAGACAGCGTGCGAGGCGACTCTACGACCGATCGAGGCGCGCCGCAAGCGGGCGCGCGCGCGGGGGCGGCCGGCGCGAGGCGGCGCCGGAGGGCCGCCGTCCGGAGGTCCGCTGATAGCCTCCCTCGTGCCGGGCGACGGAGCGATGCTCCGCGACCCGGCATCGTTCATTTTCGCTACAGGAGGCAACTGAATGCCCGTACGCGTGGGGATCAACGGATTCGGCCGGATCGGCCGGAACGCGTTCCGCGCCGCCAAGGCGCGGGCCGGGCGCCCGGGCGATCAGATCGAATGGGTCGCCGTCAACGACCTGACCGACTCGCGGACGCTCGCGCACCTGCTCAAGTACGACTCGATCCTCGGGCCCTACCCGGGCACCGTCGAGACGCGCGGCGAGGGCGCGATCGAGGTCGACGGCGCCGAGCTGAAGGTGCTCGCCGAGCGCGACCCCGGCGCGCTGCCGTGGGGCGAGCTCGGGGTCGACGTCGTGATCGAGTCGACGGGCCTCTTCACCGACCGCGAGGCGGCTGCGAAGCACCTCGCCCAGGGCGTGAAGAAGGTCGTGATCTCCGCGCCCGCGAGCGACCCCGACGCGACCGTCGTGCTCGGCGTGAACTTCGACGAGGTCTATGACCGCGAGCGCCATGACGTGATCTCCAATGCCTCCTGCACGACCAACTGCCTCGCGCCCGTGGCGAAGGTCGTGAACGACACCGTCGGCATCGAGCACGGCCTGATGACGACGATCCACGCCTACACCGCCGACCAGCGCCTCCAGGATCTCCCGCACAAGGACCTGCGCCGCGCGCGGGCCGCGGCGATCAACCTGATCCCCGCCTCGACCGGCGCTGCGAAGGCGATCGGGCTCGTGATCCCGGAGCTCCAGGGGAGGCTCGGCGGCTTCGCGATCCGCGCCCCCGTCCCGACCGGCTCGGTCGTCGACCTGACCGTCGAGTGCAGGCGCGAGACGAGCGTCGAGGAGGTCAACGCGGCGCTCCGCGTGGCCGCCGAGAGCGGTCCGCTGGAGGGCATCATGCAATACACCGAGGATGAGATCGTCTCGACGGACATCATCTCCTCGCCGTTCTCCTCGATAGTCGACTCGAAGCTCACCGCCGTGATGGACGGCACGATGCTGAAGGTCGTCGCCTGGTACGACAACGAGTGGGGCTACTCGAACCGGCTCGTGGACCTCGTTCAGAGGGTTCTGTGAGGAGCGTCGACCACCTGGACGTGAGCGGCAAGCGCGTCCTCGTCCGGGTCGATTTCAACGTGCCGCTCGCCACCGGCGACGACGGGCAGGTCGCCGTCGCAGACGACACCCGGATCGTCGCGGCGCTGCCGACGATCGAGGAGCTCCGTGGCCGCGGCGCGCGGCTCGTGCTCGTCTCACACCTCGGCCGCCCGGACGGCGCGCTCGACGCGAGCCTCTCGATGGCGCCCGTCGCCGCGCGGCTGCGCGAGCTCACCGATGCGCAGGTGACGCTCGCCCCGGCGGTCGTCGGCGAGCGCGTCAAGGCGCTCAGCGAATCGCTCGGCGACGGCGATCTGCTCGTGCTCGAGAACGTGCGCTTCGAGCCGGGCGAGACGAGCAACGACCCCGAGCTCGCGCGCGCGCTGGCCGAGCTCGCCGACGCCTACGTCAACGACGCCTTCGGGGCCGCGCACCGCGCGCACGCGAGCACAGAGGGGATCGCGCACCTGCTGCCGAGCGCCGCGGGCCGCCTGCTCGAACGCGAGGTGCAGACGCTCTCGGGCATCCTCGAGAGCCCGCGCCGGCCGCTCGTTGCGATCATCGGCGGCGCGAAGGTCGCCGACAAGATCGCCGTGATCGACCGTTTCCTCGACCTCGCCGATGCCGTCGTGATCGGCGGCGCGATGTGCTTCCCGTTCCTGCGCGCGCAGGGACACTCGGTCGGCGAGTCGCTGTGCAGCGAGGAGGACACCGAGCACGCGCGCGCAGCGCTCGAGCGCGCCGCGCGGCCCGGCCACGCGCGTCTCGTGCTGCCGCTCGACCTCGTGATCGGACGCCGCCTCGCGGCCGACGCCGAGCACCGCACGCTCGAGGGCCTCGACGTTCCCGACGGCTGGATGGGGCTCGACATCGGCCCGGCGAGCGCCGAGCGCTACGCGGCCGAGATCGCAGGCGCCGGCACCGTCTTCTGGAACGGCCCGATGGGCGCCTTCGAGCTCGAGCCGTTCGCCGCCGGCACGCGCGCCGTCGCCGAGGCCGTCGCGGCGGCGCGAGGGCTGACGATCGTGGGCGGCGGCGACTCTGCGGCTGCGCTCTCGCAGTTCGGCCTCGAGGGGAGCGTCGACCACCTCTCCACCGGCGGCGGCGCCACGCTCGAGATGGTCGAGGGCAGCGTGCTCCCGGGGGTGCGCGCGCTCGACGGGGCACGGGTGGCGTCGTAATGGCGCGCATCCCCCTGATCGCGGGCAACTGGAAGATGCACAAGACGCAGGAGCAGGCCGAGGAGCACATACAGGCGCTGCTGCCGCGCGTGTCGGGCATCGACGGAGTCGAGATCGCCGTCTGCGTGCCCTTCACGGACCTGCAGCCGATGGTCGACAGCACGCGCGGCTCGCCCGTGACGGTCTTCGCGCAGAACATGCACCACGAGCCCGAGGGGCCCTTCACGGGCGAGGTCTCGGCGCCGATGCTCGTCGAGCTCGACGTGCAGGGCGTCGTGCTCGGGCACTCCGAGCGGCGCGCGATGTTCGCCGAGACCGACCGCGCGCTCGCGCTGAAGGTGCCGGCGGCGCTCGCCGCGGGCCTCGTGCCCGTCCTGTGCGTCGGCGAGACCGAGGAGGAGCGCGACGCGGAGGAGACCGACCGCAAGCTCCGCCACCAGATCAAGGAGGACCTCGCGGGGGTGAGCGACGAGCAGCTCGCGTCGGTCGTGATCGCCTACGAGCCGATCTGGGCGATCGGCACCGGCCGGGTCGCGACGACCGAGCAGGCACAGGAGGCGATCGCCTTCATCCGCGCGCTCCTCGCTGGGCGCGACGAGCACGCGGCCGAGGCGGTGCGGATCCTCTACGGCGGGTCCGTCAAGCCCGAGAACGCGCGCGAGCTGCTCGCGCTGCCCGACGTCGACGGCGCGCTCGTGGGGGGCGCGTCGCTCGAGGTCGACTCCTTCGCCGAGATCGTGGCCGCGACCGGGCCCTCGCCCGCGCTGGGATGAGCTCCGCGGGGGGCGCGGGCGGCGCCGGCGGGCTGCCCGTCGAACGGGTCTGCCTCGTCGTGCTCGACGGCTGGGGCCTGGCCGAGTCCGGCCCGGGCAACGCGGTCTCGCGGGCGCGCACGCCGGTGTTCGATCAGCTGTGGGACAGCTTTCCCCACACGACGCTCGAAGCCTGCGGCCGCGCGGTGGGGCTTCCCGACGGCCAGATGGGCAACAGCGAGGTCGGTCACCTGAACCTCGGCGCCGGCGCGGTCGTGCGCCAGGACCTCGTGCGAATCGACGACGCGATCGCCGGCGGCGAGCTCGCCGGCAACGAGGCGCTGCGCGCGGCCTTCGGCGCCGCCGGGCGCGTGCATCTGCTCGGCCTCGTCTCCGACGGTGGCGTGCATTCCTCGCTCGAGCATCTGCGCGCGCTGATCGAGCTCGGCCGCGAGCTCGGCGCCGGCGAGCTGATCGTGCACGCCTTCACCGACGGGCGCGACACGCTGCCGCACGCCGGAGCCGGCTACCTGGCGGAGCTGGACGCGACCGCGGGGGCGCGCGTCGGCTCGGTCGTGGGCCGCTACTGGGCGATGGACCGCGACCGGCGCTGGGATCGCACGCAGCGCGCCTACGACATGCTCGTGCACGGCCGCGCACCCCACCACTCGGCGAGCGGCGAGCAGGCCGTCGCGGAGGCCTACGCGCGCGGCGAGACCGACGAGTTCGTCGAGCCGACGCTCGTCGGCGAGGAGGCGCTGATCAGGCCCCAGGACAGCGTCATCTGCTTCAACTTCAGACCAGACCGCATGCGCCAGCTGACGCGCGCGCTCGCCGAGCCGGGCTTCGGGGAGCGTGGGGAGGAGCTTCCGGGCTGGGAGGGTCGCGGCGGCGCTCAGCCCGTCGCGCATCTGACGACCTTCACCGAGTACGAGGAGGGCGGGCCCTATCCCGTGGCGTTCACGCCGGAGCGGCCGGCGACGACGCTCTCGGCCGTGCTGGCCCGCAGCGGTGCGACGCAACTGCACGTCGCCGAGACCGAGAAGTACCCGCACGTCACGTACTTCTTCAACGGCGGCGAGGAGGCGCCGCTGAACGGCGAGCGCCGCGAGCTCGTGCCCTCGCCGCGCGACGTGCCGACCTACGACCACAAGCCCCAGATGAGCGCACGCGAGGCGGCAGCGGCGTTCGTCGAGGCCTGGCGCAGCGATAGACCGACGTTCGCCATCATCAACTTCGCGAACGCCGATATGGTCGGCCACACGGGCGTGATCGAGGCGGCCGTGGCCGCCGTCGAGACGGTCGACGAGAGCCTCGGCCGCGTGCTCGCGGCGGTTCGCGAGAGCGACGGCGTGTGCGTCGTCACAGCCGACCACGGCAACGCCGACCACATGCTCGAGCCGGACGGCAGCCCGAACACGGCGCACTCGCTGAACCCCGTGCCGGTGATCGTCACGGCGCCGTCGGTGCGGCTGCGGGAGGGAGGCGTGCTCGCCGACGTCGCGCCGACCGTGCTCGAGCTGCTCGGCATCGATGTTCCGGCGCAGATGACGGGGCACTCGCTGATCGAGGCCCGCTAGATTTCCGGGCGCGGCGCCGTCGTCCGCGAAAGGAGAGGGATGAGCTCAGGGGAATCGGAGGGACGTCCGGGAGGCTTTTCGCGGCGCCTGCTCGCGGCGTTCTTCGTCGGCTCGGGCATCAACCACTTCGTGATGCCGCGTGCCTACGAGCGGATGGTCCCGCCGAGCCTCGGCGATCGCGCCAAGGAGGTCGTCGCTGTGAGCGCCGTCGCGGAGATCGTCGGCGGCCTCGCCGTGCTGCCGCCGCGCACGCGCAGGCTCGCCGGCCCGTGGCTCGTCGCGCTGCTCGCGGCGATCTTCCCCGCGAACCTCTACATGGCGCGCGCGCCCGAGCGCTTCCGCAAGGTCCCGCGCTGGGCCCTCTATGCGCGCCTTCCACTCCAGCCGATGATGATGTGGTGGGCCTGGAGGGCGACGCGTCGATGAGCGCGATCCTGCCTGTTGGCGCTGCCGACGCTGCTATGTTCGCATGAGAAGTTCCTGATTTTCGGACCGCCATGTCGACCGCGACCGCCGTCAAGATTCCGTCCTCCGAGGGCGCACTGACAGAGGGAGAGCTACGCGCCTGGCGGGGCCTCCTACGGGCGCACGGCTGCCTCGCCAAGCGCCTCGACGCGGAGCTCGAGCGCACTCACCACCTGCCGATGACCTCCTACGAGGTCCTCAACCATCTGCACGAGGCGAGCTCCGAACGGATGCGGATGTGCGATCTCGCCGACCAGGCTCAGCTCTCGCGCAGCGGCCTCACACGGCTCGTCGACCGTCTCGAGCGCGACGGCCTGCTGGAGCGCTGCTCGTGCGATCACGACGCACGCGGCTCCTACGCCTGCCTCACCGAAACGGGCCGCGAGCGGCTCGAGGCGGCCCGTGTCACGCATCTCGCCGTCGTGCGCGAGCATTTCTTCTCCCACTTCTCCGAGCGCGAACTCGGAGACCTCGCCGACATGTGGGAGCGAATCGCCCCCTGCACCGGCAACGGCAACGGCAACGGCTGCTGAGCCCCGCCGGAGACCTCCTCGAAGCGCCCCCTCGACAGGGGGCTTTTTTGTGCCTGCGGCGGCGCGCTGGGAGAGGGCGGTCGTGCTGCGATCAGCGCCGGCGCAGTGCGGGCGCTCACTCGTCCGCGGGGTGGGGGGCGGCCCTCTCGGAAGCCTCGTGGCTCGAGCGCTCACGCTCCTGCGCGCGCCGGTGGCGGCGGTGGGCCACGATCGCTGTGCCGATCGCGACAGCCGCCGCAGCGAGCCCGAAGAGGCCGAACGTTTTGACCGCGTCGCCCGCAGCGCGGCCGAGGAAGTAGGAGAGCAACCCGATCGCCGTCGCCCAGCAGATCCCTCCGAGGGCGTTCCACATCACGAACGAGCGCCAGGGCATCCGCGTCGCACCCGCCAGCCACGATGCCCAGACGCGCAGACCCAGGACGAAGCGCCCGAAGAACACCGCCTTCGAGCCGTGGCGTTCGAAGAATGGCTCGCCCGTCTCGAGCACGTCGCGGCGCTGGCGTTCGAAGCGCCCCGGGCGTTCCAGCAGCCAACGGCCGCCCTTGCGCCCGATCACGTAGCCGATGTTGTCGCCGACGATCGCGGCGACAGCGGCGATCACGATCACGAGCTCGATCTGCAGTTTGCCGCGGCCGGCGAGGATCGAGCCGGTGATCAGAGCGGTCTCTCCCGGCACCGGGACGCCGCTCGACTCGCCCATCACGATCACGAACAGCAGCGGGTAGCCCGCGACCTGGAGCAGGTGTTCGACGTTGAGGACGGCGGCGAGCATCGGTTGTCGATCTAGCATGTCGCACCCGGCATGAAGCTCCGGGGGCGCGCGTGCCGGCTGCTCGCGTCTGGCCGCTTCGCGC
This sequence comes from Solirubrobacteraceae bacterium, assembly GCA_036272475.1. Classification (GTDB taxonomy): domain Bacteria; phylum Actinomycetota; class Thermoleophilia; order Solirubrobacterales; family Solirubrobacteraceae; genus Palsa-744. The sequence continues at coordinate 21,632 of DATAYP010000048.1, read as the reverse complement.
CGTGCGCTATTTGGTGTTTTCGGACACGAGCGATTTGAGCGCCGACGACGCCTGCTGCACGTCGCTGTAGACGACGTTGCGCAACACGACCCGCGTCGGCGAGGGCGCGGTGACGAGCACGATCGCGACGATCACAAGCGCCAGCGCGAGCAGCGCGAGCATCAGGGGAACCAATCGGCTCCGGCGCCGCCGCGGGCCCGCCGCGGCGCCGTAGGCGGGCTGCGCGACGGCCTGCTTTCGCCGTGGCGGTCCCTGGCGCGGCTGGCGTGGCGCGACCGCCGCCGCCTGCGCCGTCGCACGCCGCCTCGTCGGCGAGTCGCTCGCCATGACCGTCGTTGCCTGCGTGGCGGGCGCTCCGCGGCGCGCGCCCGGGCGCTCGCCGGGGGCGATTCCCGCGAGGCCGTCCTGCAGCGCCCGGCCCATCTCGCGTGCGGTCTGGTAGCGGTCGCGAGGGTCGAGCGCGAGGGCGATCGCGACGGCGTCTGCCAGCTCGGGCCCGACGGCCGCGACGAGCGTGTCGAGCGTCGGGGGCTCTTCCTGCTGCTGCTTCAGCGCGAGCTCGGTCAGCGAGGCGGCCTCGTAGGGGAGCCGTCCGGAGATCATCTGGTAGGTCACGACGCCGAGCGCGTAGAGGTCGGCGCTGGGGCCCGCCTCTTCGCCGCGCGCCTGCTCGGGAGCGAGATAGGCGGCGGTGCCGAGCACCGAGCCGACCTGCGTGATGCTCGACTGCTCGGTCGCCTTCGCGATCCCGAAGTCCGCGAGCTTGACCTCGCCTTCGCGCGCGCGCAGCAGGTTCCCCGGCTTGACGTCACGGTGGACGACGCCGTTGCGGTGCGCGTAGTGCAGCCCCTCGCATGCCTGCTCGACGATCGCGATCGCCTCATCGACCTCCACCCAGCCGTCGTCGCGGAGTATCTCGGCGCAGGACTGGCCCTCGATGTACTCCATCACGATGAAGTACTGGCCGGTGCGCTCGTCCTGGCCCGAGTCGAAGACCTGCACGATGTTCGGGTGCACGAGGCGCGCCGCCGCCTGGGCCTCGCGTTGGAAGCGCGAGACGAACGTCGGATCCTCCGCGAGATGCTCCGCGAGCAGCTTGACCGCCACCTGGCGCTCGAGGCGCAGGTCGAGCGCGCGGTGGACGGTCGACATGCCGCCGAAGCCGAGGCGGCCTTCGAGGCGGTAGCGCCCGGCGATCTCGGCTTCGCTCATTTGCCGCCTTCCTGCCCGCCGGCCCCGTTGCCTTTGCCTTTGCCGTTGTCGCCGCCCGGTTCGGTGCCACCCGGCGCGGGAGCGCCTTCGCCGCTGGGTGCCGGCGTGCCACCGCCGGGAGTCGTCGTCGGGGGCGGCGTCGTGCTCGTCGGCGGCGTCGTGCTCGTCGTGGTCGTCGGGGGCGGCGTCGTGTCAGTAGTGGTCGTGGGCGGCGTCGTCTGCGTGGTCGCCGTGCTGCTCGTGGCCGTCGAGCCCGCGAGCGGCTGCGTGCAGGCGACGAGCGCCCGTTCGCGGAGGTTCGCGATCCCCTGGTTGAGCGTCCTGCGGAGCCCGCTGTCGACGTTGCGGGGCAGCGCGCGGAAGTCCGCTTCGGTTTTTTCGATCGCGGCCTTCGTCGATTCGCAGCTGCCGTTGCCGCTCCGCGCCGCCGCGGCGACCGCTTCGAAGTCGCTCTGAAGCGGCCCGGCGTCCCCGGCCGGGATCAGCCCGGCGGCGGAGCCTCCGCAGGAGATCAGCACCGCGGCGAGCACGCCGAGCACCCCGGCGAGCGCGGCTCGCAGCGCGACCGGCGTGCGGCCTCGCGCGGAGCTGTCGTCGTGTCGGTGGGCTGGGATCGTCATTGACCGTACTCCAGGCGCTCGGCAAGGGAGTCAGGTAGGCGCGCGGCCCGGATCGCGGCGGCCGCCCCCGCCACGTCGTACGCGGCACGATGATATGACGCTGTCAGGTCGTCCAGGTCCAGCAGCATCCAGGCGGCGCGCGGGTCGCCGTCCCGCGGCTGGCCGACGCTCCCCGGGTTCAGCAGCCATTCGCCTGTCGAGAGGTCGAGCTCGTCGCCATCGCGCTGGGGCTCGCCCGTGGTGAGCTCGCCGTTGTGGCGCACGAACGCCAGCGCGACGTGCGAGTGGCCGATCAGGCAGATGCGGTTGGGTTGGGAGTCCAGGCACAGCTCCGCGAGCAGCGCCGAGACGACGTACTCCCAGACGGGGTCGCGGGGGCTCGCGTGGTAGAGCCCGACCTGGCCCTCCATGCCCTGCGGGTTGAGGCTCCTGAGGAAGTCGAGGTTCTGCGCGACCATCACCTCCTGCGTCCACTCGGCCGCGAGGCTCGCGCCGCGGGAGAATTCGTCGAGCGGGATCTCGCCCGTGACGGCCAGGTCATGGTTTCCCGCGAGGCAGACGGCCGCATGGTCGCGCGCGAGCTCGACGCAGGCGTCGGGGTCGGCGCCGTAGCCGACGAGGTCCCCGAGGCACCATACCTCCGCCGCGGGGCTGTCGGCGATCGCCTCGAGGGTCGCCTCGAACGCGTGGCGGTTGCCGTGTATGTCCGAGATAACCGCGACCTTCATCTCGTCAGGGTAGGAACACCGCGGGCCGGCGGGCGTTCCACGTGGCTCACCGCGGGCTCGCGGTCATGATCGATGCCGAGGCGCCGCTCCGCCGCGCGCCGGACCGTCCTAGGAGTCCTCGGGCGGGCTCTCCGAGCCGCCGTACTCGGGCAGGTTCTTGATGCCCTCGCGCGTGAGCCACTTCGAGTAGTTGTCCTCCATCGCGTCGATCAGCTCGCGCATGAAGCGCGGCGAGAGGTTCACCCGCGAGACGACAACGCCGGGTACCTCCTCGGACTCGACCTCGTGGTCGACGCGCGCGAAGGTGATCGTGAACTCGTAGTCGGAGTGGCTGACGTTCGCGAAGTTCGCGTATACGCCCCCCATGATCTCGGGGGACAGGTGGATGTTTATGTGGCGCTCGGCGCCTGAGTCTTGGTCGTTCACGCAGCTAGTATCGCAAGCCCCGCACCCGGACCATGACAGAGCCTCCATCAAGCGATCAGCGCATCCTCCGCGGGGACCCCGCCGCCGGCAGCGCGCCGACGCCGCTCCAGGAGCTGCGCGAGGCGGTCCTCGAGGCGGCCGCGTCGCTGCCGGGCGCCGAGGCGGCGCCGGCACGGCGTTCGGTGACGATCGAGCGGCCGCGGAGGGCCGAGTTCGGCGACTACTCCACGAACGCGGCGCTCGTGCTCGCACCCTCGCTCAGGGCATCCCCGCGTGAGGTCGCCGAGCGCCTCGGCGCGGCTCTGGCGGAGCACCTCGGCGCGAGCCTCGAGCGCTTCGAGGTGGCTGGGCCGGGCTTTCTCAACCTGTTCCTCTCCGATGGCTGGCTGCTCGGCGCGCTGAGCGAGACGCTCGGCGCGGGGGAGGGATTCGGCGGCGGCGGCGCGGCTGCGGTCGAACGGATCCTCGTCGAGTTCGTCTCCGCCAACCCCACGGGCCCGATGCACGTCGGCCACGCCCGCAACGCCGCCTACGGCGACGCGCTCGCGCGCGTGCTCGCCTTCCACGGCCACGACGTCGACCGCGAGTTCTACGTGAACGACGCGGGCTCGCAGGTCGCCAAGCTCGGCGAGTCGATCGGCGCGCTCGCACGCAGCGAGCCGGTACCGCAGGACGGCTACCAGGGCGGCTACGTCGAGGAGCTCGCGAGCGCGCTCGACACGAGCTCGGGCGATCCCGCCGAGCTCGGCCGCGCGGCGGTGGGCGTGATGATCGAGCACATGCAGGCCTCGCTGGCGGCGTTCGGCGTCGAGGACTTCGACCACTGGGCCTATGAGAGCTCACTCCACGAAGGGCACCCGAGCGCCGTCGAGCACACCCTGTCTCTGCTCGAGCAGCAGGGGCGCAGCTACCGCGCCGAGGGGGCACTGTGGCTGCGGACGACGGAGTTCGGCGACGACAAGGACCGCGTGCTGGTGCGCTCCAACGGCGAGCACACGTACTTCGCCTCGGACATCGCCTATCACCAGGACAAGCGCGAGCGCGGCTTCGGCCGCCAGATCGACGTGTGGGGGGCCGACCACCATGGTTACACGGAGCGGCTGAAGGCCGCCTACGAGGCCCTCGGCGGCGAGCGCGACCACCTCGAGCTGCTGATCATGCAGCTCGTCCACCTCGTCCGGGGCGGCGAACGCGCGCAGATGTCCAAGCGCGCGGGTGAGTTCGTGACGCTCGACGATCTGCTCACCGACATAGGCGTCGACGCGGCCCGCTGGTACCTGCTGGCACGCTCACACGACACGACCGTCGACCTCGACCTCGACCTCGCGCGCGAGCAGTCCAACGAGAACCCCGTCTACTACGTCCAGTACGCGCACGCGCGCATCGCGTCGATCCTCGCGAAGGCCGGACCCGAGCGCGTCACGGCGGCGCTCGCCGCTCCCGCCGAGGCCCGCAGCGAGCCGCTGCACGCGGCCGAGCGCGCGCTGATCGAGCTGCTGCTCGCGTTCCCGGGCGAGGTCGCCGAGGCGGCGGCGCGCCGCGCGCCGCACCGCATCGCGGCCTACGCGCTCGAGCTGGCGCAGGGTTTCACCGCCTTCTACCGCGACTGCCGCGTCGTCGGCGCGGAGCCCGAGAGCGTCGAGTCGACGCGCATCGCCCTGTGCGTCGCGAGCAGGCGCCTGATCGCGCGCTCGCTCGACCTGCTCGGTGTCGGCGCGCCGGAGGAGATGTAGCGAGCCATCGGGCTACTTGAAGCGCGCGAGGTCTGCGTCCAGGCGCGCGGCGTCGTCCGCGTCGAGCGTCTCGGCCGCGCTCCCCGCCCCGTCCTCGCTGCGCCGGCTGCGGCGCCAGCGCGGCAGGAGCACCGCGAGCAGGCCGGCCAGCGCGAGCACCACCGCGAGCGGCACGAGGTACGCGACGAGGTCGAAGCCATGCGTGGCGGGCAGTCCGAGCACCGACGGTCCGTACTGCGCCACGAGCGCGTTCTTGATCTGCGTTTCGCTCTGCCCCTGGTCGATCAGACCCTGGATGAAGACGCGCTCGCGGTCGGCCTGCTGCGACTGCGCCACGTTGAGCGGGATCTTGCAGGTGACGCACATCACCTGCCGTTCGATGACCGGCAGCGTCGGCCTCGACGCGCCCGACGCTGCCGCTGCGCCGGGCACGGCCGCGAGGATCACCGCGAGCACGAGCGCGAGCGCCGCTCGGGGTGGCGAGGGGGAGGGGGACCGGTGCCGCGCGGGCCGGGTCACCGCTTCGCCCTCATGAGCTCTGCGCGAGCGACAGCGCGCGATCGATGAACGCCTGGTCGATCTCACCGCGGCGCAGCGCCCTGATGTCGCCGTGACGATCGAGGATGAAGCTCTCGGGCAGCAGGTCGGTTCCGTAAGTGTGGGCGAACGAGCCGTCGCTGTCGCGGAGGTTCGGATAGGAGAGGTGGTAGCGCTTGACGAAGCTCAGCGAGTCGGGCGAGTTGTCGAGGTAGGTGACGCCGAGCACGGTCCCGTTGTGGCGCGCGAGCACGCTCTGGTTGCGCTCGAGCAGCGGCGCCTCGGTCTGGCAGGGTTCACACCAGGAGGCCCAGAAGTTGAGCACCACGACCTTGCCCCTCAGCGAGGCGAGCGAGCCCGTGCCGGCGCCGCCCAGCACCGGCAGCGTACGTGTCGCGCTGGGCGCCTGCGGATGGCCGTGGCGCGCGACGATCTCGTCGAGCGTGCGGCTCGCCGAGCGGGCCGAGACGCCGTAGATCAGCAGCCCGATCAGGCAGGCGCCGGCCAGTCCGGCGAGGATCGGAACGGCGCGGCGTCTCACGCTTTCAAGCCTAGAGGCACGCGGCCGCCCGGCGCGGCGGTGCGCGCCGGGGCGCATGCCAGGCGGCGTCTCCGGGTATTTCAAATCGTATGAGCGTTACATCGCCGTCTCAGATCGTCGCGCACACGCCGCTCGGCGCCGACCCGCCCGTGCGGGTGCGGATCCTGGTGGCGACCGGCGCGGGCGTGCTCTGCGCGCTGATCGTCGCGTTCATCGGCCCCTGGTGGCTCATCCCCCTCTCGGGCTGGGTGGTGGGTGCGCTCGCGTTCCTCGGCTGGCTGTGGCGGAGCATCTGGAACATGGATCCGCGGACGACCGAGGCGCGCGCACAGCGCGAGGACCCCGGGAGGGCGCTCGCCGACGCGCTGCTGCTCGGCGCCGCCTGCTTCAGCCTGCTCGCCGTCGGGCTCGTGCTCGTGCGCGCCGGGCACACGACCGGCGCGGCGAAGCTGCTGCTCGTCGCGCTCTGCGCACTCAGCGTGGTGCTCGCCTGGAGCGTCGTGCACACCGTCTTCTGCCTGCGCTACGCGCGGCTCTACTACATGGACGACAACGGCGGCGTGGACTTCAAAGAACGCGAGTCGCCCTGCTACACCGACTTCGCCTACCTCGCGCTCACGATCGGCATGACCTTCCAGGTCTCCGACACCGATCTCACGAACAAGCCGATCCGTCGCACCGCCCTGCGCCACGCCCTCCTGTCGTACCTGTTCGGCGCGATCTTCATCGCGATCACGATCAACCTGATCGCCGGGCTGAGCAAATGAGGGCGTAGCGCCCGGGCACGATCCCGCCGGGTCGGCGCCAAGCGGAGCTTCGGACTCGCGCGGCGGATCCGGGGAGAAGCCGTCCGCCGGAGGCCTTGTACAGTCCGCGCGAGAATGAGGGGTTACAGGCTGCGGGTCCTCGCTGGGGTGGGGAGCGGGATGGAGATCGCGGCCCCGCACGAGCTCCTCATCGGCCGTGAGGAGCAGGGAGTGGGCAATCTGCGCGGAGATCCCGAGATCTCGCGCCGCCACGCTCGCGTGTCGATCAACGACGCGGGCGTGCTACTCGTGGAGGACCTCGGCTCGACGAACGGCACGTTCGTCAACGACCGCCGCCTGACCGGCCAGCGCGTCCTACGCGCCGGCGACCGGCTGCGGGTGGGCGCGACGACGATCGAGGTGCTCGCCGGCGAGCGCGCGGATGCCGGAGCGACGCGGCAGCGGCCGCAGCCGGTGCCGCCGACCGGGCCGGGAGCGCCGCTCGCCGCGCCGGCACTGGACCCGTTTCCCCCGCGGCGAACGGACCCGCGGCGGCCGGGCTCGAACGTCCCGATCCTCGCTGCCGGCCTCTTCGGGGCCCTGCTGCTGCTCGCCCTCGGCTACCTGATCGGCCACCGGAGCGGCGGCTCGAGCAGCGCGTCGGCAGCCGGAGGAGGTGCTCCGGCGGCGGGTATCGCCTACGTGGAGTCGAACGTCGCGATGCCTGGTGCGAACAGCGTCCTCGCGCTCCGCTACGGGCTCGACGGCAACCTGCATCCCCTGGGGGTCGCCGAATATCCGACGGGGGGCGCGGGCTCTGAAGACCTGAGCGACTCCGGCGTGCTGGACGCCGACGGGCAGGTGACGCTGGATCAGGCCCATAAGCTCCTGTTCGCCGTCAACCAGGGCTCAGACTCGGTGGCGGTCTTTCACGTCCACGGCGACGGCGAGCTGTCGGCGGTGCGGGGCTCGCCGTTTCCCTCCGGAGGGAGTGCTCCCGCGAGCGTGGGCGTCTCCGGCAACACGGCGATCGTCACCGACAAGGCCCAGGACGGTGTGCGCGACCTATCGAGCGTCGCGCCGGGATACGTCACGTTTCACATCAACCGAGACGGGTCGTTGAGCCAGTTCGGACCGACGATCCACGCCGCGCCCGCGAGCTCGCCCACGGACGCATTCGTGGCTCCGAAATACAACTTCGTCATGAGCACCGAGGAGGGCGGCCCGTTTCGCGGGTTCATCGTCGACTCCCGCGGGCTCACGCAGGGCGCCAACTCGCCCCTCGAGCCCGATCCCTCGATCTTTCCGGCGAATCTGATCGCCACGAAGAGATGGGGGTTGGGGATCAGCGCTCACCCGAGCGAGCCAATCGTCTACATCGGGATGGCGACGGTCGACAAGATCGCCGTGTACACGTACGACCGCAACGGCGCGTTGAGGTTCGAACGGTCGGTCGAGGCGCCCGGCAGCGACCTGCCGTGCTGGACGCATGTGAACGCGGCCGGGACGCGCCTGTACACGGCCAACGCCGGGAACAACACGATGTCCGTGTTCGATACCGGTGACGCGCTGCACCCGAAGTGGATTCAGACGATCAAGCTCAACGGCGAAGGCAACCCGTGGAACTTCCAGATCGATCCGAGCGGCAAGTTGATCTTCCTCGTCGACCCCCGCTCGCGCGCCAATGTGGCGCCCGGCCGGGGGCAGGCGGTGCACACGCTCGTGATCGCCCCCGACGGACGCCTCAGCGAGCCGGGCTACTCGCCGGTCGTGCTCCCCGTCGCGCTGAATGTGAACCCCTTCGGCCTCGCCGTGATGCCGACGTCGTGACGGCGCCGCAGAAGCCCGTCGCAGGTGGGCCCGACGGCGTGCCGCCCCCTACTGGATCTGAGGTTCGCCCTTCACGACTGCGTGACCGCGTTTGCAAGTCGTGCGGAACGACGTCAACGTGCAGTGCCAGCTGCCGTCCACGGTCGCATTGCCGTTCGCGTGGCCGGAGCCGATGTGCCGGGCAAAGTCCTTGACGACCTTGCGGGCCGTGGAGCACGAAGCCCCGGACGAGATGATGTGAGCCGGCACCCCGCCCGGACCACTCAGCGATCCACAGCTCGCGCTCGCCGTCGCGGTTGTGCCCGACGCGGTCGCGGCGCCCAGCGCAACGGCAACCGACGCAACGCTCGCGCCTTGAATCATCCTCCTCCTCATCTCATCCCCCCCGGGTCACTGGCTCGATTTCGAGGGATGCTACCGGAGGGGTGTGGGGTCAGTGCGAACCGGGTGCTTCTGATGCCCCTAGAATCCGGATCGCGCGGCGATAGCTCAGTTGGTAGAGCGCAAGCTTCCCAAGCTTGAGGTCGCGGGTTCGAGACCCGTTCGCCGCTTTCTCCAAAGAGCCTGCTAATCGGCGGTTTTGCCGCCGCCGCAACGCTCTCGTTCTCCAGATAGCAGGTATAGGCGGGTGCGGGCCACGAGTTAGGGCGCGAGCTGCCGACGGGCAAGTCAGGGGTAAAGGCCCGCCACGTAGCGGGCTACCGTTCCTGCAACCTCAACCGACCGTTGGGGCGCGGGCATCGCCCTCCGAGCCGGTTTCGGCCGACCCCGGGCCAACTGCCTCACGCAGGAGGCGCTCTAGTGAGCCGTTGTTCCGCAGCGTGTTGACTAAAAAATGGCCGCTAGTGTGACCGAAGCGAACAAGCTGCACACCTGAGACGCCCCTCAAACGCTCGGCGTGAAGCCGATCAACGTCCAACTTCTCGTTGAAGAAGATCTTTAGTTGTGTGCCGCCGCGAAGCGCATCAGGTAGCGCGACTCGTAGATCCAACCAGTTCGTATCTATCCGGCCACCGTCGAGCAGGCCCCGCAGATGCGACTCCCAGCGACGATCCCCCATCGCCGCCATCACATCAGGATCGAGGGTCGTCTGCGGAGCGAAGGCCAAGGCGGTCTGAGCGCCGAGAAGGGCACCAAACACGAGTGCCGCGTAGCCCCCTGAGGAATTGCCAATCGTCACCAAGCGATCGACGCGCTGAGGCTCGATTATTTCGCGCAACCGGTCGGCAACGCTGACGAGCGTCCTCGCTCGATGCCGTGGGATGCCTCGGTGGTACCAGGCCTGGTACAGATCGCGGACGAACATGCGTTTGACCGGACAGTCTCCCGTGACGGATAAGAACTCAAAGCGCGGTATGTCGATGCGGCCGCGCAAGCCGCCGAACGCGATCAGCAGGGTCTGGGAGTCCGCGGCGTCGAATCGCACACTCGGGATGAACAGACGCTGAAGTCGGTCCTTGGGGTACCGGAACGGCCGCCGAATGCGCCGCTGTCGGCGCAGGTTCGACGAAGCGCGACGTCTCATCCCGCCCGCCTTACCGTTACTGCCCTGGCCCCGCTCCATGGGCGGGGATTATGCCTGAAGAACGCGCAGCCGCCCGGGCCGGCATCCGAGTCCCTCCACCAGAGTGCGAAGCCGCTCGCGATCGGCGTCACCGACGCTCATCACCTTCGGCATACATGCCGAGCGTAACCGTTGGGTCCGTGTTGTCCCATCTGACCCATCCCATCGGCGGGTCCTTCCCCAGCGCGATCAGCACAGAAGCGAACGTGCGTCGCAGCGCGCGGAGCGTCAGCCCGCCCGGCAGCGCGACCAGCTCGCTTCTGCCAGCGATTCGTTCGCCCGCTTCACGCTGCGGCCAAGCACACGGTTGCGCAGCCGGTTCACTCAAGCGCCCCGACCGGCTTCCCAAGCTTGAGGTCGCGGGTTCGAGAACCGTTCGCCGCTTTCATCCAATCTGGCTCTGCGCCGCCGATTTGGCTTGTTAGTGCGAGGTCCACTAGTTCGCGATCGTGTATCAGGGATTCCCGCTGCCGCCGGTCGGTATTGACGGCCTACTCCTCCAGCCCCACGGCTTTGAGGGCCTCGGACCGATCCGCGTAGCCGTCCATCCGCAGGATCTTCCCATCGCGCAGCGTCCACACATATGCCCACTTCCGCTCGACGTCGACGCCGCTTCCCTTTCCTCGCCCCACCAGGCGGGCGACGACGAGGACCAGATCGCCTGTGTCGACGAACTCGATTGGCTCGATCCTGATGGCCTCCCAATAGCGGGCGAAGCTTTCGATGTAGCGCGTCACGGCCTCGATCCCCACCGCCGAAGCGGCTCCGGGAAGCGTCGTGGACTCGAACATCGAGACGTCCGGGTCCATACGGTCGAGGCCGATGTCTCCGCGGAGCCAGTCCTCGTAGAGCGCTTGGATCGCCGCCACGTTCGCCTGCGACATCGCCTATCTCCGCTCCTTGGCGAGGCGTTCGGCGGCAGTGCGGGCTTCATCGATGTCGAGGTAGTTCCTCTGTTTCTCGATCCGCCCATTGGTCCATGTCGCGATCGCCGCGTAGCGCTGCTCGAGCTCCGCAGGAGCGCCGGGGAGGCGGCCATGCATGTGGATCACAGCCATCACCAGGCCATTGCCGACATCGACGATCTGCTCGGCCTCCTGCCGATGGTCTTCATAGGTGCTCCACCAGCTTTCGTAAAAGCGGCGTATCGACAGGCGACCCACGTGGACGCCCGCATCCGCAGCGTCCAACACCGCATCGGGCGCGTAGAAGCTCTCAGCGGTGTCGAAGTCCCGAGCGTTCACCGCGGCAACGACCTGCTTTACGCGCCTACCAGGTCGGCCGTCTCGGACTTCTCGGACATCGCCGGCCAGTATCCCGCAGGGGCCCAGATGCCCGACCTCGCGCATTGCGCCGCGACCCCTCGCGGCGCCTGCTCGCGGAGGGAGCGGCCGTCGCCCTGCGATCGCCGCTCATCCAGACCTCTGAGGAATACTGGTCGGGCGATGTTCGAGGAGTCCACGACCCGCGTCCCGGCTGAGCTTGCGCGCCTCGCCTTCGAGGCTGGGAATCAGCGTGACATCGACGCGGTGATGAGCTTCGTGCGATTGACGACCCACGCCGATATCGACGAGGCCCGCGCCGCCGCCGAACGCCTCGCTGCTGAACGCGGGTAGGCGATGTCGAGGGAGAACGTGGAGATCGCCAAGCGAGCCTCGGAGATCTACAACAGGCGTGATGTCGATGCGTTCTTCGCCGAGGTAGCGACCCCTGACATCGAGTGGTGGCCGGCTCTTGTCAGGGCCGTTGAGGGAGGCTGCTATCGAGGACGCGCGGGGGTCGAACAGTTCCTCGCCGAGACTGCGGAGACTTGGGAGGAACTGCAGAACGTCCCTGAGGAGTTCCGCGATCTCGGCGACCGCGTGCTCGTGCTGGCTCGGATAGTGGGGCGTGGAAGAGGCAGCGGAGTCCCGGTCGACATGCCGATAGCGAACGTCCTCGACTTTCGAGGCGGCAGGATCTGGCGTTCCCGGGTGTACTACGATCGCGCCGAAGGGCTCAGGGCCATAGGGCTGGATGCGTAGGCGATAGCCGTGACGCATCGTTGCTCGATTGCTCCCACCGGGCGGCGAGACCACGGGCGCGAGTCCCCGCGCGCAGGTCGATGCGCGTCTGGGCCGATCCGATCCGCTCGTATACGCGTCGACACCCGGGAGTCCACCGCCCGAACGGGTACCCAGCAGCGATGGGAAGATATTCGTGCCCGTTCTGCGACGAGGACGTTCCGCCGGTGGGGGTCGGCCGCCCGGACGGTAGGGTCATCCCGCGCGCCGACGGCCTCCTGATCGAACGCCGGGTGTGCCCGAGATGCGGCGCGCGACTCGAACGCTCGCCGCTGCACCGCTGGCATCGGACCGGCGCTCTGGCTGCGACGCACCTGCCCGAGCGTCGCCGGCCGGTGCGCAGCAGCTAGCCGCCTTTGTAGGACTCCGGGGCGGGCGGATCGTCGCGTGCGCCCGCGATCTGCGCGAGCAGGGCTCGGCCGCTCGTGCCGCCGAGCACGCGCAGACGATGCAGGCGGTACGCGTCGTCGCTGGCGTGCGCCCACCCGGGCACCACGGTCGTGGAGCCGGCGTAGCCGGCTGCCTTGACGACCGACACGACGCTCGCATCGTAGTGGCCCGAGGGGTAGCAGAACCAGTTGACCGGCACGTGGTAGCGCTGCTGCAGCGTGCTGCGCGTGACCGCGATCTCGCTGTGCAGCCGTTCGGCGCCGAGCGTGATCAGGTCTGCATGGCTGTAGCCCTGCGTGTCGAGCTCCCAGCCGGCGGCAACGAGGCCTCGGATCTGCGCCTGTCCGAGCCCGCCCTGCGACGGCGGCAGCCCCGAGAGCTGGATGTTCTCGTCGGCGACCCAGCCGAGGCGCTCAAGCACCGGAAGAGCCTGCGTGTACTGCGACTGGTAGCCGTTGTCGAACGTGAGCACGATCGGCTTTCCCGGTCCAAGCGACGCGCCGGTCCGCCAGTGGGCGGCGACCTGGTCGAGGGTCACCGCATGCCAGCCGGCGTCCTTCAGCGCCTGCATCTCTTCTGCGAACTGCGCGGGCTGCACGTAGAGACCCGGAAACGGCGCGCCCACTGGGGGCGCGGCGATCACGTGGTACATCAGGATCGGCACGGGCGTCGTCCCGGGCCGCCCGCCGCTGCTCGACGTCGAGTGGGCGGCGGCCGCGGCGGTCGTGTGCGCCGGCGGGGAGGCCTTCGCGTGCAGGGCAGAGCGCGAGCTGGCGGAGTTGCCGCCCGTGCTCTTCTTGCCGGCCGAGACCGCGGCGATCGCCGCCACTGCGACCGCGCACAGCACGATCAAGCCGAGCGCCTGCGCGCGCCGCCGGCGCGTCACCCGCCGTCGTTGCTCACGCCGCGCGCGAAGGCTCTCGGGGTCCATCTTGTTCCGGGTCGTGGCCGGATCTGCAGTCGTGCAGCGCCTGCATCCGGCGCAGAGGATACCCGTCGCGCGGGATGAGAGAGGCTCCTTTATAGGACTCGATCCTGTCTTGTGTTAGCCTGCGCGACGCCGCGAGCGGTCTTCTCGCGGATCGACGAGAAAGGCCTGACCGTGTCCAGAGGAACCACGACGCTGCTCGCCGCGGTGCTCGCGCTCGCGTGCGGCCTCGGCGCCGCGGGCTGTGGCCGTTCGGGGTCGCCGGCGAGCGCCGGCTCAAAGATCCGTGTCGTCGCGGCGGAGAACTTCTGGGGGAGCATCGCCGCACAGCTCGCAGGTGGCAGGGCCTCGGTGCAGAGCATCATCGTCAGCCCCAACGCTGACCCCCACACCTACGAGCCCAGCGCGCAGGACGCGCGCACGATGCTCTCCTCGAACCTGGCGATCGTCAACGGCCTCGGCTACGACAACTGGGCGCTGCAGCTGCTCGACGCCAGTCCCCAGCCCGGCCGCGCCGTCCTGAACGTGGGCGAGGCGCTCGGGCTGCCGAGTGGGGCCAACCAGCACCGCTGGTACTACCCCGCGGACGTGCACGCCGTGGTCGAACGGATCACGGCCGAATACCAGCGCCTCGATCCCGCCGACGCGAGCTTCTTCGCCAGGCAGAGGCAGAGCTTCGAAACGAACGCGCTCGCCCGCTACGACTCGCTCCGGCGCGAGATCCGTGCGAAGTACGCGGGCGTGCCCGTCGGCTACAGCGAGAGCATCTTCGAGGGACTCGGCGAAGACCTCGGCCTGAAGCTGCTCACCCCCTACAGCTTCGTCAAGGCGATCGCTGAGGGCACCGACGTGACGGCACAGGACAAGCAGACGGTGGACGCGCAGGCGCGAGAAGGGAAGATCGAGGTGTGGATCTTCAACAGCCAGAACGTCACCCCAGACGTCCAGCGCGTCAACCAGATCGCGCGCGAACGGAAGATCCCGGTGGCGACCGTCACCGAGACGCTTTCTCCGGCGACGGACTCGTTTCAGCACTGGCAGGTCGCCGAGCTCGAAGGGCTGATGCGGGCGCTGCACGCCGCCACCGGCAGGTAGGCGAGCCGCTACGCCGCGACCTAGAATCAGGCTGGTGAGGACTCCCGATCGAACGCACCCCTGGGCCGAGCAAGCAGCGCGGGCGCTCGCGCAGGCCGGTTACCGCCGCGGCGGCGCGCGCCGGGCGATCCTCGAGCTGCTCGACGAGCAGTCGTGCGCGCTGTCTGCCGTCGAGATCCAGGAGGAGATCGCGCAGCGCAATGGTGACGTTTCCCGCTCGAGCGTCTACCGCATCATGGAGGAGCTCGAGGAGATCGACCTCGTGCAGCGGGTCGAGGTGGGGCAGGGGATCGTCCGCTACGAGCCCGTACGCGACGGCCACGGCCATCACCACCATCTCGTGTGCGATCGATGTGGACGCCTGCAGCCGTTCACCGACGACGCCCTCGAGCGCGCGATCCGCCGCCTCAGCGAGCGTGTGCCGCTGCGCGTCTCCGAGCACGAGATCGTGATCCACGGCGCCTGCGAGACCTGCGACGCCGCCTGAGCCGGGCGCGGCGCGGCAGCTCGTCAGTCGCCGCCGAGCGTGCTCGGAAGCGGCTGCCCGGAGGGCGGCGGGTCATGTGCGAGCAGTTCCGGCACCGTCACGAGTTTGTAGCCGAGCTTGCGCAACCTCGTGATGATCGTCGGAAGCGCGGCGATCGTCTGCGTGCGCGTGCCGCCGCCGTCGTGCATCAGCAGGATCGCTCCCGGTTTGGCGCCTTCGAGCGCGCGCTGGACGATCACCGGCACGCCGGGCTGGAGGTAGTCCTCGGTGTCGGCCGACCAGAGCACCATCAGCAGATGCAGCCCGTGGAGCTCGGCAAGGGTGGTGGCGTCGTAGGAGCCGTACGGCGGGCGGAAGAGCGTGGGGCGGTCGGCTCCCAGGAGTTCGAGGCGAAGCAGCGGTTCAAGCAGCTCTTCGTGCTGTTCGTGCGCCGAGAGCACCGCGAGGTGGGGGTGGGACTGGGTGTGGTCGCCGATCGCGTCGCCGCGCTTGATCTCGCGAACCGTCGACGCGCTGAAATAGCGCTCCATCTTCCCGATCGCGAAGAACGTCGCATGCGTGTGGAACCGTTCGAGCACGTCGAGCACTTCTGGCGTGTACGGGCCCGGCCCGTCGTCGAAGGTGAGCGCTATGTCCTTCGACGCGCCGCCGCCGGCTCGCACGAACGGCGTGTATCCGAGCACCTTGTTGACGGCGGCGTTGCCTTCGGCCTCGGGGTCGCGCGCCGCGGCCCTCGTGCCGGCCGCATGCAGCGAAGCCGCCGGCACCGGGGGCGTGCTGCGGGCGTGGCCGCCGCCGGATCCGGTGAGCGCCACGATCAGCGCGATCACGAGGGTCGCCGCCAGCAGCACCGCTGCGGCCCGGCGGCGCCGGTGGTGAGAGGCGAGCCGGCCCTTGCGGAGGGGCGGGCCGAGCACGGGGCGGGACGGCATCCCGAGCCGCGGGCGCGAGGGTGTCGGAGCCGCCGCCTGCTCGTCCTCGAAGTCCCATTTCCAGTGTCGGGTCATCGGCGGATGCTAGCCCGCCGGCACGAGCGAATTGCTGACACCGCAATCGGGTCCCGCGCGAGGGCGACTATCCGCCGCCGTAGGAGACGACGAGGTCGGTCGCGACGCCGACCAGGAAGCCGGCCGCGATCAGGTACAGGCCGAGCGTGTGATGTCCGTAGCGGCGCATGCCGGTCCAGATCTCGCCGATCACGTACAGGACCGCTCCCCCCGCGAGCCCGTAGAAGAGCAACTCGAGCGCGCTCGAGTTGACCTGGTAGCCGACGAGCGTGCCGAGGAACGTCGGCGCCCCCGCGAGCAGCCCCGCGCGCGCCAGCCAGGACCAGGACGGGCGCTCGCCGCCGAGCGGTCCGACGATCCCGAAGCCCTCGGTCGCGTTGTGCAGGCCGAAGCCGATGATCAGCACGGTCGCGAGGCCGACCGCGCCGGCCTTCGCCGAGACGCCGATCGCGAGACCCTCGGCGAAGTTGTGCAGCCCGATCGCCATCGCGATCACCATGCCCGTCTGGAGCGCCCGCCTGCGCCGCTCCTCGGCGGCGTTCTGCGCCCTCGCAACATCCTCGGAGCCGAGCACGGTCACCGCGTCGCCCCCGGCGACCGGGGCCGCGGCGGTGCGCCGCGAGCGCAGCCTTCGCTCGGCCGCTGAGATGCCGGCGGTGCCGAGCGTGAAGCCGACCGCGAGCAGCGCGAAGAAGCCGAGCACGTGTCCGAAGCTCGCGGTGTGGGCCTTGTACTGCGTGACCGCCGTTTCGACGATCCCCTCGCCGTGCTTGGTCACGTCCATGAAGATGAACGCCAGGATCCCCACCGAGAACATCGCCAGGCAGACCCGCATCCGGTCCTCCACGCCCTTCATGCGGCCCAGCGGAAGGCCGAGGAAGATCGTCAGCCCGGCGATCGCGCCGAGCGCCACCGTTTCCCCGAAGCTCAACTGCCGCCTCGCACGGATGGGACTCGATTAGGCATGCCTAACTT
Source organism: Solirubrobacteraceae bacterium (assembly GCA_036272475.1). GTDB lineage: Bacteria > Actinomycetota > Thermoleophilia > Solirubrobacterales > Solirubrobacteraceae > Palsa-744. The sequence goes on along the minus strand of DATAYP010000048.1, from coordinate 4,750 downwards.
CTACCACACAGGTCGGGATTCCAACCGCGGATACCTGCCGCCGTCGTTTCGGGGAGAATCAGCGGATGCACGTCACCGCCAAGGCCGACTACGCCGTTCGCGCGATCGTCGAGCTCGCGGGCAGCAGCCAGGAGTCTCCACGCAAGGTCGACGACGTCGCCCAGGCTCAGGGCATACCCGTGTCGTTCCTCGAGAACATCCTCACACAGCTGCGCTCCTCGGGCATCGTGCGCAGCCAGCGCGGCCCCGAGGGCGGCTACTGGCTCGCCCAGCCGGCCGACGAGCTCAACCTGGCGAACGTCATACGAGCCGTCGAGGGCCCGCTCGTCGGCGTCCGCGGGCAGCGTCCGGAGGAGATCAAATACGCCGGCTCGGCCGAGTCGCTCCAGCAGGTGTGGATCGCGCTGCGCGCCAACCTGCGCGGAGTGCTCGAGCACGTGACCGTCGCAGACGTGGCGTCGGGGAACCTGCCCGCCGCGATCGTCGCGCTGACGCGCGAGGACGAGGCCTGGCAGACGCGCTAGCCCAGCCGGCTGCGAACGCGCCGGCTCAGCTTGCAGCGAACACGCGGGGCGCCGGCAGGCGCACCGTCAGGATCTGACCCTCGGCGATCTCGAGCTGTTCGGTCGTCTCGCGCGTGACCTGCGCCCACAGCTCACGCCCGTCGTGCAGCTTCAGCTCGACGCGCACCTCGAATCCGAGGTGCACGACCCGCTCCACGATCGCCTCCGTCCCGCTGCCGTCCGCCTCGGGGAGGATCTGGATGTCGTGCGGACGGACGAACGCGTCGCCGAGGCGGTTGACCGGTCCGATGAACGACATCACGAACTCGTTCGCGGGGCTCTCGTACAGCTCTCCCGGCGGCCCCGCCTGCTCGATGCGGCCCGCGTTCATGACCACGATCTCGCGCGCGACTTCCATCGCCTCCTCCTGGTCATGGGTGACGAAGATCGTCGTCACGTGGATCTCCTCGTGCAGCCGGCGCAGCCACTCGCGCAGCTCCGTGCGTACCTGCGCGTCGAGCGCGCCGAACGGCTCGTCGAGCAGCAGCACCTGCGGCTCGACGGCGAGCGCGCGGGCGAGCGCCATCCGCTGCAGCTGCCCGCCCGAGAGCTGCGACGGATAGCGCTTCGAGAGGCCATCGAGACGAACGAGGCCGAGCAGCTCGTCCACGCGGGCCTTGATCTCGTTCTTCGGACGTTTGCGCACCGACAGGCCGAAGGCGACGTTGTCGTGGACGGTCATGTTCTTGAACGGCGCGTAGTGCTGGAAGACGAAGCCGACGTCGCGCGTCCGCGCCGGCGAGTGCGTGACGTCGTGGCCGCCGATCAGCACCTCACCGGTGTCGGGGGTCTCGAGGCCGGCGATGATCCGCAGCAGCGTCGACTTGCCGCTGCCGCTCGGTCCGAGCAGCGCCGTCAGGGCGCCGTCCTGCACCATGACGGAGACCTCCTCGAGTGCGACGAAGTCGCCGAAGCGCTTGCCGACGTTGCGTACCTCGATCGCCATCAGGTCCCTGCCTTTCTGTGCGCGCGTCGTGTCAGCAGATTCATCGCGAGCAGCGTCGCGAGCGCCAGCAGCGCCAGCACGAGGGCGGCCGCGTATGCGCCCGTCGAATCGAAGTTCTCGAAACGGTCCTGGACGTACAGCGGGAGCGTCTGGGTTTGACCCTCGATCCGCCCCGAAACGATGCTCACGGCGCCGAACTCGCCGAGCGCGCGCGCCGTCGTCAGCACGACGCCGTAGACGACGCCCCACCTGATGCCCGGCAGCGTCACCCGCCAGAACGTCTGCCAGCCGCTCGCGCCGAGCGTCGCCGCAGCCTGCTCGGAGTCGGTACCCAGCTCGCGCAGCACCGGGATCGTCTCGCGGGCGACGAACGGCAGCGACACGACGGCGGTGGCGAGCACCATCCCCGGCACCGAGAAGATCACTTTGATGCCGTTTTCGGCAAGCCAGTTCCCGAGCCAGCCGGTCTTGCCGTACACGAGCACCAGCGCCAGCCCGACGACCACCGGCGAGATCGCGAACGGCAGGTCGATCAGCACCCCTAGGATCGCCTTCCCCCGAATGCGGCCGCGCTCGAGCAGCAGCGCCATGCCGACGCCGAAGGCGGTGTTGAGCGGCACGGCGATCGCCACGACCTCGATCGACAGCCAGAACGCGTGCTGCGCGTTCGGCGCGGTCACGGCGCTCCACACCGGCGCCAGCCCGTGTTCGAAGGTCCGATAGAAGATCATCGCGACCGGGGCCAGCAGCAGCAGCGCCAGGTACCCGAGCGCGATCGCACGGACCCCCAGCTTCCGTGCGCGCGCCGCCCGCGCGTGCGCCTGCGCCCGGCCGCGGGGCGGCGCGTGCGCCGGCGCGATCCCCGTCGCGGGGGAGATGCTCATCGCTCCGTGACCGCTAGAGGACATGCCGCGACTGGCGCTGGGAGGCGAAGTTCAGGAGAGCGAGCACGACGAGCGCGACGAACAGCAGCGCGACCGACACGGCGGCCGCTGTCGCGAGGCTTTCGTTCTGGATCTGGCCGAAGATGTAGACCGATCCGGCCTCGGTCTTGAAGGGCAGGTTGCCGGTGATCAGCACGAGCGACCCGAACTCGCCGAGCGCTCGCGCGAAGCTCAGCGCGATCCCCGAGATGATCGCCGGCGCGAGGCTCGGCAGCACGACGCGGCGGAGAACCGTCAGCGGGCGAGCTCCGAGCGAGGCCGCGGCCTCCTCCATCTCGAGGTCGAGCTCGAGCAGCACGGGTTGCACCGAGCGCACGACGAACGGCAGCGTCACGAACAGCAGGGCCAGCCCGACGGCCGCGCGCGTAAAGGCGACGTTGATGCCGACCGGGCTGCCCTTGCCGTACAGCGAGAGCAGCACCAGGCCCGCGACGATCGTCGGCAGCGCGAACGGGAGGTCGATCAACGAGTTGATGACCTTCTTGCCCGGGAACTCGTCGCGCACGAGCACCCAGGCGATGATCGTCCCGAAGATCGCGTTGATCACGACGACGATCACCGAGGCGGCCAGCGTCAGCTTGATCGCCGCGAGCGCCTCAGGGCTCGTGACCTCGCGCCAGAACGAGCCGATCCCGCCGCTGCTGGCCTTGCTCAGCAGCGCCGCGATCGGGAGCAGGACCAGCGCGGTCAGGTAGATCCCGAGCAGGCCCTTGCCGAGCACGCCGGATCCGCGGCCGCCGAGCAGCGGCAGCCGCCGATCCCTGATCGTCAGGGCGCCGGGGCTATTTCGCGGTGGAGACGCCAAGCGACTGCTCGATCTTCGTCACGACTCCGTTTTCCGGATCGAAGAACTTCTTCGTTGCCGCCTGCCATCCGCCTACCGCCTCGATCGTGAACAGCCCGGCCGGCGTCGGGAACTTCTCGCTCCCGGGCACGCCCGCGATCACCGGCCGGTATCCCTTCGACACCCAGATCGCCTGGGCGGCGGGGGTGAGCAGGTAGGTGACGAACTGCTTCGCGGTCGAGCTCGCGCCGACCTCGGCGAGCGGGTTCTGGATCAGCAGCGTGTTCGTCGGGATCACGTAGTCGATTTCCGCCCCCTTCTTCTTCGCGGCGATCGCTTCGTTCTCGTAGCCGAGCAGCACGTCGCCGCGGCCGGCGACGAACGTCTGCAGCGAGTTCCGGGCGGAGCTGTCCTGGCTGACGACTTTGTGGAAGAGCTGTGACAGATACGCTTCCGCCTCCGCGGGTGTCTTGCCTTCCTTGAGCTGCGCGCCGTAGGCCGCCATGATGTTCCAGCGCGCGCCGCCGGAGGTGAACGGGTTCGGCGTCACGACCTGGACGCCGGGCTTGACGAGGTCGCTCCATCCGGTGATGTGCTTGGGGTTGCCCTTGCGCGTCATGAACACGACGACGGAGTTCGTGACGAACCCGTGGTTGGCGTTCTGATTCCAGGTGGGGGAGACGAGGTTCGCCTTCACGAGCCGTTCGACGTCCGGTTCGAGCGAGAAGTTGACGACGTCGGCGTGCTGGCCGTTCGTCACGGCGCGGCTCTGTTCGCCCGATCCCCCATAGGACTGGCTGAAGCTCGCGCCTTTGCCTTCCGGTGTCGCCTGGAAGGCCGGGATCAGGGCTTCATAGGCGCCCTTGGGAGTCGAGTAGGCGACGAGCGCCACGTTCTTGCCCCCGCTGCTCGAGGATCCGCATGCGGCCAAAGCAAGTGTCGAGGCGATCAGGGAGACGGCGACGGCCAGGGTACGTGTGGGCATAGTCACTTTCTGCATCGGAAACACAAAGAGGATCAACATGCCAAAGCCTACTGGAATTGACGGGATTTGTGGAGGGGGGCTCGCATGAGCCCCGTGGCGGGCGCAGCGGGGCCGGGTTCGCGCATGATTTGCGGCTCTCTGGGGTAGCCTGTTGAGGCAAAAGGGCCGCTTTACTCAGCGTCGGTCGATGCTGCGCGGCGCCGCCCTCGTTCCTCAGCCAAAGGAGATCTCAGCTCGATGTCAGCCCCAGCCGGTGCACCGCCCACGAGTCCCGCAGGCGAGGCCGCAGAGGCCGCCGTCGAGGCGATCACCGGTGCGGCGAACCAGGAGGTCACGTTCTCGCTCGAGCTGACGCAGGATCAGAAGGACATACGTGACTGGGTGCACGGGTTCGCGGCAGACGTGGTGCGCCCAGCGGCTCACGAGTGGGACGAGCGGGAGGAGACGCCGTGGCCGATCATCGCCGAGGCGGCGAAGATCGGCCTGTACGGGTTCGAAGGGCTCGCCCAGTTCTTCGCCGACCCGACC
>DATAYP010000047.1:0-41954 GCA_036272475.1 Solirubrobacteraceae bacterium | reverse complement strand
TCCTGACGATCGGCATGTCGGACGCGCCGCGCCGCGACGCCGGGCTCGCTTCCGGGATCGTGAACGTCTCGGTTCAGCTGTTCGGGGCGATCGGCCTCGCGACGCTGGGCACGATCGCGACCGATCACACGAAGGCGCTGGCCCGCCAGGGCGAAGGGACCCTGGCCGCGCTGACCGGCGGCTACCACCTTGCGTACGTGGTCGCCGCCGCGTTCGTCGCGCTGGGCATCCTCGCGGCGCTGCTCGTGCTTCGAACTCCGTCCTCGCCCGTGGTCCAAGAGGCGGACGGCGAGCTCGAGCGCATCGAGACGATCGAGGCGGGCGAGCCGGTCGCCCAGGCGGCATGAGTACCCCCGCGCGCCCGCCCGAGCAGGAAGCGCTCCGGCGGGCCGCCGGGCGGAGCGCAGCCGCACGCTCTCGCCGGGCCGACGATGGCGCGCTCACCGAGATGGCGCGCTCGCTGCTGCGCGACGCCCGCGCCGCGCGCGGCGCAGAGGGCGCATACAGGGCAGCCTCCGCGCGGCTCGATCGCATCGCTCGCGGCTCCAGGCGCCGGCGCGTCGAGGCGGCCTGAGCCTGACGCCGGCCGGGGCCCGGGCGCACGCCGCGCTCGGGCCCAGGCCCGGCGTCCGGAGGCGGCCTCAGCCAGACGCCGTCCAGGGCCCGGGCGCAAGCCCGCGCTCAGGTCCGCGCTCGGCGCAGCTCGGCCCGCCTGACCTTGCCGTTGACCGTCTTCGGGAGCTCCTTCGCGAACTCGACGATGCGGGGGTACTTGTAGGGGGCGGTCTCGCGCCTGACGTGCTCCTGGAGCTCGCGCACGAGCTCCGGCGACGGCGCGTAGGAGCCGTCGCGCAGCACGACCACGGCCCGCACCACCTCGCCGCGCTCCTCGTCCGGGGCGGCGACCGCGGCGGCCTCGGCGACGGCCGGGTGAGCGACGAGCGCCGACTCGACCTCGAAGGGGCCGATGCGGTAGCCGGCGGAGACGATCACGTCGTCGTTGCGACCCTGGAAGTACAGCCAGCCGTCCTCGTCCTGCTCGACGCGATCGCCGGTGTGCCAGGTGTCGTGCGTCGTCGCCGCGGGCCCAGTGACGCTCCAGGTGCCGTCCTCGGCGCGGTGCACCTGCTCGCCGAGGTATCCGAGGAAGAACGTCGGGACCGTCGCCGGGCTCACGGTCAGCTCGCCGTCCTCGACCGCGAGCTCGATCCCCGGAAGCGGCCTGCCCATCGACCCCGGCCGTGCCGGCTCGCCGAGCGGCGTGCCCGTGAGCTGCCCGGTCTCGGTCTGGCCGTAGCCGTCGCGGATCTCGAGCCCGGTCGCGTCGTGCCAGGCACGCAGGACCTCGGGGTTCAGCGCCTCGCCGGCCGCGACCATGCCGCGCAGGTGGCGCAGCTCGCGAAGACTCGCGCGCTTTGCGATCACGCGGTACTCGGTCGGCGCCATGCAGAGCACGTTCACGCGCTCGCGCTCGAGCAGCTCGAGGCGCTCGTGCGGATCGAAGCGCGCGTCGTGCAGGAGGGCGCCCGCGCCGCACAGCCACGGCGCGATGAACACGTTGCGAGCAGACTTCGACCAGCCGCTGGCGGCGGTGCACCAGAAGAGCTCGCCCGGATGGGCGTCCATCCAGTGACGGGCCTGCAGGCGCTGCCCGTAGAGGTAGCGCTGGCCGTGCACGACGGCCTTCGGATCGCCCGCCGTGCCGCTCGTGAAGGTCAGGATCGCCGGGTCCTCTTCGCCGAGCTCGGCTGCGGCCGGCGGCTCGAAGCCGAACAGCGACTCGTCGGGCAGGTAGGCGACCTGCGTTCCCGCGTGTGCGCGTGCCGGCTCGAGCTCGCTCGCGTTGCGCTGATCGGCGACGATCAACGAGGGCCGCGCGATCTCGACGCGAAGGCGCAGGTCCTTCGAGCGCAGCTGCTCGGTGCACGGCAGCACGACCGCGCCGATGCGCAGGCAGGCGAGGATCGTGAAGACCCACTCCGGGCGGTTGCCGACCACGGTCATCACGACGTCCCCGCGGCAGATGCCGCGCGCCGCCAGGGCGCCCGCGAGCTGCGCCGAGCGTTCGGCCACCTCGCCGAAGCTCCACTCGCGGCGTCCGCCGTCGCGGGTGAGCTCGACGAGCGCCAGCTCGTGCGCCGGCCGATCGAGGATCTCGCGAACGAAGTTCACGCCGGTATTCTCCCTGGACAAGCCGAAACCGACCCTGGAGCGCCGATCAGATGGCCGTAGCCGCCAGCCAGCAGACCGAGATGACCGATGAGCAGAAGGCGATCACCGAGATGGTGCACCAGTTCGCCGACGAGCAGATCCTGCCCAACGCCGAGCACTACGACCGCGAGGACTCCTTCCCCGAGCCGATCGTCGAGCAGATGAAGGAGCTCGGGCTGTTCGGTGTGACGATCCCCGAGGAGTACGGCGGCATGGGGCTCGACCTCACGACCTACGCGATGATCGTCGAGGAGCTCTCGCGCGGATGGATCTCGATCTCGGGCGTCATCAACACGCACTTCATCGGCTCCTACCTGCTGATGAAGTTCGGCAACGAGGAGCAGAAGGAGAAGTACCTGCCGAGGATGGCGACGGGCGAGATCCGAGCGGCGTTCTCGCTGTCGGAGCCCGAGCTCGGCTCCGACGTCCAGGCGATCAAGACCTCCGCCAAGAAGGGCGAGGACGGCAACTACGAGATCAACGGCCAGAAGATGTGGGTGACGAACGGTCTGCTCTCCTCGCTCGTCTTCGTGCTCGTCAAGACCGACCCCGACGCAGAGCCCCGCCATAAGGGCTTCACTTGCTTCATCGCGGAGAAAGAGCCGGGCGTGAGCGAGAACACCGGCGAGTACGCGGGCCTGACGGTCCCCCCGAAGATCAAGAAGATGGGCTACAAGGGCGTCGAGTCCACGGAGCTCGTGTTCGACGGCTACAGGTGTCCGCCCGAGAACGTGCTCGGCAGCGAGGAGGCGGGTCTGAACAAGGGCTTCGCGCAGATGATGGACGCGCTCGAGGTCGGCCGCGTGAACGTCGCGGCGCGCGGCGTCGGGATCGCCCAGCGCGCGCTCGAGCTGGCGCTCCGCTATTCGCAGGAGCGCAAGGCCTTCGGCAAGCCGATCGCCGAGCACCAGGCGATCCAGTTCAAGCTCGCCGACATGGCGACGCAGGTCGAGGCGGCGCGCCTGCTGACGCTGCGCGCGGCGCGCCTGAAGGACGCCGGCGAGCGCTCGGACCTCGAGGCCGGGATGGCGAAGCTGTTCGCCTCCGAGGCCGGTCGCTTCTGCGTCGAGGAAAGCCTGCGCATCCACGGGGGCTACGGCTACTCGAAGGAGTACGAGATCGAGCGCCTCTACCGCGACGCGCCGCTGCTCCTGATCGGCGAGGGAACATCCGAGATCCAGCGCATGGTGATCGGCCGAAAGCTGCTGCAGCGCCACAAGATTTGATCGGCTGCGAGAACAAACCGGGGGGCGCCGCACGCGCGTGCAAATCAGATGTCTGAGGACGCCAAGGCCCTGATCGAGCTCGCGACCCGGCACTTCCTCGACGAAGTGCCCGCGCTCGCGCCCATGAAGCTGGTGGTTGGCGTCGAGCTTCGCGGCCGCGGAGACACGCAGCAGTTTCGCCTCGAGATGCCCGACATCAACGTCACGAAGGGCCCGGCCGCCGACGCCAGGCTTCACGTGGACATGCGCCGCGAGTTCTTCAACGTGATGGCCCACGAAGGCAAGGTGCCGGACTGGATCGAGGCGTTCACATACGGGCAGGCGAAGGCCTCGGGTCCCGAGCAGATCATGCGCTTGATCGCGAACGTCGTCGAGCGCCAGCAGGAACGCGAGCGCACGCCGCGGGCGCGTAAGCACTAGCCGTCACCGCGGCAGCGTGCGCGGGCCGGTCAGTGGTAGGAGAGGATCTGCTGGGCCAGGAACGCGAGCGAGCCGAGCAGGAAGAGGCACATGACGATCAGCGAGATGTTCTCGTTCATGGGCTGACGGTCAACGTTAGTCGACGCTGGGGGCGCATACAAGTCACGCGACCGGCGCTTCGCCGTCGTAGAGCTTGAGGATCCTGACCGTGCCCGCCGGCGAGGCGTCGAGGCACAGCCTGCAGAGCACGCACTCGTCGACGTTGCGCTCGACGATCTCCACGCCGCCGCCATTCTCGCTGAAGATGTCGACGGGGCAGGCGTCGCTCAGCCTGCGCGCGAGATCGGCATCGTGTGCGGCCTCGTCGTCGACCTCGACTGCGATGAAGATGCCGTCCACCCTCATGCGACGCTCCCGCTGCCCGCGCCGGCCGTCGCCGCCTCGCCCGAGCGAGCCGCGATCGCCGAGCGGATCATCTCGGGGATGTCCTCGATGCGCTCCGCGACGGCGATCCCGGCCTGCGCCAGGCGCGCGATCTTCTCCGAGGCCGTGTCCTCCTTGCCTTCCACGATCGTGCCGGCATGACCGAAGCTCATGCCGGGCATCTCGTCCATGAAGCGCCCCGCCATGAAGGCGACGATCGGGAGCCGGGAGCGGTTCTCGCTCACCCATCGCGCGAGCTCCGCCTCCATGCGGCCGCCGGGCTCGGTGTAGATCACGATCCCCTGCGTCTGCTCGTCGGTCTCGAACAGCGGCATCAGCTCGGCGTAAGTCGACCCGATGATCGCGTCGCCGCCGATCGACACGGCGGTCGACTGCCCGAGGCCGGCGGCGCTGAGGGTCGAGGACATCTCCGTCGTCATCCCGCCGGAACGCGAGATCACGCCGATCGGACCGGGCGTGTAGGCCTGGGCGGCGTTTTTCGCCGGGCCGCCGATGCCGCCCATCTTGATCACGTCGGGGACGATGATCCCGAGGCAGTTGGGGCCGATGATGCGGGCGCCGCGCAGCGTGGCGAGCTCGACCATCTCGGCGACGTCGCGGCGCGGGATCCGCTCGGTGACGATCACGATCAGCTCGACGCCGTTCTCGATCGCCTCGAAGACAGCGTCCTTGGTGAAGGCGGGGGGGACCGTGACGACCGAGCCGTAGATCGGCGAGCCGTGGTGTGCGACGGCCTGGGCCACGGTGTCGAACACGGGGACGCCGTGCACCTCGCGGCCGAGGCGCCCCGGCGTGACGCCGCCGACGACCTTCGCGCCGGCGCCGTAGTCGAGGCACTCGCGCGTCAGGTTGACGGCCTCGCGGCCGGTGATGCCCTGGACGATGAAGGTCGTCTCTGCGTCGATCAGGATGCTCACGAGACCGCGGCTCCCTGGATCTTCTCGACGGCGCGCGCCGCCGCCTCGTTCAGCGAGACGGAGCGGTCGGCATAGTCGACGCCGTACTTCTCGAGGATCTTGAAGCCCTCCTCCTCCCACGCGCCGGGGATCCTGAAGATCGCGATCTTCTCGGACGGGTCGAAGCCGAGCTCGAGGCAGGCTTTGATCACGCCGCGCGCGACGATGTCCACGCGCGTGTTGGAGACGATCGACATCATCACGGCGATCTTGTCGACTCCTGGCTTCTGAAGCACGAGCTTCGCGAGACCGCAGGCCTTCGCGACCGAGGGGTTACCGCCGATCTCACAGTAGTTGGCCGGGTGTCCGCCGTGCGCGCGCACTGCGTCAAACAGCGTCAGCGAGCCGCCGCCGGCGCCGATCACGAGGCCGAGGTTGCCGTCGAACTCGGTCACGTTGCCGGCGACGCCGCGGTGGTCCTGGGCGTCGACCTGCTCGCCTGCGAGCTCGAAGGGGGTCGCCTCGCGCGCCTGCCTGGTCTCCTCCTCGCCGACGCCGAGCTCCGCGAGCAGCTTCTTGTGGCGGCCGCGCGCCTCGTTCTCGATGTCCATGTGCGCGTCGAGCGCCACGAACGAGCCGTCGGCGAGCCGTCCGAGCGGGTTGATCTCGGCGAGGATCATGTCGTTCTCGACGAACAGCCTCGCCAGACGCGTGACGATCGGGACGAGCCTGTTCAGATCCGAGCCCGTGACGCCGGTGGAGGCGATCACCTCCTTGGCCTCGAAGTCGCTGAGCGGCAGGATGTTCGAGAAGTGCCTGCGGCCGACCGCCTCGGGCTGCTCCTCGGCCACGTGCTCGATGTCGATTCCGCCGACGGGGGAGAAGATCATCACCGGTTGCTTGCGCGTACCGTCCCAGACGACGCCGGCGTAGAACTCCTGCTCGACCTTCGCTCGCGGGTCGACGAGCACGCCTCGGGGCATGTGGCCGTTGATCTCGAGCTCCAGGATCTCGCGCGCGTGCTCCTCGGCCTCCTCGGGCGTCTCGGCGAACTTGACGCCGCCGGCCTTCATACGCCCGCCTGTCAAGACCTGGGACTTGATCACGGTCGGACCGCCGATCCGCTGCGCGATCTCCCGCGCCTGGCCGGCGTCGGTCGTGAAGCCGTAGTCGGTGACGGGGATGCCCGCGCGCTTGACGACCTCGCGGGCCTCGAACTCGAAGAATCTCATCGCGGCGCGGAAGCCTATACGGCCGGCGCCGGTACGAACCCGTAGGCCTCCGCCAGCTCGGGGTCCTTCCTGGCGAGCATCTCGGCGAGGTTCACCATCACCTTGCACTGCTTCCAGGTCGCGTCGTCCTGCATCTTGCCGTCGATCATGTGCACGCCGCGGCCGTCTGGGATCGCCTCGATCACCTTCCTCGCAAACGCCACCTCCTCCGGCTCGGGCGAGAAGACGCGCTTGGCGATCGCTATCTGCGCCGGGTGCAGCGACCAGGCGCCGACGCAGCCGAGCAGGAACGCGGCCCGGAACTGCGTCTCGCAGCCCTCCTCGTCGCGGATGTCGCCGTAGGGGCCGTAGAACGGCAGCGCGCCGACCGACGTGCACGCATCGACCATGCGCGCGATCGAGTAGTGCCAGGGGTCCTGCTGGTAGCTCGGCCGCGGCGCGTCGGGGTGCTCGGGGTCGGGGTCGGCGATCGTGCGGTAGCCCGGATGGCCCCCTCCGACGCGGGTCGTCTTCATCCGCCGCGACGCGGCGAGGTCTGCGGGCCCGAAGCTCATGCCCTGGATGCGGGGGCTGGCCGAGGCGATCTCCTCGAGGTTTGCGACGCCCTGAGCGGTCTCGAGCACGCAGTGCACGAGAAGCGGGCTCTCCAGGCCGGCCTTCGCCTCGAGCTGGGCGAGCAGGCGATCGACGTAGTGGATGTCCCACGGGCCCTCGACCTTCGGCACCATGATCACCTCGAGCCTGTCGCCGATCTCGCCCACGAGCTGCGTGATGTCGTCGAGGAAGTACGGCGATGCAAGCTCGTTGACGCGCGTCCACAGCGCCGTGTCGCCGAGCTCCATCTCGCGGCCGACCTTGATCAGGCCGGCGCGGGCGGCCTCCTTCTTTTCGAGCGGAACCGCGTCCTCGAGGTTGCCGAGCAGGATGTCGACGGTCGGCGCGATGTCGGGAACCTTCGCGACCATCTTCTCGTTGGAGAAGTCGAGGAAGTGGATCATCCGGGACGGCTTGAAGGGGATCTCCCGTGCCGGCTCGGGCGCGTCGATCGCTAGGGGCTTGAAGAAGTCGCGGGGGTTGCGCAAGTCTGCTCTCCTGTGTCGTCTGGTCCCTGAACCGTATCGCGGTCGCCCGTTCCCGCTGCGGCGGCGGCGCGACCGCGCCGCGGAACGGCTCCGGCTCGCACTAGAGTCCCGCGAGCACGCCACCCGACAGGAGACGCCCGAGAAGCGATGAGCGACACCGAGACCAAGACCGTAGAGACCGAGCAGGCCGCCCGCGAGGCGAGCGGCGCTCATCCGTATGGCCGCTACCTGGAGGAGTTCGAGGTGGGCGCGGTCTACAAGCACTGGCCGGCGAAGACCGTCACCGAGGCGGACGACCATCTGTTCTGCCTGATCACGATGAACCACCACCCGCTGCACATCAACGACGTCTACGCGCACAAATCACAGCAGGGACGCAACGTGGTCGTCGGCCCGCTCGTCTACTCGCTCGCGCTGGGAATGTCGGTGAGCGACGTCAGCGGCAAGGCGATCGCGAACCTCGCGACCGAAGAGCTCAAGCATCCGGCTCCGGTGTTCCACGGCGACACGCTCTTCTGCGAGTCCGAGGTCCTCGAGAAGAAGGAGTCCAAGTCCAAGCCCGACCGCGGCACCGTCAAGGTGCACACGCGGGTGCTCAACCAGGACGGCGTGCTCGTGGCGGAGTTCAAGCGCCTGGTGCTCGTGCCCCGCAGAGAGCCAGGCGACGGTAGCGCGGAGGGCAACGTCGAGTAGCCGGAGGGGGGGCGTCGAGTAGGCGGTAGCGACGTCGAGTTGGCGGGTAGGGAGGGTACGATACGCTTCGGGGGAGGGCCCCAAAGGGGGGTTTTTTCTGTTTTCCGGAGCCAATCTCGGGCCGGCAGGACGCCGTCGCCCGGCTGTGCACCGTCCGCGAACCGAGGAGTCGCTTGGATCCCATGAACACCACCGTTCCCGCCCCGACGAAGAACCAGCGACTGCTGGCCTGGGTACAGGAGGTAGCACAGCTCACCGAACCTGAGGAGATCCAGTGGTGCGACGGCTCCGCTGAGGAGTACGACAGGCTCTGCCAGGAGCTCGTCGACGCGGGAACCTTCGAGCGGCTCTCCGACGCCAAGCGCCCCAACTCCTACCTGGCGCGCTCGGACCCGGGCGATGTGGCGAGGGTCGAGGACCGCACGTTCATCTGCTCGGCGACCGAGGCCGAAGCCGGCCCCACGAACAACTGGCGCGAGCCGTCGGAGATGCGAGAGGCGCTCAACGAGCTGTTCGCAGGCTCGATGCGGGGGCGCACGATGTACGTCGTGCCGTTCTCCATGGGGCCACTCGGCTCGGACAAGAGCCATGTCGGCGTGCAGCTGACCGACTCCACGTACGTGGCCGTGAGCATGCGAATCATGACGCGCATGGGCCAGGGCGCGCTCGAAGCGCTCGGCAGCGAAGGCCAGTTCGTTCCCTGCCTGCACTCGGTCGGGATGCCGCTGGCCGAGGGCCAGGCCGACGTGCCGTGGCCGTGCAACGCCGACAACAAGTACATCGTGCACTTCCCCGAGACGCGCGAGATCTGGTCCTACGGCTCCGGTTACGGTGGGAACGCGCTGCTCGGCAAGAAGTGCTTCGCGCTGCGGATCGCCTCCGTGATGGCCCGCGACGAGGGCTGGATGGCCGAGCACATGCTGATCCTCAAGCTGACCTCCCCCGAAGGTGAGGCCAAGTACATCGCGGGCGCCTTCCCGAGCGCGTGTGGCAAGACCAACCTCGCGATGCTGATCCCGACGCTCGAGGGCTGGAAGGTCGAGACGATCGGCGATGACATCGCGTGGATGAAGTTCGGCGACGACGGCAGGCTCTACGCGATCAATCCCGAGGCCGGGCTGTTCGGCGTGGCTCCGGGAACCGGCGAGAAGACGAACCCGAATGCGGTGCGCATGGTGAGTCACGACACCCTCTTCACCAACTGCGCGAAGACCGACGACGGCGACGTCTGGTGGGAGGGGCTGACCAAGGAGTCGCCCGCGCACCTGATCGACTGGCGAGGCAACGACTGGACGCCCGAGGCCGAAGGGCCGGCGGCTCACCCGAACGCCCGCTTCACCGTGAGCGCCGACCAGACGCCGTCGCTCGCGGCCGAGTGGGAGGACCCGGCCGGCGTGCCGATCGACGCGATGCTGTTCGGCGGGCGCCGCTCGACCGTCGTGCCGCTGGTGACCGAGGCGCTCGACTGGGAGCACGGCGTGTTCCTCGGTTCCGTGATGAGCTCCGAGAAGACCGCGGCCGCCGCCGGCACGGTCGGCGAACTGCGGTTCGACCCCTTCGCGATGCTCCCCTTCTGCGGCTACAACATGGCCGACTACTTCGCCCACTGGCTCGAGTTCGGGCGCACGCCCGGCGCCAAGCTGCCGAAGATCTTCTATGTCAACTGGTTCCGCAAGGATCCCGAGGGCCGCTTCCTGTGGCCGGGCTACGGCGAGAACTCGCGCGTGCTCGCGTGGGTCTTCGCGCGCTGTGCCGGATACGGGGCGGCGACAGAGACGGCGATCGGGATGATGCCTCCGGTCGGAGAGAACGGCATCGACATCGAGGGCCTGCAGGTGTCAGAGGAGCAGATGTCTGAGCTGCTCCACGTGGACCCCGAGGAGTGGAAGGCGCAGCTTCCGCAGTTCCAGCAGCACTACGCGAGATTCGAGAACCTGCCCGACGAGCTGCACGCCCAGCTCGAGGGGCTCGCCGATCGCCTCGGCTGAGCCCCGGGGGTCGCGCTGGGTCGACTCCTGGGCGGCTGCCGGCGACCGCAGGACGCCGCGTCGCGCGGCTCAGCGGTCCCTAGTCGTGGCCGTGGGTCTCGCCCGCGGCGGCGGGCGGGCGTGACTCCTCGGCGAGCGAGGTGATCGTCAGCGAGCCGCGCGCCGAGGACTCGAGCACGTCGGTCGCCTCCTCGAGCGAGCGCGCATAGAGCTCGACAAGCAGGTGCACGATGATCCGCGAGTCGTCCTCGTGCTTGTGGAAACGCACGTGCGTGAAGAACTCGCGCACGCCGTGGTCTCCGAAGGCGGCGTATGAGAGGGCGTCCCCGGCCTCGGGCCCCGAGCAGCTGTCGACGTCCTGTGCATCGACGGCGACGGTGCAGGACGCGACCCACGGCGTGCCGGCGATCATCCTTTCCCAGCGGTCCTCGATCGGCTCGACGCGGCCATTGTTGAAGCCGAGGTGCGGCTGGTCGTGCATGCAGTCGAGGCACTGCACGACCGCCTCCTGGAGCTCGTCGACGACTTCGGCGCGCTCGCCGGTGGCGGGATCGATCTTGTGGATGCCCTCGTAGTGGACCTGCACCTCCAGGTCCTGCGACCAGCAGCGGTAGCAGCGAAGCCAGCTGCGGGCGCTGGTCTCTGACATCGAGCCCTCCATGATCGGCATTGTAGGTGGCAGCGCCGCTGCGCCCGCCTCGCGAGCGCCCCGAACGCGCGAAGGGGGTCCCGCGGTGCTACGCCCGCCCCGCGGCGCCACGCCCGCCCCGCGCCGGCCGGGTGTCCGTGCAGAACGACGGCGGGGCGCCGAGGCGCCCCGCCGGTGCTGCACCTGTGCGCTTGCGCGCGCCGGTGTTCTCAGTGTTTCTTCTTTTTCTTCGGTTTGACGGTGAAGTGGAACGTCTGCACCGTCGGGGTGCCGCCGAGCGCTGATTTGTAGGTCAGCTTCGCGGTCAGCGACACGGTGCGGCCTTTCTTGAGCGCGTTCTTGACCTTGTTCGAGGCGTTGACCGTGAGGCCCAGCGGCACGCCGGCCACGCCGGTCGCGCTGACCCTGCCGGACAGCGTCGTCGGCGGCCGGCACTTGCCTTTGATCCTCACGAGGCCTTTCTTGCATTTCTTCTTGGCCGCTTCGGCCGCGTGGCGGGAGATCGTGGCGGTGGGCACCGTCACTTCGAGCGTCCCGGTCCCGCCCTGCGTCGGCACGAACACGATCGTGATCGTGCCGTTCGAGTTGGCTTTGATGCTCTGGATTTTGTAGCTGCTGTTCGGCGTCGCCGGCGGCGGGGGTTTCGGCAGGAACGTCACCGTCGCCGTACCGCTCGGGTCGCCCGACGTCTGCACGCCGGTGCCGCCGAGGTCGACGTACATCTGGATCGTGTCGAACCCGGGGTTGTTGCCGACGTAGCTGATCTGCGCCTGGCCCGCCCCGTTCAGCGTCACCGCCCCGCTCTGCGGGTTACCGCCCGTGACCGTGTAGCGGAGCGCCTTGCCCGCGTACGGCGTGTTCGCCGTATCGGTCGCGGTCGCGGTGATCGTCTCGGTCTGACCCTGCGTCAGCGTCTGGTTGGCCGGGCTGAATTTCAGCTGGCTCGGGATCTGCGTGCGGTTGATGATCGTGAACGCCGTCGAGGCGCCTGGTTCCAGGGCTTTCGTGCGGAATTCGTCCCACTCGACCCCGGCGCCGTTGTCGAGTTCGATCGGCTCGATCGTTTCGTTGAAGGTCTTTTCTTTTTCGCCTTCGAGGTTGTTTTCGACGTCGTGCCAGATGCCGTTGTCGGTTGGGGTCACTTCGCCGAACGGCGTCGCCCAGTAGGCCTCCTGGAAGGCGCTCCACGGAGTGACCTCCTGGAAGCCGCCGATCACGCCCGAGGCCGTGTTCTGGCCGCCGATGAAGCGCGGCGGCCCGCCGAGGAAGACGCCGATGCCGACGTCGCTGCCGTTGACGTACAGATCGCCCGCGTACATCGCGCGGAAGTAGATTTTCGAGGCAGACACGTTCTTGACCGTGTACGTCGAGGTGAACTGCGGAGACCCGTTGACGTACGTCGTCACCTCGGTGATTTCGGCGTAGGCCGTACCTTCTTTGACCAAGAAGACCGTCGTCTGGCTGTAGGGGCTCGCTTCTGTGCCCGCACCGGTCACCGGCGACTGGCTCACGGTTTCGTAGATGCTCGCCAGATGCGGCCCGGCCGCGCCGTCGAAGCCGAACGTCTTGCCCTGCAGCGGGACCGGTTGGCCCGTTCCCGCTTTGGGGAACGCGAGGAAGAACCCGCAGTCGCCGACCTGGTTGCCGCCGTAGTAGAAGTTGCCGGCGATTTCCCCGTTGACGAGGTAGCTCGACTGGCACTCGCCGCGGGGGCCGACGTAGGTCGTCAGGGGGCTCCCGGGGATCGTTACGGCCGTCGAGTCCGTCTGCGCCGAGGCGCTCGCGGAGAACGCGCCGAACGCCGAGGCCGCGATCGCCAGCGCGAGCAGCGAGAGCGTTCGCGTGGAACGACGTCTCCGCCTCCGTGCTGCCTGCAAGACCATTCGCGTACGCGAGCCCCGCTCGCGGCTCCCTTTGCTGCGCATGACGCCACCTCCCTGGCACCCCCTCAGGGTCCCCACCGTGGTTGAAACGAGCCCGAAGGCTATCGTGCCGGTCGGCGGGGTGGCCGAATGGTGGACGTCTTTCCTCAGCAAAGAGCGCGTATTCGCAACGGCGGGATCGGTCCTCAGCGCCGAACGACCTTCAACGTCGCCGCGTCGCGCGTGAGCTGCCCGTCGGTGCTGCGGACCGTCAGCACGAGACGGTAGGTCACGCCCGGCACGAGGCCGAGCAGCGACAGCTGGCCGCGTCCGCTCGAGAGCCGCCGGCGCACACCGACACGGCGGGCCCGCGGCCGGCGCCGGCCGATCGGCGTGGCCTCGAGCGTCGCGATCCCCGGCAGGCTCGTGAAGACGGGGACGCGGGTCCTGCGGCCGAAGCTTCTGAGCCTCGAGAACGCGATCCCGGCGACGAGGCGCGCACGCGGCGCGCCCGGCGCGGCCGGCGGGGCCGGCAGCGCTTCCACCGTGACTCCGGGACTCGTCGCCGTGCTCGTCTCGACGTTGTCGACCGCCGTCACGGCGCACAGGAGGGTGGTGCCGGCGTCTTCGAAGGACGGCACGTACGTGCTGCCGGTCGCGCCTTCCAGGCCCCCGACGCCGGCCGTGGCCCACTGATAGGCCAGTGAGACCTGCCCGATTCCCGCCCATCCGCCCGGGTTGCAGCGCAGCGGGCTGCCGACCTGGGGGTTGCCTTCGATCGCGGGTGCAGCCGTGCTGGCGGGGCGCGGGTCGGCGTCCTCGACGGCCAGCCCCACGGGAATCGCTTCGCCCGTGCTGAACAGCGTCTGCGCGTGCGAGCCGTCGAGGTTCGACACGCCGATGTCGTGTGCTTCGGCCTCCCCCCAGTAGAGCTTGCCGGCGACGGGGTCGACCGCGAGACCTCCTTCGAAACCGGCGCCGGGGCGTTCGACGAGCGTCTGCACTTCGCTGCCGTCGAGGTTGGCGCGCCGGATCTCGTCCTTTTCGCGTTTTTTCCTGTTGAGGTCGAGTTCGATCCAGTAGAGCTTGCCGCCGGCGGGATCGACGGCCACGCCGAACGGCGCCGCCTGTTTGGTGACGACGTTCGTCACGGTCGGTTCAGCCGTCATCGCGGCGCTCTTGACGGTGCCGGAGAGCCAGTCGGCCCAGTAGATGCGATGTGCCGTGAGGTCGAGCGCGGGGAACCCCCGAGCGGGTTCTTTCGTGAGCAGCTCGCTGCCCGTGCCGTCGAGGTTCGCGCGCTTGACGCCTTCCCTGTCGGTCCAGTACATCTTGCCGCCGGCGACGTCCAGCGCGATGCCGAGCGGTTCCTGGCCGAAGTCGTCGACCACGATCTGCTTTCCCGTGCCGTTGAGGTTCGCGCTGCCGATGACGCTCGCGTTCGTGTCTGCCCAGTACATCCTGCCGTCCGCCACATCGAGCGCCAGCCCGTCCTCGAAACCCGCGGGCTCCGATTGCAGCGTCTGCATGCCGCTGCCGTCGAAGGCCGACCGCTCGATGCCCGTCCCTTCGGGGAGGAACGCGCTGAAGTAGACCTTCGCGCCGGCGTCGACCGCCGTCATCGCGGTGGCCAGCAGAGCGGCGAGAACCGCCGTCGTCGCAAGCCGCGAATATGTCTTCTTCATACAGTGCCCCCGGTAGACCTCTAGCAGCGCCCCCCGAGAGCGGCCGGCGGCTTCGACGCATGTTCCAGCGCTAGCCGAACGTGAAGGCGTAGCCGGTGACACCGGGCGCGAAGCGCAGCGCGAGATGGCGGCGCTCGCTGTGCGGCAGCGAGATGAGCGTGTAGAGGCGCTGGCCGCGGACCGTGAGCATGCCGCCTCGCACGTCGGAGCCGGCGTCCGCCGGCGCGATCGGGCGGCCGTCGAGCAGGACCCGTACGGGAAGCGGTCGCCCGCCCGGCGAGCTGAGCACCAGGTACACGTTCTTGGCCTGGAACTCGACGTCGATACCGGCCGCGGCTACCGCGGTGGCGGGCTGTTCGGAGACCGTCCACGTCCCGCTGTAGGAGAATTCGTTGAGAGACGGCTCGGCGCTCGGCGCAGGGCCGTAGTCGTGGCGTCCCGCCACGGGCGCGGCGAACCAGCCCTGGGCGCGCGCGGTGCCGAGATAGGTCTCGGGCGTCGTCAGCTTCGAGGGGACGATGACGCCGGTCGGCCGGCCCCTGCCCGCGACGTCGTGGCCCGATTCGGCGAGCAGCGCGCGGATCGCCGTTTCGGTCTTGTCGTAATCCCCCTCGCCGAACGCCGTGTAGCGGACCTGTCCCCGCGCGTCGATCAGGTAGTCGGCCGGCCAGTATTGGTTGCCGTACGCGTTCCAGGTACCCATGTTGTTGTCCTGGACGACGGGATAACGGAGGCCGAACTGGCCGATCGCGTTGGCGACGTTGCCCGCGTCGTGCTCGAAGGCGAACTCCGGCGTCTCGACCCCGACGATCGTCAGCCCGCGGTCCCGGTAGGCCGCGTCCCACGCCTTCAGGTAGGGCAGCGTGCGAATGCAGTTGATGCACGTGTAGGTCCAGAAGTCGACGAGCACGACGCGCCCGCGCAGCGAGGACAGCGTCAGCGCCTTGCCGCCGGGCGTGTTGAACCAGCGCTGGGTTTCGCTGAAGTCCGGCGCGGCGCCGAGGGCGGGTAGCCCCTGAGCGTCGGCGATCAGCGTCGCCTGGCTGGCGTTCGCGACCGCCGGATGCACGGTCGTCGACGAGGCGCCGCAGGCCGCAGAACCGTTCGCGGGCGCGAACTTGAGCCTGCGACCGGTGATCTCGTGCAGGCGACCGGTGACGCCGCCCGAGCACTCGAGGCCAGCGGTGAGGTTCACGTCGGGGATGTTCTGGGCGACGAACTGGTCGAAGCTGACGTCGGCGCTCGTGATGATCGCGACCGCCGTCAGCACCATCACGAGCCCCAGCGCGCGCTGTAGCTGCGGACCCCGGCCGGCGTTGCGGACCCGCTCGAACACCCGCCTGCCGCCGAGCGTGAGTGCGAGCAGCACGAGCGCCGAGCCGGCGGCGTAGGCGAGGGCGATGGCGACCGTTTTCCCGGATGCGGCGCTGACCGAGATGACCGCGGCGAGGATCGGGCTCGCGCACGGCGTGTAGACGAACCCGAGCGCTCCACCCACGAGCAGCCCCGAGGCGAAGCCGTCTCCGGTCCGCCGCGGGCCGAAGCGCGCCAGGCGCGAGAGCGGTGCCTCGATCCGCGCGGTGACCGCCGGGAACAGGAGCGCCAGGCCGAAGCCGAGCAGCACGACGATCGCGATGTCGCGAAGCGGGTCGCTGCCGAGGCCGACCCCGTCGACGACCTTGGCGACCCCCACGATCGTGACGGTGAAGGTCAGCGACAGCCCCAGGACGATCCCGAGCGGCCGGCGCCGGCCGCCGACGCCACCCGCCGACAGCAGCGCCGGCAGGACCGGGAGGACGCACGGCGAGAGCGCGGTGCCCGCCCCGGCGAGCAGCGCGAAGATCAGCAGCACGAGCATCTCGGCTTAAGGCTAAGCCCGCAGCAGGCGCTAGGAGCCGATTCCCGCGCGCAGCGTCGCGCCGAAGTCGGTCTTCGCGATCGGACCGAGCGAGGGCGAGGTCGCGCCAGCCTCACGGTAGCGCCCGAGCGACGCGCGAACCGCGGCCTCGTCGCCGATCGCGGTCAGCTCGCCGAGGAACTCCTCGGAGATCGCGCCGCGCATCCCGTCGAGATCGCCCGCTGCGCGATCGTAGGCCTCGATGTCGGCGCCGAAGCCCGTGCGCTCGATCATCGCGCGGTAGAACGGCAGTCCGAAGTACGGGATCAGGTCCTGGCGCATCGTCGCATAGGCGCCTTCGCGGTCGTCGGTCAGCGCAGACGGGACCGCGGCGACGACGTCGAAGCCCTCGAGCGTGAGCCCGGCCCGCTCGCGCCCGGCGCGCACCTCGGGGATCACGACGTCGCGGATGTAGGACGGATTGCAGAGCCACAACAGCACCCCGTCGGCGATCTCGCCGGCGAGGCGCAGCATCGCGGGGGACAGGGCGGCGATGTAGATCGGCAGCTGCGGGCGCGGCGCGAGGCCGGCGAGGCTGAAGCTCGTCCGCCACTTCTCGCCCTCGGGGGGCGGCTCGCCGCGCAGGATCGCGCGGACGATCCCCGCATACTCGCGCATCTCCGCCACGGGCCGGTCGATCGCCTGCCCGTGCCAGGCCTCGACGACGGGCCGGTGCGAGACGCCGAGCCCGAGCGTCAACCGCCCGTCCGAGAGCTCGTCGATCGTCGCCGCGGTCTGCGCCATCGTCGCGGGGGTGCGCGTGTAGATCGGCACGACTCCGGTCCCCACGCGGATGCTGCTCGTCGCGAGCGCGTAGGCGGTGACGACGGTCAGCGACTCGCGGCCGGCGATGTGCGTGACATACACCGCCTCGTAGCCGAGCGACTCGGCCAGCCTCACGCGCTCGATCGCGTCATCGAGCGAGCGTCCCGTCGAGATGAAGCATCCGCTCGCCACCGGCGAGAGCATATGTCAGCGTCTGACGATCACGTACACGACCATCAGCGCGAGCGCGATCTGCCCGAAGGAGAGCGCCGTGCCGAGGTTGATCGCGCCGAGCGCTCCGGCGAGCGCGCTGGCGAGGACGAAGGCGCCGACGATCAGCAGCAGGTTGCGCGCCATCTCAGCTGCGCTCGCCGCCCCGGCTCATCGCGTGTCCTGCTCGAGCACGCCGACGAGCGCGGGCACCTCGAGGCCGGGGTCCTGCTCGGCGAGCCGCTGCTCGGCGGCGCCGCGGCCGCCGATGGCCCGGAGTCCGAGTTCGCCGTGCTCGGCCACGAACTCGCTGAGCGCAGCCGCCCTGCGCGAGTGCAGCCGCCGCGCCGCGACGTCGAGGCCGGAGCGGTGCTCCTCGAGCGCGCCCGCGAGCTCCTGCACTCCGCTCGGCGGAGGCAGCGAGGAGACGGCCAGCACCGGCGTCGAGCGCGAGCCGAGCGAGCGCAGCGCCGCGCTCAGATCCCGCCGCGTTCGCATCGCGACCTGCCCGAGGTCGGCCTTCGTCACGACGAGGACGTCGGGGATCTCCATGATCCCGGCCTTCAGGAACTGCAGCACGTCGCCGCTGCCCGGCTGGACGACGACTGCGACGCTGTCGGCGACGTCGGCGACCTCCGTCTCGGCCTGTCCGACGCCGACTGTCTCGATCACGACGACGTCGAACGCGGCCGCGAGCGCGTGTGCGGCGGCGCGCGTCGCCCGGGCAAGACCGCCGAGCCGCTCGCCGGCCGCGGTCGAGCGGATCAGCACACCGCGGTCGGCGGGGTCGAAGTCGATGCGTGCACGGTCGCCCAGCAGCGAACCGCCCGAGCGGCGTGAGCTCGGGTCGACGGCGAGCACGGCGACTGTTCTCCGCGGGGCGCCCGGCTCGCCGGCGGTCCCCCGCCAGTGGTGCAGCAGCGCGGCCATCAGCGTCGACTTGCCCGCTCCCGGGGGTCCCGTGAGGCCCACGAGGTGTCCCGGGGCCTCACCGCCGAGCCGGCCCGGGGAGACCTCGCCCATCAGCGCCGCCGCCTGCTCGCGGTCGGCGGGGGCGGTGCTCTCGAGCAGGTTCAGCGCGGCGGGCGCGGCGCTCAGGTCTCGCTCACGCAGGCGCGAGCCGAGGGCGGCTCCGTCCGGCGTCACGCCGTGCCGCTGGCAAGGGAGCCGTTGCCTGCAAGCGCGGCTCGAGCGGCGTCGGAGTCCACCAGCTCGACGATGTCGCGCATGATGCGGGTGATGTCGAAGTCCTTGGGTGTGTAGACCGCTGCGACGCCCGCCTGCTCGAGCAGCGGGACGTCCTGCTCAGGGATGATCCCGCCGACCACCACGGGCACGCTGACTCCGGCGTCGTGCAGCGCCTCGATCACGGCGGGGATCAGCTCGCGGTGCGAGCCCGAGAGGATCGAGAGGCCGATCACGTGAACGCCCTCCTGGAGCGCGGATGCGGCGATCTGGGCGGGGGTCAGGCGGATGCCTTCATACACGACGTCCATCCCCGAGTCGCGGGCGCGAACCGCGATCTGCTCGGCGCCGTTGGAGTGGCCGTCGAGGCCCGGCTTGCCGACCAGGATCTTGGGACGCCGGCCGAGCTTCTCCTGGAGCCTCGAGACCTCCCCGCGCAGCTCGCTGAGCTCGCCGTCGGCCGGGATCGCGGCGGCCTCGCCGACGCCGGTCGGCGCGCGGTAGCTGCCGAACACGTCGCGAAGCGTCTTCGCCCACTCACCGGTCGTCGCGCCTGCGCGCGCTGCGGCGATCGTCGCGGTCATCAGATCGCCGGACGCCTCGTCGCGCGCCGCCTCGGCGAGCGATGCGAGCGCGGTGTCGAGGAGCCCCTGGTCGCGGTCGGCGCGCCAGCGGCGGAGCGCCTCGATCTGCTCTGCTTCGAGAGCGGGGTCGACGACCAGGATGCCGCCCTCGGCGTCGGCCGTCAGGGGCGACTCCTCGGTCTCCTCGAAGCGGTTCTGCCCGACGACGATCTGCTCGCCGGACTCGATCCGTCGGATCCGCTCGCGGTGCGAGTCGACGAGCGCGCCCTTCATGTACGGCACCGCCTCGACCGCGCCTCCGTGCTCGGCGACGACCGCCATCTCGGCACGCGCCCCCTCGAGCAGCTCGGCGACGAGCCCCTCCATCACCTTCGACCCCTCGAAGATGTCGGGGTACTCGAGGATGTCGGTTTCGAAGGCGAGGACCTGCTGGATGCGCAGCGACCACTGCTGGTCCCACGGCCGGGGCAGCCCGAGCGCCTCGTTCCACGCCGGCAGCTGGATCGCGCGCGCCCGCGCGTCGCGTCCGAGGGTCACGGCGAGCGCCTCGAGCACGATCCGCTGGACGTTGTTCTCCGGCTGAGCCTCGGTCAGGCCGAGCGAGTTGACCTGCACGCCGTAGCGGAAGCGCAGGTGGCGCTCGTCCTGCACGCCGTAGCGCTCGCGCCCGAGCTCCTCCCAGAGGATCGCCATCGTGCGCAGCTTCGCGTGCTCCTCGACGAAGCGCACGCCGGCGTTGACGAAGAAGGAGATCCGCCCGAAGACCTGTTCCATCACCTCCGGCCCGCGGTCGCCGACTCGCTCGCGCGCGGCGTCGAGTACCGCGATCGCATTGCTCATCGCGTAGGCGATCTCCTGGACCGGCGTGGCGCCGGCCTCCTGCAGGTGGTACGAGCAGATGTTGATCGGGTTCCACTTCGGGACGTGCTCGACCGTGTAGGCGATCATGTCGGCGATCAGGCGCATCGAGGGCGCCGGCGGGAAGGCGTAGGTCCCGCGGGCGAGGAACTCCTTGATGATGTCGTTCTGGGTCGTTCCCTGGAGCTGCTCCTCGCTGACGCCCTGCTCCTCGGCCGCGACGATGTAGAGGGCGAGCAGCCACGCCGCCGTCGCGTTGATCGTCATCGAGGTGTTCATCTCCCCGAGCGGGATGCCGTCCATCAGCGCCGCCATGTCGCCGCGGTGCGCGATCGGCACGCCGACCTTGCCGACCTCGCCGCGCGCGAGCTCGTCATCGGGGTCATAGCCCGTCTGCGTCGGCAGGTCGAACGCGACCGACAGGCCCGTCTGGCCCTTCCGCAGGTTGCGCCGGTAGAGCTCGTTCGACGCCTTCGCCGTCGAGTGACCGGCGTAGGTGCGCATCATCCAGGGCCGGTCGCGCTCCGGCAGCCGCGGGGACTGATCGCCGCTCATGAGAGCAATTGTACGGTTGCGCCGCGGCCTCTATCCTGCCGGGGCGTGAGCCAGACGGTCGAGAAGCCGCACATCGGGGGACCCGGCGGCGGGCTCGGCGGCTCGTGGCGCGTGATCGTGCGCAACGACGACCACAACACGTTCGACCACGTCGCCCGCACGCTCGCGCGCTTCATCCCGGGCGTGAGCCTCGAGCGCGGCCACGAGATCGCCAACGTGATCCACTCGGCGGGCCGCGCCGTCGTCTACGCCGGCCACCGCGAGACTGCCGAGCACTACTGGCAGCAGCTGAAGGGCGCGGGGCTGACGATGGCTCCGCTGGAGCAGGGTTAGGCCGGCTAGGCGCTCTCGCCGGCGGCGACGCCGTTGCCGACGCCGTTGCCGCTGGCGACCGGCTCCGGGACGACGGCGCCCGCCGCGGTCTCGTCCCACCAGCCGTAGAGCACGGGCACCTGGTACCAGCTCGAGTGCCGGGCGCGGAAATGCGTCATCTCCGGACCGTCCCAGTAGCGTTCCCAGTCGAGATACCCGGCAAAGGACGCGAACTGCTGGAACTTGTAGCGGTCGTCGCGCGCGCGGTACACGGCGTAGGAGCTCGCGCCATAGCGGAGCGCGATCGCCGCCGCCTCGTTGAGTGCCTCCTCGAAGGCGTCCGCGCGGAAGCCCGTCGCGTACCAAGGGACGATGACCGTTCCGGCCATCAGGCGCCGACCTCGGCGTGGATCGCTCCTGGGCCCTCGGCGGTCTTGCCCTGACCCTCGACATCGGCGCCGACGAGGATCGAGATCTTGCCCAGGTGCTTGTTTTCGAGCATCAGCTGGTGGGCTTCGGCGACGCCCTCGAAGCCGAGCGTGCGCCACAGGACGGGGCGGATCTGTCCCGATTCGATCAGCTCGTTGGCCTTCGTGCACTCGTAGGCGTTGGCGAAGTGCGAGCCGAGGATCTCCTTCTGGCGCATCCACAGGTAGGCCACGTTGAAGTCGAGGTCGATCCCCGTGGTGCCGGCGCAGATCACGATTTTGCCGAAGGTCTTGGCCGTGAACACCGAGGTAGGGAAGGTCGCTTTGCCGACGTGCTCGAAGACGATGTCGGGCGCGTCGCCGAGCGCTTCTTTGACGCGCTTCGCGAACCCCAGCGAGACCTTGAAGCGGGCCTTCTCCTCGTCGGGCGTCTCGCCGCCCTTGCGCATCATCCCCGCGAACTCGTTGCGGTCGATGAAGTCGACGGCGCCGAGCCGCTTGACGAGCTCGCCCTTCTCGGCCGAGGAGACGACGCCGACGCAGTTGGCGCCGGCGGCCGCGCAAAGCTGCGTCGCGAACACGCCGAGCCCTCCGGCCGCGCCCCAGATCAGCACGTTCGCCCCCGCCTGCATTTTGCAACGGGTGATCAGCATGCGGTAGGCGGTGAAGTACACGAGCCCGTAGGAAGCGGCCTCCTCCCAGGTCAGCGCGTGCGGCTTGGGCAGCAGCTGCTGCGCCTGCACCTTCGTGAACTGCGCGAAGGAGCCCCACGTCGTCTCGTAGCCCCAGATCTTCTGCGAGGGAGCCGCCATCGGGTCGAGGCCGTGGACCTCGGGGTCCTCGTAGGAAGCCTGGTTGCAGTGCACCACCACCTCGTCGCCGGGCTTCCAGCGGGTGACGCCGGGACCCACCTTCCAGACGATCCCCGACGCGTCCGAGCCGCCGATGTGGTGTCCGTACTCGGGGTGGTCTCCGTACTTCATCACCGAAACGGGCTTTCCGAGCGCCGCCCACACGTTGTTGTAGTTGACGCCTGCGGCCATCACGCGCACGATCACCTCGAACGCGCCCGGCTCGGGCACCTCGATCTCCTCGATCTGAAAGGCGTCCTTGGGTTCGCCGAAGCGCTCCTCGCGGATCACCCAGGCGGCCATCGTGGCCGGGAGCTCGCCGAGCTCGACGTCGACGGCGGAGACTTGCTGAAGATCGATAGCCACGTGCTCTGAACCTCGTCTGTCGGGGATTGCCAGCCCGGCAATCCTATCCGGGGTCAGACCTGGACGGTCTCGGCGGCGCGTGCGGCGTCGGGCGAGACGTGCGGCACATCGGCCTCGACCCGCTTCGGCGCACGTTCGCGCCCGATCATCGTCCACGCGACGATCGCGCCGGCGAGCGCCACGGCGGCGCCGAGCCGCAGCCCGTTCTGCAGCGCATAGACGAACGCTTCATGTCCCGCCTCGACCACGCGGCTCGGGGCGCCGTGCGCCGCGCCGCCCGAGCCCAGCCCGGCAGTGACCGCGTCGCGCGCGCCGGCCGGCAGGTGGGGCAGGAGCGCCTGGAGCTTCGAGCTCCCGAGCGTCGAGACGAGGGCGCCGAGAACGGCCACACCGAAGGTTCCGCCGACCATGCGGCTCATCGAGAGGATGCCCGAGGCGACTCCTGCCTTGGTGCGCTCGACCGAGTTCATCGCCGCAGTGCTCATGGGGGACATCACGAACGCCATCCCGATCCCCATCAGAACGAACCCCGGGAGCAGCGTGCCGTAGGAGCTGGACACCGTCAGCGAGGACTGCCAGAACAGCGCACCCGAAACGGACAGCAGCCCCGCGGTCATCAGCGGCCGTGGTCCGACGCGGTCCGCGAGCCGGCCCGCGACGGGCGCGAGCAGCACGATCATCAGCGTCGAGGGCAGGAAGCGCACGCCGGCCTGGAGCGGCGTGTAGCCGCGGATGTTCTGCATGTAGAGGGCGAGGAAGAAGAACATCGCGAGCATCGCGAAGCTGACGATGAAGGCGACGATGTTGGCTCCGAGGAAGGTGCGCGAGCGGAAGAACCTGAAGTCGACCATCGGCACCCGCCTGTGCGTCTCGATCACCGCGAAGGCGCCGAGCCCGATGGCGGCCGTCGCGTAGAGCGAGATCTCGCGCCCCGAGCCCCAATGCCAGCTGTTGCCCTCGATCAGGGCGAGCACCAGCGCGGCGAGGCCGACCGTGAGGGTGGCGACGCCGGGAAGGTCGACGGTCCGCGCGACAGTCTCGTCGCGGGACTCGACGACCGCGAACAGCGTGACGAACACGGCCGCCACGGCCACCGGGAGGTTGATGAAGAAGATCGACTGCCAGCTCACGCTTTCGACGAGGAAGCCGCCGAGCACGGGCCCGATCGCGAGCGCCAGTGCCGAGACGCCCGCCCACGTGCCGATCGCGCGGCCGCGCTCCTCGGCGGGAAAGGCGTTGGTGATGATCGACAGCGTCGCCGGCATCATCAGCGCGGCGCCCGCGCCCTGGACCGCGCGCCACGCGACCAGCCACGTGTCGTTCGGGGAGAAGCCGATCGCGGCGCTCGAGGCGGCGAAGATGATCACGCCCGCGAGGAACACTTTGCGGCGGCCGAACAGGTCGCCGAGGCGACCGCCGGTCACGAGCAGCACGGCGAACGACAGCGTGTACGCGTTCACCGTCCACTCGAGCGAGGCCGTCGAGGCGTGCAGGCTGCGCTGGATCGACGGCAGCGCGACGTTCACGACGGTGTTGTCGAGCATGATCATGAACAGCGCGAAGCACATCGCCCCGAGCGCCCACCAGCGCCGGTTGTCGTCGGTCATCTGAAGCGATCGCGCGCGTGCCCTCATCGCCCGGCTCTCTCCTCGGACGGCCGCAGCGCGGCGATCTCCGCACGCTGCTCGAGGATCAGCGAAAGCGCCTGCTGGAGCGCCTCGGCCTGCTGCTCGCCGAGCGAGACGATCAGCTCGTGAAGGGCGGAGAGGCGCGCCTCGTTGAGCGCCAGCGGAACGCGCAGCCCCTCCTCGGTCAGGCGAAGGCGCTTGACGCGGCGGTCCGTCGCGTCCTCCTCGCGATGCAGGAACCCGCGCTCGAAGAGCCCGTCGACGGCGCGGCTCATGGTCGGCAGCGAGACGCCCATCGACTCGGCGAGCGCCTTCACCGAGGGCTCCTCGCCCATCGAGTCGAGCCAGCAGAGTGCCTTCAACTGCGTCACCGAGAGATCGAGCTCGGCGATCGCGTTGAACGTCCCGAGGTTCGCCGTCCGCATCAGGTAGCTCGCCAGCGCGAACATGTCGCGCGTGAGCTCTGGGCGATCCGTCGCGGGCGAGAGGGGAGATGCTTGCATCTATGCAAACATATCAGGCAAGCAATGGTTGCTTGTGTGACCGTGATCACATATGGTTAGTCTCTGCATAAGCAAGACCGCCGAAATCGGCGCCCCTAGGCGTTTGTCCCGGCACCGTTAGGGTATCTAGACGGCATGGGACTACTACTCGTAGCAGCCATAATCGTCGCCCTCGCGTTTGGCGTCGGGGCGCTCGTACATTTCCTCTGGCTCGGCCTGATCGTGCTCGCAATCGTGTTTCTCGCGAGCTTCATCGTCAACCGCGCCTGAGGCGTTCCGGCAGGCCTTCGTCCATATGAGCCGGGCCACCGCTCCGGCCCTAAAGACCAAGGCCCTTGTTACCGATAACGACGGCGTGTCGCCGCTCGTCACGCTGTGGATCGTGCTGTCGCCGTTCGTTGTCATCGGCTGCTTGAAGGGCCGCTACGCCCTCAGCCTTGTTGGCCTGGTCGTGCTGTTCGGCATTCCCGCGATCCTCGCCGCAACACGCCTGGCGCGGGCCGACTCGTGGTGGGCGAAGCGTTACTACGACGACGAGAAGCTCTCTCGAGTCGCTGAGCGGTATCGCAGCGGCAGCGGCATCAACAAGGCGCTAACGCTCTAGCCGCGCGGACGCGGAGGCAGTCCTGGAGGCGTCAGGCTGTCTGCCCTCTCGACACCGCGAGGCGTTCGGCGGCGACACGGGCCTCGTCGATCTCGGACATGGTGAGGCGCGCGATCAAAGCTCCCGCCAAGACGTAGACCCATCCCTCTCTTTGCTGAACGTGAGCGGCGATGCCGACAGGCCGACCCTCTTGAACGACCACTGCGAACACGACTCCGTTGCCGAGGTCGTGGACCTCCTCGAGCTTGAACTCCAATTCCGGATACATGCCGAACCAGTCCTCGACGAACGCACGAATCGCCGCTCGGCCCTCGAAGGACTCTCCCAACGCCCGTCCTTCAAGGACCGCATCCTCGGCAAAGCTCTTCATCACCGCATCGAGGTCACGGCGATTGCCGGCCTCGAACTGCCTGCGCACACGCTCTACCGGGTCGGGGGTCGCAGACTCCTCGGACATCGCGAGGAGTATCCCGCTACGCGAACGGCAGCTCCACCACGTCGGCGCTGACGCCCTCCTCGCCGACGCTCAGCACGTCGCCCGGGCCGGCCTCGCGGCGCACGAGGGCGAGCGCGATCGGGCCGAAGAGGGGGGAGATGGTGGTGCTCGCGAGCCGGCCGACGCTTCGCTCGCCGAGGCGGAGCTCCTGGCCGGGGTCGGCCGGGGCCGAGAGCCGCAGTCCGCGGAGGTGGCGGTTGGGCTTGCCTCGCCAGTGCAGCCGAGCGACCGTCTCCTGGCCGACGTAGCAGCCCTTCGTGAAGCTCACGGCACGCTCGTTGAGATCCGCCTCCTGGGGGATGACCGCGTCATCGAGGTCGACGCCGTAGCGCGGGCGGCCGCGCTCGATACGCAGGCACTCGACGGCGCCTTCGCCCACCTCGAGGGCACCGCGCTCGCGCAACGCCGCCGACAGCTGCTCGGTGGACGCGGCGTCGCAGATCAGGTCGATCCCCACGTCGGTGCGCACCGCGAGCGTCTCGACGCCGGCGATCTCCAGCGGCGTGTTCGCGTGCTCCTTCGCGGCGAGCTCCTCCGCCCCCGCGACGCGCGCCGCGTCGGGTCCGATCAGGGAGACGAGGCCGCGCTCGAGCGTGCGCTTGTGCAGCTCGACCGCATAGCCGACCTTGAAGCGGCGGATCATGTCGAACAGGCCCTGGAGCGCGACGCGCTCGGTATCGAGCAGCAGCTCGGTACCCGCCGCCCCATCCGGGGCGGCGACGGCGAGGATCCGCATGTCGCCCAGCATCTTGCCCTTGTGCGTGAGGAACGCCGCGTAGCAGCCCTCGCCCGGCTCGAGCGTGGCGAGCTCGTTCGTGACCTGGCCGTTGAGGAACTCGACGGCGCCCGCGCCGGTCAGCGCGAGCTTGCCCCGCTCGGAGCGGTCGAGCAGGCCGCAGGCCTCGCTCAACGTCCGGTGCTCGGCGCGAAGCATGTCGAGATCGGAGGCGCTCGCGCGGGTCGTCGTGGTCACCTCTCCGAGAATAGCCCGCGGTAGGCTGTCGGCCGATGGGCCTCGCAGACATATTCCAGGGGATCCTCGACTCGCTGCCCGACGACTGGACGCACCTCGAGCTGGACATGCGGATCGCGGAGGAGTCCCGCTACGTCGAGGCCGCGCTCTACCTCACGACCTGCAACGCGCAGCCCTACTCGCAGCACGACTGGCATTGGCGGCTGCTCGTCGCGCACCGCTTCGGCCATGCCGCGCCGGCGCCCGCCGTGCACTGCGCGCTCGGCCTGCTCGACGACGCCGGCATCGAGGGCGAGCTCGCGCTGCGGGAGATCCGCACCGGCCGGGTCGAGGTCGAGCCGACATGGGGGCGTCCGCAGTCGGTCCGCGACGAGTTTCGCCGGCTGCGGGCGCAGTAGCCGATGGCGCGCGTGCTCGCGCTTGTTCCCGACCTCCTGTTCGGCTCGCGCGTGGAGGCCGCCGTTCGGGGAGCGGGCCACGATGTGGAGCTGATCGCCGAGCCGGCGCGCATCGGCCAGCGGCTGAGCGAAGCTCCGCGGGCGCTCGTGCTGGTCGTCGATCTCACGAGCGACGAGCTCGAGGGCGCGGCCCTCGTGCGCGCTCTGGGGGAGGAAGGGAAGCTGACCGGCGTGCGGACGCTCGGCTTCTTCTCCCACGTCGACACCGAGACGCGCGAGCTCGCCGAGCAGGCCGGCTTCGACATGGTCGTGCCCCGCTCGCGCATGGCGCGGGAGGGAGCCGAGCTCGTCACGCGCCTTGCCGAGCGGGCGGCCCCGGCTCGGGGCTGAGGCCGGTGAGCGCCGCCGGCACCCGGCTCGCCGCCGCCTCCGTCACGCTCGATCCGCCCGCGATGCCGCGCGCGCTGCGCCTGCGCGGGCGGGGCGCCGAGGTCGCGCTCTGCGTGCTCGCGCTCGGCCTCGTCGCGCTGCTGATGTCCGCTGGGCACGTTCGCGAGGGAGGTCTCTACTACGACGACTGGAGCCTCGCCGCGCTCGGGCGCTTTCCCGGCGGCGGAGGCCTCCTGCACTCGCTGTGGCTCGGCTACGGCCAGCGCCCGGGGCAGGTCCTCTACTACGCGATGCTCGACGGAGCCTTCGGCTCGGCGGCCTCGCCGAGGCTGGCGCTCGCGGCGGCGATGGCGGTGCTCGAGGCGAGTTGCGTATACGCGCTGCTGCGAACGCTCCGCCTGCGCGCGCCTCACGCGGCGGCGATCGCGGTGCTCGTGCTCACGTTCCCCTTCAGCGACAGCCTCTGGTTGTGGGGGGTGCTGTCGCTCACGAGCCTCGCGATCTCCGCGGCGCTGCTCGGCCTGATCCTCGCGCTGCGCGCCTTTCGCAGCTCGGGGCGCCGCGCGCTCGCGCTGCATGCCGGCTCGCTCGCGCTGTACGTCGTGAGCATCCTGAGCTACGAGGCGTTCGCCGTGGCGGGCTGCCTCGCCGGCCTGCTCTACGTGCGCGCCGCCGGCTGGCGGCGCGCACGGCTGCGCTGGGCGTTCGATGTGCTCACGATCGCGCTCACGCTCGGCGTCGCGAGGATCGCGCTGCCGGTCGACGTGGCGACCCCCTCGCGCGTCCAGTCGATCGGGGGGATGCTCGACCACGCCGGGCTGATCCTCGCCGGCGGCACGCGGATCCTCGGCGCGGCGGTGCTCCCGATCGCGGGCATCGGTCCCTGGATCGGCGCGGGCGCGCTCGCGGCGGCGCTCGGCGCGGCCGTCGTCGTGCGAGCGCGCATGCCGGCGGGCGACGCGCACCGCGCCGAGCTCTGGCGCTGGCTGTGGATCGCGGCCGCCGGCGCGCTCGCGGCGCTGGCAGCGTGGGCCGTCTACGTGCCCGCGAGCGACCACTACGTTCCGATCGCGGCGGGGACAGTGAACCGCATGAACTGCGCCGCAGCGATCGGTGTCGCGGTGCTCGTCTACGCGGCGGCCGTGCTGCTCGTGCGGACGCTCGGCGCTCTCGCGCGGGCGCCCTCGCGTGTGTCGAACGTCGCGCTCGCAGTCCTCGCGCTCGCGCTCGCCGGCTCCTACCTCGCACGCTCGCTCGCCGACGCCCGGTCGTGGGACGCCGCCGCCGCCGACCAGCGCGCGCTGCTCGCCGCGATGCACTCGGCGCTGCCGCGGCTGAAGCCCGCGGCGACCGTCTACGTCGTCGCTTCGCCCGCGTCCGTCGGCCCGGGCATACCGGTGCTCGGCACGACGCTCGACCTCACGAGCGCGATGCGCCTCTCCTACTCCCACTCGCAGCTCACCGGCGTGCCGCTCCGGAGCGCGGCCGCGATCGCGTGCGGGCCGCGCGGGCCGCGGGCCGCCGGGGTGAGCGCGCGTTACGGCGAGGCCTACGTGCTCGATGCCGCGACGCGGCACGCCGTGCGGCTGGCCGAGCAGCGCCGCTGCGCCGCCGTCGCGCGCTCGGGCGCTGTGGGGCGGATCTGAGGGCCCGAGGCTAGACCGCCGCGGCGGCGCGTTCGGAGCGGCGTAGCGGATGGTCCTCGGTCGCGCCCGGCCCCGCTAGCGCGCGGACATCGCGCACCGACAGGGGGGAGCCGCAGCTCGCGCAGATGCGGTGCTCGTCGACGGCGCCGCCGCAGCCCTTGTGTTCGAGCAGCACCGGCGGACCCGCCGGCGGCGGCGAGTGGCGGTCGCCCCACTGCATCAGCGCGACGATCGCGGGCCACAGGTCGAGGCCCTTCTCGGTGAGCCGGTATTCATAGCGCGGGGGATGCTCGCGGTAGAGGCGCTTCTCGAGGACTCCGTGCTCGAGCAGGCGCGTGAGGCGCGTCTGCAGCACGTTGCGCGCGACGCCGAGGTTCGCCTGGAGCTCGTCGAAGCGGCGCACCCCGAGCATCACGTCGCGCACGATCAGAAGCGACCAGCGCTCGCCGACGACCTCGAGGGCGGCCGCGATGCTACAGGTCTGGCTCTCGTATTCGTTTCCCAGCATCTCGATCCGATCATAGCCAGTCGGGTTGCATGATGCAACTCCGCTGTGCTAGGTTGCGTTGCATGATGCAACGGAAGTGGCGCGTGTCGTTGATCGTCTGCGTGGGGGTCTTCATGGCGAGCCTCGACCTGTTCATCGTCAACATCGCCTTCCCCGCGATCGAGCAGCACTTCAAGGGCGCCTCGCTCGAGTCGCTGTCGTGGATCGTGAGCGGCTACGCGATCGTGTTCGCGGCGCTGCTGGTCCCCGCCGGTCGCTGGGCCGACGCCTTCGGGCGAAAGCGCGCCTTCCTGCTGGGGCTCGGGCTGTTCGTCGCGGCGAGCGCAGCCTGCGCGCTCGCGCCGTCGGTGGGCGTGCTGGTGGCGGCGCGACTGGCGCAGGCGGCGGGCGGCGCGCTGATGGTGCCGACCTCGCTCGGCCTGATCCTGCCCGAGTTCGAGCCGCACGAGCGTCACAGGGCGATCGGCCTGTGGGCCTCGACGGGCGGCATCGCCGCCGCCGCCGGCCCGCCGGTCGGCGGCCTGCTCGTGCAGGCCGACTGGCGCTGGGTGTTCCTCGTCAACGTGCCCGTCGGCCTCGCCGGGATGGTGCTCGGCGCGCGCACGCTCGTCGAGCGGCGCGAAGCAGGCGCCGCGCGGCCCGACCTCCTGGGCGCGCTCGCGCTGATCGTCGCGATCGGCGCGCTCGTCGTGGCGATCGTCAAGGGACAGGAATGGGGTTGGGGCTCGGCGCAGGTGCTCGCGCTGCTCGCCGCGCCGCTGACGCTGCTGCCGGCGGTCTGGTGGCGCGGCGCCCGCCACCCCGCGCCCGTCGTCGACCCCGCGATGCTGCGCGTGCGGAGCTTCGCCCTCGCGGTCGGCGCCTCGGTGCTGTTCTTCGGAGGCTTCGGCGCGATGCTGCTCGCGGGCGTGCTGTTCCTGACATCCGTGTGGCACGAGAGCGTGCTCACCGCCGGCCTGATGATCGCGCCCGGGCCGGCGACGGCCGCGCTGTTCAGCGCCCCCTCGGCCCGCCTGGGAGCGCGCGCCGGCTACAGGCTCCCGGGCGTCGTCGGCGCGCTGCTGTTCTCGGCGGGATCGGTCTGGTACATCGCGCGCGCCGGCGCGCACCCGGACTACGTGGCCGACTACCTGCCGGGGATGATCGTGACCGGCGCCGGCGTCGGGCTCGTGATCCCGACGCTCACCGCAGCCGGGGCGTCCTCGCTCGCGCCCGAGCGCTTCGCGACGGGCGCCGCGGTGTTGACGATGGGGCGCCAGATCGGCGCGGCGCTAGGCGTGGCGGTGCTCGTCGCCGTGCTCGGAACCGGCCCCTCGACCCTCTCGAGCTTTCACTCGGCTTGGCTGATAGCCGTCGTCGGAGGCCTGCTCGCGGGAGCGGCGCTCGCGGCGCTCGGTCCGCCGCGGCGCGCCACGGCCCGCGCCCGGGTTCTGGTCGAGGGGGCGGCGTGAACGCGGTCGTGGCGGCGCGCGTGCGGAGCTTCGGGTGGCGGATCCGGCCGGCCGCGACGGGCCGTCAACTGGCGGGCGTCGCGGCGCCGCCGCCGAGGTCGGCGTGTTCGGCCTCGACCGGGTCGAGCGGGACGAGCGCGCCGTTGGGCACGCGCTCGAAGCGCCTCGCGGCCTGGCTGGCACGCCGCGCGAAGGCCGCACGGATGACCATCCCGTGACAGACGACGAGCGCCGGAAGCTCTCCCTGGGCGACGTCCTGGAGCGCCGCTTGCACGCGCAGCTCCTGTTCTGCGAAGGACTCGCCGCCCGGGAAGGCGAAGGCGGGGTCGCCGGCGGCGAACGCCGCGAACAGCTCCGGGGCTTCGCTCTGCACATCGGCGAAGCTGCGATCGGTCCAGTCGCCCGCGTCGGTCTCCATCAGGCGCGCGTCCTCGCGGGGCTCCAGATCGATGCGCCTCGCGACCGCGTCGGCCGTTTCGCGCGCGCGCAGCAGCGTACTGCACCAGAGCGACGCGAAGCCGTGCGCGGAGGCACGCTCGGCGAGGTCCTCCGCCTGCGCGCGACCGACCGCGTCGAGCGGCACCGGCAGCTGCCCCTGGAAGCGTCCCTCGAGGTTGTAGGCCGTCTGGCCATGACGGGCGAGGTAGATGTCGCTCACGAGCGTGAGCCTAGTGCCTGGCTCAGAACGCTAGATCGGCTCGCTCGCGCGCGGCTCCCGCACGCCGCTCTCCTCGGTTCCGACCGGCGCCATCGGCAGCGGTCGCAGGTAGAGCAGCTCGTAGAGACCCGCCGCGACGACGGCACCGAGGATCGGCCCCGCGTACCAGACCCACGCGTTGGCCCAGTGGTTGCCCACCAGCTCGGGCCCGAAGGCGCGCGCGGGGTTCATCGCGGCGCCCGTGAAGGGGCCGCCGAAGAGGATGTCCATCGTGATCGTCAGGCCGATCGCGAGGCCCGCGATCGACTTGAACGTGCCGCGCGGGTCGACGGCGGTCGCGAACACGACCCAGGCGAGGAAGAACGTCAAGATTGCCTCGAGGCCGAAGGCGGCGGCCGCGTTGACGCCGTGCCCGATCGCGGGGACGCCGAGCGATACCGATTCGCTGGCTTCGCGCGGCAGCAGCTGCTGGACGAGCAGCGCGCCGAGCGTGGCACCCGCGAGTTGCGCGCCCCAGTAGAGCAGCGCGACCGCCGGCTTGATCCTGCGGGTCACGAGGAACCCGAACGTGATCGCGGGGTTGAAGTGCCCGCCGGAGATGTGCCCGAGCGCCGAGACCATGATCGCGATCGCGAGGCCATGCGCGAGCGCGACGCCGATCAGCGACGGGTCGTGGATCTGATTCGCGGCCACGATCGAGCCGATCCCGATGAACAGCAGCGTGAACGCGCCGACGAACTCGGCGACCGCGCGGCGAAGTGCGTCCTCGGGCACGGGGGAAACCTACGATCGCGATCGGACGGACGCCGGGGGCGCACACGGCTGTCCCGATCAGCTGTAGCCAGGGCCGCATGCGGCCCTGGCCGGAGTCGCACATGTGCGACTCCGCCGAGCGGCGCATGCGCCGCTCGGAACGACACTAGACCGAGCGCCACGTGATTGCTCCGGGCTCCGAGCCGAGACGGCGCGAGCCCGCGTCATAGACTCCAGCCATGCGCCGCAGGGTCACCTTCTCGCGCAACCTCACCCTGTCGCTCTCGCGGACGTGCCGCTGCTATTGCAAGTACTGCGCCTTCGCCACCCACCGGGCGCATCTGTACGCGCCCGAGGAGGTGCTCGAGATCCTCGACGGGGCGGCTGCGCGGCAGGTCAAGGAGCTGCTCGTGCTGACCGGCGAGCGGCCCGAGGTCAACCCCGAGGTGGCCGCTCGGCTGCGCGAGTACGGCCATGCGGACTTCACCGCGTACGTCGTCTGGGCGTGCGAGCGCGCGCTCGAGCGGGGGCTGCTTCCGCACACCAACCTCGGCGTCCTCTCTCGCGAGGACCTCGCGCGGCTGCGCGAGGTCACCGCGTCGCAGGGGCTGATGCTCGAGTCGATCTCCGAGCGCCTGATGGAGACGGTCCACGCTGGCTCGCCCACCAAGCACCCGGCGCGGCGCCTGGAGACGATCCGTGCCGCGGGTGAGCTCAAGATCCCCTTCACGAGCGGCATCCTCGTCGGCATCGGCGAGAGCGAGGACGAGCGCGTGCAGTCGCTGGAGGCGATCGCCGAGCTGCATCGCGAGCACGGACACATCCAGGAGGTGATCCTCCAGAACTTCGTCCCCCACCAGCGCTACTACGGCCAGGAGCCCGCCGAGATCGCCGGCGCGGCAGCGCGCGAGTACTGGCGCACGGGCGTCGCTCACGGGCGCCCGTCGCTGGCGCTTCCCGAGTGGGCGACTCCGGTCAGCATCGAGGACATGAAGCGCCTCATCAACGAGACGCGGCGGCTGATGCCCGACGTCGGCATCCAGGTCCCGCCGAACCTCGCCGACTGGTGGGGCGAGCTCATCGCCGCCGGCGCGACCGATCTCGGCGGCCTCTCCGCCAACGGCGACCACATCTCCCCCGAGCACCCCTTCCCCTCGCCGCATCAGGTGCGCAAGGAGCTCCAGCGCGAGGGCTACGCGCTGACAGAGCGCCTCTGCGTCTACCCGCACTACCTCGATCCCGAATGGATCGCGCAGGGAGTGCTCGACACGGTCAAGGCCTCCTACTGGAGCTTCATCCCGCGGCGCGGCTCGGGCCGCACCGACCCGCCGGCGCCGATCCGTCCCGGCCTCGTCTCGCGCGCGATCGAACGCGGCCGCGACGGGCAGCCCCTCGGCGCCGAGGAGCTGACGGCGATGTTCGCCGAGACGCGGCCCGAGGCGATCGAGGACATGCGCGCCGCCGCCGACGAGCTGCGCGCCGAGCTCGCCGGCGAGCTCGTGACGTTCGTCGTCAACCGCAACATCAACATCTCGAATGTGTGCATCGTCGGCTGTGCCTTCTGCGGCTTCGGCCAGGGCAAGCGCTCGCCCGACGCCTACGAGCACGACGAGGCCGACTTCGTCGCGCGCATCCACGAGGCGCTCGACTACGGCGCCAGCGAGCTCTGCATCCAGTCGGGCATCCACCCCGACTGGTCGCTCGAGGACTATCTCGGCTGGCTGCGCCTCGCGAAGGCGACAGCGGCGCGTGCGGGCGCCGAGTTGCACCTGCACGCCTACAGCCCGATGGAGATCTCGCACATGTGCGACATCTCCGGCCATTCGCCGGCCGAGGTCTTCGCGCGGCTTGCAGACGCGGGCCTCGGCTCGACGCCCGGCACCGCGGCCGAGGTGCTCCACGACGGCGTCCGCGCGCGCATCTCGCCCAACAAGCTGCCGGTCGCGCGCTGGGTCGAGATCATCGAGGCCTCCCACGCAGCGGGCCTTCGCTCGACGGCGACAGTCATGTTCGGCCACATCGAGGAGCCCTGGGAGCTCGCCGAGCACATGCGCGTCGTCCGCGAGCTGCAAGAGCGCACGGGCGGCATCACCGAGTTCGTGCCGCTCTCGTTCATCCCCTTCCAGACGCTCCTCGGCCGCACCCATGGCGTCGAGGAGATCTCGCGCGAGGAGAACCTCAAGCACACCGCCGTCTTCCGCCTCGCGCTCGGCCGCACGATCGCAAGCCTCCAGGCGAGCTGGGTGAAGATGGGCCTCGACGCGGCCACCGAGTCGCTGCGCTGGGGCGTCAACGACCTCGGCGGCACCTTGATGGAGGAGTCGATCAGCCGCCTCGCCGGGAGCTACCACGGCACGAAGCTCGACCCCGACCAGCTCGTCGCCGCCGCCCACGACGCAGGGCGCCCCGCCGCCGAGCGCACGACGCTCTATGAGATCCGCCGCCGCTACGAGCTGCCGGTCGCGGCGTGAGACTCCAGAAAGCGCTCCATCGCGTCGTATGAGCGCCCTTCGTCACACCCGCGTCCAGGTTGGGGGCGGCAGCTCGCCGGCGATCGAAGCCGGCCCGCGGGACGCGCGCGAGGCCGTGGTGTTCGTGCACGGCAACCCGGGCTCCTCGAGCGACTGGACGGCGCTCGTGGAGGCGACCGGAGAGCTCGGCCGGGCGGTTGCCGTGGATATGCCGGGGTTCGGAGGAGCCGGAGCGCCGGCCGGGTTCGGCTACGACGTGTCCGCCTACGCGGACTTCCTCGGAGGCGCCCTCGAGCAGCTGGAGATCGAGCGCGCGCATCTCGTGCTCCACGACTTCGGCGGTCCCTTCGGGCTCCTTTGGGGCGTGGGCCATCCGCAGGCGTGGGCGAGCGTGGTGCTGATCAACATCGGCGTGCTGCCCGGCTACAGATGGCACTCGATGGCGAAAAACTGGCGCAGGCCGGTCGTCGGCGAGCTCGTACAAGCCTGGATCCCGCGCCCGGCTTGGCGGCGCACGATGCAGAAGTCGAGCCCGCGCGGGCTCCCCGCGGCGTTCGTCGACAAGATGTACGACGACTACGACCGCGAAACGCGACGCACCGTGCTGAGGCTCTACCGCAACACGCCCGACCCCGGGACCACGGCGGCAGAGCTGGGCGGAGCGATCGCCGAGCTGCACAAGCCCGCGCTCGTCATCTGGGGTGCCGCCGATCCGTTCATCGGCGTCGAGTACGCCGAGCGCCAGCGCGAGTTCTTCGACGTGCAGGACGTGGTCGTGCTGAAGGACAGCAGCCACTGGCCCTTCCAGGACGACCCCGAGGCGGTAGAGCGTGCGCTGCTCCCGTTCCTCGGCAGGCAGCTGGGCGTGGGCGTGGGCGCGGCGCCCTAGCCGGGTCCTAGCGGAAGAGGTCCTCGCCGAGCGGACGCAGCAGCGCCGCCGCGCCAGGCCCGTCGGCGGCCGTGACGAACCGCTCGAGGCCGTCGATCACGACGACCGGCTCGCGCGAGTCCTTCGTGCGCGCGAGCTCCGCCGTCGCGGCCGCCGCGTCGGCGACGGCGAGCCAGGTGGCCTGCAGCTCGAGGCCCCGCGCGTCTCTGCGCCCGCGCCAGTCGTCGAGCGGCTGCATGCCCGCGAGCCCGATCGCGACGTCGATCTGGCCGTGGCGCCACGCGCGGCCGAAGCTGTCGCTGATCAGCACGGCGGGAGTGCTCGGTTCGCCTCCTGCGCGGCCGAGCAGCTGTCCGAGCCTCGAGCGGATGCCCCGCGCCGAGCCGTCGGGATCGCGCGGCAGCAGCGTGAGCCTGTCGGCGTCGCCGCTGTTGGAGGCGTCGACGCCGGCGTTGGCGCAGACGAAGCCGTGAGGGGTTCGGCAGATCAGCACGCCCCGCTCAGCGCGCAGAACCTCCTCGGACTCGTCGAGGACGACTTGCACCGCACGCGGGTCCTTGTCCTGCTCGCGGGCGAGCTCGTACGCTCGCGCGCTCGGCTCGACGGCGGCGAGCGCGACGACCGCGCCCTCGGCCTTCGAGACGACCTTGTGCGCGATCGCGACGACCTGGCCGCCGAGTGGTTCGCCGCCGAGCGCGGCGACGATCAGCTCGGCGACATCATCTCCGGCTCTCACCTCGGGGATGCCGCCGAGGGCGCGTGCTGAGAGCCGGGGCAACCGCCGGCGCCTCAGGCTGAGGTCGTGAGCGGGCGCGCGAGAGCGCCGTCCTGCGCGCCGAGGACCTCGCGAGTGCGGCGGGCGCGCGCGGGGCCGGCATCCGGCCGATCGGCTGCCAGGCGCTCGCGAAGCACGGCCAGGTCGGCGCCCGTGTCGATGTCGAGCAGCAGCGAGGGCAGCCGCTCGACGCGGCACCGCAGACCCGCCGCCAGCGCGAGTGCGCGATGGCGCTCGCAGCTGCCCGGACCGAAGCTGGGCGTAATCGCGTCGCAGGGACACAGGAGCAGTCCGTTGGTCCCGGTCCCGTGGCGGTCGGGAACGATCACGACCTCACGCGAGTCCGCCGGGCGCCGGGGCTCGCCTGCGCCGGCGTCGAGCAGCGCATCCAGCTCGCTCGGCTCGAGCGCGGGGCAGTCACCCGGCACGCACAGCACGCGCTCGATCCCCGAGGCGAGCGCCCGGCCGATGCCCAGCTCGGCGGCGGCCGACTGGCCCGCATCCGCGACGTCCTCGACCACGAGCGCGCCGTGCGCGGCCGCGAGCGCGGCGACCGACTCCTCGCGCGTCACCACGATCGTGAGCTCGATGGCGGTGGTCTCGGCCAGCGCGGCCAGCACGTCGGAGAGCATCGCGCGCGCGAGCTCGAGCCTGAGCGACTCGCTGACGCTCGCGCCCAGGCGCTGCTTGGCGCTCGCGAAGCGCTTCACGGGGAGGATCGCGGCGGTGCGCATCGTCAGAGCGTATCCCGCGCGGCTGCGCGGACCGGCTAGGAGCGCAGCGCGTCGGCGAACGCGAGCGTCTCCTCGGCGAGCCGCCGCCGGGCGGCGGCGTCGTCCATGAGCGTGTCCGTCTGCAGCGTCGGCATCCGCGCGACGTTCTCGTCGGCGACGATCCCGTCGAGCAGCTCGCCGTAGAAGTCGACGACGCCCTGCGCGTTGCACTCGAGTGCGGCGAACGCCATGAAGGCGGCGGTCGGCCCCTTCAGCACCTGGCCGCCGACGATCGGGCTGACCGCCACGACGGGCGTCTCGGTCTCGTGCAGCGCCTCGCGGAAGCCCGGCACGGCGAGGATCGGCGCGATCGAGGCGAGGGGGTTGGACGGGCCGATCACGACGGCCCGCGCGCCCTCGAGCGCGGCGATCGCCTCCGGGTTCGGGCGCGCCTGCTCGGCGCCGCGGAACTCGAGACCCTCGACGGGGCCGGCTGCGCGCTGACGGATCATGAACTCCTGGAAGCCGCTCCAGCCGGCGGTGGCGCTGCGCACCCACGTTCGCACAGGGTCGTCGCTCATCGGCAGCACGCGGGCGCCCACGCCGATCGTCTCGCTCAGCCGCGCGAGCGAGGCCGTGGGGGAGAAGCCCTCGGCGAGCATCCGCGCACGCTCGATGCACCACGCGAGGTCTCGGTCTCCGAGGTTGAACCACACGTCGACGCCGAGCCGCCGCAGCGCTTCCATCACCTCGAAGCTGTCACCGCGCAGTCCCCAGCCGCGCTCGTCG
The DNA here is from genome assembly GCA_036272475.1 of Solirubrobacteraceae bacterium. Taxonomy (GTDB): domain Bacteria; phylum Actinomycetota; class Thermoleophilia; order Solirubrobacterales; family Solirubrobacteraceae; genus Palsa-744. The sequence continues at coordinate 3,910 of DATAYP010000047.1, read as the reverse complement.
ATCGTGCGGGCCAGCCAGAAGCAGATCAGGTCCGGGTCCGGTGAGACGTAGCCGCCGTAGATCTCGATGTCGTCGCCGGTGTTGGCGATCACCGTCAGCCGCTCCGCTCCCACGGCGTCCGCCATGCCGCCGGCGAGCCTGGCGCCGCCGGTGCCACCTGCGAGGACGACGACGCGCTCGGAGCTCACTCCCACAGGCGCTCTGGAAGGCTCGTGAGGCGGACGCCCGCGTGAGCCTTGTAGCGGGCGTTCACCGCGATCAGCAGCGCCGTCAGCGACTCCGTCGTGCGCGACATCTCGAGTCGCCCGCAGTCGACGCAGCGCAGGCCCTCGATCTGCTCGATCACAGCCGCGGCCTCGCGCTTGTCATCGCGCGAGTCGCCGCACACGAGCACGTCCTGGTCGAGCGGATGCTCGGGGTCGGTCACCGAGGCGGCGCTGACCGTGTGCAGCGCCGACACGACGCGCACGCCGTCGGGCACGATCTCGAGCGCCTGCTGCGCGGCCGAGCCCTGCCACACGCCGAGCATCCGCGTCGCTTTGCCGCCGACGGCGGCCGCGAGCGGCACCGTCGCGTCGATCAGCAGCTGACCTGGGGTGAACGCGTGGCGGAGGTTGGCGAGCGTCTCCGACTGGTTGCGGAACGGCACGCTCAGGATCACGACCCGCGCGGCCCTCACCGCGTCCTCGTTGTGATGCGCCGTGAAGGTCGCCTCGGGCGCGACCTGGCGCGCCCGCTCGACCGTTTCGACGGCCCGTGCGAACTCGCGCGAGCCGATCGCGACCGGCACGCCCGCGCCGCCGAGCCTGACCGCGACGCCGAAGCCGAGCGCGCCTGAGGCGCCGATGATCGCGACCGGGTCGGTGGGCGGCTGTGCCAAGGCGGCCGAGTATAGGGTCGCCCTAGAGGCTCACCACATCGACAGGCCGCCGCTGACGTTCAGCGTCTGGCCGGTCACGTAGGAGGCGTCCTCGGAGGCGAGGAAGGCGATCGCGGCGGCCACCTCCTCGGGCTGTCCGGATCGTTTCAGCGCGGTCTGGTTGACCATCGCCTGCTTGAGCCGCTCGCCCACCTCGCCGAGCACCAGCGGCGCGGCGTTGAGCAGCGGCGTCTCGATCGGTCCGGGCGCGACGGCGTTGCACCGCACCCGGTAGCGCGCCGCTTCGCGCGCGATCGCCTTCGTGAATCCGATCACACCCGCCTTCGCCGCCGAGTAGGCGGCCGACCCCTGGGAGCCGACCCGCCCCGCCTCGCTGGCGACGTTGACGATGCAGCCCGCGCGCCGCTCCTGCATTCCGGGCAGCACCGCATGCGTGACCGCGAGCACGCCGCGGAGGTTCACGCCGAGCACGAAGTCCCACAGCTCCTCGTCGGTGTTCACGAAGAAGGCGAACATGTCCGTGCCGGCGTTGTTCACGAGCACGTCGATCTCGCCGAGCTCGGCCACGGCGGCGTACACCGCGGCGCGCACGGAGGCAGTGTCCCTGACGTCGAGCGCGCAGGCGAAGCCGTCGAGCTCGCCGGCGACCTCGCGCGCGCCATCCTCGTTGAGGTCGCCGATCGCGACACGCGCCCCTTCGGCCGCCAGACGGCGGGCCGTCGCGGCGCCGATCCCCGAAGCGCCGCCGGTCACGAACGCGGTCTTCCCGTCGAGCCTCATCGCGCGAAGCCTATACCGGCTTCTCGCCCCGGCCGGGCCAGCGCCCGTTGCCATACTGGACAGCCGTGACCCCGGCAGCGGAACCCTTCGAGCCGATCGCGCGCGTAGCGCCCGCCGGCGTGCGTATCAGGGAGGTAGGGCCGCGCGACGGCTTCCAGAACGAGCCCGAGGTGATCGCAACCGAGCAGAAGGTCGAGCTGATCGACGCGCTCGCGCGCAGCGGCCTCCGGCGGCTCGAGGTCACGAGCTTCGTGCGCGCCGACGTGATCCCGCAGCTCGCCGACGCGGGCGAGGTGCTCGACGCGATCGACGTGCCCGCGGGCGTCTCGGTCAGCGTCCTCGTGCCCAACGAGCGCGGCCTCGACGCGGCGCTCGAGCACCGCTCGAAGATCGACGAGATCAACGTCTTCCTGTCTGCATCGGAGACCCACAACCGCAAGAACGTAAATCGTTCGACCGGCGAGTCGCTGGCGGGGCTCGAGAGCGTGCTCGGACGCGCGCGCGCAGCCGGCCTGCGCTGCGAGGCGGTGATCTCGACCTCCTTCGGCTGCCCCTACGAGGGCCAGGTGCCGGCCGAGCGCGTGCTCTCGATCGCAGCGCGGCTGCGCGACGCCGGCGCCGAGGAGATCGGCTTCGGCGACACGACGGGCATGGCCAATCCGCTACAGGTGCGCGGCTTCTTCGCCGACGCGACGGCGTCGCTGGGCGCCGGCGTCGAGCTGACGGCGCACTTCCACAACACGCGCGGCCAGGGCCTCGCCAACGTTCTCGCGGCGCTCGAGACGGGTGTCGGGAGCTTCGAGTCGAGCTTCGGCGAGCTCGGCGGCTGCCCGGTCCCGGCCGGCGCGACCGGCAACATCGCGACCGAGGATCTGGTCTCGATGCTGCACGAGATGGGGATCGAGACCGGCGTCGACCTTCCGGCGCTGCTCGCCTGCGCCCGGCGTGTCCAGGAGATCCTCGGACGGCCGCTCGGCAGCCATACGCTGGTGGCGGGCCCGGTCGAGTGGGGCGGGCCGGGCTAGCCGGCGACTGGCTCCTGCGCGGCGTCCTGCATGCGGGCGCTCTCGCGGGCGGCGGCGACGCAGTACTCCTGCACGGCGATCTCCATCTCGAGCGTCTGCGCGAGCGCCGGGCGCGCCGAGGCATCGATCACGCGCTTCGCCCGCCCGACCGCGACGGGCGAGTTGGCGAGCAGCTCGCCGACGAGCTCCTGCGTGGCCTGCTCGAGCTCCGCAGGCGCGACGACCCGGTTGACGAGCCCGATGCGCTCGGCCTCGGTCGCATCGATCAGGCGGGCGGTCATGATCAGCTCCTTTGCGCGCCCGAGCCCGACGACCGCGGGCAGGCGCGTCGAGCCGCCGACGTCGGGGATGATGCCGAACCTGACCTCGGGGAGCCCGAGCTGGGCGTCGCTCGAGGCGACCCGCAGATCACAGCCGAGGGCGACCTCGAGCGCGCCGCCGACGCAGGTCCGGTGGATCTGGCAGACGACCGGCTTCGCCATCGTTTCGCAGAGGTTCGCGCACTCGAGGAAGACGCTCCGAAACGGGCGCAGCACGCCCGGCTTGCCCGAAGATTCAGCCAGCTCGCCGAGATCGACGCCCGCCGAGAAGACGGGACCCTCGCCGCGCAGGACGACGCAGTGCACGCCGGCGTCGGCGCCCGCCTCGCGGAGCTGCTCGCCGAGCGCCAGGAGCAGTTCCTGGTTCATCGCGTTGCGCTTCTCGGGCCGGTTGAGCACGACGTGCCTGATACGTCCGTGATCTTCGCTGTAGACGATGCTCATCGTGGGCTCCCTCGCTGGTGGTCGACTCGCTGACGCGCAGCGGCGTCGCGAATATGGCGTGAGCGTAGCGCCGCCGGCGGGGCGGCAGATGTCCCGTGATGTCGCTCGGTAATAGGCTCCCGCTCGCAAATCGAGAACTCGAGCGGAGGTCCAATGGCGCAGAAGATCGAGAACGTGGGCGTGCTGGGAGCCGGGCTGATGGGTCACGGGATCGCGCAGGTCGCTGCCTCAGCCGGCTACTCGGTGGTGCTGCGCGAGGTCGACGAGGCGACGCTCCAGAAGGGCATCGGCAAGATCGAGAAGCAGCTCGCGCGCGCGGTCGAGAAAGGCAAGTCGACGCAGGAGGAGGCCGACGCGATCCGCGGTCGTATCGGCGGAACCGTCGACTACCGGGATCTCGCCGGTTGCGATCTGGTGATCGAGGCGATCACCGAGAGACTGCCGCTGAAGCTCGAGATGTG
>DATAYP010000046.1:0-2741 GCA_036272475.1 Solirubrobacteraceae bacterium | reverse complement strand
TGCGGGCCCCGAGATCGCCCGGTTCGTGCCGAAGGTGCGCGTAGCCTTCCCGGACCTGCCCCCACCAGTCGCTCTGCCGACGGATCAGGCCCGCCACTACATGTTCGAGAGCGTGTGCGACTTCTTCGAGCGCTCGGCCGCGATCCAGCCGATGCTGATGGTGTTGGAAGACCTCCATTGGGCCGACGCGTCGACGACCCAACTGCTCGAGAGCGTGGCGCGACGCGCTGAGCGGACGGCGCTGCTCGTGCTCGGGACGTACCGCGACGTCGATCTCGGTCCTCGCGACCCGTTCATGCGGGGGATCGAGCACCTGTCGCGGCTGGCGGCGGTGTCCCGCATCACGCTCAAACGGCTCAGCGCTGGCGAGGTCGCAGACATCCTGCGCGCCCTGTCCGGTCGCGAGCCGCCCGAACGCTTGGTGCGGTTGGTGTACGACGAGACCGAGGGGGTGCCCCTCTTCGTCGAGGAGGTCTACCGACACCTGACCGAGGAGCGCCGCCTCACGGATGCGGCGGGGAACTGGCTTCCCGACGTCGAGATTGGCGAGCTCGAGGTGCCGGAGACGGTCCGGCTCGTGCTCGGCAGGCGTATCGACCGGATCGGCGAGACAGCGCAGCGCATCATGACGACTGCGGCATGCATCGGGCGGACGTTCACGTTCGAGTTCCTCGCGGCGCTCGCCGAGGAGAGCGAGGACGATCTGCTCGACGCCCTGGACGAGGCCGAGCGGGTCCGACTCGTGGTGGCTGAACACCGACGGGAACCCCACTTTGTGTTCGCGCACGAGCAGATCCGCCAGACTTTCCTCACTCGGTTGTCGCTCGTGCGCCGGCAGCGGCTCCACGGACGTGTCGCCGACACGATGGAACGCGTCTACGCCAGGCACCTCGACGAGCGCGTGAGCGATCTTGCCTACCACCTCGTCCAGGCCGGGGCGCGGGAACGGGCGGCGACGTACCTGCACCAGGCCGGCTCGTCCGCCGCCGCCCGCTTGGCGACGCCGGAGGCTCTGGCTTTTTTCGCCAGGGCAGCCGAACTCGCCGGCCCGGGGCCCACCCGGCGCGCCGCGTTGCGCGCGCGGGGCGAGCTGCTGCTGGGGCTCTTCCGTGGCCGGGAGGCCGCGCTCGACCTGGAGCTGGCAATGCGGGAGGCCGCCAAAGAGGGCGCGGCCGCCGAGGAAATGGAAGCCCTCCTGCGGCTGGGGCGCGCCTACTACGTGGTTGCTCTGGATTACGGCCCAGCCATCGAGCACTTCCTCCCCGCTGTCGAACGGGCCCGCCAGCTGGCTGTCCAACTCGGCGACCGCCGCGGCGAGGCTCTGGCGCTGATCCTGACGCAACGCCATGCCGAGTCTTTCGCCCCGGAATTACGGCCCCAGGCGGCTGCGAACACCGAACGGGCTTTGGCGATCGCCCGCGAGCTGGGGGACGAGGACCTCGAGGTGGACGCTTTGCGGGCCGCCAGCCGGAGCCTTTCGGAACGGCGGGTCGGCTATCGTGTCGATATCGAGATCGAGCAGATTGCCGTCTCGCTAGAGCGGCGCGGCGATCTGATCGCGCTCAACGAACACCTCTTCGAGTCGATGTGGACGTACTGGAAGCTCGGTCGCTTCGCGGATTGCGTGACCTGCAGCGATCGCGCGACGACGCTGGCCGGTCGGCTTGGCATCCCGCCCGTACAGTACGCCACGATAAAGTCGTTCGCCCTGGCGGATCTCGGCCGCTTCGACGAGGCTTGGCAGGCCCTGGAGCAGGAAGTCGCAGACGACGACCATCCGTTCGGTCGGGCGTTCCAGCTTCTCGGCCAGACATGGTGGTACTTGGCGTCCGGCGACGTCGAACGCGTCCTTCGCGACGTCCCGCGCGTCTTTGCCGACGCCAGGGAGCTGAGGCGTGCGTGGATGAGTCGCTGGGCCGAAGACATGCTGGCGTCGGCAATCGTAGCCACCCACCCCGACGGCACCAGTGCGGCAGCGCTGAAAGCTGCGGTGGAGGCCGCCGGGGGCCGGCTCACCGGCGACGGACTCGTCGCCGCTCGGCTTCTGGCCGGGAACGCGGATGCGGCCCTCGCAGAGTGTGAGCGCTCCCTGCCGCAGCTCGATGCGGAGGGCCGGGGACGGCCTTATTGGACGACCGCGGAGCTGCGGGCTCGGGCGCTGCTCGCCCTGGGTCGCTTCGCCGAGGTTTGCGACGCGGTCGACGCGACCCTCGCCGTCGTTATGCCGCTCGGCTGGCAGTCGCTCGTCTGGCGGCTGCGCGCCTCGCGAGCAGTCGCGTTGGCGGGGCTCGGCGACAAAACGGCGGCAGCGGCGGAGCGCCGCGCGGCGGTCGACATACTGATGACGGTGGCGGGCACCTTGCGCGACCCTGCGGCCCGCGCCCGGTTCCTGTCACGGCCCGCCGCGGCCTCTTTGCTCGCGTGAGGCCGTGCCGGTCCTTCGCACAGGGGGAGACGCCGATGACGAGTCCTGTCCTGCAAGAGGGGGCGCCCGAGGGCGCCGGCATGGATCCCGCTCGGGTACAGCGGTTGCGCGAGCTTCTCACCGGCTGGGTGGAATGCGGCGACACCCCAAGCGTCGCCGTGTGCGTGGCTCGGCATGGCGTCGTCGTGCTGCACGAAGCGTTCGGCGTGCTCCGCCACGGGGACACGACGCCGACGCTGCGACGCGATTCGATCTTCCCGATCTTGTCGTGCGCGAAACCGATCACCGCGGCGGCGGTCATGTGCCTCGTCGAAGA
>DATAYP010000045.1:0-6393 GCA_036272475.1 Solirubrobacteraceae bacterium | reverse complement strand
AGGTCCGCCATCGGCGTCGCCACGCCTGAGTAGTCGTCCATGCGGGCGGGCCGTCGCGTGTCGCGCACGATGGCGGAGACGCTTTCGCCTTCCAGGTTCAGGTGTGTGCCAACCGGAAAGGTGTCTGCGAGCTCGCCCCATATTGCGACGATCGTTGAGTTGCCGTCGGCCTCATAACACTGCATCCACGCACTCTCCACGCCGAGGAGCAGTCCCACCTCCTCGGCCACCTGGGCGAACACCTCCGCCGGTGAGGAACCGCGGGCAACAAGCGTCGCCACCACGTGCGCCTCTGCGTTTGAAATCGCAGTTGCCACGAGCTCGGTGAAGGCCGCGATCCTCGGCTCCGTGTGCGTCGGGAGCGGCTCCGCCTGGATCGACGCCGCGATCATCACGCCCCACTGGCGTCCGTCGACGACGATCGGGGCGCCGACCGCCGAGCGCAGGCCCTGCGGTCGCAGCAGGTCGGCGATTTCGCCGGAGGCCTCTCCGTAGTCATCCATTCGTGCCGGTCGGCCCGTGCTGAAGACGCGTGCCGTCACGCTGCTGCCATGGAGCGCGACTCGCCCGCCGATCGGGAAGCTGGGTCCAGCCCTGCTCCAGCTGGCCACACTGGTCGCTGTGTCATCGCTGTCGTAGCGGACGATGGCGGTCCCGTCGACGTCGAGGAGCAGCCCGACCTCGCGCGAGACCGCCTGAAACAGCTCTGGTGCGGGGGCGACGCGCGCGACCAGCGTGGCCACGCGGCGCAGCGCAGCCTGTTCACCTGCGAGCTGTCCCAGCTCGGCGCGAGCGTCAGCGTTCGAGATGGCCGTCGCGACGAGCTCCGTGAACGCCGCGATCTTCGACTCGGTCGCAGGGCCAAGCGGCTCGGGATCCGCTGAGGCGGCCATCATCGCCCCCCAGAGGTTGCCATCCACGATGATCGGTGCGCCGACCCCCGATCGGATGCCGAGGCGTCGCACAGCAGCTGCCACCTCCCCAGAGGCGTCATCGTAGTTTTCGATTCGCGCCGGGCGGCCGGTTCCGAAGACCCGCGCCAGAATGCTGGAGTCGTCGCGCGCAAACCGAATTTCCGTCGGCGGCGGGGTTCCGTCCACGTGCCAGCTTCCGACGTAGGTCGCCGAGCCACCTGAATTGAAGCGTGCCACGAACGTCGCCTTCACGCCGAGCAGCAGCCCGACCTCCTTTGAGACCGCCTGGAACAGCTCGGGTGGGGAGACGCCGCGCGCGACCAGCGTTGCCACGCGGCGCAGCGCGGCCTGTTCACCCGCCAGCTGTCCCAACTCAGCCCGGGCCTCAGCGTTCGAGATGGCCGTCGCGACGAGCTCTGTGAAGGCCGCGATCTTCGACTCGGCCCCTGGGCCGAGCTGGTCGGGGTCCTCGGAGGAGGCCATCATCACCCCCCAGAGGTGGCCGTCGACTACGATCGGAGCGCCCACAGCCGAGCGGACGTCGACCCCTTGGGCAGAGGCGGCCGCCGCGCCCGTGACATCCTCATAGCGATCGACCCGGGCAGGTCGGCCGCTCTCGAAGACTCGCGTGACGAGGCCGGTGTAGTCGATTATGGGATGGGTCCTGGCCGGCGCTCGCGTCCCGTCGGCGCGCCAGCTGCTAACCAGCATCGCTGCCCCGTCCGGTTCAAAACGCGCCATGTGAGCTCTCGTGACGCCTAGGAGCAGCCCGATTTCCCGCGAAACCGCCTCGAACAGCTCGGATGGCGAGACGCCGCGCACCGCGAGCGTCGCCACGTCTCGCAGCGCCTGTTGCTCGCGCGCGAGCAGCGCCAACTCCTCACGGCTAGCCGTGTTGGAGATCGCCGTGCCCACCAGCTCGGTGAAGGCGACCAGACGCCGCTCGGCGTCGTCTGGGAGCGGTCGAGGGTGCAGAGACCACGCGAGCATCGCCCCCCAAAGACGTCCGCCAACGAAGATCGGAGCCGCGACGCCCGAGCGAATACCGAGATCCTTAATGAACCAGGGGACGACGCGGTTCACTCTTGCGTAGTCCTCAATCCGGACCGCGCCGCCGGTGCGCATGACCTCGGTCGCCAGGGAGGTGTTTTCGAGCTTCAGCGGGCCGACGGGCAGCCGGTCGTGACCCGGTGCGGTCCAGCCCTCCAGCTGAAGGATTTCGTCGTCGCCGATGAAGCGCACGACGCGCGCGCCATCGACGTCAAGTAGGGCTCCTGCCTCCTCAGCAACCGCGGCGAAGACCGTGTCCGGGGCTTCGCCGCGAGCCACCAGCGTCGCAACGCGTCGCAAGGCTCCCTGTTCCTCGGACAGCACGCTGCGCTCTCCCTCCGACAGCTCGGCGCGCCGGCTGCCGTGGGCAGCGATCTCACCGATCGCCACGCCACCGACGAGGTAGGCGAGCACGTCAGCAAGGTTCCCGGCGTCCGGGAAGCTGTGGGGGTGCGTCGGCGGCACCCAGTACCAGTCGAGGGCGATCAGCAACGCCACCGCCGAAGGAAGGCCGTAGACGACGCCCGCGAAGCGAAACACGGCGGCGATCGCGACGACGTAGGCGCCGGCGAGCAGAGCGATCGCAACGTCGGAACCGGCCGCGACCACCGTCACGGCGACGAGCGCGAAGGTCGCAGCTCCGGCGAGGAACGCGAGCGCCGCCTCGACGCCCACAGAGAGCCGCCGCGCACGCCTCAATGCCGTCACGGGGCAAGGCTAGCCCACGGCGGTGGTCGTCGTCAGGTCAGCCGCGGCGCTCCGCCGCGGCGCTTCATCCACGGGCCGGACAGGAAAGGCCGGGGTAGGGCTGACCCCACCTGGCGCTCCGGTCTGACCGAACGAGGTCTCGGGAACGCGGGTATGGCGGCGTGCCCCTCTCGGCGCAAGAGTGTTCCCATGGTTGCCAAGAGGTTCGTATCAGCGCCATATCCAGTCCACCGGATTCCAACCCACCGATTCCTCTCGCAATGAGCCCGCTGTTCTTCCAGCGGCATCAGTTCGAACAGTGGGACCACGAGCGGCTGACTGACGAGGCGTTCGCCCGCTACCTCGACTGGCGAGCGGAGTCGGAGGCGGTAGACGCGGCATACGCGCTTTGGTCGAGGGCGCCTCGCGCCGGCGGCGCACTCCCGTTTGCGGCTTACGGGGCGGCCCTGGAACGCGAGGAGCGCGCGGCAACCGTTTATCGCTCGGTCGTCGACCGGATTGACCAGCTGACCGCGCGCGGACGCCAGGCTTTGCATGGGGGATCGAGGGCTGCTCGAGCATGAGTCACACGGGCACAGCCAGCCAGCCGAAGTCCGGGAGCGGAGCCGGAACGGACGCAGTGCGGTCACGAAGGCCATCGCGGCACCGGAGCCGTCGGGCGCCCTCGAGGCGTCCGCTCACGGCTTTCGTGCTGTCAGGCGGCGCCAGCCTCGGCGCGGTTCAGGTAGGCATGCTTCAAGCCCTCTACGAGCGCGGCGTGAATGCCGACCTGCTCATCGGAACATCGGTCGGCGCCCTCAACGCAGCGTTCATCGCATCGCGTCCCCAGACGCCGGAGACGGCGCTGGAGCTCGCGAGGGCGTGGCGCGGCATCGAGCGCGCGGACGCCTTTCCTGTGAGCCTGCGCACGCTGGTGAGCGGCGTCGCAGGGCACCGCAACCATCTCGTTCCCGCGCACGGCTTGCGACGGATAGTCGAACGGCACGTTGAGATCGACGATCTCGCCGACGCACGTGTGCCGTTGAGCGTCGTCGCATTCGATCTGACAGCCGGCACCGAGGCGGTTCTCCGCAATGGGCCCGCCGTTGACGCGATCGTCGCCGCATGCTCGATCCCGGGCATCTTCCCGCCCGTGGCGGTCGGCGAGAAACTGCTAGTCGACGGCGGCGTCGTGAACAACACGCCGATCCGCCACGCGGTCGAGCTTGGTGCCGAGCGCGTGTACGTGCTACCCACGCAGGAGCCGGGCTACGCCCCGCCGTCACCTGCGCGAACCGCCCTGGACGCGGCGATCTGCGGGATCGCCCTGCTCGTGGGAAGCCGCTTGGAGGCCGATATCTCGCGGTACGGAAGCGACGTCGAGCTGATCGTGCTCCCGGCCGCGAACTCCCACCACGTCCAGCCGACAGACTTCGAGCACTCAAGCCGGCTCACTGCAGAGGCATATGCGGCCAGCCGAGATGCACTTGGGCGAGCAGCCGCAGAACGTGGCAGACCGGCCCGCGTTGCTGCGTGAGTCATTCGACCCGCGGTGAACCAAGGAGGAAGACCATGAGCAGCAGTCACCTCAACCTGGAGCGGACGTGGCATCAGCCCCCTGTGTTCGCGGCTCGCCATGCCGGCAGGTGCCGTTGTGTCAACCAAGAGGTGATGGCGTGCCGCGACGAGGACGGCGACTGGACCTGCTGCACCTGCGGGCGGCCGGTCGCGCGATCGGCGAGCAGGCCGCGCGACGTTCTCCCGGACGTGTGCCCCCTTCAACTGCGCGCTGCCTAGGAGCTTCACCTAACGACCCGGATCGCGCAGATAAGTCAGCGCGGCAGTGACTCGCCGGTGTTCTGTGGAACTCGCTTCGAGCCCCAGCTTCTGGAAGATGCTGGTCACGTGCTTCTCCACCGCCGCCGTCGTGACCACGAGCGACTCGGCGATCCCCTGATTCGACTTGCCTTCCGCCAGATGGCCGAGGACGTCCCGCTCTCGAGGGCTGAGCTCATCGAGCGGGCCCTCGTGACGGCGGCGCCCGAGCATGCGGCCCACCACCTCCGGGTCCAGAGCGCTGCCGCCGTTGGCCACGCGCGCGACGGCATCCCGGAACGCGTCGACGTCACCGACTCGCTCCTTGAGCAGATAGCCGACGCCCTCTGCACTATCACCAATGAGGTCGAGGGCGTAGGCCTCCTCGTAGTACTGGGAGAGCACCAGAACGCCGGTCTCAGGCAACAGCCGGCGCAGCTCGAGCGCGGCACGGAGCCCGTCGTCCGCCCGACCCGGTGGCATCTGGATGTCGACGACCGCGACATCCGGCTTGTGGGCGAGCGCCTTGCGGAGGAACGCCTCGGCATCACCGGCCTGGCCGACCACATCGAAGCCGGCCTCGGCAAGCAGACGCGCAATCCCCTCGCGCATCAGAACGTCGTCCTCCCCTATGACTACGCGCCAGGCCTTAGACACGCCGACACGTTACTCCCTCGCCCCGGGGTGGGGCGATCCTACTGTGACGTGAGAAGTCGCGGCAGCCTCCCGTTCGCGACCTCGTCCTTGGGAATGAACGGCAGCTTTGGGTGTCCGTCGGGGGCCTCGATCGCCCAACCGGCATCGCTGTCCGTGGAAGTCAGGACCACCCGCGGCCGCCACGGCAACGACGCCAATTCGTACGCGAGATCGGCGCCCGCGCGATCCGGGAGGCCCAGGTCGACCAGCACGGCTGCGGGCCTCGTCGTGTTGGCCGCCGCGACTGCATCGGCGGCGTCGCCTGCCGTGGCCACCACCTCGAGTCCTGCCTGTCCAAGGATCCGAGCTGCGAGCGACAAGAACACCGGGTCGTCGTCAACTATCAGGACCGAGCGCCTCATACAACACGATCATCGCACCGGACCAGGCCCGGCGCGGTAGGGACAGCCATAGGTGCGGCGGGGGTAGGGATCACCCTACTCGCGCCCCGGGTTGCCCATAGACGTCTGTGGGGGCGAAGGGTATGCGTGGCGGGCATTGCGAGCGGAATCATGGTTAAGCGTCACGCACACAGATTGGAGAGACGATGGAAAAGACCCTCCACAGTTCTCGGCAGGCCGTCCGTGCGGCACATCACGAGAGGAACCTCCTGATCGGATCGGTCACCGCCGAGTACCCAAGGCCCGGTCCCATGATTCGAGTTCTGGTGGCGCACGGTGACAGACTGGCGCGCGCTGGGCTTGCCGCGCTCCTGGATGCGGAGCCGGACTTCGCGGTCGCCGGCGCCGCATCAGACGGAGCGGAGGCGGTTGCCCTCGCCGGCGAGCTTCGCCCAGACGTCCTGCTGATCGACAATGCGGTGTCCGGGATCGATGCTGCGGCAGTGACGCAGCGCATCCTGGCCGAGCCGGACGCGGGGTTGGTTCAGGTGCTGGTGCTCGGGGCCTCCGACGACGATGAGCAGATCTTCTCGAGCCTGCGCAGTGGGGCCACCGGTTTCCTGGTGGTGAACGCCGAGCCGGCTGAGCTGACGCGAGCCGTTCGTGCGGTCGCCGCGGGCGAGGCGGCGCTCTCGCCGACTGTCGTTCGGCGCGTCATCGCCGAGCTCGCGGCGCAGCCCGATGTACGCCAAGCGAGTCCTGAGCTCCTCGAGGAGCTGACCGCGCGCGAGCGCGAGGTGATGGCTCTGGTCGCGGCAGGCTTGAGCAACGACGAGATCGCGCAGCAGCTGGTGGTGACCCCGGCGACGGCCAAGACGCATGTGAGCCGA
>DATAYP010000044.1:0-121415 GCA_036272475.1 Solirubrobacteraceae bacterium | reverse complement strand
CCGACGATGGCGCGCTCACCGAGATGGCGCGCTCGCTGCTGCGCGACGCCCGCGCCGAGCCCCATCAGCGTGAAGGCGAGGAACAGGCCCGGCAAGTAGCTCACCCCGACGCCCTGTGTCGCCAGCAGCGTGAGGCCGCCGATGATCGCCACGAGACCGCCGGCCAGCGTCGGCACGGAACCGAAGCGGTTGACCAGCCGCGAGGAACCGCCCATCGACATCGCCGCAATCGACAGCGTCAGCGGCATGAACGCGAGCCCCGTCTGGATCGCGTTGTAGCCGAGCACGCGCTCGAGGAACAGCGAACCGAGGAAGAAGGCGGAGAACATCCCCGTGATCAGCATCCCGCGAACGAGGCTCGAGCCCATCAGCATCCGCAGCCGCAGGATTCGCAGCGGCATGATCGGGTTGGCGATGCGCGACTCGAGCACGAGGAAGCCGGCGAGCAGCGCGAGCGAGGCGCCGGCGACGCCGAGCGTGCGCGCGGAGCCGATGCCGTATTCGCTGGACTTCACGATCGCGAAGGCGCCGAGCATCGTGGCGGCGGTGATCAGGATCGAGCCGAGCACGTCGACGCCGCCCGACAGGCCGATGCCCTCGTTCTCCTCGATCAGCGCGGAGCCGAGCACGAACGCCAGCACGCCGATCGGGACGTTCACGAAGAAAATCCAGTGCCAGTCGAGCGACTGCGTGAGCGCGCCTCCGGCGAGCAGGCCGATCGAGCCGCCGCCGGCCGAGACGAAGGCATAGAGGCCCATCGCCTTCGCCTGCTCGGCGCGCTCGGGGAACTCCGTGACGATGATCGCGAGGATCACGCTCGAGGCGACGGCGCCGCCGGCGCCCTGGAGGAGCCGGAACGCGATCAGCATCCCCTGGCTGGTGGCGAGGCCGCACAGCACCGAGGCGGCCGTGAACAGTACGAGCCCGGTCAGGAACACGCGCTTTCGCCCGACGAGGTCGCCGAGCCGCCCGGCGAGCAGCAACAGGCCGCCGAACGTGATCAGGTAGCCATCGATCACCCAGGTCAGGCTGCTCTGGGTGAAGTGGAGGTCGTGCTGGATCGAGGGCAGCGCTACGTTCACGATCGTCGCGTCGAGGACCATCATCAGCTGCCCCAGGCAGAGCACGCCCAGAGCGATCCAGCGTCGCCGGTCCGAGGTGGATGCTGCGGTGCGAAGCGGGTTCATCACGGCCGTCATGGAGATCCTTCCTTGTTGCGTTGAGCTGCAACATATCAGGGATTATCCCTGTCTCAAGGATGATCCACATAAAAATTACAATCGGTGCTAAAGTGATGACAGATTGAGCGATGACGGGTAAGGTGTTCGAGATGGCTGAGAGTCGCAACGCACCGGGTTCGATGGTGCTCCTGACCCGGCTGGCGAAGCAGGTCTACCGGCGCACCAACGAGGAGCAGCTCGGCATGCAGCTGCGACACCTCGTCGCGCTGACGTTCCTGCGCGACCACCAGGCATGCCCCCAGCAGGAGCTCGGCGATGCGTTCTGCATGGACGCCAACAACGTCGTGCTGCTGCTCAACGAGCTCGACGACCTCGGCTACGCGACGCGGCAGCGAGACCCGCTCGACCGTCGCCGCCATGTCGTGCAGCTGACGGCCGCCGGTCGCAGCGCGCTGGAGGGCGCCGAGCGGGCGCAGGAGCTCGTCGAGGACGACGTGCTTCGCGCGCTCGACGACCACGACCGCAAGGTCCTCTGGGAGCTCCTGACGCGGGCGCTGCGCGGCGTCGAGCCCGCAGACGGACCGCCCGTCGCGGTCGGAGCCGCGACCGGCGCAGCTTAGAGCGCGACCACGGCGTCGATCTCGACGAGGGCGCCGCGCGGCAGCTGCGAGACGCCGACCGTCACGCGCGCCGGCGGCTCGGTCACGAAGAACGACGCGTAGACCTCGTTGACCGTCGCGAACGCGGCCAGGTCGAGCATGTAGATCGTCAGCCTCACCGCGTTCTCGAGGGTCGCACCGGCCTCCTCGCAGACCGCCTGGAGGTTCTCCAGACAACGCTGCGCCTGCTCTGCCGCGGTGTCCCCCACGAGCTCGCCGCTGGCTGGATCGAGCGGTATCTGACCCGAGCAGAACAGCAGCCCGGCGGAGCGCACCGCGTGGGTGTAGGGTCCGATCGCCGGTGGAGCGCCAGACGCCGTGACGGTCTCCCTGTCGGCTGCCACAGCGGCACACTACCGCGCGGGGGGACGGGCAGCCACGAGCCAAAGGGGTAGATTCAGCGGGTGCGAGCTCGCGTCGGCAGGATCGCCTTGACGCTCGTGACGGCGAGCGCGTGTGTTGCGGCGGCCGGCGGATCGGCCGCTGCGCAGATCCCGTTCGCGCCCTGCGCCGACACCAACAACTTCGCCTGCGGACACCTCACGGTGCCGCTTGACCCGAGCGGCCGCACACCGGGCGCACTGACGCTTGCGATGCGCCGGCACCGGGCACCCGTCGAAGGTGGCAGCTCGGCGGTGATCGCGCTCGCCGGCGGCCCGGGGCAGGCGGCGATCCCGCTGACGGAAGCGTTCCTCGAACTGCTCGGAACGGCATCGGCGACGCGCGACCTGATCGTCTTCGACCAGAGGGGAACGGGCCTCTCGCATCCGCTCGCCTGCCGGCCGCCGAAGCGCACCTCCGCGGCCGTCAGCCCCGGGCAGGCGATCGTCCGTTGCGCCCGCGGCCTCGGCGCGGCACGATCCTTCTTCACGACGCCGGACAGCGTCGCCGACATCGAGTCGATCCGCCGCGCCGGCGGCTACGAAAAGCTGGTGCTGGTCGGGACCTCCTACGGCACCAAGGTGGCCGAGCAGTACGCCCAGGATCACCCGGCGCACGTCGAAGCGCTCGTCCTCGATTCGGTCGTCACGCCCAACGGGCCGGACCCCCTCAATCGCTCGACGTTCGCCGCGGTGCCGCGCATCCTGCGCCAGCTCTGCGGATACCGCGAATGCGTGCACATCACGCCCAATCCGGTGGCAGACCTCACACGCGTGCTCGCGCGCGCACGCCGCGGCCCGATCGTCGGGCGCGTGATCGACGATCGCGGCGGCGCCCACCGCCGGCCGATCAGCTCCGACGACCTCCTCGGGATCCTGCTCGCGGGCGATCTCAACCCGCTCCTGCGCTCCGAACTGATCCCGGCCGTGCGCGCGGCCTCGCGCGGCGACCCCGCCGAGCTCGCGCGCCTTCTCTCACGGACCGAAGCGTCCGGTGGGGAAGAAGCGAGCGATGCCGTCGACGCCCCCCTGTACCTGACGACGACCTGCGAAGACGAGGCCTTCCCATGGACTCGCGGGGAAAGCCCGCCGGCGAGGCTCTCGACGGCCACGGCGAACGTCGACCGGATCCCGGCGAGCAGCTTCGCACCCTTCACCCGAGCGAACGCGCTCGACCTCAGCCCGATCGATTCGTGCGCCTTCTGGCCGTACGCCACTCCCGGCCCCGCGCTTGACGAAGCTGCGCTTCCCGACGTCCCCGCGCTGATCCTCAGCGGCGAAGCCGACCTGCGTACGCCGACGGCCAACGCCCAGGAAGTCGCCTCCGCGATCCCCGACTCGCGTCTGTTGATCGTGCCCGACACCGGCCACTCGGTTCTCACGAGCGAGCCAGGCTCGTGCGCGACAGACGCCCTGCGGGCGCTGTTCACGGGAGCTGAGATCAAGTCCTGCACGCACGCGCCGCCGCCGACCCTGCTGCGGCTGCCGCCGCTCCCGCCTGCGCGGCTGCGGGCGGTCACGCCCGCGCGAGGCTACGGAGGAGCGCCCGGGCGCACGCTGCACGCCGTGAGGTTGACGCTCGATGACCTCTCGCGCCAGCTGTTCGTGGCGCTCCTGGAAGAGCTCGGAGGCACCGGCATCTCGACCAGCCCCTCGCTGAGCGGCGGCGGGCTCCGCGCGGGCTGGTTCGAGCTGACGGGCTCCACGACGGTGCTCCACGGCTACTCCTACGTGCCGGGCGTCACCATTTCGGGCCGCGTCACCGGATCGCAGATCGCGCTCGCCGTCGGCGGCTACGCGGCCGCGCACGGCGGGCTGCACGGCGGCGGCACTCGCTCGCTCGTGGGGACGCTCGGAGGCACGCACGTGCGACTGACGGGTGAAGCGGCGAGCGCCGGCGCCGCCGGAAACGGCGTCGCGAGCAGCGACGCTTCCACCGCCGGCGGTATCCCGCAGCGCCTGCATGGGCTCGGCGAGGCTCTCGCGCAGCTGCCGAACGGCGCGAGCGCTGCGGCCGAGATGCGCTACCTGCTCGGCCTTCGCCGCATCGCCGCGCCCTCGACTCCCCGCTGAACGCGGGCCGGCAACCTCAAGTTCGCGCGAACCGCGGACGGTATTGTCGAGGCGATGCGACGAGTCCGGCTTTCGATCCTGGCGACTCTCGCGCCCCTGGTCGCGCTGTTGACGCCGGGCCAAGCCGGCGCCCTGAGCTTCGGCCCCTGCGCTGCGAGCGCCGGGGCCAGCTGCGCCTCGCTGTCGGTGCCGCTTGATCGCAGCGGCGCCGTCGCCGGCGCCGTCTCGCTCAGCATCGAGCGCAAGCTCGCGGGGGCGGCCCCGACCCGCGACGCCGTTGTCGCGCTCGCGGGCGGCCCCGGCCAGGCGACGCTTCCGCTGGCGGGCTACATAGCCGAAGTCACAGCACCGGCGCTCACCGGCTCCGGCGGGCGGGACCTGCTGCTGTTCGACCAGCGCGGAACCGGGAGCTCCGGGGCGCTCAGCTGCGCCGCGCTGAGCAGCCCGAGCGAAATCGCGCGCGCGCACAGCGGCGCGGAACTCGTCCAGCGCTGTGCCAGCCAGCTCGGACCCGCGCGCGGCGCCTACACGACACGCGAATCGGTCGAAGACATCGAGGCGCTGCGCCGCGCAGCGGGGTACGAAAAGCTCGTGCTGTATGGAACCTCCTACGGGACGAAGGTCGCGCTCGCCTACGCAGCCCGCTACCCGCAGCGCGTGGAGTCGCTGGTGCTCGACTCGACCGAGACGCCCGAAGGCCCGGAACCGTTCCACGTGAGCACCTTCAAGGCGATGCGCCCGGTGCTCGCGGAAGTCTGCGCCTCCCACGCCTGCGATCGCGTCAGCGCGAACCCGCTTCGCGACCTCGCCCGCCTCGCCGCCGCGCTGAGCGTGCGGCCTCTGACCGCGAGGGTGCCCGACGGCCGCGGCAAGCGTCCGCAGGTGACCGTCACGAGTCGCGACCTCTTCAACCTGCTGCTCGACGGGGATCTCAATCCGGCGATCAGGCCGCAGCTCCCGTCGGCGGTGCACGCGGCCCTCGGCCACGATGCCACCCCGCTCGCGCGCCTGGTCGAACTCACCGGCCTCCATCCCTCCTCGGAACCGGGCTCGGACATCGACTTCACCCTGTTCGTCGACACCTCCTGCGAGGAGACGCCCTTCCCCTGGCAGCGCTCCGCGCCCGAAGCGACGCGCGCTGTGGAAGCCGAAGCCGCGCTGAACTCGCTGCCGAGCTCGGCCTTCTATCCGTTCGACCCCGAATCGGGGCTCTTCGACCAGACGATCCCACTGTGCGTCTCATGGCCCGACGCCTCGCCGGCGCCGCCACCCGCAGGCGCCGTGCCGAACGTGCCGACCCTGATCCTCTCCGGTTCCCAGGATCTGCGCACGCCGGCAGAAGACGCGCGGCGCGTCGCGGCGCTGATCCCCGACGCGCAGCTGCTGCAGGTCCCCCACACGGGGCACTCCGTCATCGGCAGCGACCTCAGCGGCTGTGCGAAGGCGGCGATCGCGGCGTTCTTCGGGGGCACGCCCGTTCAACCCTGCGCTCCCTCCGTCAACCCCTTCCCCCCCGCGCCGCTCGCGCCGCGAGCGCTCTCGAGCGTCGCGCCGATCGCCGGCGTCGGCCATGCGCAGGCGCGAACCGTGGCGGGGGTGGTCGCAACGATTCTCGACCTCAGACGCGCCGTCCTCACGGTCGGCTTCGATTTCGGCGGGATCCCCTACGGAGCGCGCTTCGGGGGGCTGCGCGGTGGCACGGCCGCGGTCACCAAGGCAGGCGTGCGACTCGACCGCTTCTCCTACATCGCCGGCCTCCAGCTCACGGGAACCGTGCCCACGACCATCGTGCTGAGGAACGCGGGCGCGCCGGCGTTCCTTCAGATCGGCGGCTCGCAGGCCGCCAGGGGTCGGGTCCGCGTCGCGTCGGGTGGCCGCCTCAGCGGCACGCTTGCCGGACGCAGCTTCCACGTGAACGCCTCCGCCAAGGTGAGGCTCGCGAGCGCGTCGCGTGCCGCGCCGGCGGCGACCTTCCCGCCGACGCCTCTCGCCCGCCTGCGCTGAGCCGGACGCCCGCCAACCGCTCGGGCGTGTCGCGGCCCTCGCGACGGACCCGGTACTAGGCTGGAGTGAGCATGGCAAACGCGCTCGCCACCGAGAGCTCGCCGTACCTACGCCAGCATGCGCAGAATCCCGTCGACTGGCTCGCATGGGGGCCGGACGCGCTCGCGCGGGCGCGCAGCGAGGACAAGCCGCTGCTCGTCTCGATCGGCTACTCCTCGTGCCACTGGTGTCACGTGATGGAGCGCGAGTCCTTCGAGGACGTCCGCACCGCGGAGCTGATGAACGAGAGCTTCGTATGCGTGAAGGTCGATCGCGAGGAGCGCCCCGACATCGACGCGATCTACATGGAGGCGGTGCAGGGGATGACCGGGCGCGGCGGCTGGCCCTTGAACGTGTTCCTCACGCCCGAGCAGCTCCCGTTCTACGGTGGCACGTACTTCCCGCCGGAGCCCCGACACGGGATGCCGTCGTGGACCCAGGTGCTCCATGCGATCTCGGAGTCCTGGGAGCAGAACAGCGAGGAGATCCGCGCCGGCGGCGAGCGTCTGCGCGGGCGCCTCTCGGGAGCGGCCGAGCTGACACCGTCATCGCGGCCGATCACCGCAGAGGCACTCGGCGCAGCCCTCGCGCGGCTGCGCGAGTCATTCGACGTGCGCCACGGCGGTTTCGGCGGGGCGCCGAAGTTCCCGCAGGCATCGGTGCTCGAGTTCCTTAGGCTCCGCGGCGAGGGAGACATGACGCGCTCGACCCTGCGCGCGATGGCCGCCGGGGGGATCCACGACCAGATCGGCGGCGGCTTCTCGCGCTACAGCGTCGACGAGGCGTGGACGGTCCCGCACTTCGAGAAGATGCTCTACGACAACGCGCTCCTGGCGCGCGCCTACCTGCACGGCTGGCAGGCATTCGGCGATCAGGACATGCGCGCGGTCTGCGTGGGGACGCTCGATTGGGCGCTGCGCGAGATGCGTGGCCCCGAGGGCGGCTTCTACGCCGCGCTCGACGCCGACTCGGAGGGCGTCGAGGGACGCTTCTACGTGTGGACGGCACGCGAGCTGCGCGAGCTCCTGGGCGACGACGCCGGCGCCGCGATCGAGTGGCTCGGCGTGACCGAGCACGGCAACTTCGTCGATCCGCATCACCCGCAGCCGGGGCTCAACGTGCTTCAGGACCGTGCTCTCTCAGAAGGCGGCGCGCGCCCTGACGAGGGGACGCGCGCGCGCATCGCCTCGCGCCTGCTCGCCGCCCGCTCCGAACGGGTCCGCCCAGGGCTCGACGACAAGCGGCTCACGAGCTGGAACGCCTTGATGATCACCGCGCTCGCAGAGGCGGGAGCGGCGCTCGAGGAGCCCCACTACCTGGAGGCATCGACGGCCTGCGCAGGGTTCGTGCTGGCCGAGCTTCGCGACGGCTCGGGACGCCTGCTGCGCACTTACAACGACGGGCACGCCAAGCTCGACGGCTACCTCGAGGACCACGCCTTCCTCCTGGAGGCGCTCATCGC
Organism: Solirubrobacteraceae bacterium; assembly: GCA_036272475.1. Classification (GTDB taxonomy): domain Bacteria; phylum Actinomycetota; class Thermoleophilia; order Solirubrobacterales; family Solirubrobacteraceae; genus Palsa-744. The sequence continues at coordinate 113,617 of DATAYP010000044.1, read as the reverse complement.
GCTCTTCGAAGCGACGTGCGATCCGCGCTGGTTCGACGACGCGACCGCGCTCGCCGATGAGATGATCGCGCGCTTCGCAGACACCGAGCACGGCGGCTTCTTCTCGACACCCTCCGACGGCGAAGCCCTGATCGCCCGTCGCAAGGACGTCGAGGACACGCCGATCCCGTCGGGCGCCTCGAGCGCCGCCGTCGGCCTGCTGCGCCTCGCACAGCTGACCGGCGAAGAGCGCTACGAACGGCATGCCGTCTCGGTGCTACGCCTCATGCACGAGCTGGCGCCCAGGCATCCGGCGGCCTTCGGGCATCTGCTCCAGGCCCTGCACTGGCATCTCTCGCCGGCGCGGCCGATCGCGTGCGCGGTGCCCGCGCGCTAGGCCCCTACAGGATCGAGAGGTAGCGGTCGAGCTCCCACTGAGTCACCCGGACCCGGTATTCGTCCCACTCCTGGCGCTTGATCTCGACGTAGCGGTTGAACATGTGCTCGCCGAGCGTCCGCAGCACGAGCTCGGACTCGGCCGTGATCTCGATCGCCTCGCCGAGGCTCTCGGGGAGCTGCTCGACGCCCATCCGCCGGCGCTCCTCGCCCGAGACGTGGTAGAGGTTCTTCTCCATCGGCTCGGGAAGCTCATAGCCCTTCTCGATGCCCTCGAGTCCCGCCTGCAGGAGCACGGCGAAGGTGAGGTACGGGTTGCACGCCGGGTCCGGGCAGCGCAGCTCCATGCGGGTCGCCTTTTCGCTGCCGGGGTGATACAGCGGCACGCGCACGAGCGCCGAGCGGTTGCGGCGCGACCACGCGACATAGACGGGCGCCTCGAAGCCGGGTACGAGGCGCTTGTAGGAGTTGACCCACTGGGCGAAGATCGAGCAGATCTCGCGCGCGTGCTTGAGCTGACCCGCGATGAACGCCTTGCCGACATCAGAGAGGAAGTACTGATCGTCGGGGTCGAAGAAGACGTTCTTGCCGTTGCTGAAAAGCGACTGGTGGGTGTGCATCCCCGAGCCGTTCTCGCCGAACAGCGGCTTGGGCATGAAGGTCGCGTGCCAGCCGTACTTCATCGCGTACTCCTTGACGGTGATGCGATAGGTCATGCAGTCGTCGGCCATCTTCAGCGCATCGGCGTAGCGCATGTCGATCTCGTGCTGGGAGGGCCCGACCTCGTGATGGGTGTACTCGACGTGGATGCCGAGCTGCTCGAGGGCGATCACCGTCTCGCGCCGGACGTCCGAGCCGGCGTCGAGCGTCGTCAGGTCGAAGTAGCCGCCCTGGTCGAGCACCTCGGTGGAGCGCGAGTCGCGGAACAGGAAGTACTCGAGCTCGGGGCCGACGTTGAAGGTGTCGAAGCCCATCGCCCGAGCGCGCTCGACCGCACGCCTCAGCACGTGGCGCGGGTCGCCCTCGTAGGGGGTCCGCTCGGGGGTGATGATGTCGCAGAACATCCTCCCGACGCCCTGCTCCTCCGGCCGCCATGGGAGCACCGCGAAGGTGCTCGCGTCGGGCATCGCGATCATGTCGGACTCCTCGATCGCGTTGAAGCCGGTGATCGAGGAGCCGTCGAAGCCCATTCCCGCCTCGAACGCGTCGTCGAGCTCCTCGACGTTGATCGAGAAGGACTTCAGCTGCCCGAGGACGTCGGTGAACCAGAAGCGGATGAAACGGATGTCCCGTTCGGCGACGAGATCCTTGACGTCCTCGACGGTCTTCGGCTGCTCGGCCATGCGCGCGGACCCTAACCCATGGTCGGGCGCGCGGCTATCGACGTCTGGCCAAAGCGCTCAGTGGCCGGCGACGGCGGCCACGAATTCAGCGACCTCCCTGGCTTCCCTGCCGGTGTACAGCTGGGCCGGCATCTGACCGAGGCCCCGCGCGCGGCCTTCGGCGATCGCGCCTTCGACGAGCGCCTTGCGACCGGCGGGCGTGGCGATGTCGACCCCCACGCGGACATCGAGGTTCGGCCCCGTGCGGCCGACCGACTTCGTCGCCGCGAGCGTGTGGCAGACGGCACAGGACTGCGCGAACAGGTCGCGGCCTTTCTGCTGGGCAGCGGTGAGACGAAGGCCGCCGACGGCGACGCTCGCCTTGTGGGCGCCGTTGAAGGCGAGCACGAGCGCCGGTACGGCGAGGCCGAAGACGACGAGCACGGCGACGCCGAGCATCACGAGCCGCTGCCCGATGCGCGATTCGGTGTGCAGCGAGCGGCGCGCGCCGCGGGGACCGCCGCGCATCGCCACGAAGAACACCCCGAGGCCCAGCAGCGCCCAGAAGATGATGAAGCCGATGATCATGCCGCCGGGAAGATATCGGGTGCCACGCCTGGACGGACGATCGAGCGCGGCGGCCCCGCGTCAGCGCCCTGACCGGTTGGCTGGCCGGCCGTTTAGGAAGGCCGAAGGTAGGCCGCTAGTGTGGTTAGCGATCGGCAACCTTCGAGGATCTGGATAACTGGTCGTGAACGTTCTACGCCGTCTCTCGCTGTCTCGCCTGCTCCTGCTCTGTGGCGCCGTGGTGGTCGCGGGAGCCTCGCTCACGGCGCTCGCCTCGGCGCTCGGCTCAGGCCCGACCCCGCCGACCAAGGCGCTGCCGGTGGCCGTCCACGACGCGCTCACCGCCCCCTCCGTCGAAGGCTTCAGCGCGAACGTCAAGCTGACGAACCACCTGCTCGAAGGCGCCGAACTCGCGGGCGGCAGCAGCAGCGGCCCTGGGCAGCTCGCCGCGAGCCCGCTGCTGTCCGGCGCCAGCGGGCGCCTGTGGGTCGCCAAGGACGGACGCGTGCGGCTCGAGCTCCAGGCGGAAAAGGGCGACAGCCAGATCTACTACGACGGACACACGGTCTCGCTCTACGACGCCGCCGCCAACACCGTCTACCGCTACACGCCCAAGGAAGGCACCGCGCCGCTGTCGACGACGCACACGGGAACCGACACGACCGGCGCCGACCCCCACGAAGCGCCCTCGGTCGCGAAGATCGAAGAATCGATCGCCAAGCTCAAGGAACACGCGAACGTCTCGGGCGCGACGCCCAGCGACGTCGCCGGCCAGCCGGCCTACACCGTCCGCGTCTCGCCGAACGAAGGCGGCAGCCTGATCGGCGGCGCCGAGCTCTCGTGGGACGCCAACAACGGCACCCCGCTGCGGGCCGCGGTCTACTCCTCGACCAGCTCCGCGCCGGTGATCGAACTCGCCGCGACCGACGAAGTCTCCTACGGTCCCGTGGCGGCGTCGGTGTTCGAATTCAAGCCGCCGGCCAACGCGAAGGTGCAGGACGTGACGCTGCCCGAAAAGAGCACGTCGGGGACGGCGACACCCGGCACCGACAGCGGGACCCACCCCACGGTCTCCCAGCACGGCAAGGGCATCAGCTCGGTCGTCGTCGCAGAACACACGCAGAGCGCGGGCAGCAAAGCATCCAGCACGCTCCCCGAAGGCCTCCCGCGCGTCAAAATCAACGGCGTGACGGCCACCGAGCTGCCGACGGCTCTCGGCACGATCCTCAGCTTCGAGCGCTCCGGCGTGCAGTACGTGCTGGGCGGTTTCGTGTCGCCGAGCACGATCGAGGCAGTCGCGCGAGGCCTCTAGCGTGAGCGACCGGGACGGCGAGGCCCCGCCGGTCCGGGCGCGGGGCCTCGTCAAGCGCTACAAGGAGGTTCTCGCGGTCGACCACGTCGACCTGAACGTCCGCGCCGGCGACGTCTACGGCTTCCTCGGGCCCAACGGCGCAGGCAAGACGACAACGCTGCGGATGGCACTCGGCCTGATCACCCCGACCGAGGGGACCGTCGAGCTCTTCGGCCGTGACCCGATGCGCCAGGGCGCACACGCGCTCGAGGGCGTCGCGGGCTTCGTCGAGGCGCCGCGCTTCTACCCCTACCTCACCGGCGCCAAGAACCTCGAACTGCTGGCGGCGCTCGACGGCGGATCCGCCGGAGAGCGCATCGGCGAGGTGCTCGAGATCGTCGAGCTGACGCCCCGCGCGGGACATCGCGTCGGCGGCTACTCGCACGGCATGCGCCAGCGCCTCGGGATCGCAGCCGCGCTGTTGCGCCGGCCGCGCCTGCTGATCCTCGACGAGCCCGCCACGGGGCTCGACCCGGGTGGGATGCGCGACATGCGGAGCCTGATCCGCCGCCTCGCCGACGAACAGATCACCGTGCTGCTCTCGAGCCACCAGCTTCCCGAGGTCCAGGAGCTGTGCGACCGGGTCGCGATCGTCGACAGGGGCCGCGTCGTGTACGAGGGCGCGCTCGCCGACCTCCGTCGCCAGGGTGGCGCCGGTTACAGGCTGCGCACGAGCGACGACACGAGGGCGCTCGAGGTGGCCTGCCGCCAGCCGGGCATCGAGTTCGCGGCGATCGGCGAGCACGGCCTGGCGTTCCAGGCCGAGGAGGCCGACGTCGGTCGCCTGTCGCTGGCGCTGGGCTCAGCCGGCATCGCGATCCTCGCGCTCACGCCCGAGCTCGCCACGCTCGAGGACCTGTTCTTCCGGCTCACCGAGGCCGACGGCGCGGGCGCGAACGGCGCGGCACCCGTCGAGCCGGGACCGGCTGCCGATGAGACGCTCGTGGAGGCGCAGTGAGCAGCGCGGCGGCGACAGTAGAGGCTCCGGCCCGCGCTCGCGCCCGCTTCCGGCGCCCGTCCACCTTCACCGTCTACCGCTGGGAGCTGCGCAAGCTCGTCTCCCAGAAGCGGACATATCTGGGCCTCGGGCTTGCGGTGATCCTGCCTTTGATCTTCGTCGTCGCGCAGAGCCTCCGGCACCGCCAGGATCGCGGCGGTGAGAACATCTTCGCCTCGCAGATAACGCACTCCGGGCTGGCGACGCCCGTCCTGATGCTGCTGTTCCTGTCGGTCTTCATGCTGCCGCTGATCGCCTCGCTCGTCGCCGGCGACATCGTCGCCGCGGAGGACGGCAACGGGACGCTCAAGACGCTGCTCACGCGCTCGGTCGATCGCGGCCAAGTGTTCACCGCGAAGGCGCTCGCGGCGCTGACCTACGCGACCCTCGCCGTGTTTCTCTCGGCGACGGTCGCCACGGTCGCCGGCATCGCGGCTTGGGGCTTCAACAGCGTGACGACCTACTCGGGCACCGTCGTCTCGGCGCCGGAAGGGCTGCTGCTCGTGTTCGCCGCGAACGCCGTCTACCTGATCCCGCTGTTCGCCGTCGCGAGCCTCGGCGTGCTGCTCTCGACGGTCACGCGCAACAGCGCCGCGGCGGTCGTCGGCGCTGTCGGCCTCACGATCCTGCTGTTCATCATCGCCCAGATCCCCGGGCTCGAAGGCGCGAAGCCGTATCTGCTGACCGAACAGTACGAGAACTGGCACGGGCTGCTGCGGACGCCGACCGACTGGGCGCCGATCGCCCACTCGGCGTGGGTCTGCGCGCTGTACGCGGTGCCGGCCCTGATCGCCGGATATCTCGTCTTCCTGCGCCGCGACGTCGCCGGCGGCTAGCCGGGCTGGCTCAGCCGACCTCTGCGGGTAGCTCGACCAGCGACAGCTCGACGTCTCCCATCAGGCGACGCGCCTCGCGGGGGTCGATCAGACCGGCGCCGAGGCGGCCGGTCGACTCGGCGCCGCAGGCGACGCCGAAGCGCAGGCAGTGGTCGACCGGACGGCCTTCGTAGCGCGCTGCGAGGTAGCCGGCCAGGAAAGCATCACCCGAGCCGCGCTTGGCGACCGGCTCGCGCGGGTCGATCCGCGCTCGCTTGAGCCGCGGCTGGCCGTCAACGAGCACCTGCGCGAAGCAGCCGTCGGGGAGCGTCATGATCGCCTCCTTGGCGCCCAGCGCGGCGATCTCGCGCACTGCGATCGAGCGGTCCTCCTCACTTGCGAACTCGTGGCCGATGAGCTCCTCGGCCTCGAGCACGTTCGGGGAGACGACGTCGGGCTCAGAGCGCACCGCCTGGCGCAGGGGCTCGCCGTCGGTGTCGATCACGGTCGTGAGCTCCATGCGCTCGAGATCGCGCACGAGCGATGCGTACAGCTCGGGCTCGACGCCGCGTGGCAGCGATCCTGCGAAGACGACGATCGCGGCGCCGCGGGCGAGGTACACGAGCTTGTCTCGGAAGAGCTCGACCTCCTGCTCGGTGACCGCGGGGCCCCGTTCGTTGATCTCGGTCTGCTCGCCCGTCGTGGGGTCGAGCACGGAGGTGTTCGTGCGTGACTCCTCGCGGATCCGGACGAAGTCGTTGAGGATCGACTCCTCGGTGAGCTGCTCCACGATGTGTGTCCCGGTCGCGCCGCCGGCGAAGCCCGTCGCGATCACCGGCTGCCCGAGCGCCTTCAGCGTGCGTGCGATGTTGACGCCCTTCCCGCCGGCCATCGTGCGCTGGTCGACGGTTCGATGGCGGCGGCCGAGCCTGAAGTTCGGGACCGCGAGCGACTTGTCGATCGCCGCGTTGAGTGTGACCGTGATGATCATCCTGACACCGGGCCGGTCATCGGACTCCTATGGGTGGCAGGCGATGCCAGGAACCGCACGCAGCACAGGCTAGCGAATGGGTACGGCCTTCACGGGACCCTGGACGCGTCGCCCGGAGCCCACCGCGCCGCCAGCGCGAAGCCGGCCGGCGCGATCGTCGAGCGGCCCCCGCTAGGCCTCCACGCCAGGGCGCTCGGACAGCCTCCACGCCGCCTCGCGCAGGCGCTCCGCCTCCTCGCGGGCAGCCTTCGCCGGGTCGCCGCCGACCGGACGATGGGCCTCGGCGATGCTCCGCGACGCGCTCACGAGGCCCGCGGCGCGGCCCGGCGCGAACGCGGCGGCGAGGTCCTCGACGCGGCCGCCCTGAGCGCCGACGCCGGGTAGCAGGAAGGGCGCGTGCGGCATCAGCTCCCGCGCCCTCGGCAGGTGGCCCGGCGCGGTGGCGCCCACGACCGCGCCGACATCGCCGATGCCGTGCTCGCCGACGCCCTCACGCCCCAGCTCCTCGACGATCGCCGCGAGACGCTCCCACACGCTCCCGCCGCCGGCGAGTCGCAGCTCCTCAACGTCGGCCGCTCCGGGATTGGAGGTGCGCACCAGCAGCAGCACGCCGGCCCCCGCCGCGCGCGCCGCGGCGACGAAAGGCTCGACGGCGTCGGCTCCCATCAGCGGGTTGACGGTCACGAGGTCTGCGCCGAGACCCTCGAGTCGCCCGTGGGGGGTGTCCGCGCCGCCGATCAGCGCCTCGGCGTATGCGCGGGCGCTGACGTCGATGTCGCCGCGCTTGCCGTCGGCGATCACGAGCAGACCGGAGCGCCGCGCGTGGGCGACGAGCTCGACCATCACGAGCCAGCCGTCGGCGCCGAGCAGCTCGAAGCGCGCGAGCTGCAGCTTGACCGCGACGCACGCAGGCCCGGCCGCGTCGATCAACGCGCGGCAATGACCCAGCACCGCCGCGGCGGCGGCGGCGAGGTCGCGCCCCTGCTCGAGCGATGCCTCTTCGAGCGATGCCTCCCCGGCGGGCCACAGGTTGCTCGGATCGGGATCGAGGCCGAGCACGATCTGCGACTCGCGCTCGGCCACCCGGGCGGCCAGGGTGTCGCCGAAGGGCGCCGGCCTCAGCGGCCCTTCACCGCGCCCTTCAGGCCGCTGCCCGGAGTGAAGCGTGGCACGCGCGTGGCGGCGATCTGGATGCGCTCACCGGTGCGGGGGTTGACCCCGAGGCGGGCGCCGCGCTCGCTGACGTGGAACTTGCCGAACCCCGCAACGGTGACCTCGCTTCCGCGCCGCAGCGCGTCCTCGACCGTGGCCAGCACGGCGTCCACCGCCCGCGAGGCCTCGTGCTTGGTCAGGTCGGCGCGGTCCGCTACCTGGTCGACCAGCTCGGCCTTCGTCACTTCGTCCTCCTAGTTCGTGAAACCTGTGCGCCGACGCTAACAAGGTGCGCGGACGGGCGCGTCGAAGGCGTGCGGACGGGGCCATCGGCGACAATGCCACGATGACGATCACCCGAGTCGCGTGGCTCGTGACGGTCCTGGTCGCGCTGGTGACAGCGCTGCTGCTGCTGCTCTCGGGCTACACCGGCTATGCCGGGCTGGGCGTCGCGGTCGCGATCTCGGCGGCGATCAACCTGCTCTGAGCCAGGCTGCGAGCTCGCGCGCGGCGCGACCCCGATGGCTGATCGCGTCCTTCTGCGCGTCCGAGAGCTCGGCCATCGTCAGGCCGGCAGGTCCGTCATCGGGGAGGAACACGGGGTCATAGCCGAAGCCCCGCTCGCCCCTGCGCTGCGCCGACATGCGGCCCGTGCAGCGTCCTTCGAAGACACGCTCGCTCGCGTCGCGGGGATCGACGTAGGCGATCGAACAGATGTACTCGAGAGCGGTGCCGGCGGGCGCCTCCACCTCGAGCTTGCGGAGGTTCTGCTCGTCGCTCGCGTGCTCTCCTGCGTAGCGAGCCGAGCGCACCCCCGGCGCGCCTCCCAGCGCCGCTGCGGCGATTCCCGAGTCGTCGGCGATGCTCACCTCGCCCGTCGACGCGGCGGCCGCACGGGCCTTGCCGAGCGCGTTCTCGGCGAACGTCTCGCCCTCCTCCGGTGGAAGCTCGACCGACGCCGGAAGCGAGCCGAGCTCGATCTCGCGCTCGCCCCCGGGGCCCTCCAGCAGGCGCGCGAACTCGCGCCGCTTGTGCTCGTTGTGGGTGGCGAGCAGGAGCCGCACGACGATGCGCGCCGGCTAGCCCCGCGGCGTGACCGCCGGCTCGCCGCTCGTGGCGCGCCCGGCTGCGATCGCCTGCTCCTGAGCCGAGCGAAGCTGCTCGATGCCGCTCGCGGCGAGCTCGAGCAGCTCGTCGAGATGGGCCCGCGAGAGCGGCGTGCGCTCGGCCGTGGCCTGGACCTCGACGAGACCGCCGTCGCCGGTCATCACGACGTTGGCGTCGACCTCCGCGCGTGAGTCCTCGGGGTAGTCGAGGTCGAGCAGCGCGCTCCCGTCGATCATTCCGCAGGACACCGCGGCCACCGATCCGGTCAGCGGGCTTCGCTCGAGCTTGCCGGCGGCCTGGAGGCACTCAGCTGCCAGCGACAGGGCGACGAATGCGCCTGTGATCGACGCGCAGCGCGTGCCGCCGTCGGCCTGGAGCACGTCGCAGTCGAGGTAGATCGTCCGTTCTCCCAGAGCCTCGAAGTCGATCACGCCGCGCAGCGACCGCCCGATCAGGCGCTGGATCTCGACGGTCCGGCCGTCCTGGCGTCCCCGTGTCGCGTCGCGCTGCTTGCGGTCACCGGTCGAGGCGGGGAGCATGCCGTACTCCGCAGTCACCCACCCTCGCTTCCTGCCGTCCATCCACCGCGGGACGCTCTCCTGCGCCGAGGCCGTGCAGATCACGCGCGTCTCGCCGACCGAGATCAGCGCCGAGCCCGTCGCGGTGCGAACGAAGCCCGGCTCGATCGTCGTCGGGCGCAGCTCGTCTGCCGCACGTCCGTAGCTGCGCTGGCTCACGCGCGCATCATTCCAGAGCCGCTACGGTCGGGGCATCGTGCGCGCGCTCGTCGTCTCGAACATGCGGCCCGACGGCGTGTCGCCCGAGCGCGGCCGGTTCGTCCGCGACCAGGTCGCCGCGCTCCGGCGCATCGAGGGGCTCGACGTCGAGCTCTGCGAGTTCGCCCCGGGGCCACGCGAGCTCACGCGCGCGTACGCGCAGCTGCGCCGCCGCTTCCGATCCTCGCGCGCGCCGGGCGCGCCGCCGGGCGGCTCCTCGCCGCGGTTCGACGTGGTCCATGCGCACTTCGGGCTGACGGCATGGGCGGCTCGCGCGGTGCCGGCGCGGGTTCGCGCGCTGACGCTGCACGGCACCGACGTCAGGCATCCACGCACGCGGCTGCTGACGCTCGCCGCGCTGCCGTTCATCGACGTGCTCGGCACGGCCTCGAGCTCGCTGGCGCAGCAGCTGCCGCTGCGCTCGGCGCGCCGCCGCGCCCAGGTGCTCCCCTGCGGGGTCGACATGGAGCGCTTCGGACCCCTCGATCGCGCGCGTGCGCGCTCCGAGCTCGGACTGCACCCGGAGCGCCCCTACCTCCTGTTCCCCGCGGACCCCGCTCGCCGGGAGAAGCGCCATGACCGTGCGCTCGCGCTCGCGCAGGCGTGCGATGCCGAGCTGCTCGTGCTCGGCGGCGTCGAGCCGCTGACCGTGCCGCTCTGGGTGAACGCCGCCAACGCGGTCCTCGTGCCGTCCGAGCGCGAGGGTTTCGGGCTGGCGGTGCTCGAGGCGCTCGCCTGCGACGTGCCGGTCCTCGCCACGCCCGTCGGCGTCCACGCCGAGGCGCTCGACGGGATCGAGGGCTCGCTCTGCGCTCCGTTCGAGCCGGCGAGCTGGCGCACGGCGCTCACGCCGCATCTGCAGGCCGCCGACCCGCGGGTACAGGGGCGTGGGCGCGCGCAGCGCTACTCCTCGACCGCGATGGCCGAGCGCGTCGCCGCTGCGTGGCGGGCGGCGCTGCAGCGCTCCGCCGAGCCCTCCGGGTAGCATGGGTCGTCCGTGGAGCAGACATCTGGCACGACTTCAGGCGCTCCCCCCCAGGCGCCACACGACAGTCAGCCCGGAGGTTCCGAGGCGCCGGTCGCCCCCGAGGCCAAGGCCGCGCCCGAGGCCCACGCGTCCCCGGGCGCAACGCCCGGTTTCGGCGCGCGGGGACGCGCGCGCCGTCGCGCGCGCTTCCTGCGCAAGGCTCGGGAGCTCGCCTACCGAGACCTCGGCGGCCTCGTCTTCAACCTGCATCGCTTTGGCCAGCGCAACGATGAGCTGGTGCTCAACAAGCTGAACACGCTCGGGCAGATCGACTCCGAGCTGCGCACGCTGGAAGCGGCTCTCGGCGAGCGCGAGACCGTCACCGTCCTGCACGAGGCCGGCATCACGGCCTGCCCGCGCTGCGCGGCGATCCACAGCGGCGACGACCACTTCTGCCCGAACTGCGGCCTCTCGATGAGCCGACACGTCGACCTCCCGATCGCAGGCAGCGCTCCCCCATCGGCGGCGCCGGCGAGCACGCAGGACCCGCCCGTCGGCACGCAGCCGGGCTCCGCGCCCACCACCGCCGCCGCGACCACGCCGGTGCCGGCGCGTGCCGCGAGCTCTGAGCCCCGCGGCGGGAAACGCGACGGCTCGCGCGCCCCGACCTCGGGCATCGGGCGATCGCCGTCACCGCCGACGCAGCGCACCACCGCTTCCGAGGCGGCATCTCCGCAGGCGGCCTCGGAGGACGGCGAGCAGACGCAGGTGCTGCGCCCCGCCGAGCCGGAGAAGTGAGCGGCCCCGCCACGCATCCCGGCATGGGCTCGCCGAGCGAGGCCCCGGGCGCTCGGGCTCCTGGCGCACCAGCGGCTGCCGGCGGAGACGACGCCTGCCCGCTCTGCGGCACACAGCTGCAGCCCGAGCAGGAGTGGTGCCTGAACTGCGGCGCGGCGGCACGCACGCGGCTGGCCGCGACGCCGGGATGGCGCGCGCCGGTCGTGGCGATCGTCTCGGTGCTCGCGCTGTCGCTGGGTGTGCTGGCGGCCGCGCTCATAGACCTGGCCGGAGGCTCGGGACCGACGCACACACAGGTCACGCGCACGGTGACGACGCCCGCGGCGGCGGCTCCGCCGCCGGTTACGACGACGGCGGCAGCGACCACCACGGCGACCCCGACGACGACGAGCCCCGCATCGAGCACGCTGCCCGGAGCCACGCGTACCGGCACGACGTCGACGACGCTGAAAACGACGACGCGCGGGACGAGGACGGGCAGCATCGTCCCGGGGGTGACCCAGCCGGGCACGAGCACGCCGCTGTCGGGCAGGTAGAGCAGGCCTCGGAGCGCCCGGCACGGGTCGGCAGGGGCCGCGGCGGGAGGGCGAGCGTGGCGTTCAGGGCGCAGGCAGATACGGTTCGCCCCGATGGCGGCGCTCCCCACGGCCAGTTCGCATGCGGCCGACGTGGCGGTCGTCGGCGCCGGCGCGGCGGGTCTGTATGCGGCGCTGTGCGCCGCGCGGCAGGGAGCGAGCGTGGCGCTCGTGGCGGCCACGCCGCTGGCGAGGACGGCGAGCTACTGGGCCCAGGGCGGCCTCGCGGCGGCGCTCGCCGCCGACGACAGCTTCGCGCTGCACCTGAGGGACACGGAAGTCGCGGGACGGCAGCTCGTCCGCCGATCGGCCGCGGAGATCCTCGTGCGGGAAGCCCCCGACCGTGTACACGACCTCCAGGGGCTCGGCGTGCGCTTCGACGCGGACCGCTTCGGGCGGCTCGCGCTCGGTCTCGAGGGGGGCCACTCGGTCAGGCGCATCGTCCACGCCGGCGGCAGCGCGACCGGGCGGCGACTCGTGCGCCAGCTGTCGGCGCTCGTCGCAGAGGACACGCGCATCACGGTGCTCGAGAACGCGCGCGCGCGGGCGCTGTGGTGCGCAGAGAACCGCTGCCTGGGGCTGCTCTGCGAGGACGGGCGCACCGTCGCCGCCGGGGGCATCGTGATGAGCACAGGGGGCGCGGCGGCGCTGTGGGAGCGGACGACCAACCCGCCGGGCTCGCAAGGTGTCGGGCTGCTGCTCGCGAGCGCGGCCGGCGCCGAGCTCGCCGACCTCGAGCTGCTCCAGTTCCATCCGACGGCGGTGATCGGCGTTCGCGGCCGCGAGGGGTTCCTGATCACCGAGGCGATCCGCGGCGAGGGCGCGACGCTCCACGACTCCTCGGGCGAGCGCTTCGTCGACGAGCTCGCCCCGCGCGACGAGGTCTCGCGCGCGATCGAGATCCGGCTGCTGCAGAGCGGAGAGCGGTCGGTGGGCCTCGACATGCGCTCGATCGACCCGGCGCACTTCCCGAACGTCGTCTCCTCGCTGCGCGAAGCGGGCCTGGACCCGATGCGCGAGCTGGTGCCGGTCGCGCCCGCCGCGCACTACACGATGGGCGGCATCGCGACCGACCTGAACGCGGGCTCGACGGTGGCGGGGCTGTACGCGATCGGCGAGGCGTCATGCACGGGCCTCCACGGCGCGAACCGTCTCGCCTCGAACTCGCTGAGCGAGTGCTTCGTGTTCGCGAGCCGGGCCGTGGAGCACATCCTGTCGGGCGCGCCGCCGGCGCCGCGCGCGCCCGGCACGGCCGAGCTCGACGCCCTACGCGAGCTTCCCGTGGCGCCGCCCGCGGACGGCTCGACGCGCGCCGCGCTCTGGCGTGATGCCGGCATCGTGCGCTCGCCAGAGGGACTCGAACGGCTGCTGAAAGAGCGGCATCCGCTGGCGAGGATGATCGCGCGCTCGGCGCTCACGCGCGAGGAGAGCCGCGGCGCCCACAGCCGCACCGACTACCCCGAGCGCGACCCCGCACTCGATCACCGCCACGTCGTCTTGAGCGGTGACGAGGACTTCGGATGGCAGACGTGGGACTGAGCGGTCATGAACACACGTCGCGGCAGCCTTCATAAACGTTCATAAAGAGAGGGCTTAGCGGCGCCTTATAACGGTCCGTTTTCATGGCAGGCGTGTTTCGCTCTGAAAGGTCTCCGTGTGAGTCGGAGTCTGTGGGAACAGGTGGGTGTGCTCCAGACCAAGAGATCTGAGCAGAAAGAGGTAAACGCAGTTCTATGTACCAGTTCAGCAGAGCCATTTACCGGGAGCTTGCTCCGCATGTCCTCCCTCCGCCGCACGGTGCGGCAGCCCACAGCAACCACGCCGCAGTGCTCCAGGCGTGCGAGCAGGTCATCACGCGAATGGCGACCGATCGTCACTACTTCGCGCGCCCCGCTCGAACGCTGTTCTGCGACATCAGGAACTACTTCCCGATGGCGGCGCAGAAGCAGGTCCATCAGGTCGTGGGCAGGTACGTCGGCTACGCCGAGCAGTACCTCGCCGAACATCCCCACGAGGGCTACGCGTCGGTCAACGGGACGCCGCCCCAGTGCCGCGCGACGACGCGCAAAGGCGCTGCCTGCCAGAGGGTGCCGCTGCCGCACAACGGCTACTGCCCCTCGCATCAGCACCTCGCTGACACCGAGGACCGGGCGCTCGCCGCAGCCTGACGCGCGCTCCACGATCGCGGCCGGCTGAGCGGCGCCCACACGCGCGGCTGAGCCGGCTCCTTCGGGGGCGAAGGAGAGACGTCCCCTAGTCTCCGCGGCATGCTGTTGGGTATCGACGTCGGCGGAACCTTCACCGACGCGGTGCTCGTCGCCGCCGACGGCGCGATGCACACCGCGAAGGTGCCCTCGACGCCGAACGAGGAGTCGCTCGCCGTCCTCGCAGCGGTGCGACTCGTGCTCGAGCGCGCGGGCGCCGAACCGCGCTCGCTCGAGCGCTTCGCGCACGGCATGACCGTGGCCACCAACGCGCTGCTCGAGGGCCGCACGGCGCGAACGGCGCTGATCTCGACGGATGGCTTCACCGACGTGATCGAGCTGGGCCGCCAGGCGAGGCCGCACCTGTATGAGCTGTGCCGCGCGGCGCCCGCGCCGCTCGTGCCCGAGGAGCTGCGCTTCGCGGCGCCCGAGAGGATGGCATTCGACGGGCCGTTGCGCGCGCTCGATCCGGACGATGGCCGCTTGCTCGTCGAGGAGATCGCCGCCGCCCGGCCGGAGGCGGTCGCGGTCGCGCTGCTGCACTCCTACGCCGACCCGTCGCACGAGCGCCTCCTGGGGCGCCTGCTCGCGGAGCTGCTCCCCGACGCTCAGGTCACGGTCTCGAGCGACCTCGTGGGGACCTTCCGCGAGTACGAGCGCACCGCCACGACGGTGCTCGACGCCGCGCTCTCGCCGCTGCTCGGCTCCTACCTTCGGCGCCTCTCGCACGAGGCGCGCGCGGGCGGGCTGCCCGAACCCGAGGTGATGCAGTCCTCCGGCGGCCTCGCGTCCGCTGCGCGCGCCGCCGCGCATGCGTCGCTGACGGTGCTGTCCGGGCCCGCCGGGGGCGTCGGCGGCGCCGTGCTGCTGGCGCGGCTCGCCGGCGAGCCGGACGTGCTGTGCTTCGACATGGGAGGCACCTCGTGCGACGTGTGCGTGATCGAGGACGGCGAGGTGGCCGAGACCGCAACGCGCGAGATCGCCGGCCGGCCGCTGTCACTGCCCGCGCTCGACATCCACACGGTCGGGGCGGGCGGAGGATCGATCGCGTGGCGTGACTCGGGCGGCGCGCTGCGCGTCGGGCCGTCCTCGGCGGGCGCCGATCCGGGGCCGGCCTGTTACGGACGCGGCGGTCTGCTGCCGACGGTCACCGACGCGAACCTGCTGCTCGGGCGCCTGCTCGTCGACGCGCCACTCGCGGGTGGGATCGAGCTCCACCGCGAGGCCGCCGAGCGCGCCGTCTCGACGCTCGCCGGGGAGCTCGGGCTCGAGCTCCTCGCGTGCGCGGAAGGGATCGTCCGCGTGGCCGAGTCGGAGATGCTCGGCGCGCTGCGGCTGATGACCGTCGAGCGCGGGATCGATCCGCGGGGGTTCGCGCTGATGCCGTTCGGCGGCGCGGGAGCGCTCCATGCGGCGGCGCTCGCCGACGCGCTCGGCGTCGGCAGGATTCTCTGCCCGCGCGTGTGCGGCGTGCTCTGCGCGCTCGGACTGGCGGCCGCCGCTCCGCGACACGATGTCTCGCGGACGGTGATGCTCGACGGCGCGTCGCTCACGGCCGCGCGACTCGAGCGGGAGCGCGGGACGCTGCTCGCGGAGGCCTCCGCCGCGCTCGGCACCGAGCCGTCGCGCGTGCGCCTTCTGCACGAGCTGCGCTATCGCGGGCAGTCCTTCGAGCTCGCGGTCGAGGCGCCCGCGACGGCGGGGCCCGCAGAGCTGCGTGAGGAGTTCGAGCGCGCGCACGAGCTCCGCTACGGCTATCGGGACGACGGCGAGCAGGTCGAGCTGGTCACGCTGCGCGTCTCCGTGTGGGGAGCCGCGCCGGCGCTCCCGGCCATGGCGGGCCCCGCGGAGGAGCCCACACTCCAGACACGCCCGGTCGTGCTCGGCGGGGAGGCGATCGAGGCGACGGTCCTGCGCGGCGAGCCGGCCGCGGGGACGCTGCTCGAAGGGCCGGCGTTGTGCGCGCTTCCGCAGGCGACGATGCTGATCCCGCCCGGCTGGGCCGGCGAGGTCGACCGGTACGGGAGCGCGCGGCTGACGCGCGAGGCTCGCGCGTGAGCGAACTGGACCCGATCGAGCTGCAGGTCTTCGCGGGCGCGTTGCGGGCCGCGTGCGAAGAGATGGGCGTCGCGCTGATCCGCTCGGCGCGCTCGTCGAACATCAAGGAGCGCCGGGACGCATCAACCGCGCTGTTCGACGCCGACGGCCAGATGGTGATGCAGGCCGAGCACATCCCCGTGCACCTCGGCGCGATGCCCGCGGCCGTCGCGGCGGTGCTCGCCGAGCGCCACTCCGAGGGCGTCTCGTGGATCCTCAACGACCCCTTCGCGGGCGGTACCCATCTCCCCGACATAACGGTGATCACCCCCGTGTTCTCGTCCTCCTCGCCGCCCCTCCTGCTCGGCTTCGCGGCCAGCCGCGCGCATCATGCCGACGTCGGAGGGCGGGCCCCAGGCTCGATGCCGGCGGACAGCCGCCGGCTCGATGATGAGGGTGTCGTGATCTCACCGCAGCCGCTGAACGAGTGCGCGCTCGAGGCGATCACCGCGAGGATGCGACAGCCGGCCGAGCGGCGCGCGGACCTCCGTGCGCAGCTGGCTGCGAACCGGATCGGTGCGCTACGGCTGGCTGCCCTCGGGGAGCGCCTCGGCCGCGAGCGCCTGCGCGCGGCGACCGATGCCGTGCTCGACTACTCCGAGCGGCGCACGCGCGCATGCCTGGCGGCGCTTTCAGACGGCGCGCGCGAGGCGCACGACGTGCTCGAGGCGCCCGAGGGGGATCTGCCCCTGAGGCTGCGCGCCGTCGTCGAGGGCGAGCGCCTGACGCTGGACTTCGCCGGGAGCGCGCCGCAGCACGCGGGCAATCTGAACTGCCCGCTGTCGGTCACGCGCTCGGCGTGCCTGTTCGCCGTGCGGGTCCTGACCGACCCCGACGTGCTTCCCTCGGCGGGCGCCTACCGCCCGATCGAGCTTCGCGCCGAGAAGGGCAGCGTGCTCAACGCGCGGCCGGGCGCAGCGGTCGCGGCGGGCAACGTCGAGACCTCCTCGCGCGTCGCCGATCTCGTGCTGAGCGCCTTCGGGCGCGCGCAGGGGCAGGGGACGATGAACAACGTGACGCTCGGCGACGAGTCGTTCACCTACTACGAGACGGTCGGCGGCGGACAGGGCGCATGCGATGACGCCGACGGACCGAGTGCCGTTCATGTCGCGATGAGCAACACGCTCAACACCCCGATCGAGGCGCTCGAGCGTGAATTCCCGCTCCGCGTCCGCCGCTACGAACTGCGGCGCGGGTCCGGCGGCGCGGGGGCGCACAACGGCGGCGACGGCGTGGTGCGCGAGCTCGAAGCGCTCCGCGAGATGAGCTTCTCGCTGATCGGCGAGCGGCGCCGGCATGCTCCGCGCGGCGCGGCCGGCGGCGAGCCCGGCGCCGAGGGCCGCGACCTGCTCGACGGAAGGCAGCTCCCGGGCAAGGTGACGGGCGCGCTCCGGGCCGGCCAGCGGCTGCGCGTCGAAACCCCGGGTGGAGGAGGATTCGGGGATGCACGCGACTGAGCGCGATCGGCGGATCGGCTTCCTCGGGCTCGGGATCATGGGCTCGCGCATGGCTGCGAGGCTCGCTGGCGAGGGCTTCGGGCTGACCGTCTGGACGCACACGGCAGGCAAGGCGCAGGCGTGGGCCTCCGAGCACGGCGCCGCGGCGGCAGCGACGCCGGCCGGCGTCGCGCGCGAGAGCGAGATCGTGATCAGCATGGTCGTCGACGGCGAGCAGGTCGCGTCGGTGCTGACCGGCGAGCACGGCGCGATCGAGGGAGCGCACGCCGGCATGCTCTGCATCGACTGCTCGACGATCGCGCCCGCGGACACGCGGCGGATCGCCGCGTCGCTCGCCGAGCGCGACGTGCGGATGGTGGACGCACCGGTGACCGGCTCGGCGCCCCGCGCCGAGGACGGAAGCCTGACGATCATGGCCGGCGGGACGGCGGATGACTTCGCGCGCGCGAAGCCGGTGCTCGAGCCGATGGGGCAGGTGATCGTGCACGTCGGCGAGCTCGGCCAGGGGGAGATGCTCAAGCTGATCAACAACGCGCTCGGCGCGGCGAACGCCGCGGCACTCGGCGAGGCGATGGTGCTCGCGCGGGCGACGGGTGTCGATCTCGACGCCTTCACCGCGGTCGTTTCGAAGGGGTCGGGGGCCTCGGCGCAGCTCGACCTGAAGTCCGGCGCGATGCGCGATCACGACTACACGACGCTCTTCAAGGCCGCGCACATGCTCAAGGACGTGCGGCTGTGCCTGGAGGAAGCACAGGCCGCCGGCGTGCCGTTTCCCGCCGCCTCCCACGCTCGCGATCTGCTGGCGGCGACGCTCGGCCGCGGCTATGCGGACGACGACTACGCGGCGATCATCGAGGCGATCGAGGGTCTCGCCGGGCGACGCCTGTAGCGGCGGGCGGCGATGCATCCGCGATGCGCGCTTTCGCGTTCGTCGACTGGCTCGTCAGCCAGCCGAATCGGAGTTCTCTATCGAACAGATGGCCAAAAAACCGTCCGATTTGCAGGGGATTTGGGATTTTCGCCCGGTTTTCGTATCTTTAACGGCCCCGCACGCGTTTCCGCAGGCGACGCGACGGTCACACACTGACGTTCGTCCCACTCCCAAGCCAACCATGCCAATTGCTTTCAAAGAATGGGCTGTAACCGTCCGCGCCCTAGCGGAAGGCGAGCAGCTCGTAACGCTCCGCCGGGGCCTCTCCCAGCAGTCCGAGAAGCCGTTCAGGCTCGCGCACGAACGCTTCTTCCTCTACCCGACGTTCGACCACCAGCCCGGTGACCTCGTGCGGGAGTCCCACCAGCCCGAGCTCCGCCGAGCGCTCGAGGAGGGTGTCTGGAGCGACGGCGAGCCGCCGCTGCACACGTTCACCTCAGGCGCCCCGGTGCAGCAGCCGGACAGGGTCCGCATCCGCGCCTGGGCGGAAGTCACCGACCACTTCACGACGACCGACCCGCGCTGCGTCGACGCGCTCTCGCCGTTCTACGTGTGGACGCCGGACTACGCCGAAAAGCGGCTCGGCTGGCGCCGCCACCAGCCGCTGCACGTGCTGCTGCTGCGCACATACCGTATCCCGCGGCCGGTGACGGTCAAGGTCAAGGAGGAGTACATCGGCGCGAACGCATGGGTCGAGCTCCAGCGGGAACTTCCCTTCGAGGGCACGCCCGTCCTCTCCGACGCCGAGTTCGAGCGCGCCTCCGAGGAGATCCGCTCGATCACGAGCGACGCCGGCCAGCCGGTGCTGGTCTAGGCTCCGGCCGCCCCGGGCGCCCTACCGTCCCACTTCAGCGCTTCGCGAGCCGCCTGCGCGCCCGACTCGGGCACGAGCACGTCGCGCGAGCCGAGCATCGGGGCATACGGGGCGACCACGACGCCCGAGCCGCGCAGCACGCTGGGGATACCCTCCTCGAGCAACATCCCGGCGATGAACTCCGCCTGGGACTGGTTCTCGGCGCGCGCGACCTTGACGAGCGCGCCGTCGGTGTACTGCGGCTTGATCTTGCGGGCACGCCGCTGACGCTCGCTCGCGGCCGGCTCGGCAGCATCGGCGTGCACGAGCGGCATCCCGCAGTCCTCGCAGAAACGCTCGTTGCTCGGGTGTGCGATCCCGCAGCTCGGGCACACGAGCGCGGCGTCGGCGGTCATCTCACCTCCAGCGCGAGCTCGCGCACCTGGCCGCCCTCGATCAGGTAGCAGCGAACCTCGGGGCGCTCGCCGCCGAGACCGACGATCACCCACTCGAGCCCCGGCCAGTTCGCCGCGAAGTTGATGTCCGTCTGCGATGGATAGGGCTCGGTGTGGGTGTGCGAGTGGTAGATCGCCCCGAGCTCCCAGCCCTCGTCTTCGAACTCGTTGAGCGTGTGCAGGAGCTCCATGCCGTCGATCTCGAAGCGCTTGCGGCTCGCGTAGACGTTCTCGGCGCGGTGCACGCGAACGGCGAGCGAAGTGCCGTCCTGCGCAGAGCTGTCGTAGGCGATCATCCCGCAGCACTCCGCGTCGTACTCATCGCGCGCGTGCGCGACGACGTCGTCGAGGAGAGACGCGGGAATGATCATCGCGGGACGAGCGGGCGCGGCTACCACCAGACGGTCGACTCGAGATTCTCGATCTCGTCGACCGGCAGGGTGTAGATCCCGCTCGAGAGGTACTTCCAGCCGTCGTCGGCGACGACGAACACGACGTTGCCCTCGTCGAGCTCGCCGGCGATGCGAACCGCGATGCTCGCGATCGCACCGGTCGAGACGCCCGCGAACAGGCTCTCCTCGTCGAGCAGCCTGCGCGTCCACACGATCGCGTCGCGGTTGGTGACGAAGATCTTGCGGTCGAGCAGCGACAGGTCGATGATCGGCGGGATGACGCCGTCGTCGAGCGAGCGCAGGCCCTGCACGGGCTCGCCCTGCATCGGCTCGGCGGCGACGATCTTGACGGCGTCTCCGAAGGTCTCCTTCAACCGGCGCCCGTTGCCCATCAGCGTGCCGCCGGTCCCGAGGCCCGCGACGAACGCAGTCACCTCGTCGAGCTCCTCGAGGATCTCGGGCGCCGTGCCGTTGTAGTGCGCGTTCGGGTTCGCCTCGTTCCCGTACTGGTAGGGCATGTAGTAGGACGAGTCAGCCGCCGCCATCTCGAGCGCCATCGCGACCGCCCCGTTCGAGCCCTCCGAGCCCGGCGAGTAGACGATCTCCGCGCCGTACATCTGCAACAGCTGCGTACGCTCGGGCGTGACGTTCTCCGGCATCACGACCTTCAGCGGGTAGCCCTTGCGCGAGCAGATCATCGCCAGCGAGATGCCGGTGTTGCCCGACGTCGGCTCGAGGATCGTCTGGCCGGGCCCGATCGCACCCTTCTCCTCGCCGTCCTCGATCAGCGCCCGCGCGACGCGATCCTTGACCGAGCCCGTCGGGTTGTGCGACTCGAGCTTCGCCCAGATGTGGACGCCCGGCTTGGGGGAGAGCCGCGGCAGCTCGATCAGCGGCGTGTTGCCGATCGCCTGCACGATGTCGCCATACCGTCCCCCGCATGGCCGGTTCCTGAGCCGCTCGGCCGCCATTACTTCACGGAATATAGCGGCAGTGCGGTCTGGTGTCGCCCGATGCTCGACCGGCCGTACCCGCCCGCGCTCACGCCCGTTCAGCGAGATCGCGGGCGTGCCATCACGCACCGCTCGCGGTCAGCCGCAGGGCCGCGACGAACCCCCGCAATTCGTCGTCGTTGGCCTGCAAGATCCATCGCTCGGTCAGCGCGCTCATGTCGCCGGTGTCGTCGGCCAACTCGAGCAGCCTTTCGGCCGCCGCGTGCTCGGATTCTGCCTCGGCCACGCGAGCTTCGGCCCGTAGCAGGTCGACAAGCTGTCCGATGTCGGCCATCACGCATCGTCTCCGCGTCGCCGCCGTGACCCGTGGATCAATCGCATTCGAGCTCCGAGCGCTCGTCGCCTCGCGGTTCTCACGTTGACAGCCGTCGACAGAACCGCACGTCAGCCCGTATCTGCCGGGCCCACCTCCCCTACTTCGCGGAATATAGCGGCGCGGGCCCGGTCGCGCCCCAGCCCGTCGAGGCGGGGCGCGCCCCGGTCCGAGGGTAGCCTTGCGCCATGTCGTCAGCGAACCTCGAGCTCGTGCGCTCGATCTACGAGGCGTGGGGGCGCGGCGACTTCCGCGGCACCGAGTGGGCGGACCCGGAGATCGTTTCGGACGCTCGGCGATGAGCGCGTAGTCGTATCGGGCCACATGCGCGGCCGCGGGAGAGCGAGCGGCGCGATCGTCGAGACGAGATTCGTCAACGTCTTCCACCTTCGCGACGGCAAGGTCGCGCGACTCGTGCTCTACTCGGACGCCGAGCACGCGTTCGCCGACCTCGGCCTCGATCAGGAGGCTGATTCGCTCGGGGAGAGTTAGCTCCTCCCTCCCATCTGCGCTTCGACGCTTTTCTTCGCGAAGTCGAGCATCCCCATCGCGACCCACGGGTACTGCCCGGCTCGGATGCGCAGTTCGACGTTGCCGTCGGGACCGGTGACCTCGACGATCGTGATCACGCGGCCGATCTCGTAGCCGTCGCCATAGTCCGTTTCGATCGCGTCCATCTGCTCGGCGACTTCCTGCATCAGCCGCGTGCGGGGGTCCGGCCGGCCCCCCTCGTCGCCGGTGCTCTCGTTCTCGGCGCTTGCCATGTCGGCCCTCCTCTCGGGGATGACGAGGCGGACATCATCTCACCACCGCACGTGTCGATCGGCTCAGGCCGGGAGCGGCAGGCCAGGTATCGTCCGCGAGCGTGGCGAAGAGCATCTTCATCACGGGCGCGAGCTCGGGGATCGGCAGGGCCCTCGCGCTCGAGCTCGCGCGGCGCGGCAGCGATCTCTTCCTGACCGCGCGGAGGCTCGACGCGCTCGAGGAGCTGCGCGCGGAGATCGCCTCAGCCAACCCCGCGCGCAGGGTCGAGGTGCGGCGCCTGGACGTCACCGACGAGGAGGACGTCGCGAGAGCGCTCGGCGACGCGGCGGAGAAGCTCGATCGCGTGGATGTCGTGATCGCCAACGCCGGCCTCGGTGGCTCCGGCCTGGTCGGCAAGGGCAGCATGGAGCGGAGCCGTCGGATCGTGGAGACGAATCTGATCGGCGCGATCGCGACGGTCGACGCTGCGGTCGCGCTGATGCGCCGGCAGGAGGGCGGCGGGCAGATCGTCGCGATCGGGTCGGTGGCGGGCGTCCGCGGGCTGCCCGGCTCGGGCTCCTACAGCGCCTCCAAGGCCGGGCTCCGTGCGTTCATGGAGGCGGTCCGGGCCGAGACGTACGGCGAGCCGATCGTCGTCACGACGCTCGCGCCGGGCTTCATCGACACGCCGATCAACGAAGACGTGCCCAGCCGGCCGTTCCTGATCGACGTGGAGAAGGGCGCGAGCATCATGGCCGACCTGATCGAGCGCCGCGTCGGCTACTCGACGGTGCCGCGGATGCCCTGGACGGTGCTGGCACCGGTCCTGCGCGTGCTGCCAACGTCGCTGCTGGCGCGCACCGCCCCGCGCCGCGACGGCTAGCGCCACCGCCCCGCGCCGCCCCGTGACGCGACGGCTATCTGGGGTTGCGCGGAGGGCGCCGGCGGCGGTAGGATCGCGGCCGCGGGGGGCACGAGCTTCGACTCGACTTCAGAAGGATGGGTCAGCGAGGGTCAAGGGCACGCCGTGCGCTGCCCACCTCTTGTGAGCTTCCGGGCCTCCGTGGCCGTCGGGCTCGGCCTCCCGCTCGCGCGCGCGGGACTTCTCGCGCATCGGCGTCCTGCTCCGGGCCGGCCGGCGCGCGCCGGCGGCCGGACTGCTCTGCGCTCTCGGCGTCGCTGATCGCCCATGCGAGTCGCTCGACGAGCTGCGCGGCGGCGTGCTCGGTGCTGATGTGAACCGACTGGACGCGCTCGTCCAGCAGCGTCGAGCCGTCGTCGATCTTCTGTGAGGAGTCGGTGGTGACGATGATTCTCGGCATTTGGGGATGTCCCTCTTTTGATGTTCGGGGATTGAGATGCCCCCCCGCGAGGAAAGATTGCATCCGCGCATGAGGGCCCGGTAAAACTTCGGTGTACGGCTCGGCGCTCGGAGGGCCTACGAGTGCGATCCGCGCGTCGGGGCGATCGGTGACCCTGGCCGAGTGGCCAGTCAGCCAATAAGATGGCGGGGCCGATGCAACGAGCAGAGGGGAACTGCCGGCATGGACGCGGAGGAGGACGGCTTCGACTACGACTGGCTGGTGATCGGCTCGGGGTTTGGCGGCAGCGTGTCGGCGCTGCGGCTGGCCGAGAAGGGCTATTCGGTGGGTGTGCTCGAGTGCGGCCGGCGTTTCGCCGACGACGAGTTACCGCGCTCGACCGCGGATCTGAAGCGCTACTTCTGGAATCCGCGGCTCGGGATGAAGGGGATCTTCCGGCTGACGACCTTCAAGGATGTCTCGGTGGTCTCGGGCTGCGGTGTCGGCGGAGGCAGCCTCGGGTTCGCGAACACGCTGTATGTCCCGCCACGGGCGTTCTTCGAGGACCGGCAGTGGGCGCCGATGCAGGACTGGGAGGCGACGCTCGCGCCGCACTACGCGGAGGCGCAGCGGATGCTCGGCGTCGTGCAGAACCCGCACGAGGACCCCGCCGACCAGCTGCTGCGGGAGCTCGGCGAGGAGCTCGGCGTCGGCGACTCCTACAAGAAGACCCCCGTCGGCGTCTTCTTCGGCGAGCCGGGGAAGACCGTCCCCGACCCCTACTTCGGCGGCGAGGGTCCCGAGCGGACCGGATGCATGCTGTGCGGGCGCTGCATGGTCGGCTGCGTTCACGGCGCCAAGAACACGCTCGTCAAGAACTACCTCTACTTCGCCGAGAGGCGCGGCGCGCGCGTGATGGCGGAGCGGACGGTCGTCGACGTGCGGCCGCTCGGCGCCGCGGACGGGTCGGAGGGCTATGAGGTCGTGACGGTTCGCTCGGGGGCGTGGCTGCGCAAGGACCGGCGCACGCACCGCGCGCGGGGCGTGGTCGTCGCGGCTGGGCCGCTCGGCACGAACAAGCTGCTCCAGCGCTGCCGCCTCGGCGGCTCGCTGCCGCGCATCTCGGCGCGCCTCGGCGAGCTCGTGCGCACCAACTCCGAGTCGATCCTCACGGTGACCGTGCCCGAGGACTATCCCGACGAGCTGATCCGGCGCGTGGCGATCAGCTCCTCGATCTACCCCGACGCGAACACGCATATCGAGACCGTGACCTACGGCGAGGACGGCGACTCGATGCGCCGCCTGTACACGCTGCTGGTCGGCGACGGGACGCGCCTGACGCGCCCGTTGAAGCTGCTCGCGCAGATCGCGCTGCACCCGCGGCGCCTGCTGAAGGTGCTGTTCCCCAGGCACTGGTCGCGGCGCACGATCATCCTGCTCGTGATGCAGACGCTCGACAACGCGATCGCGCTACGGCCGCGCAGGGGGCCGTTCGGGTCCTTCTGGCTGCAGACCGAGCAGGATCCCCTGCGACCCAACCCGACGTTCATCCCGGTCGCTAACGAGGCGGCGGAATGGTTCGCGCGCCGGACCGGCGGCATCGCGCAGAGCTCGATCACCGAGGCGCTCTTCAACATCCCCACGACCGCCCACATCCTCGGCGGCGCGGTGATCGCCTCCGACCCCGCCCAGGGTGTCGTGGACGCCCGCCAGCGCGTCTTCGGCTACGAGAACCTGCTCGTCTGCGACGGCTCGGCGATCCCGGCGAACGTCGGTGTGAACCCGTCGCTGACGATCACCGCGCTGGCCGAGCACGCGATGAGCCACATCCAGCCCGCCGGCCACACGCGCCTGCCCCTGCCGCAGGCCGCGGTCGGCTGACGCCCGCGGACCTGTCGCATCGGGCGCCGCAGTCGGCCGGCGCGGCGCCCGTCAGCGACCGCCGGCCATCGCCGGCAGGATCACGAGCGTGTCGCCGTCGCCGACGGCCGTGTCGAGGCCGTCGAGCACGCGGACGTCCTCGTCGTTGAGGTAGACGTTGACGTAGCGGTTGAGCGCTCCGTCGGCGGCGAACAGCTGGCTCTCGGTCGCGGGGTGGCTCTCGGCGAGCGAGCGCAGGACCTCGCCGACGTTCTCCCCGGAGGCGCCGACTTCCTTCTCGCCGCCCACGGAGCCGCGCAGGACGGGAGGTATCTTGATCGTGGCCATCGCGGCCGCAGACTACCCGGCCGCGGCGCAGAACGCCTCGTAATCCGGGAACACGCCGAGCTCCTCGTCGGTGATGTCCTGCGGATCGCGCGAGCAGATCGGGCACTCGGGGTCGCGGTGCACCTTGACCTCGGTGAGCGTCGCGCCGAGCGCGTCGTAGAGGAGCAAGCGTCCGATCGCGGGCTCGCCGATACCGAGGATCAGCTTGACGACCTCCGTCGCCTGGAGCAGTCCCATCGTCCCGGGAAGCACGCCGAGGACGCCGTTGGCGCCGCAGGAGGGCGCGAGCTCGGCGGGCGGCGGCTCGCGGAAGAGGCAGCGGTAGCAGGGACCCTCGTACGGCTTGAAGACCGAGAGCTGGCCGTCGAAGCCGAGGATCGAGGCGGAGACGACGGGGATCTTCAGCCGTACGCTCGCGTCGTTGAGCAGGTAGCGCGTGGGGAAGTTGTCGACGCCGTCGACGATCACGTCGTAGCCCTCGATGATCTCCATGATGTTCGACGCGTCGATCCTCGTGGGGTACTTGACGACCTCGACGTCGGGGTTGAGCTCGCGGATCGACTCCTCCGCCGAGTCGACCTTCGGCACGCCGATGCGGCTCGAGTTGTGGATCACCTGTCGCTGGAGGTTCGAGAGGTCCACCTCGTCGTCGTCGACGATCCCGAGCGTTCCGACGCCGGCGGCCGCGAGATAGAGGGCGGTGGGCGAGCCGAGGCCGCCCGCCCCCAGCAGCAGGACCTTCGCGTCGAGCAGCTTCTGCTGGCCCTCGACGCCGATCTCGGGGATCAGCAGGTGGCGCGAGTAGCGCTCGCGCTGCTCGGCGGTGAGCGCGCGCGGGACCTCGACGTGGTAGCCGCGGTCCTTCCAGAGGGTGATGCCGCCGGTCATCGAGCGCACGTGCTCGTAGCCGAGGTCCTCCTCGAGCGTGCGCGCGGCATACGCCGAGCGGTTGCCCGACGCGCAGTAGAGGATCACCTGCGTCGAGCGGTCGGGCACGATGCCCTCGATGCGCGACTCGAGGTAGCTCCTCGGCACGTGCTTGGCGCGCGGCAGATGGCCAGCGGAGAACTCCTCGGCCTCGCGCACGTCGATGATCGCGACGCCCTCGTCGATCAACTCCTTGACCTCCGAGGGATCGACCTCTTCGATCTGACTCTTCACTTGGCGGAGCAGCTCCGCGCCGGAGGGGCTCATGGTGGAAAACTCCTAAACCACGGTCAGGTTTTATGGACTTCATAAAGTGTAGCGCCTCCTCGGCGCGCCACAAAGCCCCTCGCATACCCTCTCAGGCGATGCCGCCACGCCCGCTGCGCGCCCCGCGCCGACACGTCCCGCGGCGCGCGCGGGCCGCCCTCCCGCTCGCGATGATCGCCGCGGCGACGACGCTCGCCGGATGCTCGGGCGGCTCCTCCTCGACGGCACAGGTCTCGGCGGCGGGACGGGCGAGCAGCTCGGGCTTCGACGGCGCGACGCTGCCGGCGGGGATCGTGGCACGCGGCTTTCGGCTGACCGACCAGCGGGGCCACCGCGTGACGCTCGCCGGCTACCGCGGCCGCGTGGTGATGATCAGCTTCATCTACTCATCGTGCGGGTCGGCGTGCGTGCTCATGGCGCAGCAGATCCGCGGAGCGCTCGACGAGCTCGCAGAGCCGGTGCCGGTGCTCCTGATCAGCGCCGAACCGGCCGCCGACACGCCGGCGAAGGTCGCGGCGTTCCTCGCGGCGGTCTCACTCGAAGGACGCGCCGAGTACCTCACGGGGCCGCGCGCGCAGCTGGCGGCGCTGTGGCGCGACTACCGGATCACGCCTCCGAGCACGAGCCGCAGCGCCTTCAGGCGGGCCGCCTCGGTGCTGCTCGTCGATCGCGAAGAGCACGAGCGGGTGCTGTTCGGACTCGAACAGCTCACGCCGGAGTCGCTCGCGCACGACGTCCGCGCGCTCGCCGGGACACCCCGGCACCCCTGATACCCTAGCTCCCAGGTAGGAAATCTGGCGATGATGTTCTCAACCAAGGCCGAGTATGGCGTGCGCGTGATGGTCGAGCTGGCCCGGAGGGCCGGCGGAGAGCCGATCCCGCTCGCCGAGATCGCCGCAGAGGATGGCCTCCCGCTCGCGTATCTCGAGCACCTCGTGGCTCGGCTGCGCAGGGCCGAGCTCGTGGACTCGCGGCGCGGATCGCGCGGCGGCTACCTGCTCGCGCGGCCCGCGAGCGAGATCACCATGGCCGAAGTCGTCGAGGCGCTCGAGGGCTCGATCGCGCCGATCGAGTGCATCAGCGAGGCCTCCGACGGCTCGATCGTCTGCTCGCGCGAGTCGCACGCCGATCGCGCCTGTCCGACGAAGCTGCTGTGGACACGCGTGCGCGGGTCGATCGTCAGGACGCTTCAGGAAACGACGCTCGCCGACCTCGCACCCGCCCCAGCGGCCATCCCGGCCGGGGCGGTGCTGCCGACACTCGACATCCAACCCCTCACGACTGGAGCCTGAAAAGAGCACATGGCTGACCTAGAGATCAGAGACCTGCACGTCCGCACCGAGGACCGCGAGATCCTCCGGGGCGTCGACCTCGAGATAAACCGGGGAGAGATTCACGCGCTGATGGGGCCCAACGGCTCGGGCAAGTCCACGCTCGCGAACACGCTCCTGGGTCATCCCTCGTATGAGATCACCGAGGGCTCGATCTCGTTCAAGGGCGAGGACATCACCGAGGCCGAGCCGCACGAGCGCGCGAAGGCCGGTCTGTTCCTGGCATTCCAGTACCCCGTCTCGATTCCCGGCGTCTCGGTGGCGAACTTCCTGCGCATGGCGATCAACGCCAAACGCGAGGAGCCGATCCAGGTCAAGGAGTTCCGCACGCAGCTCCAGCACGCCGTCGAGTTGCTCGACGTCGACCGCGCGTTCACCTCGCGCCACCTCAACGACGGCTTCTCCGGCGGCGAGAAGAAGCGCGCGGAGATCCTCCAGATGGCGATGCTCGCGCCCGACATCGCGATCCTCGACGAGACCGACTCGGGCCTCGACATCGACGCGCTGCGGACCGTCGCGGAGGGAGTCCAGCGGCTGCACGACGAGCAGGGGCTCGGCGCGCTGATCATCACCCACTACCAGCGGATCCTCCACTACGTCGAACCGCAGTTCGTGCACATCCTGATGGACGGGCGGATCGTGCTCGAGGGCGGGGTCGAGCTCGTCGAGCGGCTCGAGCGCGAGGGTTACGATCAGATCCGCCAGGAGGTCGGCGCAGCGGATGTCGGAGCCAGGGCAGGCGCGGCCGGCGCTGCGGCGGCCGGTGACATCGGTGTCTGAGCCCGGCGGCGCCGCCGAGGCGGCCGTGAGCGCCAACGGCGCGAGCGAGCCGAAAGCCAAGGCAGGCCGCCACCGCGAGGCGACGCTCTACCACGCGCTCGCGGGCGCCGGCGCGGGCGACGGGCGTTCGCTCGATCAGCTGCGCGCCGCCGCGGAGGCGGCGTTCGAGCGCCTCGATCTGCCGATCTGGCGGCGCTCGGGCTTCTGGACGACGAGCCTCCAGGGCCTGGAGGAGGACCTGCTGCGCCCCTCGGAGACTCGTGCGCACGCGGGCGGGGAGGTGCCGGACGTCGTCAGGCGGACGCTTCCCGATGGGCCACACGCGGGGCGCATCGTGCAGAGCGCCGATGAGGTCGTGGCGCTCGAGCTCGATCCCGGGCTGGCCGAGCAGGGCGTGATCCTGTGTTCGCTCGAGGACGCGTTCCGCGAGCATGGCGAGCTCGTCGCCCCGTGGTACTCGCGGCGGCTGACGATCGACCGCCACAAGCTCGAGGCCGCCAACGCGGCATTCTGGCGCGGTGGTGCGTTCCTCTACGTCCCACCCGGCCTCGTCGTCGAGGCGCCGTTCGAGATCGTCTACGCGATCGAGCGCCCGGGCGTCGCGCAGTACGGGCGGACGCTCGTGGTGGGCGGCTCCACGAGCGAGTTTCGCGTGCACGAGTACGACCTCGCCGAGGACTTCGACGGGCAGGCGCTTCATGCGGGAGCGTTCGAGCTGTATCTGCAGGACGGCGCGCGCTGCCGCCTGGCGCAGTACCAGGACTGGGGCAGCGGCGAGGTCTACGACGTCTCGACGCGCTTCGTGGGCGTCGGGCGCGACGCCTACTGCCACTGGCTGCCGGCCCTGCTGGGCGGGCATCTCGTGCGCCAGCACCTCGAGCTAGCGGTCACGGAGCCGGGCGGCGACATGGCGTTTCGCGGGCTGCTCTTCACCGAGGAGCGCGAGCACCTCGACGTGTTCGCCGTCGACCTGCACGAGACGGGGCCCTCGGGCGGCGACGTCCACTGGCGCGGCGCAGCGACGGGCGAGAGCAGGGCGAGCTTCGAGGGGCTGATCCAGATCGACCCGGGCGCGCAGCAGACGCACACCTACCTGCAGTTCCACTCGATGATGCTCTCGCCGAAGGCGCGCATCGACGCGATCCCCTCGGTGCTCGTCTCGGCGGACGACGTCTCGGCGTCGCACGGCGGCACGGTCGGCGAGCTCGACGAGACGGCGATCTTCTACATGCAGTCGCGTGGCCTCGACCGGCCATCGGCGGTACGGGTGATCGTCGAGGGCTTCTTCGAGCCGCTCGTCGCCGAGCTGCAGAACGAGCCGCTCGAAGAGCTCGTGCGCGCAAAGGTCGCGAGCAAGCTCGCCGCCGCGCGACAGGACATCGAGGCGTATGCCACCAGTCGCTGAGAGCTCGCTCGAGGTCCGCGGCGACTTCCCGATCCTCGCGCGCCGCATCGGGGGACGACCGCTGGTGTACCTCGACTCGGCCGCCACCTCGCAGAAGCCCGAGGTCGTGATCGAGGCGCTCGCCGATCACCTGCGCAACCACAACGCGAACGTCCACCGCGGCGTGTACGCGCTCGCACAGGAGGCCGACGCCGCCTTCGACCGCGCGCGCGAGCAGATCGCTGCGTTCACCGGCGCCGAGCGCCAGGGGACGATCTTCACGAAGAACGTGACCGAGGCGATCAACCTCGTGGCGTACTCGTGGGGACGCGCGAACGTCGGCGCGGGCGACGCGGTGCTGATCACCGAGATGGAGCACCACGCGAACATCGTCCCGTGGCAGATCCTCTGCCGCGAGCGGGGCGCGGAGCTGCGCTACCTGAAGATCGACGAGCACGGCGCCCTCTCGATCGAGCAGCTCGAGGCCGAGCTCGCGCGCGGCGACGTGCGACTCGTTGCCTTCACGCACGTCTCGAACGTGCTCGGCACGATCAACCCCGTCGCCGAGATGGCCTCGCGGATCCGCGCCGCAGGCGCGGTCTCGCTGATCGACGGCGCGCAGGCAGTGCCTCACATGCCCGTCGACGTCGAGGCGATCGGCGCCGATTTCTACGGCTGGACCGGGCACAAGGCGCTCGGACCGACCGGCATCGGCGTGCTGCACGCACGCGCAGACGTGCTCGAGAAGATGGACCCGTTCCTGACCGGCGGCGACATGATCTCCTCGGTCGAGCTGCAGAGCGCCACGTGGAACGAGCTGCCGTCGAAGTTCGAAGCGGGCACACCTGCCGTGGCGGAGGCGGTCGGCCTCGCGGCGGCGGTCGAGTACCTCTCGAGCCTCGAGATGACGCGCGTTCGTGCCCACGAGCGCGCGCTGACGGCGTACATGCTCGAGCGCCTCGCGGAGGTCCCCGGGCTGCAAGTCGTCGGCCCCCCGGACGCCGGCAGCCGCGGGGGCCTGGCCTCGTTCACGATCGAGGGGATGCATCCCCACGACATCGCCGAGCTGGCCGACAGGGGCGGCGTCTGCATCCGGGCGGGCCATCACTGCGCGCAGCCGCTGATGCGCTGCCTCGGCGTGGGCGCGACGGCGAGGGCGAGCGTGGGCGTCTACAACGAGCCCGCCGACGTGGACGCGCTCGTCGCGGCGCTGCAGGCCGGCCGCGAGATATTCGGGCTCGACGGCAGCTGAGGACGGCTGCGATGGACGACCTCTACCGGGACTACATACTCGAGCACTACAAGCGGCCGCGCAACTTCGGGGAGCTCGAGCCGCACGACCTCGAGGCGCTCGAGCACAACCCGCTCTGTGGCGACGAGCTCGGCGTTCACATCCGCGTGAGCGACGGGCGTATCGAGGACCTGCGCTTCCACGGCCACGGCTGCGCGATCTCACAGGCCGCCGCGTCGATCGCCTCGGAGGAGCTCAAGGGCATGGAGCTCGACGACGTCGGCCGGCTCGATGCCGACTGGATGATCGAGCTGCTCGGGATCCCCGTATCTGCGACGCGGCGCAAGTGCGCGCTGCTGAACCTGAAGGTCGTCCGCGGCGCGGTCACGGGCGACGGCAGCTGGCCCACGGGCTCCGCGGAGTCTGCGGGGTCCGTGGGGTCCGCCTGAGCGTACGGGAGGATTGCCGGGGTAATGAAAGAGCGGACGGCCGGATCGAACCTGCCGGCCCGATAGAATTCCTACCGTAGGGAACGGGATTCCCAAACTGACAGCATTGAGGAGCCACATGGCGACACTGGACCGCACGAAGATCATGAAACCGAGCCCGATCGTCGAGGATGAGCAGGGTCAGCTGCGCGCGCGCCAGGGCATCTCACGCGAGGTCGTGAGCGAGCTGTCGAAGGTCAAGGGCGAGCCCGACTGGATGGCCGAGAAACGGCTGAAGTCGCTCGAGATCTTCGAACGGAAGCCGATCCCGACGTGGGGACCCGATCTGAGCGGGTTGAACCTCGACGAGCTCGTCCTCTATTCCCCCCCGACGGCCGGGCGCTACAACAGCTGGGACGAGGTTCCCGAGGAGATGAAGAAGACCTACGAGGACCTCGGTATCCCCCAGGCCGAGCGCGAGCACCTCGCGGGCGTCGTCGGCGTCTGGCGCCAGGAGCCGGTCTACGAGGGGCTCAAGGAGGAGTACGCGAAGCTCGGCATCCTGTTCTGCTCGATGGACACCGCCATCAGCCAGTACCCCGAGCTCGTGCAGAAGTACTTCATGAACAAATGCGTGCCGCCGCAGGACAACAAGTTCTCGGCGCTCCACGGCGCGGTCTGGTCGGGCGGCTCGTTCCTCTACGTGCCGAAGGGCGTCAAGGTCGACCTGCCGCTGCAGGCGTACTTCCGCATGGAGGGCGCCGGCGAGGGCACCTTCGAGCACACACTGATCGTCGCCGATGAGGGCTCGGAGGTGAATTACATCGAGGGCTGCACGGCGCAGACCTACAGCGTCAACTCGATGCACTCGGCGGTCGTCGAGATCTTCGTGCACGATGGCGCGAAGGCGCGCTACACGACGGTCCAGAACTGGTCGAAGGACGTCTACAACCTCAATACGAAGCGTGCTGTCGTCGACGCCGAGGGCACCGTCGAGTGGGTCGGCGGCTCGATGGGCGCGAAGTACGTGATGCTCTACCCGGGCTCATTCCTGATGGGCGAGGGCGCGCGTGCCGACCACCTGAACGTCGGCGTTGCCGGCAAAGGCGTCCACAAGGACACCGGCGCGAAGGTCGTGCACCTCGCGCCGAACACCACCTCGAACATCCTCGCGAAGTCGATCTCCAAGGACGGCGGCATCATGGGCTACCGCGGGCTCGTCAAGATGGGCAACAACTCCGCCGGCTCGAAAGCGCGCGTGCAGTGCGACGGCCTGATGATGGACGGCGAATCGCGCTCGGACACGTGGCCCGACATCCAGATCCAGAACCCCCACGTGACGGTCGCCCACGAGGCGACGGTCGGACGGATCTCCGACGATCAGCTCTTCTACATGGGCTCTCGCGGCTTCACCGAGGACGAGGCGGCGGCGATGATCGTCAACGGCTTCATCGAGCCGGTCACGAAGGAGCTGCCGATGGAGTACGCGGTCGAGCTCAACCGCCTGATTCAGCTGGAGATGGTCGGCTCCATCGGCTGAGGCGCCCGATCACGTTGGCGCGATAAACCGCTTGCGTGCGCCCGTCGACACGATCGCAGCGCCGCTGTTCCCGCGTGGCCTCCCGTGGGTGAACGTGAGGACGCCTCCCTCGACGATCCAGCGCGAGCGGCCGCTGCTGGTCGAGTTCTGGGACTTCTGCCGGCCGAACTCGCTGCGCACGCTGCCATATGTGAAGGCGTGGCACGAGCGCTACGCGGCGAGCGGCCTGCGGGTCGTCGGCGTGCACTGCCCCGGCTTCGAGCTCTCGCGTGAGGAGCGCGCCGTGCGGGATGCGGTCGCGCGTCTCGAGATCGCCTACCCGGTGCTGATCGACAGCGAGTTCGAGCTGTGGCGCGAATACGAGAACGAGGGCTGGCCGGCGCGCTACCTGTTCGACGGACGCGGCAGGCTGTTCGAGTACCACTTCGGCGAGGGCGCCTACGAGGAGACCGAGCGCGCGATCCAGGAGCTGCTCGGCGTGGAGCATGAGCCGCTCGCGCCGCTGCGCGCCGAGGACGCGCCCGGCGCGCTGCTGCGCCCGCAGACGGCCGATCAGCGCGGCGCTTACAGCGGCCCCTATGAAGCGGGCGGCGTGTGGGCGGTTCTCGGCGGCGCTGGCACGCTGAGCCTCGACGCGGGCGCGGGCGGCGCTGCGAGCGTGCTCGTCGAACATCCTGGCGCCTATCAGCTGCTCGAGCACGAGCGCCACACTGCGGGCACGCTGAGCATCGAGGTGGGCAGCGGCGTGGAGTGCCTCGCGACGTGCTTCACGCCCGGGCTCGCCTGACCGCGCGCGCTACGCCGGGCTCTGAGGCGCCTCGCCCGCCGTGCGGCCGTCGCGCGCCTCGCTCGCGGGATGCTCGACGAGCGCGAGCACGCGGCTGGCCATGAACCTGCCGCGCCGCACAGGCTCGCCGGTGCGAGTCACCTCGGTGACCTCGACGACGCCGCGCACGGTCGCAACTTCGACGCGGCGCCCGGCGCGCGTCGCGGTGATCTCATAGGTGCGCGAGCCGTCGTCGGCAGCGATGACGACCTCGACGCGATCGCCCTTCATGGACCGAGGGTACCGCGGCCCGCCGCCGCCCGTCCACCGGCCGCGGCGTGTCCGCCTCAGCGCTCGCGGGGCGCCGGCTTCAGCTCCGCCTGCGAGCGGTCCTGCAGCAGCCGCCGCAGCTGCGGCGGCCCATCGTCGCCGACGAGCACGCAGGCGCCCGGCCAGTAGGGGCTCTCACTCTGCTTGGCCGTGACGAAGACCTCCGAGTAGGTCCAGCTGCCGGCGTTCACGAGGCGCGCGCCGTCCGGCCCGCGCCACTCATCCTCGCGGTCGCCGGCGAGCGGGCCGGCGCGGTGCGTGTGGCCGAAGACGACGTGGGCGTCGGCGAGGCCGAGCCGCGCGCTGACCTCGCCCATCGCCCGCAGACCGGCCCGGCGCAGCTCACCGGGCGAGATGTCGGCACGGAGCGGACCGAGGCCGGCGCGGTTGAGCGCAGCGACGGCGAGCGGGAACGAGCCGATCAGCGCGCGGGCGCGCAGGCGCCGGCCGGCCGCGCGGCGGCGAGAGGCGAGCGCGCCGGCGCCACGCCCGCGGCCGCGGTCCCGGTCCCGGCCCCGACCCCGGCCGCCGTCGTCGCCGGCGGAGGCCCCGTCGACCCCTCCGAGAGCTCGCCATGCGGCGACGGTAGCCAGGCCGTTGAGCGCGCTGCCGGTGCGCGTGTCGCGCGAGATCGCGTCCCTCCAGGCGAAGATCGGGGCGCCGACCGCCTCGTAGTCGCCGACGCTCTCGAAGCTCGCGGGGGGGCGGCCGAGCAGGCGGCTCATCGCCCCGACGCTGAGCCGCTCGAGTGTCGGCACCGTCAGGTGGCTGTCGAGGTAATGGCCGTGGATCGCGTAGACGTCAGGGCGAACCCAGACGCCAGGATAGGCGACGCGCACGCGGGCCGGCGCCGACCACTCGGCGATGCGCTCGATGGCGGGCGAGGCATCGCGCGGCTCGATCAGCTGCTCGAGCTCGAGCGGCGGCGGCTCGCGCTCTTCGCCGCGCCTCGCGAGCCAGGGTTCGACGAGCGCATGGTCGTGGTTGCCCGCCGTGAGCAGCAGCTCGCGCCCCGCGAGCGCGCTGCCGAGGTCTTCGAAGAACGGCCGTGCCGCGGCGAGGGCGTCGCGAAGCGGGCCGTGCCTCAGCTCGAGCA
Source organism: Solirubrobacteraceae bacterium (assembly GCA_036272475.1). GTDB lineage: Bacteria > Actinomycetota > Thermoleophilia > Solirubrobacterales > Solirubrobacteraceae > Palsa-744. The sequence continues at coordinate 77,836 of DATAYP010000044.1, read as the reverse complement.
CGTCGCCGAGCAGGACGAGGCGGTCGACGTCCGCGAGCGCCTCGATCAATTGGGCGCGGATCTCGGGCCGGCGCAGGAGGTCCGAGCGCGAGAGGCTCCCGAGATGCAGGTCGGAGACGATCAGCGTGCGCATCACGTGGGGCGGTCTCGCGGGGCACGCCGATCGCGTTCGCGCCCGCGGAGGGTGGGCGCCGGCGCGGGCCTCAGGATGCCCCGGCCACGCCCTCCGAACGGCTCGGTGCGACGGCTTCGCGGATCTGCTTGGGCAGCATGAAGCGCACGTCCTCGCGGATCACTTCGAACTCGGAGATGTCCTGGACGCCGCGCTCGCGGAAGAACGTCACGAGATCCTGGACGAGGTTCTCGGGTGCGCTCGCACCGGAGGAGATGCCGACGACGCGCTTGGAGTCGAGCCACTCCTCGCGCACCTCGCCGGCGTTGTCGATCAGGTGCGCTTCGGTGCCGCACTCGCGCGCGACCTCGACGAGGCGCTGCGAGTTCGAGGAGTTGCGAGAGCCGATCACGAGCATCAGGTCGCAGTCGCCGGCCATCTGCTTGACGACCGACTGGCGATTGGTCGTGGCGTAGCAGATGTCGTCGGTGCGGGGTCCGACGACCCGCGGAAAGCGCGCTCGCAGGCGCTCGATGATCGAGGTCGTTTCATCGACGGCGAGCGTCGTCTGCGTGACGTAGGCGATCGGCGTCTCGTCGTCGATCTCGAGCTCGTCGACGTCCTGCTCGTTCTGCACGAGGACGATCTGATCGGGAGCCTCGCCCATCGTCCCTTCGACCTCCTCGTGGCCGTCGTGGCCGATGAGGATGATCGTGTAGCCCTCGGCGGCGAAGCGTGAGGCCTCGCGGTGGACCTTCGTGACGAGCGGGCAGGTCGCATCGATCGTCTGCAGGCGACGCCGCTCGGCGCCGTCGCGGACGCTTGGCGCGACGCCGTGGGCGGAGAACACGCAGACGGCGCCCTCGGGCACCTCGGTGTGCTCTTCGACGAAGATCGCGCCGCGTTCGCTGAGCTGCTCGACGACGTGCTTGTTGTGGACGATCTCCTTGCGCACGTAGACCGGCGCGCCGTGGATTTCGAGGGCGCGTTCGACGGTCTGCACCGCGCGGTCGACGCCGGCGCAGTAGCCACGGGGCGCCGCGAGCAGCAGCTTCTGGACCGTGTGCGTCACCGTTGCCATTGTAGGGGGCGCCAGGGTAGGCTTAGCGGCCGATGTCCCAACGGCACCTGGACAGGCTGACGCCGGTCGACGCCTCCTTCCTGCACCAGGAGGGCCCCGTCTCCCACATGCACATCGGCGGCGTGACGATCGTCGAGGGGCCCCCTCCGAGCATGGAGGAATTCCTGGGTCAGATTCGCACGCGCCTGCACCTCGTGCCGCGCTACCGTCACAAGCTCGCCTATACGGCTCTCGACAGCGGGCGGCCGGTGTGGATCGACGACCCGAGCTTCAACCTCGAGTACCACGTGCGCCACACGGCGCTCCCTTCGCCGGGAACCTGGGAGCAGCTGCAGGAGCTGACTGCACGGATCTTCTCCCAGCAGCTCGACCGCTCGAAGCCGCTGTGGGAGATGTGGCTGATCGAGGGCCTCGAGGACGACCGCTTCGCGCTGATCACGAAGACGCATCACTCGCTGATCGACGGCATCGCGGGCATCGACCTCGCGACGGTGCTGTTCGACCTGTCCCCCGATCCGCCTCCTATCAGCCATTCCAACCGGGCCTGGCACCCTCACGCCGAACCCGGCACCGCGCACCTCGTCGCGGCGGGCCTGCTCGGCGCGTTCCGCGCCGGCCTCGAGCTCGCCGAGCGCGCGATCGACGCGGTCACGCACCCCGACCACGCGCTCTCCCGCGCGCGCGAGACGGCGGAGGGCGTGGGCGAGATCGTGTGGGCGGGCCTGAACCCGGCCCCCGAGACGCCGCTCAATGTGCCGATCGGCCCGTACCGGCGGTTCGTCGGCGTGACGGCCCAGCTCGAGGACTTCAAGGCCGTCAAGAACGCGTTCGGGGGGACGGTCAACGATGTCGTGCTCGCGGTCGTGACGGGCGCGCTGCGCTCGTTCCTGATCTCGCGCAAACGGCACACCGAGGGTGTCGAGCTGCGCGCGCTCGTGCCCGTGTCGGTGCGGGCCGAGGACCAGCACAACACTGCGGGCAACCGCATCGTCGTGATGCGCGGTCCGCTCCCCGTCTACATCGAGGATCCGATCCAGCGCCTGTCGTTCGTCTCGAAAGCGATGGATGGCCTGAAGGAGTCCAAGCAGGCGCTCGGGGCAGAGGTGATCGCGGGCGCGCAGAACTTCGCGCCGCCGACGATCCTGGCGCAGGCCTCGCGGCTGAACTTCTCCACACGGCTCTTCAACCTGATCGTCACGAACGTCCCCGGCCCGCAGTTCCCCCTCTACGTGCTCGGCCGCGAAATGCAGCAGGCGATCCCGGTGGCGTTCCTGCCCGAGAACCACGCGCTGGCGATCGCGATCATGTCCTACAACGGCCAGATGAACTTCGGCCTACTCGGCGACTTCGACGCGCTCCCCGACATCGACTCGATCGGCGAGGACATCGCACGCGAACTCGCGTACCTCGTCTCGCTCGCACGCGAGTCGGCCGCGACACCCGCCTGAAGGCGCCCGCTCAGCGCGCGGGACGCGAAGCCTCCCGCCTGCGCCCGCGGCCGGCGGCGGGCCTCACCCGAGAGGGATGTGGAGCTGGCTGGAGGCAGCGACCCAGTTGGAGGCGATCGTTCGTTGCGCCTGCGCGAGCGAGACTTCGCGCGCACAGACCATCCGCTTGAGCTTCCCCTCCAAGCGATCCTTCGGATTGAGGTAGAAGCCCGAGCGGGTGGCGTAGTCGGGCTCGGGCCACAGGTTGCGGGGATCGTTGGCGGCCCCGCCGAGCTCGAGCGCGACGAGATGGTCGTACTCGTAGGCGCCGCGCTGATCCGCCCCCAGGCCATAGGCGGCCATGCTGGCGAGCTTCTCCGGTCCGGTGACGCTCTCCGGCGGGCGCACCATCGCCGTCCAGCCCGACCGGCAGATCGTCGAGCCGATCGTGGCCTGCGTCACCTCCGGGTTGACCGCTCCCGGGGTGCAGCGGCGGTCGGGCCGCTGCTGGAGACCGCGGCCGACCGCGTGGCATGACCCGGCTGCAGGCTGGCGCTGCTGGACGTGCGCGCTGGCCGTCGAATACGCAAGCCCGCTCGGCGCCACACCGCTCGCCGCCGGCAGCGCGATCGCCAGCGAGACGATTCCGCTCAGAAATCCCATCGCGCCCTCACGACTCGGGATACTGGCGGATGTGGAGGACAACGTCGAGCTGGTGCGATCGGTGATCGCGGCGTACTTCCGCGGCGATCAGCCGGCGATGTTCGAGCTCGTCGACCCAGAAGTCGTGGTCCGGCAGTTCCCCGATCAGCCGGACGTGCGCGACTACTACGGGCACGCGGGCGTCGCCGAGGTCATGTCGGAGTGGATCGGCACATGGGAGGAGTGGTCGATCGAGATCCGAAGCGCAAGGGCCGTCGGGGAGCTCGTGCTGGTCGACGCCTTCCAGCGAGGCCTCGGCAAGGGCAGCGGCGCACCGATCGAGGCCGACGTCACATTCCTCTTCACGGTGAGGCATGGCAAGATCACCCGCTGGCGGATGTTCCACTCCGAGCAGCAGGCGCTCGAGGCCGTCGGACTGAATGGCTGACGCCCTCCGAGGCGCGCTTCGCAAAATCCCCGAGACGGACTCAAAGCCCTGCGTGCCCCGATCTGCCTGCGGGATACTTGCGGGACGATGTCTGGGGAGCCCCCGCCCTCCGACCGGCCCGGCGAGACTCCGATGGAGTTCAGGCCGAACCACCTGCGGTACTTCGTCATGGTCACGGAAGAGGGACAGATCACCCGCGCCGCGGAAAAGCTTTACATCGCCCAGCCCGCGCTGTCGCACGCGATCGCCCAGCTCGAGTCCGACGTCGGCGTCGAGCTGCTGAAGCGCCACGCTCGTGGTGTCACGCTCACGCCAGCCGGTGAGGTGTTCCTGGAAAAGGCACGGGTTGCCCTGGCCGCCGACGCCGAGGCCGTCGAGACCGCCCGAATGCTCGCACGAGGCCAGGCGAAGCGACTCGAGTTGGGGTTCGTGGGGGCGCCCCCCGGCCTCCACAGCCCAGGCCCGCTCAAACGGTTGGTAGAAGCGCATCCCGAGATCGAAATCCACTATCGAGAGCTGCCGTTCCCGTTCACTCCCACGCGCTCCTGGCTCTCGGGGGTCGACGTCGCGGCCGGTCACCGCCCAGCTGCCGATCCAGACGTGTGGTCGCGCCCGTTCAGTCGCGAGCCCCGGGTGGTGCTCACAGCGAAGGATCATCCGCTGGCAGGGCGCGACGGGCTGAAGGTCGCAGACGTTCTCGATGAGACGTTCATTGGCTTCGACCCTTCGACCGATCGCGAGTGGGCAGGGTTCTGGAGCCTCGATGACCATCGTGGCGCGCCACCTCGACGCGTCACCAACGACGAGGTGTCCAACGCGCAGGAGGTGCTCGCCGCGCTCGCCCTCAGCACCGCCATCACGACAGCCCCGGCCGTCGTGGGAGCCCTCCTCACCGGTCTGCAGACGCGTGTCGTGACGATCCCACTCGAGGACGCCGAGCCTTCTGATGTCGTACTCGTCGGGCGCAACGACCGCCGCAGCCCTGCCGTCGAGACGATGCTCGCCTTCTTTCGCTCCCTCGACGGCGGCTGAACGTGGGCGATGCCGCGGTGTCTACTCGCGCTCAGAACCCGAGCGCGAACTTCGCGTCCTCGGTCATCTTCTCCGGGGACCATGCGGGGGTGAAGACCATCTCGGACTCGACGCTCTTGACGCCCTCGAGTTCACCGACGAATTCCTCGATCTGCTCCGTGACCTGTGGCCCGATCGGGCAGCCCGGCGTGGTGAGCGTGAACGTGACCTTCACCGCGCCCTCGTCAACCTCCACACCGTAGATCAGTCCGAGCTCCACGAAGTCGAGCCCCAGCTCGGGGTCGATCACGTTCGAGAGCGCGTCCATCACATCGTCTTCGGTGGGCGTCGATTCAGCCTCGCTCATGCCGCAAGTCTAGCCGGGTGCCCAACTCACTCCGAGACGCCCGCCGCGCGCAGGGCTTCCACGGGTGACGCGAAGGCACGGACGCGGACGATCTTGCCCTCGCGCACCGTCCATATCCCGGCGGTGCGCTGCTCGACGGGGATCGCCGTGCGCCTCCCCTTCGCCGTGAGCAGCAGCGCGACGACGACCGAGTCCCCCGCATCCCACAGCTTCTCGGGCTTGAAGCGGATCTCCTCCATCGCGTCCTGAAAGGAGCTGAAGTAGCGCCGGATCCCCTCTGCGCCGTGATACGTGTCGGGCTCGGCCGAGACCTCCGACGGGATCTCCACGACCAGCTCAGCATCCGTGAGCGCGACGATCTGCTCGATGTCTTCGCTGTTGAAGACCTCGAACACCTGGCGGATCACCTCGACGTTCTCCTGGGACATCGCAGCGGATTATGCCGCCGCGGATCTCGAGCTCCCGGCAATGCACTTCGACCGACCGAGGAGGCCGCATCGCGCCGCCATGTGGCCCGCTAAGCAGCCGGCCCCTAGCGGGTCACAGGGCAAGCGAGGCAAGGACGCAGGGTGCGTGGCGTGCTTCGCACGCGAGCACCCGAGGACGCCGCATCGCGCCGCCATGTGGCCAGCCGGCCCCTAGCGGGTCACAGGGCAAGCGAGGCAAGGACGCAGGGTGCGTGGCGTGCTTCGCACGCGAGCACCCGAGGACGCCGCATCGCGCCGCCATGTGGCCCGCTAGTTGTCGGAGCCCAGGCGGTCCCACATATACAACTGCACACACTCATTCGCCAGCTCGATCGCGCGCTCGTCGGAGAGGCGGGGAAGCACGGTGTCGAGCGCCTGCTCCTCGGCGACGCCGGCTTGGAAGGCTTCCTCGCCGCGGAAGCCGGCTGCGATCTTGAGCGCCTCGCGGCGGTTGTCGCCGAGGCTTGGAAAGACGCGCACGAGGAAATCGGTGTTGGGGATCGGCTGTCCCACCTCGAGCGAGGCATGCCAGGCGGCGAGCAGGTGCAGGTCGTCCTGGTCGAGATCGGCTATCGCCTTCGCGTAGTGGACCGAGAGCTCCTGGTCGGGTATGTCATCCACCCAGGCACGCACGACCTCGCCGACGAGCTGCCGGCGGGCCTCGCGACCGACTGACTCAGCGATGACGCGGATGGCATCTTGGGGTTGGATGAAGCACAGTGGCATCGGCGACTCCCGTGGGACGAGGAACAGCTGACAACGTGACTGTAGGCCCCCGTGTGGACGGCACTTTCGCGCCGCGGCTTGCGACGCGAGCCTCCCCGGACTACCCGGACTACCCGGACGCGAACGACCCGGACGCGCGCAGGCGCCCATCCGCCCACGCGCTCACAGGCCGAGCGCTGCGCCTGCGCGCTCGAGCGCGCCGTGATCGGCGATCTCCGCGGGGAACCCGACGGTTGCCCTCTCGGGAGCCGCCCAGTTGGCGAGGGCGAGGTCGAGCGTCTCGATCGGCAGCGCGGCCGCCGCGGCGAGCGCGGCTGCGCGGCGCTCGAGCAGCAGCGGGTCGCCGATCGCGAACACCCGCTTGGCGGCGAGCGCGGTCGCGTCGCCCGCGGACAGCCCCGCGCCGCCTGCGAGGCGCAGCGAGCCGGGGCGCAGCTCAAACAGGCCGAGCGCACCGAGCGTGACGAGCAGTTCGTAGCGTCCGACGCGGCCGAGGCCCGGCAGCGCGAGGCGCTCGAAGGTTCGCTCAAAGCGCCGCTCGGGACTCCAGCTCGGGTCGCCCGACAGGGCAGCTGCCTGCCCACCGCCCGCGGACGAGCGCTGGACCCACTGGCGGTACGCGACGAGCGTCTCCGAGCCACGTGCCGGATCGTGCGACGTTCGCGGGCCGAGTGGCACGCCCGTGAGGTCCGGGAGCTCGCCCTCGAGATGCTCCTCCCCCGAGCCGCGGGCGAGGGCGAGGCGGATGCCGGCGAAGGGATCCTCCTCCTGCGTGGGTGAGAGGTAGGCGAGAAGGAAGGCGATCCAGGTCGCCCGCTCGAGATCCTCCGATGCGAGCGCGGCGAGCTCGCCATAGAGGCCGGGCGGCTCCTCGGCGAGGCCCCGCAGCCGTGCGCTGGCGAAGGCGAGCTCGTCGGCGAGGCGCCGCGCGTCGGCGGAGGCGTGCACGCCGGGGATCAGCCCCGAGCTGTAGCCGTCCTGCTCGGCGCGGCCCTCGCGGCGTACGCGCATCCCCTCGCCGCGCGGCCCCCTGCGTGCGGCCGAGCGCTCGCCCGCGGGAGCGCGACGCGCGGCGCCGCCCGAGCCCGAGCGGCGGCCCGCCGCCGTCTCCGAGGAATACCCAGGCAGCGTCTTGCTGCAGATTGGGCAGCGCTCTATGAAGCGGTTGTGACGGCAGAAGGTCGGCATTGCGGCGGTGGGAGGAAGCCTTTCGCGCGCGCCCGCTCGGCGCCCTCGCGGCGCTCCTTGGTGAGCGCGTGGAGGTAGTCGTCGAAGTCGACCTGGATCGTGTGCCGCTTCGAGGCCACGTACCGTGCCCGCATCGCGCTCTGGTCCGCCCGGATGTCGGCGCGCATGCGGGTTGCATCCGGCGGCGCGTAGTCGCCGAGCAGGTAGTCGCCGACCCACGCCCCCTGCGCCTCGGCGAGCGGCATGATCGCGCCGAGCGGCTGCAGCAGGCCGATGAAGAAGACGTTCGGCACGTCGGGGTGAAAGACGCGCCGGAACAGCTCGATGCGGTTGTCGGGCGCCGAGATGAAGTCCTCCTCGAAGAACGGGAAGGTGATCTTGTAGCCGGTGCAGTAGACGACGACATCGGCCTCGACCTCGCTGCCGTCGGCAAACCTGATCTTGTCGCGGTCGAGGGAGGCGATGTTCGGCTTGGGCGTGATCGTCCCGTGCTGGATGCGGTCGAGGATTCGCCCGGAGACCGTCGGATGGGCCTCCCCGAAGCGATGGTTGGGCTTCGGCAGGCCGTAGCGCTCGGGCGGACCCGCATAGCTGCGGATCAGCGCCTGCGTCAGCCGCTGGCGGATCTTGAAGGGCACGCGCGGGTCGTTGCGCATCTGGTCGACCGGTTTGCCGAAGATGTACTTCGGCACGATCCACACCCCCTGGCGCGCGGCGAGGTATGTCCGCTCGGCGACATAGGAGGCCTCGACCGCGATGTCCATCGCCGAGTTGCCCATTCCGAGGATCACGGCGCGCTTGCCGGCGAAGATCGAGTTGTCGCGATAGGAGTGCGCGTGCAGCTGCTCGCCGGCGAAGCCGTCGGAGCCCTCGAACGCGGGTTCGGGCCAGCGAGGGTTCCAGTGGTGGCCGTTCGCGACGAGCAGCGCGTCGTAGCGGCGCAGCTCGCCGCTGTCGAGCTCGACGCTCCACGCGCCGTCGGCGTCGCGCGTCGCGCGCTGCACGCCGGTCTCGAAGGTGATCTTCTCGCGAAAGCCGAAGTGATCGACGTAGCGGTCGAAGTAGGCGGCGATGTGTGTGTGGTGCGGGAAGTCGGGATAGGACTCGGGCATCGGGTAGTCGGTGAACTCCATGCGCGGCCGCGAGGTGTTGATGAACAGGTCCCGGTACGCCGCCGACATCCCGTTCTTGTTGCCGAACACCCAGTTCCCGCCGACGCGATCGCTCTTCTCGAAGCAGTCAAACGAGATGCCCCGCTCGTGCAGCGCCTTCGCCGCGGCGATCCCGGATGAGCCGGCGCCGATGATGCACGCCCGCGCCGGCTCGGGTGCGATGAGATGCCCGTTGTCCGGTTGCGCGGCCACGAGCAGCAAGCCTAGCTATCCGGCGACGATCCCCGGACCGGCGTGCGAGGGCGGCCCCTCGGGCCCTTCGTCGGCGTCCGCGTGGCCCGCGAGGCCCGCGTCCTCGACCGCCGCCGCCGAGAACCCGTCGTTCCCGGCCGCGCGGTCGGCGAGGTAGCGGTCGACCATGCGCGCGCACTGGCGCCCCTCGTTGATCGCCCACACGATCAGCGACTGCCCGCGGCGCGCGTCGCCCGCGGCGAACACGCCCTCCACGGAGGTCGTGTACGGCTTCACCGCCTTGACGTTCCCGCGCCCGTCCTTCTCGACGCCGAGCTGCTCGAGCAGCTCCTGCTCGGGGTGCAGGAAGCCCATCGCCAGCAGCACGAGCTGCGCCGGCAGCTCCTGCTCGCTGCCGGGCACCGGGGCGAACGGCGGACTCGCCTCGGCCTCGGAGATGTGCAGCGCGGCGACCCTGCCGTTGCCGTCGTCGCCGAAGCGCGTCGTCGTGACCGAGTAGTCCTGCTCGCCGACGCCGGCCGTCTGCGCCTCCTGCATCGCATAGCTGAGCCTGTACTTCAGCGGCCACTCCGGCCACGGGGTGAGCTCGTCGGGGCGCTGCGGCGGCGGCTCTGCGAGAAGCTCGAGCTGGGTGATCGAGCGCGCGCCCTCGCGGATCGCGTTGCCGACGCAGTCGGCCCCCGTGTCGCCGCCCCCGATCACAACGACGTGCTTGCCGCGCGCGCTGATCTCGTGCTCGACCGGCGGCTGGGCGACGCGCGGCTCTGGTCCGACCTCGCGCGCCACCCAGCGGTTTCGCTGGTAGAGGTAGTCCATCGCGAAGTGCACCCCGTCGAGCTCCCGACCGGGGACGGGAAGGTCGCGCGGCACGCGCGAGCCCGTCGCGAGCACGACCGCGTCGAAACGCTCGCGCAGCTCCTCGACGCCGACGTCGCTTCCGACCTCGACGCCGCAGCGCAACTCGACGCCCTCGGCGAGCATCTGCTGGGCGCGCCGCTCGACGAGCGCCTTCTCGATCTTGAAGTCCGGCACCCCGAAGCGCACGAGGCCGCCGATCGCCTCGTCGCGCTCGAACAGCGTCACGCGATGGCCCGCGCGGCGAAGCTGCTGCGCCGCCGCCATGCCCGCGGGCCCGGAGCCGACGACGGCGACGCTGCTTCCCGTCTCGCGCCTGGGTGGCTCGGGGACGACCCAGCCCTCCTCCCAGGCGCGGTTGATGATCGAGTTCTCGATCTGTTTGATCGTGACCGCGTCGCCTTCGCGGATCTCGAGCACGCAGGCGGCCTCGCACGGCGCCGGGCACAGCCGGCCGGTGAACTCGGGGAAGTTGTTTGTCGCGTGCAGCTGCCTGATCGCGTCCTCGAAGCGATCGCGGTAGACGAGGTCGTTCCAGTCCGGGATCAGGTTGCCGAGCGGGCAGCCGTTGTGGCAGAACGGCACGCCGCAGTCCATGCACCGCGCGCCCTGCTGGCGCAGCTCCTCGACCGGCCGCTGGAGCAGGAACTCGCGGTAGTCGCGCGCGCGCTCGGCCGGGTCCCGCTGTGGGACTCCGTGCCGCTCGATCTGCAGGAAGCCGCCGAGCTTGCCCATCAAGCGCCCGCCTCACCGACCGCGTCGAGCGGCCGGCGAGCCGACAGGTTCCCGTTTTCCGCAGCGACCGCGGCCCGTGCCTCTTCCTCGGCGAGCTCTCGGAGCACGCGCTTGTAGTCGTGTGGCATGACCTTCACGAAGGCGCCCTTCGCGAGCAGCGCGTCCCATTCGCCGAGAACCCGCGCCGCGACCGGCGAGTCGGTGCGCCGCAGGTGCTCTTCGACCATCGCGCGGAGCTCGATCGCGTCCGCTTCGCCGAGCTCGTCGAAGCCGACCATGCCCATGTTGCAGCGCTTGTGGAAGCCGCCGTCCTCGTCGAGCACGTAGGCGACGCCGCCGCTCATGCCCGCGGCGAAGTTGCGTCCGGTAGGCCCCAGCACGACGACCCGCCCGCCGGTCATGTACTCGCAGCAGTGGTCGCCGACGCCCTCGACGACCGTCCACGCGCCCGAGTTGCGGACGGCGAAGCGCTCTCCGGCGAGACCCCGGAAGAAGGCCTTTCCGCCGGTGGCGCCGTACAGCACCGTGTTGCCGACGATCACGTTCTCCTCGGCCTTGAAGTGCTCGCCCATGCCGTCGCGCGGGCGGATCGCGAACACGCCTCCCGAGAGCCCCTTGCCGGCGTAGTCCTGAGCGTCGCCGCGCAGCGTGAAGGCCACCCCGGGCGCGAGCCAGCCGCCGAAGCTCTGGCCGGCCGAGCCCTCGAAATCGACGACGACCGAGTCCTCGGGCAGGCCCTCGGCGCCGTGAGCTCGTGCCACGTGCGCCGAGAGGATCCCGCCGACGCAGCGGTTGCGGTTGCGGATCGGAAGCGAGAAGCTCACCCGATCGCGGCGCTCGAGCGCGGGCCGCGCGCTCGCCACGATCTGCCAGTCGAGCGCGTCCTCGAGCACGGCGGGAGGCGGTTCGACGCGGTGGCGCGGCGCTCCTTCGGGCAGCTCGATGTGGGTGAGCAGGTGCGTGAGGTCGACCCCGCGCGCCTTCCAGTGGTCGACCGCCGGGCCGACCTCGAGCAGGTCGACGCGGCCGATCGCCTCGTCGAGCGAGCGCAAGCCGAGCGACGCGAGGATCTCGCGCACCTCCTCCGCGACGAAGAAGAAGAAGTTGACGACGTGCTCGGGCGTGCCCTTGAAGCGCTTGCGCAGCTCCGGGTCCTGCGTGGCGATGCCCACGGGGCATGTGTTCAGGTGGCAGGCGCGCATCATGATGCAGCCCGTGGCGATCAGCGGCGCGGTCGAGAAGCCCATCTCGTCGGCCCCGAGCAGCGCGGCGATCACCACGTCGCGGCCCGTCTTCAGCTGACCGTCCGTCTGCACTGTGATCCGCGAGCGCAGGTTGTTGAGCAGCAGCGTCTGCTGGGTCTCGGCGAGGCCGATCTCCCACGGCACGCCTGCCGCCTGGATCGAGGACAACGGCGAGGCGCCGGTCCCGCCGTCGTGCCCGGAGATCAGCACGCGATCGGCGTTGGCCTTCGAGACACCGGCGGCGACCGTGCCCACGCCGACCTCGGCGACGAGCTTGACCGACACCTGTGCGCCGGTGTGATCCTCGGTCGGCGGGTTCGAGCAGCGCAGGTCGTAGATCAGCTGCTTGAGGTCCTCGATCGAGTAGATGTCGTGGTGGGGCGGCGGCGAGATCAGCCCGACGCCCGGGGTCGTGTGGCGGATCGAGCCGATGTAGGAGTCGACCTTGTGACCGGGCAGCTGGCCGCCCTCGCCCGGCTTGGCTCCCTGCGCCATCTTGATCTGCAACTCGTCGGAGTTGACGAGGTAGTGGATCGTCACGCCGAAGCGACCCGAGGCGACCTGCTTGATCGCTGAGCGGCGCCTGTCGCCGTTGGCGTCGGCGACGTAGCGCGAGGGGTCCTCGCCGCCCTCCCCCGTGTTCGAGCGCCCACCGAGCCGGTTCATCGCGATCGCGAGCGTCTCGTGCGCCTCGCGCGAGATCGAGCCGAGGCTCATCGCCCCGGTGCAGAAGCGCCGCACGATCTCGCTGGCGGGCTCGACGTCCTCGAGCGGGATCGCCTCGCGCCGCGCGGCGCCGATCTCCAGCAGGCCGCGCAGCGTTGCCTGGCGGGCCGCCTCCTCGTTGACCTTGCGGGCGTACTCGCGGTACTTCTCGAATGCGGGGCTCTCGCGCACGACCCTGTGGGCCTCGCCGTTGCCGTTCAGCGCCGCGCCCACGTCGCCGTTGGCGGCGCGAACGGCGTGCTGGACGAGCGCGATCGTCTCGGGGTTCCACATGTGGTGCTCGCCGTCGCGCCTCCACGCGTAGATGCCGCCGACGGGCAGCAGCTCGTCGCGCGCGGCCGGATAGGCGCGCGCGTGGCGCTCGAGCGCCTCGGTCGCGAGCACCTCGAGCCCGACGCCGCCGATTCGCGACGCGGTGCCGGTGAAGTGCCTGTCGATCACGTCCTTCTCGAGCCCGACCGCCTCGAAGATCTGCGCGCCGCGGTAGGACTGGATCGTGGAGATGCCCATCTTCGAGATCGTCTTGAGCAGCCCTTTGCCGATCGCCTTGACGAAGTTCTGAGCCGCGCTCTCGAGGCGCTCCTCGAGCTGTTCGGGGCTCGGCGGCAGCTGCCGGCCGTCGGCGGCGGAGCTGACGATGCGGCCTTCGGAGACCAGCTCGTCGAGCGTCTCGAGCACTACGTACGGGTTGATCGCACTTGCGCCGTAGCCGATCAGCGTGGCGAAGTGGTGGACCTCGCGCGGCTCGCCCGACTCGAGGATGATCCCCGCCTTCAGGCGCGTGTGCTCGAGCACCAGGTGGTGGTGGACGGCTGCGACCGCGAGCAGCGACGGGATCGGAGCGCGGCTCGGCCCGACCAGGCGGTCGGAGAGGATGATGATGTTGACGTCCTCCGCGATCGCCTCGCGCGCGCGGCGGCAGATCCGCTGGAGCGCCTTCTCCATCCCGGCGGCACCCTCCTCGACGGGCCAGGTGATGTCGATCGTCTCGGCTTTGTAGACGTCGTGGTCGACGTGGCGCAGCGTCTCGAGCTCGCGGTTGAGCAGGATCGGCTGATCGAGCAGGAGCTTGTGCGCGTGCTCGGGCGTCTCGTCGAACAGGTTGCGCTCGTTGCCAAGGCTCGTCGCGAGGCTCATCACGATTTCCTCGCGGATCGGGTCGATCGGCGGGTTCGTCACCTGCGCGAAGAGCTGCTTGAAGTAGGAGAACAGCGGCGGCGCCTGCTCGGAGAGAACCGCCAGCGCGAGGTCGTTGCCCATCGAGCCAACCGGCTCGGCGCCCTCCTCGGCCATCGGCCCGAGCAGCACCCGCAGGTCCTCCTGCGTGTAGCCGAAGGCACGCTGGCGCAGGCGCAGCGGCTGGTTGGAGATCGTCACCTGCTCGGACGGCGGAAGCCGCGAGAAGGGGACCGCGTTACGCGCGTACCACTCGCCGTAGGGCCGGCGCGTCGAGACCTCCCTCTTGACCTCCTCGTCCTCGACGATCCGCCCGCGCTCGAGGTCGACGAGGAACAGCTTGCCGGGCTGCAGGCGGCCGAGACGGGCCACCTCCGCCGGCGGGATGTCGAGCAGCCCCGACTCCGAGCCGAGCACCACGTGCCCGTCGGTCGTCTCGACCCAGCGTCCGGGACGCAGGCCGTTGCGGTCGAGCGTCGCGCCGACGACCCGCCCGTCGGTGAACGCCACCGACGCGGGTCCGTCCCAGGGCTCCATCAGGCAGGAGTGGTACGCGTAGAAGCCCTTCAGATGCTCAGGCAGGTCGTCCCGGTCGCGGTAGGCCTCGGGGATCATCATCATCGCCGCGTGCGGCAGCGAGCGGCCGGCGAGCAGCAGCAACTCGAGCACGTTGTCGAAGGTCGCCGAGTCGGAGTTGCCCGGGCTCACCACCGGCAGGATCTTCTCCAGGTCCTCTCCGAACAGCTCGCTGCGCAGCTCGCTCTCGCGGGCGCGCATCCAGTTGACGTTGCCCATCACGGTGTTGATCTCGCCGTTGTGGCAGATCACGCGATAGGGGTGCGCCAGCTCCCAGCTCGGGAAGGTGTTCGTCGAGAACCGCGAGTGCACGAGCGCCAGCGCGCTCTTGCAGCGCTCGTCGCGCAGGTCGGCGTAGAAGGGAGCGAGCTGGTAGCTGATCAGCATGCCCTTGTAGTTGAGCGTCCGCGAGGAGCTCGAGGTCACGTAGAGGCCCGGCTCCTGGGCGTTCAGCTCGCAGACGCGACGGATCACGTAGAGCTTGCGCTCGAACGCGTCCTGGTCCTGCTGCTGCGCCGGCCCCGCCCCGACGAACAGCTGGCGGATCGCCGGCCGGCAGGCGGCGGCGACTTCACCGGTCTGCGTCTCGTCGACCGGGACGTCGCGCCAGCCGAGCAGCTCCTGGCCCTGCTCGCGGACGGTGCGCTCGAGCAGGCCCTCGAGCCTCGCACGGGCTTGCGCGTCGGTCGGCAGGAAGCACATCAGCACGCCGTAGCGGCCGGCCGGCGGAAGCTCGAAGCCGGCGACCGCGCGCAGCAGCTCGTCGGGCATCTGCATCAGGATCCCGGCGCCGTCGCCGGTACAGGGATCGGCTCCCGTAGCACCGCGGTGCTCCAGGTTCTCGAGCGCCGTCAACGCCCGCCGCACGACCTCGTGCGTGGGACGGTTGTCGAGCCGCGCGACCATGCCCACGCCGCACGCGTCGTGCTCGAAGCTGGGGTCGTAAAGGCCGACGGCCTCTGGCGGCTGCTGGGTGTGCGAGGTCATGGAAGTGCTCCCGTGGGGCGGTGCATCCCCCGTGGCGCGGGCAGGTGGGCACCTGAGGCGGAGCCAGAAAGCGTAGCAGCGAGAAGCGCCCGCAAACTGGCCGCGACGACGAATGTAAAGGACCGCCGCGAGCCGTTCCGGGGCCGGTGTACGGAGGGTTTTCAGCCGCTCGTGGGCGCCGCCGCGAGCTCGTCCGGCCGCTCGCGCAGCGTCTGCGCCTCTCCCCACGAGCACAGCCCAACCCTGCCGGGGCAGGTCAGGCAGAGCGCCCGGTGGGGACGGTGGGTGACCTCGAAGGGATCCTCGCGCGCAGCCGCCAGCCTGTCGGCGAGCTGCTGCTCGAGCTCCAGGCGCTCGCCGGCCGTATAGCGGACCGCCACGGGCTCGGCCGGGCGCTCGAGGAACCAGTGGACGATCTCGACCGCCACGGCCCCCTCGCGCAGGACCGCGAGCGCGTACAGCAGCCGCTGGATCGCGTACTCGTGCTCGACGAGCACGTCGAGCTGCTCGCCCGGCGCGACCCGGTCGCTCTTGTAGTCGAGCACCAGATGACCTCCGTCGGCCTCGACCGCCAGCAGGTCGATCACTCCCGTGATCAGAGGCTCCGATGGCGCAAGCGCGAACGCGAACGGGTGCTCGCGGCGGATGGCGCCGGCCTGCGCCACCCGCACGGCGGTTGCCGCCCGGCTCGCCGCGGCGATCAGCGCCGCGATCTCGGCGCAGTCCGCGACGCCGGCTGCGATGCCGAGCTCGCGGGCCGTCGCTGCGACATCCTCCGGTCCGGGCGGCCGTGGCCGTACGAAGTCGAGCAACTCCATCAGGCGGTGAGCGAGCGTTCCGCGTGCCCGCGCGTCCATCCACTCGCCCGGCGCCGTCCCGCGCGCGGCGGCCCTGTCCTCGGCGAGCCCAAGCACACGTTCGAGGTAGTAGCGGTAGCCGCAACGCTCGAGCTCGCTGAGGGCCGTGTAGCTGAGGCTCGGGAGCGGCTCGCCCTCCCCGCGCAGATCCTCACGGGTGCCGGGTCCCTCCACGCCCACCGGCGCGCTCGCTACCGAGGAGCCCGGCCGCGTCACCCCGTCACCCACGCCCCTGGCCGCAGCGGACGCCTCTGCCTCCGCCGCCGTCGCCGTCACGGTCGCCGCGGTCGCCGCGGCCGGCGCGACGGCGGGCTGGACGACGTCCACGCGCAGGACCTCGCCGACGTTGGCGGGCGTGTTCAGCCGGCAGCGCACGGTCGGCGGCGCACCCGGCGCCACGGCGAGGTCGAGGACGGGCTCGTGCGTCTGCTGGACGAGCATCGGGAGCTCCTCGTGGAGCGCCGGTGCGAGCCAGGAGATCGGCGTGGGCGCCTGCTGCGAGCGCGGCCAGCGCTCGAAGTCGATCGCCCCGCTCAACAGCAGGCGCTCACGTGCCCGCGTCATCGCCACGTAGAGGATCCGGTCCTCCTCCTGCGCTTCGCGTTCCTGGCGCTCGCGGCAGAGCTCCTCGTAGTCGAGCGCCGGCCGCGACTTTTCGCCGTCGAGGCGCGCGAGGCGGATCCCGATGCGCTGCCCCTGCACGAGCAGGTCCGGGGTCTGGGTCCGCGGCTGGCGGCCGAGGTCCGCGAGACACACGACGGGGAACTCGAGGCCCTTCGCCGCGTGGACTGTCATCAGCCGCACGGCGTCGGGCTCGACGCCCTCAACGGGCGCGTCGGGCTCGACGCGGATCGCCTCGCGGAGGTATTCGACCTGGTCGAGGAAGCCGCGCAGGTCGCGTCCCTGCTCGGCTTCGAAGCGACGTGCCAGGCGCAGCAGCTTGTGCACGTTGGCGAGCCGGCGCTCGCCCCACTCGAGCGCCAGCACGTGCTCCCGGTAGCCACCCTGCTCGACCGCGCGCACGATCAGCTCCGAGATCGTCCGCTGCGGCGCGCCGGCGCGCTCCGCGGCCAGGCGTTCGCAAAGGCTGCCCAGCGCCGCGCGATCCCTCTCGGTCAGCCGCGCCGCGAGTTCCCCCTCTACGCCTGCGTCGAGCGCCGCCGCCCACGCACCGCGACCGGACTCGCGAGCGGCGTCCGCCAGCAGCGCCAGGCCATCTCTGGAGCAGCCGCCGAGCGGTGAGGCGAGCACGCCGTAGAGTGCCTCCTCGTCGAGCGGATTCGCGAGCGCGCGGAGGTAGCTCACGAGGTCGCCGATCTGCTGGTGGCCCCAGAACGTGCCGACCGCCGCGAGCGTCCTCAGCCCGAGGAGCTGGAGCGCGCGCTCGAAGACCTCGAGATCGCCCGAGGCGCGGACGAGCACCGCCACGTCCCCCGCTCGCGTCTCGCCCCGATCGACGAGCTCCCAGACGCGCTGCGCGAGCATCCGCGCCTCCGCCTGGCGCCAGCGCTGCGAGTGGGGCAGCCCCGCTGCGATCGCGGCGCCGAGCTCCTCGTCGAGCTCCCAGCCCGCGGTGCTCGTCAGCAGCAGCTCGACCCGGGGATCTGCGCTCTCCTCGGCGCCGCCCTCGGCGGCCAGCAGCGGCGCGTAGCCTGCGAAGCGGTCTGAGAACACCGCGTTGACGGCGTCGAGCAGCGGCTCGCGGCTGCGGAAGTTGCGCGTCAGCGCGATGCACGCGCCCTGCTGCTCGAGCCGCGCGCGGCGCGAGCGGAACAGGCTCACGTCGGCGTGCCTGAAGCCGTAGATCGACTGGAGCTCGTCGCCGACCGTGAACAGGTTGCCGCGGTCGAGCGCCATCAGAATCGCGAGCTGGCGGGGATTGGTGTCCTGGAACTCGTCGACCATCAGCAACTCGAAGCGCTCCGACCAGGCCGCGCGAATGTCCTCGCGCTCGCGCAGCAGCTCCGCGGCCACGAGCTCGAGGTCGTCGAAATCGACCTTCGCCCGGCCGCGCTTGAGCTCCTCGTAGGCGGTCCCGAAGCGCTCGAGCAGCTCGTCGAGCAGCGCGCAAGCCCGCGCGGCGTCGGTCGCCACGCCATCCGCGTGCTCGCCCGGCGCCGCGGCGGGCAGGCGTGGCCGGCGCTGCCCGCGGCTGCGCAGCTCGGCATGCACCTGCACGATCATCGAGCGCACGCGATCGACGCCGTAGGCGGCGAGCAGGTCGACCGCCTCGCCGCGCTCGCCTTCCACGAAGCCGCGCACGGCGCTCTCGAAGGCGAGCTCGCGGAGCCGTCCGGCGAGCCCTTCGTCGAGGATCGTGAAATCCGGGTCCAGCCCCGCGGCCAGCGGATGTGTCCGCAGCAGTCGCGCGCAGAAGCCGTGGAAGGTCCCCGCGAGCGCAGCCTCGGTGTCGCGTGCCGCGTCGCGGTCGCCGAGCTCGAGCAGCCGCCGGCGGACGCGCTCGCGCAGCTCGCCCGCCGCCCGCTCGGTGAACGTGATCGCGAGGATCCGGCTGGGCGACACACCGTCCTGGCGGACCGCTCCGACGAAGCGCTCGACGAGCACCGAGGTCTTGCCGCTGCCGGCTGCGGCGGAGACGAGCAGCGGCTCGGAGCGGCGCCTGACCGCCTCCCGCTGCGCGCCCGTCAGCTCCTTTGCCGCCGCGGGCCTCGCCGCGTCGCGCTCCATGCCGGGAAGCGTCTGGACCTCGTAAGGGCCAGCGCCCGCCGCGCTCACCCCTCGCTCCGGCAGATCGTCGGGTACTGGCAACCCCCCCTGAACGCGCACGTCCGCGCTCGAGGCTCGAGCTGACCGCGACCCGCCTCGAGCGCCGCTGCGCCCGCCGCCTCGACGGCTTCGTCGAGAAGCTCGCGAACCTCCGCGTGGTCGCACACGTCGGTCCTCACGATGTCGAGCTCGAGCTCGCTGTCGCGGTCGAGCACGCCGCGCGCGCGGAGCTCGTCGCCGGAGAGCGGCTGGTAGAAGCCACCCGCGACCGGCAGGCCCAGCAGCTGCTCGACGGCGCGCATGTAGAGCGCCACCTGCAGGCTTCCGTCCTTGATCCACTTGGCGGCCGCGGGTGCCTTGCTCGCCTTGTAGTCGTAGACGACCGCGTCGCCGGCCTCGCTGACGTCGACCCGGTCGATCCGGCCGCGCAGCTTCATCCCGCCGGGGAGCTCGAACGCGGGCAGCGTGCTCGGCTCGCCGCGGTCGTCGTCCGCGCCGATCCCGAACCCGAGCTCGAGCTCGAGCGGCTCGAGCGGACTGTCCTGCTGCGCGGCGTGCGCGAGGTAGCGCTCGAGGTCGACGTGTAGCCGCCGCCGGACCGCCGTGCGCCGCGCGGGGACGACCGACAGCGGGTGGCTCGGCTCGTTCTCGGCGAGCGCTCGGGCGAGCAGTTCGCGTGCGCGCGGCAGCGTCGCCGCCGTCAGGCGCGCCGAGCCCGTGTCGCGGCGCAGGGCCTCGAGCGTGTCCTTCAGTGCGGCGTGGGCCAGACCGCCGCGCGCGAGCGGCTCCGGGTCGGGGTCGAACGCGCGGGGGTGAAGCATGCGCTCCACGAACCACGCCACCGGGCATCCGACCCACCTCTCGATCGAGGACGCCGACCAGACGTGCGTCCGCAGGCGCTCGAGGAGGAGCTCGTCGCGCAGCGGCTCCTCGCCCCCGTCCGCGCCGAGCATCTCGCCGATCTCCGCGAGCCCGTCGACGGCCCCCAGCGGCCGGCGCCGGGCGCTCTCGGACAGGTCCTCCTCGAACAGGTCGCAGAGGTCGTCGACGAACAGCGACCTCGAGCACGCGTCGCCGTCGTCGTCGGCGACGTGCCAGCTGAGGATCAGCTGCTCCTCGGGGCGGGAGAGGGCGGCGTAGAAGAGGTAGCGCTCGGCCGCGAGCGCATCCTTTGCCTGCTCGAGCGGCAGGCCGGCGACTTCGCCGAGGCGCCGGCGCTCATCGTCGGCGAGCAGCGTCCCCGGGCGGGCGGGCGCCGGGAACACACCCTCCTGCAGCCCGCACACGAACAGCGCGCGCACGCGTCGCGCGCGCAGCGCGAGCGGGTCGAGCACGGCGACAGCGCCGATGGTCCCCACGCTGCCCGTCCGCCCGCCGTCGAGATCGACCTGCTCGAGCGCCAGCGCGAGCTCCGCGGCCGTCGAGGGCGCGAGCTCCCGGTCGATCTTCGCGAGCTCCCGCAGCTCGGCCAGCGCGCGCCTGCCCGCCGCGAGCGCGCCGGCCTCCTGGCGTTCGTCGCGCGCGAGCACCCGCGCCTCGGCTCGCCGCGGCGCGCAGAACAGCCAGTAGAGCTCGCGCGCGGCGGCCTCGAGCAGGCTGGCCGCGCCGCGCTGCTGGGCGGCGGCGAGGCGGTCGATCGTCTCGAGCCGCCAGTTGCGCTCCTCCCACAGCTCCCTCGCGCGCTCCGCGCCGAGCGCGCCGGCCCGCCTCGCGCTGAGCTCGAGCCGATCGGCGAGCTCGGGATGCGCGAGCGAGCCGGGGGCCCGCAGCCACGCGAGCAGGTCGCCGAGCTCGCCGGCGGCGGCCCCGTCCGGAGCCGCCACGCAGCGCAGCGCCCCCAGCAGCGCGCGCCCGACCGCCGTGTCGGCGAAGCGGCCGCGGCGATGCAGGTCGAACGGGATCGCGGCCGCCGCGAAGACCTCTTCGAGCAGGTCGAGCGAGGTGCCGGCCGGGCGGGCGAGCACGGCGATCTCCTCGGCCCGCATGCCTCCCTCGAGCAGCCCGCGGACCTCGCTCGCGACGAGCTCGAGCTCGGCCCGCTCGCCGCCGCCCTCCAGCAGTCGCACGGCCGAGCCCGGGTCGACGCGGGCGGCGCCGAGCTCGAACAGACGGCGCTCGACGTGGCTCAGCGCGGCGCGCGCCATCGGCGCGTAGTGATCGGCGCGCGGCTCCAGCGCGAGGTGCTCGTCGGCCAGCGGAGCGAGCGTCTGGAACGTGGCGGCGCGCCCCGCGAAGGCCACGCGTGCGGGCTCGTAGGCGAGGGACACGGTCACCTTCGCTGCGACGACCCGGCCGAGCGTGTCGATCGCGTCGAGCTGCAGCCGCGTCAGGTCATCGAAGCCGTAGAAGAGGACCGGGGTGCCGCCCCACAACGAGGGGCGCTCGCGCAGCGCGTCGAATGCCGCGACCGCCCGCTGCTCGCCGTCGAGGCGCCCGAGGCGCTCGAGCGCGGCGCGGTAAGCGGCGTACAGGCTCCCGAGCTCGGCCGGCACGGCTGCGCCGTCCGCCTCGACCCAGCTCGCGAGCGCCGCCTGGAAGCGCTGCGGGGTGACGCGCCCGGCCTGGAGCTCGGCGAACAACTCGCCGAGCGCACGGACCATCCCCCGGGCGGCCGTCGGCGACCCGGCCCGTGACGCCAGGGCGGCGAGCAGCCGCTCGCGAGCCAGGCCGCCGAGAACCGGCTCGGCGATGCCGGCTCGGCGCACCGCCTCGGCGATCAGCCCTGCGAAGCGCTCCACGCGCACGCCCATCGCCGTCTGCTCGCCGGCGAGCTCGCGCAGGTAATGCTCCGCGTCGGCGCGTGTCGGAACGATCAGCAGCGGCTCCTCGGCATGTGCCACGTGGCGGCGGACCGCGTCGAGCAGCACCTGGGCCTTGCCCGAGTTGGCGGGACCGGTTACGAGGCGGATCGGCATCGACCCTCCATCCTGGCGCACCGCCCCGACGCGCTCCACGGCCCGGCCCGACCGCCTGCTCGGCCCCTACTGCTAGGCGGCGCTTCGCTGTGCGACGGCGGCGGGCTCGCCGTCGGCGCGCGCGGCCTGCTCGCCCGCGTCCTCGGCCTCGGGCGGTTTCGCGCCCTCCCTGGCCCACAGCTCGTCGAACTCGACGCGCCATTTCCCCTCGTCGTTCTGGCTGAGCGCCAGATGCGCGCGGAAGCTGCGGCCGCTGCGACCGCGGAAGCCCGTCACCGCCGCCTCGGTGTAGCCGCGCTTGATCAGCTCGCGTGCGACCGCGATCGGCAGCTGCTTGCCGGCTTTCGCCTTCCAGATCACGAAGCCGCAGCCCGGGTCCTCGCGCGCCCAGCAGGAGTAACCCTTGCGGTTCTCGACGATCTCGTGCCCGCAGACCGGGCATGGCCCGAGCTTGGCGCGCGGGATGCGGACATCTTTGAGCGTCTCGTCGAGCTGCTTGACGGTCTCCTCGGCGAAGCCCGCGATGTCGCCCATGAACTTCTTGCGCGAGTCCTCGCCCCGCTCGATCTTGCCGAGGCGCTGCTCCCAGCTGCCGGTCAGGCCGGGTGACGTCAGCGCGTGCTCGTTGAGCAGGCGGATCACGTTCAGCCCCTTCTCGGTGGCCACGAGCGCGCGCGCGTCGCGCTCGAGGTAGCCGACCGCGATCAGCCGCTCGATGATCGCCGCGCGCGTCGCCGGCGTGCCGATCCCGGAGTCCTTCATCGCCTCGCGCAGCTCTTCGTCGTCGACGAGCTTGCCGGCGGTCTCCATCGCGCCCAGCAGCGACGCGTCGCTGTAGCGCCGGGGCGGTTTCGTTTCCTTGCGCACGCTCTCGATCTCCCGCGTCTGCACCTGCTCGCCCTCGAGCAGCCGCGGCAGCTGCTGGTCTGAGACCTCGTCGTCCTCGCCGCGTTGGGCGGCCTCCGATCCGTCGCCGCCCTTCGCCTCGCTCGCGACCTCGTCGTAGACGCCTCGCCAGCCGGGCACGAGCAGCAGCTTGCCGCGCGTGCGGAACACGTAGGCCTGCTCCTCGCCGCCCTGCTCGGCGGCGCCACGAACCGTCGTCTCGACGCGCGTGTTCTCGAACACCGCCTCGGGGTGGAAGACGGCGAGGTAGCGCCTGGCGACCATGTCGAAGACGCGCCTGTCGTCGGAGCCCATCTTCTCGAGGTCGTGTTCGGAGCGCGTCGGGATGATCGCGTGGTGGTCGGTGACCTTCTCGTCGTTGACGACGCGTCCGAGCGGGAGCGCGTCGAGCGACACGACGTACTCGGCCGCCTTCGCATACTCGGGATGGGTTCCGACCAGCTGCGCGATCGGCTTGATCTCCTCGACCATGTCGTTCGGGAGGTAGCGCGAGTTGGTCCGCGGATAGGTGAGCGCCTTGTGCTCCTCGTAGAGCCGCTGCGCGGCGGCGAGCGTCCGCTTCGCCGAGAAGCCGTAGCGGTTGTTCGCCTCGCGCTGGAGCGTCGTGAGGTCGTACAGCATCGGCGCTTTCTCGCGCTGCTCTTTCTTGTCGAGCTTCGTGATCGTCGCGAGGCGGCCCTCGCACGCCTGCACGATCGCGGCGGCCTCCTCGGCGGAGCCGATCCGCGGCTTGTTGGCGGCGTGGAAGTGTCCGACGTAGACGCGCTCGCCGTTCGCCGGAGCGTCCGGGAGCTCTCCGAGCGCCGCGAACCTCGCGTCGACGAGCCAGTAGGGCTCTGGCTGGAAGGCGCGTATCTCCTCCTCGCGGCGGGCGACGATCGCGAGCGTCGGCGTCTGCACGCGACCCAGGGAGACCGCTCCGTCGAAGGAGCTGCGCAGGCGGATCGTGGCGGCGCGTGTGGCGTTCATTCCCACGATCCAGTCGGCCTCGGAGCGAGACCTCGCCGCCTGCTCGAGCAGCGCGAACTCCTCGGCCGGCCGCAGCGAGGCCAGCGCCTCGCGCATCGCGCTCGTCGTCATCGAGTTCAGCCACAGCCGTTTCACGGGCTTGCTCGCCTTCGCCTTCTCGTAGAGGTAGGCGAAGATCAGCTCGCCCTCGCGCCCGGCGTCGCAGGCGTTGACGACCTCCGCGATGTCCTCGCGCGCCAGCTGCTTGGTCACGACGCCGAGCTGCTTGCGCGACCGCTCGTCGCGCACGACGAGTTTGAAGTGCTCCGGGACGATCGGCAGGTCGGCCATCCGCCAGGTCTTGTACTTGGGGTCGTAGGCGTCGGGCTCGGCAAGCTGCACCAGATGCCCGACCGCCCAGCTGATCACGTGCTCGGGCCCCTCGAGAAAGCCCTCGCTCTTCTTGAACGGGCCCGGCAGCACCCGGGCGAGATCCTGCCCGACTGACGGCTTCTCGGCGATCACCAGCGTCTTGGACATCGGGGTCAGCGTAGCGGGTGCCTCCTCGGCGACGGCAGCGGCCGGCGGCGCTCGCGTATGTGGGTCCTGCGCCCGATGGGCCGCACCTGGCTGTGCGCAGGACCCTGCTGATCCCCTCTCCCTGGGTTCCTTCCGTGCCCCGCGCGGAACCTTATCGGCTCATGGCGCGATCATCAAGCACACGCCCCTCGCTAGCCGCTCGCGCAGGGCCCGGTCCCGACGGTGGCGCCCCGGGCGGCGCGTGCGCGCGCGCTCGCGAGCACCGAGGAGACGGTTTCGTTGGCGACGCCGTAGCCGCCCGGGGTGCCCCCGCCGACGGTCGCCGCGAAGATCGTCGTCAGCACGCCACCGCCTTCGTCGACGAGCGGACCGCCGCTGTTCCCCGGCTGCACGACGCCGCGCAGCGGTGTCAGGAGCCGGGACACCGGGCCCTGGCCGTAGGCGTCCTGCGTCGAGACCTTCTGCGTGCGCCCGATCCGCCCGGGGCGCACCGTGAACGGCCCGTTCTCCGGATAGCCGAGAACCGCGCCCGAGCGACCCGCCGGAGGATCGGGCACGAGCCGCAGCGAGGGCAGGCTGAGTTCGGGCACGCGCAGCACGGCGACGTCGTCGGTCGGGTCGAAGGCGACAGCTTGCGCGGGAAGGCTCGGCGTGTGGCCGCCCGGCTCGACGGTCGTGTCCTGCTCGCCCGCCACCACGTGCGCATTGGTGACCACCAGCCCGGGCGAGGCCACCCAGCCCGAGCCCTCGATTGCGAGCCCGCACGCGGTGCCGAGCACGCGCACGACGCTGCGCGAGGCCGCGCGCACTCCCGGTGCATGGGCGATCCGTGGTTCCGGGGCCGCCACGTCGGGCGAGGGCCCGGTGATCGAGGGCAGCGGGTCCAGGCGCGAGAGCGCGTTCAGGATCGGCCCCGACGGCGGAAGCAGTTCGTTGAGCTCGCTGAGGATCGCCGAGCGCTGGATGTCGCCGCGCAGCTGCGTCTGCCCCGGCGCCTGGCCGGCGACCGCCGCCACGATCCATACGATTCCGAGCGCGAGCGCCGCGCCGAGCGCGGCGCCGAGCACTCCGTCGAGCAGTCCGAAGCCAGGCAACACGATCGTGCGGCGCAGCATGAACCCGAGACCCTCCAGTCCGCTCGCCAGCACCGCACCACCGAGCAGCGCACCGACCAGCCCGAAGGCGGGCGCGTACGGCGACGCCGACCCCTTCGGCAGCAGCAGCGGACCCACGCGCGTGCCCAGGAAGGCCCCGGCGGCAAAGCCGACGAATGACAGGGCACCGACGATGAAGCCCTGGCGAAAGCCGAAGGCCGCCAGCGCGGCGGCGAACGCGACAATGATCCAGTCCAGATTCGTCATCCGCCATGTTCTACCGTCACCGTGACCGATAGCCCCCCGCGCATGCGCCGAGCGCTGCCCGTGCTGGCGCTCGCCGGGGTGTCGTTCGTGATCGGCCTGATCGTCGGCGCGAACTCGCACACGCCCGCCTCGCACACGCTCGCGTCGAGCTACGTGACGGCGTGGGCGCGGGGCGACTACCGGGCGATGTATTCGGACATCGACGCCGCCTCCCGGCGCGGCATGACGCCCGCTGCGTTCGCGAGCGCCTACCGGCAGGCGCTGCTGACGGCGACCGCCTCCGGGGTGCGGCCCGCGGGCAAGCCGCACGACGAACCGGGGGGGATCGTGGCGGTGCCGGTGCGCGTTCACACCAGCCTGTTCGGCACGCTCGCACTGAGCTTCATGCTGAAGATCGGGGACAGCGGCGAAGGCGAGCGCGTGAGCTGGTCGCGCTCGATGCTGTTCCCGGGCCTGCTGGCCGAAGAGCGGCTGCGCCGCACGACGACGCTGCCGCCCCGGGCGGCGCTGCTCGCGCGCGACGGAACGGTGCTCGCGGAGGGCTCGACGAGCGGCATCTCCGGCGAACAGACCCGCAGCTCGCCCCTCGGCGAACTGGCGAGCCCGGTGATCGGAAGCGTCGGCCCGGTGCCGGCGGCGCGGCGGCAGGCGCTCCAGGCGCAGGGCGTGGAAGCGGACGCGATCGTCGGTGTGAGCGGGCTCGAGCGCGCCTTCGACGACCGCCTGCGCGGGACTCCCGGCGGTGAGCTACTCGCCGAAAGCGAGCACGAAGCCGGCAAGAGCCGGGTGCTCGCCTCGGCCCTTCCGCGCGCCGCGCGCGCGCTGCGCACGAGCGTCTCGCCGACGGCCCAGCGCGCGGCCGTCGCAGCGCTCGGCGGCCAGCTGGGCGGGATCGTCGCGATGCGGCCGTCGGGCCAGATCCTCGCCGTGGCCGGGATCGGCCTCGACGGCCTTCAGCCACCCGGCTCGACGTTCAAGATGATCACGCTGAGCGGCGCCCTGCAGGCCGGGATCGCGACCCCCCGCAGCGTGTTCCCGTACGCCTCCTATGCGACCCTCGACGGCGTGCGGCTGAACAACGCCAACGGCGAGAACTGCGGCGGGACGCTCGAACTCGCGTTCGCCGTCTCTTGCAACTCCGTCTTCTCGCCGCTCGGCGTCAAGCTCGGCGCCGCCCGGCTCGTCTCGATGGCCGAACGCTTCGGCTTCAACCGCGAAACCGGCGTCGCGGGCGCGCCCGAGAGCACGCTGCCGCCCGCGTCGGGGATCCAGGGCGAACTCGCGGTGGGCTCGACCGCGATCGGCCAGGGTCAGGTGCTCGCCACGCCGCTTCAGATGGCCGCGGTCGCGGCGACGATCGCAGACGAAGGCCGGCGCCCGAAGCCGACGTTCGACCAGGCGGCCGCGTCCGCTCCCGCGGCGTCCGTCCTCAGCGTGGGGGTCGCCCGTACGGTCCGCCGTCTGATGATCGGCGTCGTGCGTGAAGGCACGGGCACCTCGGCCGCGATCCCGGGCGTGGTCGTCGCGGGCAAGACGGGCACCGCCGAACTGAAGAGCCAGTGCTCCTCAGCCGGCGCCGAATCGGCCTCGAGCGAAGAAAGCGGCTCGGGCGGCCGCGAAGGGTGCAGCGGGACGACCGGCGAAGCGAGCAACACCGATGCCTGGTTCGCCGCGTTCGCGCCCGCGCTGCATCCGCGTGTCGTCGTGGCCGTGCTGCTCGTCAAAGACGGCGCCGGCGGAACGACCGCGGCGCCGGTCGCGCGCCAGGTGATCGAAGCCGGCCTCCAGGCCGGCGCCCATTAGACGTCGAGCTCGGCCGACGCCGTCTGCGCCGGCGCGTTGGGGTCGACGATCTTGATCTCGATCGGACGGTTGTCGAGCGAGACGGTCTGGATCTTGTAGAGCAGCAGCGCGCCCTGCGTCGGCCCGAAGGACGCGACCGAGTCCGGCACGGGGATCCGCCCCTGGGCCGGAACGTCGCCCGCGCGGTACGCGTACTCGTTGCTCGGGTCGGTGGCGATCGGGCTGTAGAGGTTTCCCTGGGTGTCGCGGATGGTGATGCCCGTCGCCACGGGCAGCGCCTTGGATGTGTGGTTGTAGACCTGCATGAACACGCCGAACCACTCCTGACCCGGCGCGAGCACGCGCTGCGCCGCGGGCACACCTCGCAGGTAGGCCGCGTCCTCGGTGTCGAACGGGTTCAGCTGGCGCGAGATCTGAACCTGGTAGACGAGCGGTCCCACGTCGAGATACGGGGCGTTGGCGCCCGACTCCCCGGCGTAGGTTCCGGTGGTGACCCTCGTGTGCGAGTCGCCACAGGCGGCGAACGCAGCGATCGCGAGCAGCGCTACGGCGATCGACGTGAGCTTGCGCAGGCGGCGTGACATGCGACGCGGCAGTCTATCCAGCGGCCACAGTCACGCGCCTCCCCCGGCTCTCCCCCTGCTCGAGGATCGCACGCAGGCGGCGCAGCGCACGCCCGTTCTTGCGCCGCGTCCACGAGCGCGCACCGAGGCTCTCCATCAGGCGGTCGGAGATCGTCGCCGGGACCGTCATCAGGGTGAACTTCACATGCGTGGCCCCGAGCGGAGCGGGCTGCAGGTCGTAGACGCCGAGGGTGCGGATCCGGTTGTACTTGCCCGTGCGGCCCGCCTCGACGATCCGCTGCGGCCGCTCGACCTCGACGAAGGTCACCTCGGCCCAGCTGAAGCGGACGCCGGGCGCCTTCGCGCGAAACCGCGCCCCCGCGCCGAGCCCCACCGAGTCGACCCTCGTGAGATGCCAGTCGACGAGGTAGTGGTCGGTGAACTCCGGGTGGTTGGCGATGTCCTGGAGGTAGTCGAAAACCTGCTCGCGGGGAGCTGAGACGACGATCGAGACGGTCACTGGGTCCACGCGCCCGAGAGTGTAGATGCCCGCTCGCGATGCCCGCTCGCGGCGGGCGATCCGCGAAGCTTGCGCCGAGCGCGCTCAGGCGGCGCGCGCGGTGAGCCGGACGGCGTAGCCGTGCTCGCAGTGGCGCACGAGCTCTGTCGCCTGCGGCGCGTCGCGGCGTCCGGGCCGGCAGAGGGCGCAGACGATCCGCTCCGCGCCGTCGCCGTACAGGTGCACGTGCTCTCCGGTGAGCGGCGTGCGCCCGCAGTCGGCACAGCGGTGGCGGTCGGCCTCCAGGGCCCCTACGCCCCTGCGCAGCAGCACCCGTTCGAGCTGCTCGACATCGGTGACGGTGGCGGTCATCGAGTCGGTTTTCGGCGTGGCTCGCGGGCTTCCTGCCTTCGCGTGCAGGCGAGCGTGCAGGCGAGCGTGCAGGCTCGTTTGAGCGCGCGGGGCGGCGGGTAGACTCGACCACGAGAGGGTGCTGCCCGACTCTGGGCACGCTCGGGCTTGTCCCAATAATCAGAATACCGGTCTGGATTGACAGGCTTGTTATGATCGCCACGAGGCTCCCCGGACACGCATCGCCACCCCCCTGCAGTACGGATGAGAAAGGGCGGAGCAAGGCCATGGACTCACTAACTTCAGGCACCTTTGTCGGCGCGGGGTCTTTCAGGTGCAGTCGCTGCGGCTACGTGCAGACGCTCGTCGGCTCGGACGAGCTCGCGGACTGCCCCGGCTGCGGCGGCAGGAGCTTCGTCCGCGCCTCGCTCTTCAGCGCCGAGCCGATGAACACCGACCGCTGGCCCGAGCACGCCTCCGCGACGCTGGCGGAGCCCGCGAACGCCGAGCGCGAGCAGCTGCTCGCGGAAGCCAGGGAGAGCGTCGAGCTGCCGGGCGAGTACCTCTGCTACGAGGAGAACGGCGAGCTGCGGACCGTGGCGCTGACACGCGAGTGGACGCGGATCGGGCGCAGCCTCGCGGCCGACGTGCGGCTCGACGACCCCACGGTCTCGCGCCGCCACGCACTCGTCGTGCGCCAGCCCGACGGCGTGCGGCTGCTCGACGACCGCAGCCTCAACGGCGTGTTCGTGAACGACATGCGCGTCGAGAGCAAGTCGCTCGAGGACGGCGACGAGATCGTCATCGGGCGCTACCGGGTGACGATGATCAGCGTCCCCGAGCACGCGCGCCCGAAGGTGCAGTCAGGCGATCCCGCCCCGGGCAACGACGGCGACTGAGCCCGTCCCGGCGGGGCGATGCGGCCGCGGCCGCCCCTGCCAGTTCGCTCGCGTAGTATCGCGGCAACGATGAGTCAGACGATCGCGGTGCTCTCCCAGAAGGGAGGAACGGGCAAGACGACCGCCGTCAGCACGCTCGCCGACGCACTCCGCCGCAGCGGCGTCCGCACGCTCGCCGTCGATCTCGACCCGCAGGGCAACCTGTCCGACTATTTCGATCTTCCGCCCGATGTCGAGCCCACGATCTCCGACGTGCTCTCCGGGCGCGCCAGCGCGGCCGATGCCGTGCACGAGGAGCTGATCCCGGCCAACCTCAGCCTCGCCGAGGCCGAGCTGATGATGGGCGGCAAGATGGGACGCGAGCTCACGCTGCGACGGGCGCTCGCGGCACTCCCCGACGAGTACGACGTGGTCCTGATCGACTGCCCGCCCTCGCTCGGCCTGCTGACGATCAACGCGCTCGTGGCGGCCGACTGGGCGCTGATCACCGCCGAGGCGCAGTATTTCGCGCTCCAGGGCGTCGAGCAGGCGATGGAGGTCGTCGAGCTGGCGCGCGACAGTCTGAACCCCAAGCTGGCGCTCCTGGGCGTGCTGCTGAACCTCGCGGACATGCGCACGGTGCACTCGCGCGAGGCGCTCGCCTCGCTGAAGGAGCGCTTCGGCGAGCAGGTGTTCGACACGGTCATCCGCTCGTCGATCGCCTACGCCGAGTCCGCCGAGCGCGCGCGCTCGATCCTCGACCACCGCCCGGACCTCGGCACCGACTACGTGGCGCTCGCGGACGAGGTCCTCGCCCGCCTTCCGGGCCTCGCCGACGCGCGCATGCGGCTCGCCGAGCTCAGCTGAGCTGGCCCACGTAGGCGCCCTGCATCTCGAACGGCGCGCGCACGAGCGTGGCCCACCCCTCGATCTCGGGCGCGAGCGCCTCGGCGACGGCGCCCGTTTGCTCGTAGAAGCACCAGACGAGCACCGCCGGGCCTGCTCCGGAGATCGTCGCCCCGAGCGCCCCCAGCTCCCGCGCGCGCAGCGCCAGCTCGTAGGAGCGGGGAAACAGGTGCGCGCGGTGGGGCTCGTGCAGACGGTCCTGCAGCCCCCGCGCGAGCAGATCCCAGTCGCCGCGCGCCAGGCCGAGCGTCAGCAGAGCGGCGTGGGCGACGTTGAAGACGGCGTCCTGCATGGGGACACGCTGAGGGAGGGCGGCGCGCGCGGCGCGCGTGCGCACCGGCTCCTCGGGCACGACCGCCAGCGCCTCGAGGCCCGTCGGCGGCTCGAAGCGCGCGACCTCCCCGTCGGCGCAGACGACGAAGCCGCCGCGCAGGGCGGCCGCGACGTTGTCTGGATGACCCTCGAGCTCGGTCGCGCGGGCCAGCAGGTCGGCGTCGAGCTCGAACAGGTGGTCGGCGGCCATCAGGCCCGCGACGATCGCGGCGGCGCTCGACCCGAGGCCGCCCGACAGAGGGATCTGCGAGCGGATCCTGAAGGTGAAGGCGTCGGCGGGATGCAGCGTCTCGAAGGCCCGTACGCAGAGGTTCTCGCGTCCCTTGGCGATCGGCAGCTCCGACTCGACGGCGAAGCTGCCGGTCTCGGCCACCTCGAGCTCGAGGTGAAGCGCGAGCGCGGCCGCCATCGAGTCGAAGCCGGGGCCGAGGTTGGCCGAGGAGGCCGGCGCCCGCACGAGCCGCCTACGGGTCACCCAGTACCGCTTCCTCGATCGGCCCCGTCTCGGCCGCGCACTGGATGATCATGCCGTCGTTGTGCGCGATCGCCGTCTCGGGGTCCTTCAGGCCGCGCCCGGTCAGCACGCACACGATCTGCTCGGCGCCGTCCGCGCCGTACTTGAGCAGCCCGGCGACCGAGGCCGCCGATGCGGGCTCGCAGAACATGCCTTCCCTGGAGGCGAGCAGCCTGAACGCGGCGAGGATCTCCGCGTCGCTGACGGCGCGGATCGAGCCGCGCGACTCGGTGGCGGCCGCCATCGCGTCCTCCCAGCGCACGGGGTTGCCGATGCGGATCGCGCTCGCCACGGTTTCGGGATGCTCTACGAGCCGGCCCTCGACCAGCGGCGCCGCGCCCTCGGCCTGGAAGCCGTAGAGCCTGGGGGCCGAGCCGACCTCGCGAAAGCCGCGCCAGTAGGAGGTGATGTTGCCGGCGTTGCCGACCGGGATGCAGAGCGCTTCGAGCTCGCCTTCGAGGTCCTCGTCGATCTCGAGCGCCGCCGTCTTCTGGCCTTCGATGCGGAACTCGTTGACCGAGTTCACGAGCACGATCGGATGGTTGGAGGTGAGCTCGCGCACGAGCGTGAGCGCCTGGTCGAAGTTGCCCGCGAGCGAGATCACGCGCGCGCCGTGGACGAGCGTCTGGGCCATCTTGCCCTGGGCGATCTTCCCCTCGGGCACGATCACCGCACAGGTGATCCCCGCACGCGCGGCGTAGGCGGCGGCGCTGGCGGCTGTGTTGCCCGTCGAGGCGCAGATCACCGCCTTGGCGCCTTCGCGAACCGCGGCCGAGACCGCACAGGTCATGCCGCGGTCCTTGAACGAGCCGGTGGGGTTCGCGCCCTCGAGCTTCAGGCGTACGGTCGCGCCGAGCATCTCCGAGAGCACGGGGGCCCGCAGCAGCGGCGTCGAGCCCTCCTGGAGGCTGACGAGCGGGTCGCCCTCGGCGAACGGCAGCCGCTCGCGGAACCGTTCGATCAGCGGGACGTGGCGGTCGGTCATCGGCGTACGTTCTTGCTCATGTGAACTCCTCTTCGATCACGCGGATGGTGCGCGGCGTCGAGCGCAGGAACTGGAACGCCCCGACGCCCTCCATCGCGGTCCTCAGCTTCGACTCGAGCACGGGATGGGTGACCATCACGAGGCGTGCGTTCTCGCCGATGCCGCGTTGCACGACCGACTTGATCGAGACGCCGTGCTCGCCGAGCAC
Organism: Solirubrobacteraceae bacterium; assembly: GCA_036272475.1. GTDB lineage: Bacteria > Actinomycetota > Thermoleophilia > Solirubrobacterales > Solirubrobacteraceae > Palsa-744. The sequence continues at coordinate 45,410 of DATAYP010000044.1, read as the reverse complement.
CTTCGTCACCGCGGCGAGCACGCCGGGCCGGTCGGCTACCTCCATGTGCAGGTAGAAGGCGCTTTCGACGTCGGTCACGAGGCGCAGCGCCAGCGGCGGCGCGGGTGGGCGGGCGCCGCCGGTCATCACGCTCACGACGTCGCCGAGCACGGCGCTGGCAGTCTGCCGGCCACCGGCCCCCGGACCGGAGATCGTGATCTCGGTGATCGTCTCGGACTCGACGGTGATCGCGTTGAAGGAGCCCGAGACCGACGCGAGCGGGTGCCCGGGGTAGAGGAACGCCGGATGCACGCGCACCGACAGTCCCCCGTCGCGCCGCTCGGCGGTGCCGATCAGCCGCAGGCCGAGGCCCAGCTCGCGCGCGTACTCAAGATCCTCGCCGTGCAGGTGCTCGATGCCCTCGTAGGGCACGTCGTCGAGGTGGACGGGCGTGCCGAACGCGAGCCGGGCGAGGATCGCCATCTTGGCCGCGGCGTCGCGGCCGCTGACGTCGTCGCTGGGGTCGGCCTCGGCATAGCCCTTTCGCTGAGCCTCGGCGAGCGCCTCGGCGTAGGAGCTGCCCTGCGCCATCTCGGTGAGGATGAAGTTCGTGGTGCCGTTGACGATCCCGTGGATACGCTCGATCGGGGTCGCCGACAGCGACTCCTCGAGCACGCGCACGACCGGCACCGCACCGGCGACGGCGGCCTCGAAGCGCAACCTCACGCCCCGCTCGCGAGCGGCCTCGAACAGCTCCTCGCCGTGCTGGGAGAGCAGCTGCTTGTTGGCGCTGACGATGTGCTTGCCGGCGCGGATCGCGCTGAGCACGTACTCGCGAGCCGGTTCGATCCCGCCGATCAGCTCGACGAGCAGATCGCAGCCGGAGAGGATCTCCTCGAAGCTGCCCTCGCTGCGCGTGAGCACGCCGCTGATCACGGGGCGGAGCCCGTTGAAGCGCTCGATCTCCTCGGCGCGCTCGCCGAGCAGCGTCACGAACGCCGAGCCGACCGTGCCGCGTCCGAGCAGGCCGATCCTGAATTCAGCGGCGGGCATCGCCGGCGCCCCCTCTACACATCGCGCGCGGTCAGATCGTCCAGGGTCTCGCGTCTGACCACCGGCCGCGCGTCGCCGCCGGAGCAGAAGATCACGGGCGCGCGCGGGACGCCGTTGTAGTTGCTCGCCATCGAGAAGCCGTAGGCGCCGGTCGCGGGCGTGACGAGCACGTCGCCCGCGCGCGGGTCGTCGAGCAGCGCCTCGCGCACGATCACGTCGCCGGACTCGCAGTGCTTGCCGGCCACCGCGCAGGCGGTCTCGCCGCCGAAGCGGTCGGCGACGTGTGCCTCGTAGGCCGCGCCGTAGAGCATCGGGCGCAGGTTGTCCGACATGCCGCCGTCGACCGCCACCCACCGCGAGACGTTCTGCTTGACGCTCTCGACCGTGTAGATCGTCACGCAGGCGTTCGCGCTGAGCGAGCGGCCGGGCTCGAGCAGCAGCCGCTGCTCGGCGCCGATGCCGTGCTCGCGCGCCGCCTGCACGATCGCGCCGACGTAGTCCTCGACGGAGGGCGGCGCGGGCTGGCGCTCGGTGTACTGGACGCCGAGGCCGCCGCCGAAGTCCCAGACGGGGAACTCGCCGAGCGCGGCGAGCTCGGCGGCGAGCGCGCGGAACGGCGCGAGGTCGAGCAGCTGCGAGCCGATGTGCGCGTGGACGCCCTCGAGCGCGAGGCCGTCGACGGCCCGCACGCGGGCGAAGGCCTCGCGCGCGTCGCCCATCGCGAAGCCGAACTTCGAGTCGGCCTGGCCGGTCGAGATCTTCTCGTGCGTCTCTCCCCTGACGTCGGGTGTGACGCGCACGAGCGCTGCCTGCGGCCGGCCGGCGGCGGCGCCGGCCTCGGCCAGCAGGTACGCGAGGCGCTCGATCTCGTCGAAGTTGTCGATCACGATCAGGCCCACGCCGGCGCGCAGCGCCGCGCGCAGCTCGGCTTCGGACTTCGCGTTGCCGTGGAGCACGATCCGCTCGGGCGGAAAGCCGGCCTCGAGCGCGAGGTGCAGCTCGCCGCCCGATGCCACGTCGCACCAGAGACCCTCCTCGGCGAACAGCCGCAGGACGGCGACGCAGGGGAAGGCCTTCGAGGCGAACGCGACCTGCAGGTCCCGCTGGCCGGCGTCGCGCCCCGCCTGGATGAAGGAGCGAGCACGTGCGCGGAGGTCGTCCTCGGCGACGACATAGGCGGGCGTCCCGAACTCGCGAGCGACCTCGACGACGTCGCAGCCGCCCACCTCGAGCCGGCCGCGCTCGTTGAGCCGGCTGCCGAGGGGGAACACGCGCGAGAGACTCGTGCCGGTGGCCATTGCCGCTGATTATCGCTTGCCGGCTCGCGGGCCCGTCGGACGGCCCCGCTTCAGGCGGGGGTCGGGCGCAACGCCTGGACGCCGCCTCGCCGGAAGAGCAGCGACAGCCACACGAGCCCGATCGCCAGCAGCCCGAGGCTCTCGAGCTGTGGCGCCGTGAGCCCGGCGAACACCTCGCTGTTGCGGCGGATGAACTCGACGAGGAAGCGCTCGAGCCCGCTGAGAACGAGGTAGAGCGCGAACACGACCCCCGGACGCACCCGGTCCCGCAGCCACCAGAGCAGGTAGGCGACGAGGCACATCGCGACGGTCTCGTAGATCGGGGTCGGCTGGACGGTGACACCCGGCGGCGTCGGCACGGTGCCGTGCGGGTAGCCCATCGCCCAGGGCAGGCTCGAGGGGATGCCGTAGTCGCCGTCCCCCGACACCTGGCATCCGATCCTGCCGATCGCGTAGCCGAGCGCGAGCGCGGTGGCGCACATGTCGAGCATCCTCAGTTCGAGCGTGTGGCGGAAGCGCATCCAGCCGATCACGCCGATCGCGCCGCCGATCGCTCCGCCGTACCAGACGAGGCCCGTGCCCGAGAAGATGCTGCCCACGAGATCGTGCTTGACCTGGGAGTAGTTCTGCACGACGTAGTAGAGGCGCGCGCCGACGATCCCGCCGATCAGCGCGGAGAAGACGATCTCATAGGACCAGTCGACCGGCTTGCCGAGCTCGCGCAGCCGCCGCGCGACGACGAGGCCACACGCGAGGAAGCCGAGCGCGAAGGCCAGGCCGAAGGTCTTGATCGAGATGCCGAGTAGGTGGATTTCTGGCTTCATTGGGCGCCGGGAGGCAACTGCCGGGGCATCGCACTTTAGGGGAGCTAGAACTCGGTCTGCGACAATCATCGCTATGGCAGGCAGACAAGCGAACTTCGGTAAAGACACTGGGCTGCAGCTGCGAATGGTGACGACGCTGTTCCTGCTCGGGCTGCTCTACGTGGCCTTCATCGGCGTGCTGTTCGCGGCCGGCGCCGGGGCGGGGATCATCGTCGTCGTGGCGCTCGTGCTGCTGCTCCTGCAGTTCTTCGCGTCGGACAAGATCGCGATGGCGACGCTCGGGGTCAAGGAGGTCTCGCCCGCCGAGGAGCCCGAGCTGCACGGCATCATCGAGCGCCTCTGCGTACAGGCGGACCTGCCGAAGCCGAGGGTCTGCGTGATGGAGACCTCGATGCCCAACGCCTTTGCGATGGGCCGCACGCGCAAGACGACGACGGTCTGCGCGACGCGTGGGATCCTCGAGCTGCTCACGCCCCCGGAGCTCGAAGGCGTGCTCGCCCACGAGCTCACGCACGTGATCAACCGCGACGTGACGGTGATGACGCTGGCCGGCTTCTTCGCCTCGCTCGCCGCGCTGATCCTCCAGTTCGCCTTCTTCTTCGGCGGCGGCCGCGGCAGCGGCGAAGAAGAGGAAGACATCATCCTCGTCGTGATCGCATCGGCGATCGTGTATGCGCTGTCGTTCCTGCTGATGCGCGCTCTCTCGCGCTACCGCGAGTTCGCCGCCGACCGTGGCGGGGCGATCCTCACGGGGCGTCCGAGCGCGCTCGCCTCGGCGCTGATCAAGGTGACCGGCACGATGGACCGGGTGCCGAGCCAGGACCTGCGCTCGGCGGAAAGCTTGAGCGCGTTCTTCATCGTGCCCGCCAAGGCGAAGAAGTCGCTCTACAACCTGTTCGCCGATCACCCGCCGCTCGAGCAGCGCTTGGCCGCGCTCGAGCGCTTGGAGTCGCAGCTGCAGAGCGCGGTCTGAAGTGGGCCTGCGAGACATCCTCACGGGCCGCCACGAGGTGAAGGGCCCGGCGACCGATCGGCTGTTCGCGATCGCGACCGCCTACGTGACGCTCCAATCCGAGCATCAGATCGAGCCGGCGGGCTCGGCCGCGATCGTCTTCCAGGCGCTGGCGACGAGCGAGTTCGAAGCGACGCTGCGCGACACCGAAGAAGTCGTGACGGCCACCTGCGGCGACAGCGGCACGACGGTCAAGACCGAAGACGACAGCTACGGCTACCGCTGGATGATCCTCGACAACGCGCCTGGGACGCCGAGCGTCGAAGACCTCGCCGTGGGCCTCAACGCCGTCTCCAGCTCGATCGAGAACGCCGGCCACGGCGAGCGCCTGCTCGCCGCGGTGTTCGCATTCCAGGACGCGCAGAAACGGCGCATCTACTTCATCTACAACTACAAGCGCGGCTTCTGGTACCCGTTCGTGCCGGACCCAGCCAACGCCCAGCAGCGCCTCACCGAGCGCGAGCTGCAGCTCAAGGCCCAGATGGACGGCGAACTGCCGATGGAGCCCGAGCTCGAGCGCTGGTTTCCCCTCTGGGGAATACCGATCTGAGCCGACGCCCCGAGCCGCTCAGGGCGGGGTCGAGCCATGGACGACGGCCTCGATGTTGTGCCCGTCGGGATCGATCACGAACGCGCCGTAGTAGCCCTCGGAGTACTCGGGCCTGAGCCCCGGCGCCCCGTTGTCGCGCCCGCCGGCCGCGAGCGCGGCCTGATGGAAGGCATCGACCTGTTCGCGGCGGTCGGCGGCGAAGGCGACATGCACGGGCGCGCCCGTCCCGTAGGCCGTCGAGATCGCGAAGTTGGGCGCCTCTTCCAGGCCGAACTCCACCTCGGGCAGTCCTGCCGGCGAGTCTGCGATCTCGCTGAAACCGAGCGGCACCAGCGCGCGGGCGTAGAAGGCGCGGCTGCGCTCGAGGTCGCTCACCCCGATGGTCACGTGGTCGATGACGACACGGCGCCTCGGCACAACCCGACTGTACCCGTGGGGCCGCGTCAGCAGCCTCCCGGGCCACGCGGCCGGCGAAGCGGCGTGTCGATCTAGTCCGGAATCAGGCCCTCGCCGGTGAACTCGGCGCCGGCCTCGGAGAAGCTGATGTCGGGCGGGGGCAGGATGCAGTCGGAGCCCTGGAGGTCGTCGTCGGCGACGCGCTTGCCGTGCGAGCGCACGAAGTCGAGCAGCGAGCCGTAGGCGTCGGCGAAGCCGTCCTCGTGGCCGCTCTCGACGATCGCGACGACGGCGTTGTCGAGCTCGTTGAGCTTTGCGGCGTCCTCGTCGGCGAGCTCGTACTGATCCTCACCGGAGATCCGCACGATCATGTGGCCTGACCCTCGGACGGCGTGCTCTGGGAGGGAAGCTGGCCGGCGGGGGCAGATCCGCTGCCGGCGCCGATTTCGCCCTTCATCTTCGCGAGCTCGTCATCGACGGCCGGCTGGCTCGAGAGCTGCTTGAGCTGGCGGTCGATGTCGTCTTCGCCGGAGCCGAGAGCTGTGAGGTCGTCGAAGGTCCCCGCGGCTTCGAGCTCCTGGACCGCGTCTGCGCGCGCGCGCATGTTTTCGGTCTTGTCGACGGCTCGCTGCATCGCGAGGCCGACATCGGCCATCTGCTCGCCGACGCCGGTCGCGGCCTCGGAGATCCGCACCTGGGCCTCGGCTGCCGAGTACTGCGCCTTGATGACCTCCTTCTTGGTGCGGAAGGCTTCGATCTTGACCCGCAGTTTCTTCTCGGAGTCGGTCAGCTTCTGCTGCTGTTCCTCGAGTTCGGAGACCTGCGTGTCGAGGCCCTGAAGCTCGGTCTGCGCGACGTTCTTGCGTTCGAGCGCAGCGCGTGCGAGGTCCTCCTGGCCGGCGGCGACGGCCTGGCGCGCCTGCGTGTCGAGCTTCACGACGCTCTGCTGGAGCGAGGACTCCTGCATCTGCAGTCGCTTCTTGGCGGTCACCACGTCGGCGATGCCCTTCTTGACGTTCTGCAGCTGTTCGACCTGCTTCTGATAGCTGTAGTCCAGCGTCTCGGCGGGGTCTTCGGCGCGGTCGAGCAGCTTCGAGACCTTCGCCTTCACGACGGTTGACATACGCCCGGTCAAGCCGGCCATCTGATCCTCCTATTGCGTTCCAAGGGGCCTGACCGATGGGACATCGGCCACCAGCTAGCGTAGCCGACCGCGAGCTCGACCTGAGGCGGTCGTGAGTCGAGCCGGAGTCAGAGGCCGAGCGGGTGCCGGACGCTGAAGCCGGCGTTCGCCGGGCGCAGCGGCCGCCAGCGCGGCCCCTGCTGGTTCGACGGGTCGTCGGCGGCGCTCGTGTCGAGCCGCAGTCCGGCGACGGTCATGTAGGCGTGGCCGGCGTTCGAGAAGATCGTGACCCAGCGTCCGACGCCGTGCGATCCCCATGCCATGAATTCCGAGGAGTCCTCCGGCATCGTCAGGAGCGCTGCTCCGTGGAGCGCGAAGGAGACGGTGCCCGAGCAGTCGTAGCCGCGCGAGACGAACGACTGGTGGCCGCCCCCGTAGATGTACGGCAGGCCGATGATCTGGTTCCCTGACCAGATGATCTGCTGGATCGCCGCGGGCGCGCCCATCGGCGCGGCGGCGAGGCCACCGACGTAGCGGGCGGTCGAGCCGGGCACGAGCAGCTGCGGCCTGGTGGCTTCGGCGGTGCCGACGGCGCTGCCGCCGGTCGCGGCGCCGAGGCGGCTCGCGGCCGTCGCAGGCACGTAGGGGATCACTTCGCCGGTGGCCGTCCTCTGGAAGACGGGGCCGTTGTAGAGGAGCTTCGTCGAGCGAGCCGTGACCGGCGCCGTGTGGATGCGTGGCGCGGGTGTGGCCGGCGTGAGCGGCGGTGCCGGAGCGGTTGCCGGTGGGGCGGGGGCCGCGCCTCCGGTTTCGCCGGCGAGGGCGGGAGTCGCGAAGATGGCCAGGATCGTTGTTGAACTACAGACGACAGCGCTGAGAGCTCGCACCCGCAAGAAAACAACCTCTTTCGTCGGCCTGCGGGGTTAGCTGACGGGCTAGCGCTGAAAGAGCCTGCGCTTCCCACTGGTATCGAAACCATGGGATTCGCCCCAACAACCTGGGTCCCCCGTTCCCTGACATCGAGTCAGGGATTCGGCGTTCTTGGCGGGGCAGCCTAGCAAAGCCCGATGACGCACGTGCGCCTTGCACGCATTTTTCCGCGAAAGCCCCGCAAATACAAGTAATTTGCGGTCCACAGAGGCTGGCCACAGGGGTCTGAGGAGGCCCTCCGGCCGCCTCCACGGGAGCCTCCCGACGACGCTCCGACAGCCGCCTCCGGACCCGGCCGACGATCCTCCTCCGCCTCCTTGATATCCGGCCGCCGGCCCTCCGGCGACCCTGAGCCCGCGCGCCGAGGCGCTCGCTAGTGTGCGCGAGATGCGGGCCGTTCGCCTCCTCCCTCCCAGGTTCGGTGCTGCGGCGCTGCTCGCGCTCGCCGCGGCGGCGGCACTGACAGCCTGCGGCAAGTCCTCGATCCACACGCGAAGCGCCGGCGCCGGCGGCGGGGGCGGGGGTGGCACGGCCCCGACGCTCGCTTCGGTGGCTGCTCAGGGGGCGGTGAGCCTCGTCACCAAGAACACGGCCCGCCTCGGCGGCGCGGACCCCGCCTCCGACGCCGCGGCGGTCGCGAGGGCGGTCTATCCGGCGCTCACCCCGGCAACGCGCCCGCAGGTCGTGGTCGTCGTCGACCAGCGCAACTGGGGCGCCTCGCTCGCGGCGTCGGTGCTCGCGGGCGCGCAGCTGCGGGCGCCGCTGCTCTTCTCCGAAGGCGGGTCGCTGCCCGAAGTGAGCGGCGCGGCGCTCGAAGCGATGCGCCCCGCGGGGTCCGCCGCGGTGGGCGGAGCGCAGGTGATCGAGCTCGGCACCACGGCGGCGCTGCCGGGCGGTTTGCGCTCGCGCACGGTGACGGTGCCCGCGGACGAAGCCGCTGCCGCGGTCGCCGTCGAGCGGCTGCTCGAGGCTGCGCACGGCGCGCGGCCGCGGCGCGTGATCGTCGTGGCGAGCGATGCGCCGCGCGCGCTGCAGATGCCGGCGGCGGGCCTCGCGGCGGAGAGCGGCGCTCCGATCCTGTTCACGCGCAGCAGCGGCCTGCCGGCGACGACGCGCGCCGTCCTCGCGCGGCTGCGGCGGCCGTCGATCTACCTCGTCGGCTCCGGGGGCATCGCGACGGGCGCACTGCGCGAACTCGCACGCTTCGGCCCGGTCACGCCGGTGGCCGCAACGAGCGCCGCGGCGGCGCCGGTCGAGAACGCGATCGCGGTGGCGCGCTTCACCGACGGGGCATTCGGCTGGGGCGTGAAAGAACCCGGGCACGGCCTCGTGTTCGCCAACGCCGGGCGGCCGCTCGACGCTCCCGCGGCGGCTCCGCTGTCGGCGAGCGGCCAGTACGGGCCGCTGCTGCTGCTCGAGAGCGCCCACGCGGTGCCCCCGGCGCTCGCGACATACCTGAGCGACATCCAACCGGCGTACGGTCATGCGCCGCAGTACCAGCCGGTCCACGGCGCATACAATCACGGCTGGCTGATCGGGGACGAAGGCGCGATCTCGGCGGCGACGCAGGCTGAACTCGATGCGATGCTCGAGATCGTGCCGGCGAAGGCGTCATCCGAAGAAGCACCCATCCCGGCGCCCGAATAAGGGGCGCGCGGCAGAGCAGATGAGCGAAGCGGAAGACCCACAGAGACTCGCGCGTGTCCGTCACGACGATGATGTGACGGTCGAGGACGTGCGCCGGCTGATGGGCGCGTCGACTCCCCACTTCGCGCTGCAGCTGCGGAACCGCATCGCGAAGCTGATCGCGGGCCTGCCGCCCGAGCATCCCGCGCGCGTCGAAGGCGAACGGGAGATAGCACGCCTCGAGCGCCTGGGCCTCGTCGGCGAGGTACGCGGTGAGGGGCCGCACTACGACGAGCGGCCGCTGCCCTCGCTCGACCTCGCCGCGACGGGCGAGCTCGAAGACTGACGGGGGCGAGCTCGAAGGCCGACCGCTCACCTGCGCCCGGCGAAGGGGCGTTCGCGGCGCGCGTCGAGGTAGCGGGCGCGGAGCAGTTTGAGGAGGAAGGTGAAGAGCGCCACGTCGAGCACGACGAGCACGACGTTGAGCCAGCCCGGCACGCGCGTGAAGGCCGCCACGCCGAGCGCGACGGTCGAGTGGAAGATGATCGTCGGCAGCAGCGCGAGGATCAGGGCATGCGAGCGGTAGCCGGCGAGGTGCTCGCGGAGCGTCACCTCGATCGTCCCGATCATCACCGCGGCGAGCCCCGCGAGAAGTACGGGGCCGCCGTGTGAGCCCCTGCGCAGGCCCACGACGGCGCCGATCGCGCCGACGAGGATCAGGAGCTCCGAGAGCGGCAGCGGATACCACGGCGGTCGCGGCCGCTCGCCCGCCGCGGGCGCCTCAGCGGCAGGCCCGCGCGCGACGCGCTCCCGCTCCGGCGCGGCGCTCGCCGCCGCGCCCTGCTCGCTCGGCGCCGGGCGGCTCGCGCCGGCGGGCGGGCGGCGCTTTCGCGAACGACCGCGATGTCGCCGCTTGCTGCTGTCGGCCACGGCGTCAGGAGCCCGTTCTGGCTTCGCCGCGCCGCATCGCCGTCGATGCTAGCGCCTATGCTGGGATCGATGTCCACGCTGCCACCCACGCTGCCGGCCGGCACCTCGGGGATCCCCGAGAGCCCCCACGCGGGGCCGTTTCCGGTCGGCGAGTACGCCGCTGCACTGCGCTCGAAGCTGCGCTCGTTCACGCGCGTGCAGCTCGTGGGGGAGCTCGTGAACATGCGCCCCTCGCAGGCGCGCGTGTACTTCGAGCTGCGCGACGCGACGGGCGCGATCCCCTGCGCGGCATGGCGCGCGGACTGGGAGCAGATGGTCGCGCGCGCGGGCGGCGCGCCGGCCGAGGGCATGCAGGTCGTGGTGGCGGGCGGCTGCGACTACTACCCCGGCAGCGCGACGTCCTCGCCGGGCTTCTCCTTCTCGGTCAGCGACCTGCGGATCGCGGGCGAGGGCGATCTGCTGGCGCGGATCGAGCGGCTGCGCAAGCAGCTCGACGCCGAGGGCCTGCTCGAGCCGCAGAAGCGGCTGCGGCGGCCGCTGCTGCCGCGCACGATCGGCGTGATCACGGGCGAGGGTGGCAAGGCGCGCGATGACGTCCTCGCGGGGCTCCGCCGCCGTGGCTGGGCGGGACGCGTCGTGTGGGGCTTCGCGCCGGTGCAGGACCGGCATGCCGCGCCGGCGATAGTTCGCGCGCTCGGAGACCTCGCGGCGGTGGCGGAGGTCGATGTCGTGATCGTCGCGCGCGGCGGCGGCTCGCTCGCCGACCTGCTGTGCTTCTGCGACGAGACGCTCTGCCGCACGGTCGCGCTGCTGGGCGTGCCGGTGATCGCGTCGGTCGGGCACCACACCGATCGCACGCTGCTCGACGACGTGGCCGCGGTCAGCTGCTCGACGCCGACGCATGCCGCCGAGGCCGCCGTCGGCGTCGACTGCGCGAAGGCCCGCGAGCAGCTCGTGGCCTCGGCGGGACGGCTGCGTGAACACGGCCGCCGAGCGGTGCTGTCTCGCGCGCGCTCGCTGCTGGCGCTTTCGCGCGCACCGGCGGAGCACATCGGGCGCCAGCGGACACGTCTTCACCAGCAGCTGCGCGAGGTGCGCGCGGCGGGGCGGCGCAGGATCGCCACCGAGCAGGACGTCACCGGGCGCCGAGCGCTGGTGCTCGCGCGCAAGGCCGGCTCGTCGCTGCTCGACTGCCGCGAGCGGCGGCCGCGCGAGCTCGAGCGGCTCGCGCTCGCGCTCGCCGGCCATGAGCCGCAGCGCACGCTCGAGCGGGGCTACGTGCTCGCGCAATCGCCCACGGGCGAGCCGCTGCTGACGGCGGCGGCGGCGCGCGCGAGCGAGGAGCTGCGGCTGCGCTTCGCAGACGGCGTGATCGACGCCGAGGTCAAGCGGCGATGAGCGACCTCGAGGCTGAGCGCGTGGAGGGGCAGACGGCGGCCGAGTCGCAGCAGCCCGCGGCAAACCCGCAGCAGCCCGCGGCGCAGACGTATGAGACAGCGGCGGCGCGCGTCGAGGAGATCATCCGGCGGCTGGATTCGGGCGAGGCGAGCCTGAACGAGACGCTCGAGCTCGTCAGCGAAGGCAAGGCGCTGATCGAGCTGTGCGCCGATCAGCTCGCCGCGGTGGGCGATGCGCTCGAGCAGCTGCGGCTCGACGAGCTCGTGAGCAGGCTCGAAGGCGAGACGTCGGCTTGAGCACCTGGGAGCGGCTCGCGGAGCTGCCGGTGGAGATAGAGGAGTACTCGCTCGAGGCGCTCGAGGCGAACGTGTCGAGTGACTTCGAGCGCAAGACCACGGTGATCCACCTCGCGGGAGCCGGCGAGGAGGGCGTCGGCGAGGACGTCACCTACGACGCGGTCGACCAGGAGATCCTTCAAGCGGCGGGCGCGACGCTGGCGCTCGCGGGCCGCCACACGCTCGCGTCGTTCGCGGCGCGGCTCGCGGAGCTCGAGCTGTTCGGAGAGGCGCCCCAGCGGGAGGTCTCCCAGCGCTACCGCGCCTGGGCGTACGAGTCGGCGGCGCTCGACCTGGCGCTGCGCCAGGCGCGGCGTCCGCTGCACGCGCTGCTCGAGCGCCGGCCGGCGCCCGTGAGCTTCGTGGTCTCGCTGCGCCTCGGAGAGCCACCCTCGCTCGAGCCGCTGAGCAGGCGGCTCGAGCTCTACCCCGGCATGCGCTTCAAGCTCGACCCGACGAGCTCGTGGGACGATGAGCTGATCGCCGAGCTCGTCGCGACGGGAGCCGTCGACTCGGTCGACTTCAAGAGCTTCTACTCGGGAACCGTCGTCGACCAGCCCGCCGACCCGGTGCTCTACAGGCGCGTCGTCGAGGCGTTCCCGGAGGCCTGGATCGAGGACCCTGCGCTGACGCCCGAGACCGACGCGCTGCTCGCTCCGCACCGCGATCGCTTCTCCTGGGACGCGCCGATCCACTCGATCGAGGACATCGAGACGCTGCCCTATCCGCCGCGGATGGTCAACATCAAGCCCTCGCGCCTCGGCGGCCTGAAGAGCCTGCTCGACGCCTACGACTACTGCGCCGAGCGTGGCATCGGGACCTACGGGGGCGGGCAGTTCGAGCTGGGCGTCGGGCGCGGGCAGAACCAGTACCTGGCGTCGCTGTTCGGACCCGACGCTCCCAACGACGTCGCGCCCGTGGGCTTCAACCTCCCGATCACGCCGCCGGGCCTTCCGTCGAGCCCGCTCGCGCCCGCGCCCGCGGCGACGGGCTTTCGCTGGGGCTGAGCTCGATCGCAACGTGCGCAACTTCCATGCCGTGCCTAGGTTTGCCACCCTTAGACGGATAACGTCGGATCGCGCCGCGTAGCCACCCGCTCACCGGCACGGCCCGAGATCTCGCTACGCGCGGAGGAGACACGTTGGCGGACACGCGCGCCCACAAGCGATCGACCCCCCTCGCCGCGACAAGCGCGGCGCTGGCGGCGTCCGCGCTCACGGTAGCGCTCGCGCTCTCCCCGAGTGCTGGCGCGGCGACAGGTGCGGGCGGGACGCTCGCGACGGGCAGCGCCGGGGGCTCGGCACCGACGAGCGCGGTGCCGGCCGTGGGCAGCGCGCCGGCCACGGGCGCGAGCAGCTCGCCGGTTCGGATCTCGCGGGTCTCGTGCGTGCCGGCCGAACACTGCAGCACGAACCCGCATCTGGTCTCCGCGGGCGGCACGCTCCAGCTCCAGGGTGCCGGGCTGAGAGCCGGCTTGATCGTCGTCTTCCCGCGGTCCTTCGGCGCGCGCATCAGCCGCAACTCGCCCGGCTCGCGCCTGCGGCAGAGCTCGCTGGGGCTGATCGCGACGGTGCCGAGCGGCGCGCACTCGGGGCGGATCATGGTGCTGATCTCGAGCACCCGTCACACGGGCTCGGTGGGGCCGATCACGATCGTCCACCGCGCGCTGCACCCGCCGGCGCCGCGCAGGCCGCCGACCGCCGCCTCGGGCGGCGCGGGCGCCGTCAGCGGGACGGCGTTCGACGGCCAGGGCATGTGGATCTGGTACATGAGCCAGTCCAACGGTGGCAGCGTCCCCGCGATCGCAGCCCGCGCGCATGCCGCGGGGGTGACGACGCTCTTCATCAAGAGCTCCGACGGCTCGCACAACTACTGGTCGCAGTTCTCGCCGCAGCTCGTCGCGGAACTCCACGCCAACGGGCTGAAGGCCTGCGCGTGGCAGTACGTCTACGGGAGCAGCCCCGCGGGCGAGGCGGAACTCGGGGCGAGGGCCGTCGCCAACGGAGCCGACTGCCTCGTGATCGACGCGGAGGCCGAGTACGAAGGACACTACGCGGCGGCGCAGACCTACATCAACACCCTGCGCGCGAAGATCGGACCGAACTTCCCGCTGGGGCTCGCCTCCTTCCCTTACGTCTCCTACCACTCCTCGCTGCCCTACTCCGTGTTCCTCGGGCCGGGTGGGGCGCAGTACAACGCGCCGCAGATGTACTGGCACGACATCGGCGTGTCGGTGGACACGGTTTACGCGAACACCTACATCGGCAACCGCATCTACAACCGCCCGATCTTCCCGCTCGGCCAGACCTACGGCGGTGTGTCGAGCTCCGACGTGCTGCGCTTCCGCGAGGAGGCCGTCGACTACCGCGCGGCCGGCTGGTCCTTCTGGGACTGGCAGGAGACGCCCGCGAGCGGCTGGAGCGCGCTAGCCGCGCCGATGGCCCCTCTGACGAGCGTCACGCCGAACACCGAATACCCCGAACTGCGCTCCGGCCGCAAGGGCGACCAGGTGCTCTGGCTGCAGGAGCACCTCGCGACCGCCGTCCCCTCGCAGGAAACCACGGGCAACTTCGGCTCGCAGACGACCGCGAACCTGCAGTCGTTCCAGACGGCCCACGGCCTCCCGCCGACCGGCGTTGCGACCCCCGCGACGTGGACCGCGCTCCTGGCCCTGCCCCCCGTCGCGGTCAACTGGACCGGCGGCGGCCCGAGTGGCTGAGCTGCCGAACCCGTCCTGATGCTCGTGGTGCTCTGGCTCATCCCGCGACCGCGGGATCGCTGGATCAACTCGTGAGAAGGCCAGGCCGCATGCGGCCTGGCCCGAGGGCGCGCACGCGCGCCCCCGCCGGGCGGCGCATGCGCCGCCCGGAACACAGAAGCTCAGACGCGCTGGATCAGGGTCGCCGTCCCGAGGCCGCCGCCGCAGCACATGGTCACGAAGCCGATCTCCTTGTCGGAGCGCTCGAGCTCGTGCAGGAGCGTGGTGATCAGCCGCGCGCCGGTCGAGCCGAGCGGGTGGCCGAGAGCCATCGCGCCGCCGTTGACGTTGACGCGGTCCATGTCGGGGCTGAGCTCACGGCGCCAAGCGGCGACGACGGGGGCGAATGCCTCGTTGATCTCGATCAGGTCGATGTCGTCGATCTTCATCGAGTTGCGCGAGAGGATCCGCTGGGTCGCGGGAATCGGTCCCTCGAGCATTTTCACGGGGTCGCAGCCGACGGTCGTCTGGTCGACGATCCGCGCGCGCGGCGTGAGGCCGAGCTCGCGGGCCTTCTCGCCGGACATCAGCAGCACGGCCGCCGCGCCGTCGGAGATCTGCGAGGCGTTGCCCGCAGTGATCTTGCCGTCGGGCTTGAACGCCGGCTTAAGCTGCGAGAGCGCCTCGAGGTTCGTCTCGGGCCGGATCCCCTGGTCTGTGACCAGCGTGTCGCCGTTGACCTGCATCGGCACCATCTCCCGCTCGAAGCGGCCCTCCTCGGTGGCCTGGTGGGCGAGCCTGTGCGAGCGCACAGCAAGCTCGTCGAGCTCAGAGCGCGGGATCTCCCACTGGTCGGCGATCATCTCGGCGCCGAGGCCCTGGCCGACGATGTTGTGCTTGGCCATCAGCTCCGGCGTGAACGCGTAGCCGAAGTCCTCCTGAGTCTTCATACCCGCAGCGAACGGCAGGTGGCCCATGTGCTCGACGCCCGAGCCGATCATCGCGTCGTGCACGCCCGCGGCGATCAGCGCAGCCGAGAAGTTCACGGCCTGCTGCGCGGAGCCGCACTGGCGGTCGACAGTCGTGCCGGGCGTCTCGATCGGCAGTCCCGCCTGGAGCCACGCGTTGCGAGCGATGTTGAATCCCTGCTCGCCGAACTGCTGCACGCAACCCGCAATCACATCCTCGACCTCAGAGGCGTCGACGCCGGAGCGCTCGATGACCTCCGTGTAGCACTTCGCGAGCAGCGCATTCGGGTGGGTGTCCTTGTAGTAGCCCTTCTCCTTGTGCCCGCGGCCGATCGGCGTGCGCACGGCCTCTACGATGACGACTTCGCGGCCCTCTGGTTGCCTCATGTCAGGAGTCCTCCTACGGTCTGTTGCCCAGCGTTTATGGGGAGGAGCCGGATTGCCGCCCGCCCGCGCTCCAGAGAGGAGGGGGCGTCTGGAACATGCCCGGACCCTGCACCCCTTACTCTACCGCCCTCGGCGCGATTAGATTGACTGGTCAGTCAACCGCTCATGCGCTGAGCTGAGAGGCGACGATGGACGAGATCGGCACAAAACTGGGTAGGCTCGGGATCGCCGGCAGCGGCGCGATCGCCTGCGGCCTCGCCGCGACGGCCGCGCACCACGGGCCGGTGCTGCTGCTCGCGCGCTCGGTGACCTCCGCGGACCGCGCGCGCGAGACCGTCGAGCGGACGCTGAGCCGCCTCGGCGCCGAAATCGACCCCGAGCACGTGCAGATCGCCACCGACCCCGCCGCGCTCGCGGACGTGACGTTCGTCGTCGAGGCCGTCGTCGAGGACTTCGACGTGAAGGCAGCGCTGCTCGCAGAGCTCGACGCGATCCTCGCTCCCGACGCGATCCTCGCGAGCACCACGAGCTCGCTCTCGGTCGAGCGGCTCGCCGCTGCGAGCGGCCGGCGCGACCGCTTCGTCGGCCTGCACGTCTTCAACCCCGTCACCAAGATGAGGCTCGTCGAGCTGATCTTCCCGTCCGCGATCACCGAGCAGACGCGCGCGCGGGCGCTCGCCCTGTGCGAGGCCTTCGAGAAGACCCCCGTCGAGGTTCCCGACGTACCGGGCTTCGTCGTCAACCGCCTGCTCTTCCCCTACCTCTTCAGCGCCGTGCGCCTGCTCGAAGAGACAGGCATGGACGCCGGGGACATCGACACCTGCATGCACCTCGGCGCCGGGCATCCGATGGGCCCGCTCGCGCTGCTCGACCTCGTCGGCCTCGACGTCTCGCAGGCGATCGGCGAGACGATCGGCGAGACCGTCCCCGCACGCGTGCAGGAGCTCGTCGCGGAGGGCGCCCTCGGGCGCAAGAGCGGGCGCGGCTTTCACGCCTACTGACCGTCCGCATCCGAACATTTACCCCGCCTGAAGCGAGTTTTAGGTGGCGTTCATCAAGGTCGCGATACTGGTAGTTGCGACTTGGAAGTCGCAACGCACACCCGCCTCCTCCCAGTGCACACACTCCGGTCCGCTCCCCCCGCGGGCCGGAGGTGTTTAACGGGCGATCACGAGCCCGAGCGCGGCCGATCAGGGGCCGAGCGCTCGCTGCCGCCGCGCGAGATCGGGCGCCGGGCGCGGATCCGGACGGCCTCGATGCGGTTGTCGCGCACCGACTCGACGCGGATCGAGTAGCCGTCGGCGCTGACCGTGTCGCCGCGCCGCGGCAGGCGGCCGAGCTGCGCGAAGACGAAGCCGCCGACGGAGTTGTACGCGTCGGTGTCGACCGGCAGGTCGAGGCCGTAGTCGGCAAGGTCGGTGACGGCCACGTGGCCGCGGACGAACCAGTCGCCGTCGGCGAGCTTTCGCACCTCGCCGGCCGCCGGGTCGGTCTCGTCGGCGATCTCGCCGACGACCTCCTCGATGATGTCCTCGACCGTGACGACGCCGACGACGCGTCCGTACTCGTCGACCACGACCGCCATCGACGAGCGCTCGCGCTGCAGGTCGGCGAGCAGGTCGTCGAGCGGCTTCGTCTCGGGCACTATCAGCGCGTCGTGCACGAGCGGCTCGATCGAGGCGTGCGGCCCCTCCTCCATCAGCTGCCGGGAGAGGTCCGAGACGTGCACGATCCCCCGCACGCGGTCGCGGTCGTCCTCCTCCGTCACGAGCAGCCGCGTGTGTCCGCTCGAGACGCACAGGCGCAGCGCGGTCTCGACATCCTGCGAGGCATCGATCTTGACGACCGCCGGAATCGGCGTCATCACCTGGCGCGCCTCCTGTTCGTGCAGGTGGAAGACCCCCGTGAGCATGCCTGCCTCTCCGGGGTCGAGGTGCCCGCCCGCGTAGGACTCGGCGATCAGCCGCTTGAGCTCGTCGGGCGAGCCGCCGCCGCGTTCGATCGCCGTATCGACTCCGAGCATCCGCAGGATGCGGTTCGCAATCGCGGTCAGCGCGCGGACGAGCGGCTGGAACAGGATCGTGAACGCCCGCAGCGGGCGTGCGACCCTCCGCGCGACGCTCTCGGCGCGGCCGATCGCGTAGAACTTCGGCACCATCTCGCCCCCGAGCAGCTGCGCGAACGAGATGATCGTGAAGGCGAGGATCACAGAGAGCACCACCGCGACGCCGTTCGCGACCGCGTTCCCGAGCGCGCTCTCGAGGATCGCCGCGAGCGCAGGCTCGCCGAGGGCGCCGATGCCGATCGAGGTGAGCGTCACGCCGATCTGGACCGAGGAGATGTACTGGTTGATGTTGCTCAGCTGCTCGAGCGCCACGCTTGCGCCCTTCTGCCCTTCCTCGCGCATCACTTCCAGCCGCGCGCGACGCGAGCGCACGAGCGCATACTCAGCGACCACGAAGAACGCGTTGATCGCGATCAGGATCGCGGTCAGGATGAGCTTGAGCCCGTTCACGCGAGGTCGGCGATCCCCGACTCGCCATGACGCCGGGCGAGAATCACCCCTCCGGGACGACTCGCGTGGAGGCGGGCCCGCTGGGCCGAGCTACCTCGAGGTAGTTCTTCGTCGTCGTTCATCGCTTGCCGACCCGACAACCGTAGCAAGGGCGATGGTCAGACGCCCGAGCAGCCCGGCGCCGCTCAGGCGAGCTCGTCGATCTGGCGCGCGAGCGCGAAGTCGGACTCGGTGAGGCCGCCCTGCGAGTGCGTCGAGAGCGTCAGGCGGACCTTGTTCCAGCCGTGCAGCAGGATGTCCGGATGATGGTTCGCCGCCTCCGCCAGCTCGGCGACCCTGTCGACGAAGTCGATCGCGGCGGCGAAGTCGCGGAACTCGAACTCGCGCTCGATCTCAGCGCCCGAACCCCTGCGCCATCCGCCGAGAGAGCCCAGACGCTCGTCGATCTCCGCATCGTCGAGCAGCGCCATCCGAGCGAGCGTAGCGCGCAGGCGCGGGGTCGTACAGTCCAGTCATGCGCATCGTGAGCCTCGTCCCGCATGCGACCGAGCTGCTCTTCGAGCTAGGGCTCGCCGAGGACGTCGTCGGCGTGACGCACGAGTGCGACTTCCCGCCGCCCGCGCGCGAGCGGCGGCAGATCACCCGCGACCTTCTGCCGAGCGGCCTCGCCGCCGGCGAGATCGACGCCGCGGTTCGCGAGCGCACGCTCAACGGCGAGTCGATCTACGAACTCGACCGCACCGCGCTCGAGGAGCTCGAGCCCGACCTGATCGTCACCCAGGCACTGTGCCCCGTCTGCGCCGTCTCCTACGACGAGGTCGCCGAGCTCGCCGCGGAGCTCTCCTCGCGCCCGCGCGTGCTCGCGCTCGATCCGAAGAGCCTCGGCGAGACGCTCGACGACGTCCGCACCGTCGCCCGAGCGGCCGGCGTCGCCGAGCGCGGCGAGCTGCTGATCGAGCGCTCGGCCGCGCGCATCGAGCGCGTGCGGCTCGCCGTCGGCGAGGCTCCGCGTCGCCGCGTGGCAGCGCTCGAGTGGCTCGATCCCGTCTACGTCGCGGGCCACTGGACCCCAGAGCTGATCGCGCTCGCGGGCGGCCTCGACCCGCTCGGCCTTCCGCGTGGACATTCCCAGGCGCTCTCCTGGGAGGCCGTCGCCGAAGCCGAGCCCGAGATCGTAGTCGTGATGCCGTGCGGCTATGACGCGCCGCGCGCCCGTGAGGAGGCGCTCGCATACGCCGCCGAGCTGGCCGCGCTCGGCGCGGCGCGACTCGTCGCCGTCGACGCCTCCGCCTACTTCTCGCGACCGGGTCCGCGCCTGCTCGACGGCCTCGAGCTGCTCGCCCAGATCATCCACCCCGAGCTGCTCGCCGAGCCCCCAGCGCCGGACCGAGCGCTGCCCGTCGAGCTCGCGGGCGCTCCCCGCTGAGCGGCGCGGCGGCGGTCGGGCTCCCTGGGTCGCGGGCGGCTCGCGCGAAGCCGCTGTCAGGGGGCGCGGCGGCGCGCGGTTGCTCAGGCGAAGCCGCTGCCTCAGGCCCCGGAGACGGCGATCGCCCCCGCGACGGCGCCGGCGCTCAGCGCCACGCAGGCAAGGATCCCCAGCGCGCCGAGGTTGCGAGAGTCGGCGAGGCGGATTGCCGCGGCGGCGAGCGCGCCACCGATCAGGCCGCCGACGTGGGCCCCGACAGATATGTTGGCAAGGCTGAAGCTGAGGATGAGGTTGAGGATGATCAGGCCGCCGATGCCCGACTCCATGACGCTGAGCCGCCGCGCGCGCAGCTCGACGACCGCGGCGCCCATCAGCCCGAAGACTGCGCCCGACGCGCCGAGGCTCGGCGAGGCGGTCGCCAGGACGACGCCGAAGGAGCCGGCGAGCAGCGAGGTGAAGTAGATCGCGGCGAAGCGCAGCGAGCCGATCGCCGGCTCGAGCATCACGCCGAGCAGGTAGAGGAGGTACATGTTGAAGGCGATGTGCAGGAGGTTCTCGTGGACGAAGCCGGAGCTGACGAGCCTCCAGTACTCGTGCGCGCCGGCGATCTGTTCGCGGGCGAGGATGCCTTCGTCGATCACGGGCCCGTGGATCGTCGAGCCGAACAGCGTGAACTGGCCCTGCTCGGCGAGGAACACGACGACGTTGATCGCGATCAGCGCGTAGGTGACGCGCGGCCGCGTGCCCATGTCGCGCATCCGCATCACGCGCGTGCGCTGTCTCGCGCACTCCGGACAGCGCATCCCGACGGGCGTCGTGGTCATGCAGTCGGGGCAGATCGGCCGCCCGCAGTTCGAGCAGGCGACGCCCGTCTCGCGCGAAGGATGGCGATAGCACGTGGCCATGGCGCGCGAGAGCCTATCTCGGCGGGCCGGCTCGCGAGCCTACCCGCTCCCCCTCCGGCGCTAGCGCTCGCCGAGCAGCCGGCGCGTCTCGCGGCCGAGATCGCGCAGGGCGCGCTCGGCGCCCTCGCGGGCGCCGCTGACGGTCTTCGGCGAGGCTTGCGCACGGCGCCGCGCGCGCAGCAGCACGAGCGCCGTGCCCGCCGCCCCGCCGGCGACGATCGCAGCGGCCGGCCGCACCCAGTTGCGCGGGTCACGCATCGCGCCGAGCTCCCATGCTTCGAGCTCGTCGGCCGCCATCTCGGTGATGCTCGTGAGCGTCAGCTCGAGCCGCTCCACGAGCCCCTCGGGGGGCTCGACCGGCGCGAGCGCTTCGCGCAGCAGGCTCTCGAAGCTCGAGGCCGTCTCGCTCATGACTTCACCGCGCAGCGGGCGTAGAGCCCGCATCTGGGTCGCCGGATCCGCCGCTCGCCTGCTCCACCCCTTCGCCGCCGTGGCCGACGCGCTCCTCGAGCTGCTTGATCGCCCTGTGGATCAGGACCTTCGTCGCGCCATCCGAGCGCCCCAGCGCGCGCGCGATCTCGCGGTTGTCCATGCCGAGCGCGAAGCGCATGATCAGCGCCTCGCGCCGATCGTCGGGCAGCGCGCGCACCCCCTCGAGCACCCTGCTCAGCTCGTCGCGGCCCTCGACGAGCTGCTCGGTCGTGTGCGGAGCCGCGAGCGTCGTCGTCTCGTCGATCGGGGTCGCGGGCTTGCGCGAGCGGTCGCGGTAGAGGTTCGCGGCGAGGTTGTGGGCGATACGGATCAGCCACGGCCGCAGCGGACGGCCGTTCGATTCGCGCTGCGCGCGCTCGAAGTGCCGGTAGGCCTGAAGGAAGGTCTGCTCGGTGAGGTCCTCGGCATCGTGATGGTCGCCGACGCGGTAGTACGCGTAGCTGTAGACGTCGCGCAGATGCGCGCGGTAGAGATCGGAGAACTCCGCATCGAGCTGCTCCTTGGGCTTCTTGTTCAGGTCGTCGGCCACTCATCGCAACCCTACCCCGGTGTCCCCTCCCAGCAGGTCAGGCGGCGCGCGAGACCTCTCGGCGCGCGCCCTCCTCGGTCTGCTCGGCGCTCGCGGCGCGCTCACCGCCGAGCCAATCCCATTGCAGGCTCACGCACGCCCAGATGCGCTCCGTGACGCCCGCGGCGAGCGCCGGAGAGGAGCACTCGACGCTCGGGAAGCGCAGCGGCGCCCCCGCGCGGATGCGCACCTTGCGCGGGCGTATGCGCCAGCCCCGCCGTACGTCTTCGGTTCCTATCACCGCGACCGGCGCGACGGGCGCGCCGCTTTCGAGCGCGAGGCGCCCGATGCCGCGCTTGGGGTCTCCGATCGGCCCACGGCGCACGCGCGTTCCCTCGGGGAACACGACCACGCAGTCCCCACGCGCGAGGATCGCGCGTGCCGTGTCCATCGCCTCGCGATCGCCGGCGCCGCGGTCTACGGGGAAGGCGCCGAGCGCGTTCAGCACCCACGCCTGCCAGCGTCTTTCGAAGAGCTCGCGCTTGGCGAAGTAGTAGACGGGCCGCCGCACGAGCATGCCGATCACGAACGGGTCGAGGAAGCTGCGGTGGTTGGAGGCGAGCAGCAGCGGTCCGCTCCGCGGGAGATGCTCGCGCCCGATGCGCTGCATGCGGAAGTAGACGAGGAACGCCGGCACGAGGATCGCGCGAAGCGTCCAGTAGAGGACCGGGTTCACGCCCTTCTGCAGCGAGCGCTCGCGGAAGTCGCTGAGCCGCATCCCGGGCTTCGGCTCGGGCGCGGCCTTCGCGAGATCGACCGGCGCCGCCGCCTCGCGCACCCGGCCGCGCTCCGCGACCCGAGGCTCGCGCTGCTCGCCGCCCGGCGCCGCCTCCACGACCCGCATCTCGCTGCTCTCGTTGGTCTCCATGTCCAGCTATACACCGCGCCGGACAGCCTCGTTACAGTCGCCGCGAGGGGTGCTTTCGGGTCGCCTCTCGGGCGATCGAAGACGCAGACGCGAGCACTGGATCCCGCCGAGTGATCGGCCGGACCATCGGGTAGGGTCCGGTGCGGTGTGAGGCGGTGACCGTGTCCGAGCATCGACAGCTCGCGGATTGGAGTAGGAGCATGCCCAGCAAAACCTCTTGTGCTTCCCTGGCTCTCGCCCTGATCGTGCTCGGCGGCTGCGGGAGCACGAAGAGCACGACGACCACCACGACAACGCACCTGGCGCCGGGCGCGACCGAAATCGGAACTCCGCCGCCGGTGAAATCGGCGACCTACAGAGTCGCGCTCGCCGGCAGCACCGGGGCGCCGCCCGGAGCTCCAAACGGATCGGCGCTCGCGATCGTCACCGTCAAGGCTCCGACGCACGAACTCTGCTGGGAATTCTCGAATCTGAAGAATGTCAGCGCTCCGACGGCCGCGCGCATCTACCGCAGCCTCGCCGGTGGACCGCCGCCCGGCTCCGGCGTTCCCCTGGGATCCCCCTACAAGCCGTCCGGCTGTCGAGCCGAGCCGGCCGTCTTCCTGGGCCTGCTCGGATCGCATCCACAGAACTTCTATCTCGCGATCGACAACGCCGGGTACCCGAAGGGAGCCGTGCGCGGGCGGCCCTAGCTCGACGGCCCCGACGCCGGCGGAAAGCCGCGTAGACTCGGCCCTCTTGCCGGAGTAGCTCAGCTGGTAGAGCGCCTGTCTTGTAAACAGGGGGTCACGGGTTCGAGTCCCGTCTCCGGCTTGCCGATTCTTGGCTCTACAGAGCCCTTTATGAGCTACGCGCTGCCGGCCGCCGATCGGCTTCGGGGGGGGTACGGTACCGCCCTCCGGTACCGCTTGAGGGTTTGTTTGTTGCTTCTCGACCAACCGACCCCGGTTTTCCGGACCGGGGGTCGCGGCGGTGCGCGGAGGCGCGAATCGCGGCTACTCGACGGCCAGCAGCAGCGCTTCGATCTGCTGGCGGATGTAGAGCCGGTGCCGGCCGATCTTCCGCGACGGGAGCAGTCCACGCCGCGCCCAGTCGTGCACCGTGCTGACGGGAATGTGCAGGAGCGAGGCGACCTCCGCCGCACGCATCACGTCCTCGGCGCGTAGCGGGGCAACAGGGGTAGCGCTAGCGATCCGCACGCCGATCGTCCCGATCCTCGCGCTGAACTTGCTGCATGTGTCTGTAGACCCGGATCGGCCTGGTGCGGCCAGCGAACACCGCGATCGGTTCGTGTCAGGATCTCCGCGAGAGCTCAGGCCCACTCGTCGGGCGGCGCGCCCGGTTTCCACGCTCTCGTCACGCCACCCCCCTGCTGGCGCAACACGGCGGCGTAGTCGGCGAGCTGCGCCTGAAAGGCAAGCTCTTCACGAGGGTTCTCAGCGCCGTCATCGATCTGTGCGCGCCACACAGCCAACGCACACAGGATCTCCGTATGCGCTGCGTCCTGCCACCAGCCCTCTTTCAAGCCCTCCAGATGACGCGGGTAGCGGCCATGCAGCGCGACGATCTCGCCCCACATCTCCTTTCGCCATCCCTGCCCCCCTCCGAACGGCTCGAGCCACTGGGGGCGATCCGCACCCGAGCGGCTGACGAGATTCGACGCTCGCCTGAGCTGCCTCACCATGCCTTCGTGTGCGGCCCGGTCGATTTCTGCCCGGACCATCTGAGCGGCAAGCGTAGATGGTGGGTCACCCATCGCCTGAGCGAGCTCAACGAGCTGGGTCGCTACCGGGTCCGGCAGCACGATCTGAAAGCGTCGGCTCACGCGCTGGGCCTGCTCGATACATCGCGTGAGGCAACTGCGTCCAGGGCACGCGCGTCACCGGGCACGAGCCGTCGATCTCGCGCGGGATCGCGATCGAGGTCACGGCCGGCCGCACCGTCCGGCAGCTCGCGATGCTCCAACGACGGGGTCTGGCGCCGGCTGCGCCGCATGCTCTTGGCAAGCCGTTCAATACGCTCGGCGTCCTGGCCCTCGACACCGAGATCCTCGCGGTTCACGAACCAGTCCGTCCCCCGGCGCGCACGCGAGGCCTCCACGTACGCGGGCTCCTTGCTGGTTTGCCAGCCGCCTGTGACCACCAGGCTCCGCGTCACCGTTGCGCCCTGCGCACGGTGAATGTGCTGCGCATAGCCGAGGCGCAGGCTCGCGAGATCCTCGCCCGCCAGGTTCCGTCGCTCGCCGGTCGCGTCGAACTCGACGAGCACGCCGCCGTTGCGCTCGACGGCTATGACCTCCCCGAGGCTGCCGTTCTCCACACGCTGCTCGCCGGGTGCGTAGTGCTGGCCGATCATCGCGATCCGGTCGCCCTCCCGCACGCCATAGTGAACGCCGGGTATCGCAGCCTCCAGCTCGCCAAGTTCGCCGCGCTCGGCGCGGTAATGCTGAGCGCGAGCGTTCAGACGAGCGATCTCGTTATTCGACGCGTCGGAGATGAGCGCCAGCTCCGCGACCGAATGCGTCTCACTGAGTTTCGCCCAGCACTCGACCGCATGCTCGACCGCGCCGTCTCGGGTGTCGGCGATGTGCACTCGCCCGTGGGCGAGATAGTGCGCCATCGCCCGGTCGGTGCGGCCGGCTCGCAGGTCGGCCCACGCTCGCTGCTCAGCTCCATCCCTCGTGCGATGCACGGTCGTGAGCTCGGCACACGGCACGACCTCTGTGAGCCGCTCGAACATACCGCCCGGGCCGATCGACGGCAACTGCGCCGCGTCGCCTATCGCGACCAGCTTCGCCCCCGCGACCCCCACCGTCTCGGTGAGACGCGCCAGCCGCGAGGTGTCAGCCATCCCAGCCTCGTCGAAATAGATCGTGGTTCGATGATCAAGCCCGAGTCGCCCAGCATCGACGCGCGCAATCAGCGCGTCTACGGTAAGCGTTCGGTCGGCGAGCGCGGGGCTGTCCCGGCCTAGGCGCTGGGCCGTCGATCCCGACACAGCGATGCCCAGCGTCTCGTTTCCCGCGAGCTGCTCGGCACGAGCCGCCGCATCGATCACCACGCCCTTCCCGGTCCCCGCAGGCCCGACGACGATCGCTCCGCGCTCGGGACCCGTGATCACCTTGAGCGCCTCGGTCTGCTCGTCACTCAGGTGCGCGCCAATACGCTCAGCCACCTGTTCGCGGGCCAGCGTCCGAACGTGCTCGCCAACATCCCGGTCTCTCGACTGGGCCAGAAGCGCAAATCGGGCCTCGATTGCCCGCTCCCGCGCCCTGACCGCTCGCGTGGTCATCAGACCCCCCTCGAGTGCGATGACCCGACGCTCGGCGATCAGCGTTCGGGAGAAGGCGAGCGCCCCCGTCGGGTCAAGCTCACCGACCGACTGCTCAAGCATGACCGCGCGAAACTCGCTCGCCTCGAAAGTGGCGGTGCGTTCGGCCAGGCGCTCTTCGACGCGATCCTCAAGCGACCCCGCCGGGCTGGCCGCTAGACCGGACATCGCACCGGTCAGGGTGTCGGGCGTGAACTGGAAATCCGCCGCTGTGGCGTTCCACGCCTCCTGCAGATCGGTGCGAGTCACCGGAGTCTTTGCCTTGCGGTTCTCCAGCTTCAGCCGGCGCAGCTCACCACGCGCCGGCTCACGACCCCACTTCGCCCTGAAGCGCTCTGCCGCCCTTGCGACCTCTCGGCTGCGGGCCGAGAACGCGTCCGACAGGCCTCTCGGAACGCCGAGGATCTCGAAGTAGCGGCCGTGTTTGCCGGTTCCGGCTTCGATCGCATAGCCGAGATCCGCCAGCTCCTGGGCGAGCGCCGAGCGATAGCAGGCACCCACCTCGCGCGCCGCCCGAAAGAGCGGCCGGGACGCCACGGCGACGATCCGCCCGTCGCTCCGGACAGCGCTCGTCACGACGACGTGGCTGTGCAGTTGGGGGTCGGGAACCTCCCCATCGAACGCGCCGCGGGCCGTCGTGTGGCGGTATTCGCCGGCAATCAGGTCCCTTGCACACTCCTCTGACACCTGTCCCCCCTCACGCCGCCGGACCGTCGGGATCATCTCGGTCAGATAGTTCATGGCGGCGGTCACCGCCGCGGCATGGGCCACCTCGATCTCAGGGCGCCGGCGCTCACCCCCGAGCGCCCACACAGCCGACACCGACTTCGGCGCGCTGAACGTCAGATCGATCCCTCCCCCACGCTCACCGTTCGCACCGGCGGCGCGAAGCCAGCCGCCGGTTCGAGGGTGGCGGCCCTCCATGAGCGCGATGAAATCCTGACCGTCGACCTCCCCGTCATCGAGGCCCAGGGCGACGAGCGTCTCCGGGGAAGCGAGCCAACGGCCCGGAGCCTGCGTCGGCTCGCCGGTTGGGCTCAGGTAGTAGTCGCCGCGGTCCGGCTCGACCGTCTTGGACTCCAGGTAGCGGGCGTAGCCGCCTCCCTTCGCGGCGCCGATACTGGAAGCGGTCAGCACATCCGATTACGAACCCCAGCCGGCTCGACCGTCCTGCGGATCGCAGCCACCCCCAACCCACGCCGGCAAGTGGCCTAGTAGCTAAGCCGGCCGCGCGCTCAAGCGCGAGCGAGACACATTCGGAGCTTTGTGGAGCACGTTGCTTTCACGACACGCTCGTCCTGCGGTGGCGTGCCTGGCGGCTGCGCCCGCTGAAGATTCGCCAGGCGGCCGGCTGCCCGCGGCGCTAAGCACGAGTGATGGCAGACGGTCCTCCAGCCATGTGCTGGTTGTCGCTGCTGTTCGCATTCAAGGCCCCGTGGCGTTCGCGATCGCCGCGTACCGCTCAGCGCCCACCAGCTGGCGTTCCCAAGGCCGCATCTCGGCCTGCTCGTTTGGTGCCCTCCCAAAGGGCGGCACACCGTGCGAATCCGCGGCAATCGGCCCTGCGGGTCCGATAGCGCGGCCGAGGAGAGAGCGCCGCGACCCGGGAGGATGTCCTTTCAGGCCGCGGCGCCACTCCCTTGACCTAGCCAAGAGGGATAAGAGGCCAGGACTTCTGCGAGCGTCCCCCGCATGAGGAATGAGGACGAACGCTCGGACAAATCCCGTCACCCCCCCAACATGGCGTGGCTCCGAGCACGTATATAAACGATCGCGCGCACCATACTCTATCCGCAGGACGTCGTCAACGACTGGTGTCGCAGCCCGTACTACTAGGTCATCAGCCGCGCGCGTATTGCTAAAACGCTACGTCACGCGACATGAGATAAACGACCGTATGACACGCTGCGTCGCGACGATCCGGGTTACCGCCGGCTACTGCCCGTTGACTATTGGCAGCCTTTGATGGATGCCGTAGCTTTCGAAGAGGCGCAATAAGCCAGCGCTGACCCTAATCGCGAGCTTGCACGAATGTCGGTTGCAGTGACGCTCGCACAACAGAATCGAGCGCAGCCCCGTCGAGTCGAGGAAAGAGATGCGACGAAGGTCGATCACGACCTCGCGTCCGTCGGGAATCAGGCGATACACGGCTGCCTCGAGCTTCGAAACTGTCGACAAATCCAACTCGCCAGCGACGTCCAATCGCCATTGCTGGCCGTTTCCAGACGTCTCGCAGATGAGCCGAGCTTGAGGCCCGGCAGGGACGCGATCCACAGCCGTCGATCTCTCCTGGATGTTCCGCACGCGCGTCGACCTCCGCTGACATGGCCCCCCGGCTGGAGCGTGGCTGACGATAGCACGAGTACCCATGCCACAACAGCGTTTTTTCACGCACGTCGGACAAAGCGAGCAGCCCGTCTTCGTCTCAACCAACCAGACTGCTATCTCCCGTGATAGTGGGCAATCTTCGTAGCGGCCGGCCCAGCGGCCTCCGGCCGAGGACCCCGAGCCGATAAATGCTTGCCTAACGTTTATACGGCGTCGTCGATCGTAGGGCGTCTTCCGCGACCTCTGCCGACATGCATTTGCGCGTCCCGCAGGCCTTCTCGTCGGGTCCCTGTCACCCTCTGCCTCGCCTGAACGCGCGAGGAACGGCCTGATCAGCCGCTGCGCGACAACGACGGTGGCCCGGGGCCGTCCGCCTCGTGAGGAGCCGCGCGGAAGGGATCGCCCCGGTTGCGATGCGGCACAGGTTCCGCCGACCCTAAGCCCTGCCGTGGCGGCAGGCAGGCGCGTTCGGGAAGGCGGCCAGCTCGTGAACGAGCCCCCCGAGCCTCTTGCACTCACGGGTGGCGATCCGTTCGAGGACTGCCCTGGCCTCCTGCTCGCTCGTAGGCCGCGTACACACGCGTTGCTCGGCCAGCCCATCAAGCCATCGTGCATCCGACACGGCCCTTTCGCTCTAACCAAGGTACGCGGGGCCCGGCCACCGCCGCCTGTCAACCACGAGCGCAGGACCACGCCACCCGGCGAACACGCGCCGGGAGCGCTCAACCGCTTCCGGCGCCGCTACCGCCGAGGCGACTCGCTCGCCGACGCCGACGGTCATCTGTCGCCATCGAGGGCGTCGGCGGGGATGCGCTCGTCGAACACGGTCGGACGGCTGGGCCCGTTGGTCCGGAGTCGGCCACGACAATGATCCGGGGCATACTCGTCGTCCGCTGACCAGCCACACGTTTCTGCGCCGCCGGCGCAAGACGATCGCCGTTCGCCCCGATTAAGAAGTGGTTGGTTGCTGGAGGGGGCGGGGGTGGGCCGAGAGCGCGGGGATTGGCTCTGGGATCAGGGATCTGGCGGAGGCAGGCGCGGGGGCTCAATGCGCCCGCGAGGCGGTTTCTTGGGCGGAGCGCCCACGAAACCGCCCACGCCGGAGGGCGTGGGCGGTGGCTGGCCCTCCCTCGCTATGTGGGCCCAAGCAGCGAGACAGGAGCCGGTCGCGGTCAAGAGGCAGATTGCGCGAGCACGCGAGACGTGCGGCCGCCCGGCGCGTGCCCGCCCCGGCTAGCATCGCTTCATGAACGCCGAGCAGGCCGACCCGCCCGCCGACCTGCTTGTCTTCGCGACTCCCGAGCGCGTTCTTATGCGCGGGGTTTCCGCCCCCCGGCCGCTGCGACGTGACGTGGCGCACGGTTACGCGGCCGAGCTAGCGACGCACGACGCGGCGACCGTCTGGGGCCTGCCGGACTTCGTTTTCAGCCCGGCCGAACCAGGTACAGGGCCAGGCTCCCGGGAGCTCGGCGACGGCCTACTGATCGTCAGGGAGCTTGGGATCGTGTTGCAGGTCAAGAGCCGTGAGTGCCCCTCCGGCGACCCGTCCCGCGAGGCGAAGTGGCTCGCGAAGAAGGCGGCGCAGGCACTACGCCAGGGGTCTGGCACGGTCCGTCGCCTGAGGATGGCGCCGCAGAAGCTGATCAACCGCCGCGGTCGGACGATCGAGGTCGACGCACGACAGATGCGGTGGCTCACGGTTGTCGTGCTCGACCACGAAGACCCGCCCTCCGGTACGAGTCCACCAGCCGACCCGATGTCCGTCATCATGGTTCGCCGCGACTGGCAGTTCCTCTTTGACCAGCTGAAGTCGACGCACGCGGTCGCCGACTACTGCCGCCGCGTGGCTGGAGAGGCGATCCAGCTCGGCGATGAGCCGACGCGCTACTACGAGCTTGCCGACGCCGATGCACAAGCGCCGCCGGGCAGACTCGACGCGAAGCTGATCGGCGCCGGCAGGCAGGTCTCTAAGCCGATGCTGCCGCTCGCGCCCGCAGCGAGCGAGGACCTCGAGGCCCACCTGCTCGTCCGCCACATCTTCGAGGCGATCGCTCTCAGTCCGCCACGCCAGTTCGAGGAAGCCGAACGACTACGCGTTCTCGCCGAGCTCGACCGACTCCCGGTCTCCCACCGCGCGGACATCGGGCGCTTCCTGCTGGACGCGATGGACGAGGTCGAAGCAACCCCCGACGGCTACACCGTGTGGAAGATGCGGAGCATGCGCGGGCCGGCCGGCGGAGCGCACCTCGCCTACGCGGCGAGCTCGGCGCCGCACAGCGAGATGATCCAAGACCTATTCGGGCTCTGGGTCCGAGTACGTCACGACGAAGTCCTCGTGGCGCGGGGCGATATTGAGCAGCTCACCACCGTGGGCGTCCTGCTCACGCCTCGCGGTGGGTTCGACCACTGGGACACCACGCTCGCCGCCACCTCGGGCGACCCCGGGCTGACTCATGAGGAGCGCGCCGTAGCCAAGGACCTCTGGGCTACCGGCGGCCGCGCGAGCTAGAACCCTCTGGCAGTGCTCGCGACTTCGAGCTGTCGGGCCGGTGCAAGGAGCATCGCCCGTATCTGTTCGAAGCCAGCTCGAGCGGTCCCGGATGTCGCAACTACACCAAAAATTGAACCGCGTCGCGGCCGGGCTAGCCGATAGCCTTCCGACACCATGACCCACAACCCCCATGCTTTTGCGAACGCCTTGGGCGCGAAGCTAGCGACGCGTTCACGCCACGTCTGCATGCTGCTAGGAGCCGGAGTCGGAAAGTCATGTGGTCTCCCCGACGTCGCGAGCCTTCAAGCGGCGATCCTCACGGCCCTGCCGGATGAGCAGAAACCGCTCCTCAAAGCCGAGCTCGATAAAGGCAACATCGAGCAGACGCTCAGTCGTTTGAGGCGCATCGCTGCACTCGTGAGTGGCGAGGAGACCGTCGGCGGGCTAACGGCCGATGCCGCTCGTGACTTGGACAAAGCGATCTGTGCGCAGATCGTCGCGCACCTAGACGTCAAGGATGCCGATCTCGGTCCGGCCCTCAACCTCGCGAGTTGGGCTGGACGGGCCGATTATCACCTGCCCCTCGAGGTGTTCACGGTCAACTACGACCTCCTTGTCGAGACGGCACTAGAGCGCCTCGGCGTCGCGTACTTCGACGGCTTCGTCGGCGCTTTGCACGCACGCTTTCGGACCGATCTCGTTGAGGCGGATCCAAGCGACGTCAGCGAGTGGCTCCCCAGCTTCTTGGTGCGATTATGGAAGCTGCACGGTTCGGTCCACTGGGCTTGGACATCTGGTGGCTCCGACGTCGTTCGGCGGGGCGGCCCCGTTGACGCTGGAGAGGTTGCTGCAATCTATCCGTCCGACACCAAGTATGACGAGTCGCGACGGGTGCCATTTGTCGTGGTTCAGGATCGCTTGCGGCGGGCTCTCTACACACAGGAGAGTCTCGTCCTCGTGACGGGTTACAGCTGGCGCGACGCGCATCTCAACGAGTTGTTGATTGAGGCGGCACGGCGCAGACCGCGTTCGGAGATAGTTACCTTCACGCGCGCAAAAATACCGGCGGCCCTCGAGGAGGTCGCGCTCAGTGTGCCGAACCTTCAAGCAGTAACTGCGAGCGAGGCCATACTCGGAGGGGTCCGAGGAGCCTGGAGCTCGCCCGACGATCCTGTCCCGGAGATTTGGTCGGACGACACCCTCACGCTCGCTGACTTTGCCGGCCTTTCTTCGTTCCTTGCAAAAAACGCGACTCCGAACCCTGATGTAGATGCGAGGTTGAGAGACCTGCTCAGCGCTCTCGAGGCTGATGCCTGAGCGCGATCCGACATGTATCGGGCGAGTGAGGCACGTGCTCGGTGCGCAGGTGACGGTGGAGCTCGATGTCGACTTGGCGGGCGTGGCCCCGATCTTTCGGGGACGGCTCCAACCAATTGGTCAGATCGGCTCGTTGGTCCGCATACCTCAGGGACTGGTGGATCTCATCGCCACCGTTAGTCTGCTCGGCATCGCGGAGCTGGCCGGTGCTCAGCAACCCGCAGAGGTTGTTCAGACGGGTGAGCGTTGGCTGCAGGTGCAGCTTCTGGGCGAGATCGACCGCGCGACCGGGCGCTTCCAACGCGGCGTCGGATCGTATCCCGGTCTGGACGATCCCGTCCATTTCGCAACGTCGGACGATCTGCTGGCCGTCTTCCCAGACCAGGACGACGATCATGTCCGCCTTGGGCGGCTTGCAGCAGCCGAGGACGTGCCCGTCTGTCTCGACGCTGGCCGTCTTGTCTTGCGACACGCGGCCGTAATTGGCTCAACCGGCGCCGGCAAGACAAGTGCCGTTGCATCCGTTCTCCAGGCCTTCGTAAGAGGCGGTTGGACTAACGCGAACATCGTCGTAATCGATCCCCACGGTGAGTACGCCCGCGCATTTGGCTCTCACGCCTCGACACGCTCAGTGCTATCGGACAAGGCGGATCAGCTTCGCGTCCCGTTCTGGGCGCTCGGTGCGCTCGACATACTCAGAGTATTCACGGGCGGGACCGGCGGCCCGACAACCGCAAAACGATTTGAGGAGCTTACGAGAGAGGCCCGCCAAGCATTCGTCGAGCAGGCGAAGTGGCTTCAACTCGACCCAATAGCGGTCACCGCCGATACGCCTGTTCCCTTCGACATCAACCACGTTTGGTACGTGCTCGATCGAGAAAACAACGAGACCCGAGAGTCGAAGGCGGATCCAGCGACCGCCATGATCGAGGATGAGGGCGACGCCGCCGAGCTTCGGCCGGCGCGATTCCAGCCCTACAACCCGGGTGGCGCAGCTCCGCACAAGGCCCCCACCCACGGCAACCATGGGAGTACTCCCGAGATCCTACGGCTCGGGCTCTTAGATAAGCGTCTTCAGTTCTTCCTGCAACCTCCGCCCGACCCCGATGGTCAAGCCGACCCTCTCGTCGACGCAATGGCGGATTGGCTGGGCGTGGATCGGCCCATATCGGTACTGGACTTTGCGGGGGTTCCTGACGAGGCGGCGGAGCTGGCAATAGGCGTCGTCTTGAACCTGCTGTTCG
Organism: Solirubrobacteraceae bacterium; assembly: GCA_036272475.1. Classification (GTDB taxonomy): domain Bacteria; phylum Actinomycetota; class Thermoleophilia; order Solirubrobacterales; family Solirubrobacteraceae; genus Palsa-744. The sequence goes on along the minus strand of DATAYP010000044.1, from coordinate 12,419 downwards.
AGGTGGCGCTTAGGAGCGAGGCGGAGGGCCCGGGAATCGGTCGACCGAGTCCAGTGCTGGTCGTTCTCGAGGAGGCTCACCGCTACCTGGGTGATGCTGCGGTGCCGCTCGCTCGCTCGGCAACGAATCGCATCGCCCGCGAGGGACGCAAGTACGGAGTCGGCTTGATGCTCGTGACGCAAAGACCATCCGAGCTTCCGGACACCGCGCTGGCTCAGTGCGGCACTCTGATCGCGCTGCGGTTGAGCAACTCACAGGACCAAGGCAAGATTCGCGCCGCGCTCCCAGACAGCGTTGCGGGGCTCGCAGCTGCGCTCCCGGCTCTACGCACAGGAGAGGCCGTCATCAGTGGGGAGGCGGTGATCCTGCCAGCCCGGACCTTGATCGACTGTCCCGACCCGCTTCCGCAAGCCGAGGACCCATCTCTCAGGCCGTGGCGGGAGCCGGCGTCGGTCCCGGACTTCGGACCGGCACTCGCCGCTTGGCGAGGGACCTACGAGGAGGACGGATGACCGAGCTGGAATGGATCGAGTTGGAGTCCAGCACGGTGGAGAGCGCCGCTTACGATCCGGAAAGAGAGGTCGTTTACGTACGCTTTCGAGACGGTGGGACCTACGCCTACGACGAGTGCCCGCCTCATGTCTGGGAGGCCTTTATCGGGCCAGGCCAGTCGGCTGGGAAATATGTCAACGAGACGCTGCGTCACAAGCCGTACCAAAAGGTCGAAATCTAGGCACGCTTTCCGCGGCGAACATTAAAGTTCGCCCCGAGCCATCGCCGCTGACCGGACAAGATGCGCCGCGTGCTCCTACGCAACCGACCCGACCCACAAGCCTCGAGTGTGGGTCATTCACGAGCCCCTAGCTGCTAGGCGGAAGCACCGTAGCCTCATGCTCAGGCGCGACGTCGTCGTACCGGCGCCGATCGTCGGCAAGGGGACTAAGCGCGTCATAGGCCGCGATCACTTCGAAGAGCAGTCTGTTGAGCCGCGGGATCTGCTCCTCCTTGATCCGACCGCGCGACCAGCGCGGAGCGAGTTCTTGGACCGCGGCGAGCGCTTGGACCCTGGAACACGCGGTCGCCACAAGGCTCCACGCGTCGTCCTCGAGCGCGTCGGCGAGCAGGTCTCTCTGATCGCGCCAGGACGGTAATCCCATATCGAAGAAGCCAGGTACCTGACGCTCCGCGATCCCGTTCCGCAGAATGCGGCTCACGATGAACAGGTCGGCGCGCAGGAGACGCGCAGCAGATCTAGCGCGGCGCCCCGAGCCGCGGCGCTCCTGCCACCAAGCCAAGCCACCAGCGATCAAGACGCCGAGTACGACCCCGACTAGACCGACGACCGCCGGTGCGAGACTGTCGGCGAGAGGGGACGACACCGGCCGACGGTAGCGCCCTCATCGGCGCGATACAGCGTTTGCACAGCGCCCGCAGGGCCGTGCATCTAGTCTGTTCGGCTGTTTTGTCTTGCTGCGACGCTCTGCCGACATGGCGAGACCGTGGCGTGTTGACGGCCGCGGGTGGCAGCTTGGGTGAGGGTGCGGTCCGCCGACGCGAGAGCGGAGCGCTGGCGTCAGAGGCCTTGGCCTGGGAGTTGGGTGAGCGTCGCGGGGCGCTGGGCTGCGGCCGACGGCGGTCACTCCCACACCCCGCTTGGGTGCGGTCGTTGGCGGGACTCAGACCGCTGGCTTATCGGCGAGCTCGGCGTGGCGGCTCGGCTCTCGCCTGGCGGCCGCGCCGCTCGGGTGTCGGCCAGGCGGAATGCGCCGGAGCGTTTCGGGCGTTCTGACTGAACGGCCGCAACGCTACCCGCGAATCGTTGGCGGCCGTGCGGCCTGCGCGTCAGGAGGCTTCGATCGCCGACTTGATGCGTTGCGCGAAGGCCGGGGCGCCCTTGACGGCGGCTTTGGCGGCGAAGCCGACGATGAGCTTGCCGATGCCGTGGCCTTCGAGGGTGTTGTGTATCGTGACCTTCGTTTGGGAGTCGCCGAGCGCCTCGAGGTCATAGCCGCCTGTCGGGACCGTGACGAGGTTCTTGGAGCGCTCGCTCCAGCGAATCCTCGTGGACGGCTGAAACCCGGTCAGCTCGAAGCTTCGACTTGTCGTCATTCCGGCGTCCTTGACCTTGCTGTCGAAGACAGTGCCCGCCGCGATCGGGCCGTCGGTCTTGCGGATCTCAAGGACGCGCGGGCTGAACTTCGGATCGTTCGTGCCGTCCGCCAGGAAGGCGAAGACCTGATCGATCGGCCGGTCGATCACTGCCGAGCCGCTGAACTCATGCGCCATGTTTCAGGTCCCCCCGTTCGTCTTGGACGTGACGGAGCCTAGCGTGGAGAAGACGAGGGGCACGTGGGAGCCTCGTCGTGCGGGTCGGCGATCTTCGAGCCGTCCTCGACGCGAACGACCTCGACGATCTCTCGGCCGTGGTAGTCGTTGTAGGCGCCGGGAGCTCGCGCATCCAGCGGGCTCGGGTGTCCTGATCCAAGAGGTGGAACAGGAGGTCGAGTAGCTGGTCGCGATGATGGGAGCTGCGACGTGCTGCGTTCATGCTCGGTCCGCTTCGGTGCCGGCGCTCGGAGCGGCCGTGAGATTTACAGGTGGCTCGAGCTCGCGCGCGAGGCGGCGGCGCCGGTTCATCCACAGCTCGGGCCTGATGTACCGCAGCCAGTTCGATAGGGACGGGATGCGCCCGCAGTCCTCGACGACGTGCTGCGAGCCGAGGGCAAGAGCCGCATCGAGGCGATGCGCTGCCTCAAGCGCTACCTCGCACGTCACTACCACCGGCTCTTACTGCGCCCGATCGCGCCAGCGGGCAAGGAAGGCTGCGCGTGGCGAGACCGTACCCGAGGATAGGTCTCGACGGGTAGCGGGACTGCCGAGATGTTCGCTTCAGCGTCTCAGTGGCGCTGCCGCTTTCAGTCCGAGTTACACTCGCTGTTTGCGTGTGTTTTCGTGATCGCTCAGTAGCGCGAACGTGATTAGGATCGCGGGCTTCGCGAGATCCGGCCTGTGCGCCGCGGTCTTGGTCCTCATCGCGCAAGGCTGCGGCGGCAGCACTCAAAACGCACGTGCGGCACAGCCGAGCACTGCGCTCTACAGCGATAGGGTGGCCGGCTCGATCGCTGAAGCGCTGCTTGCCGCAGTTGCGCTCCCGCCGAGCACGCGGCGCGTGGCCGCCCCGCCTCCAGCCCTCGCGAAGAAGCTGGGACGTCCAGTGAACAGCGAAGATTCAGCGAAATCGGTCGACCGTTACGCGTACTGGCTCTCGACTGAGCCCCCAAACACGCTGCTTGCCTACCTCGCCAAGCACGGCCCCGCTCGCAGGCTGGTGGACAGGGGCTATGGCGGAACGGCCGGCAAGAACGAATACTGGTGGGAGATTCTCGCAGTGCCCATCCCATCGCCGCTGGCCGGTCCTCGTGAACTGTTTGTGTCGATCGCGCTCGACGGATCGTCGCGCTACGCGATCCGGGTCGACACGGTGGTCGCCTGGCATCAGCACCGGCCCGCCCAATCACTGGTGCCATCCTCGGCCCGATGGCTGCAGGTGAGCGTCATTCGGCCTACCTTCCGGGCTCTCAACCCCGGGGAACCCTCGAACCCGCACAGGAGCTTCCGCAACGTGACCGTCGTGGATGCCGCCACCGTTCGCGCCGTTGCTCGGGACATCAACGACCTGCCGGTTGCCGAACCAGCCGGTCCCGCGCCAAGCTGCCCCGCATTCGGGCCTGGTAATACCTCTGACGCCCCACGCTATCGACTCACCTTCCGAAGCGCTGCCGGCGCAAGCATCCTCGCCCGGGTCGGCGGACGGAGTGGATTCGTCTGCGCTACCAGCGGCGAAGCCGCGGCAACGATCACCACGCCGCAACTACCGCACGGGCTCCAGCTCACCGACCACCTCACGGGGGTGGAGGTCGCAAGCGGCGCGGGCGTAAGCGAACGACTCGAAGTCGCGCTGCACCACCAGCTCCACCTCAAGCCAGAACACTGACCTGACGCAAACGAGTATCGCAATTTGCGGCATCACCTTGACATAGGAGCAACTGCTGTCGCGGAGCGAAGCGACCTGAGGACTCGTGTCGGTTGGGGAGCGTCGATGTGAGACGCTGACGCCGACCTGGTTGCGAGCGCTCTCGTTGGGAGAGTCACTCAGGGCGGCTGGCGTCCGGGCGCTGCTGGCTATCGTGGTGCTCGCCGAATGCGTCCGGGGCGTTGGAAACGACGAGCGCTAGGAGACCGAGCAACAGCCCGCCCGCGCCGCGCAGCGGCGCTCCTCATGAGCCGGCCTCGGCACCGGTCCGCGCGGCGCGGGGTGTAATGAACCGGCATGCTGCGGACATATAGCTGGCGTGACCTCCCGGGAGCTTCGAAGCGCTGTACGAACAGCATGCAGGCGCCGTCAAGGCGTACGCCATGCGACGCGCCGACTCTACCCGAGCGGCAGGCACGCACGCTGGCGGGTTGCGGCCTACTGGGCGGGCGAGGACGGACGGCGCGTTCAGGCCGGCGCGAGGTCGGCAAGCACGGCTTCTGCCAGGCGCTCACCTCGTGGCGTCAGACGCCACTCGTGGGGTTCGTATCTCGCCCTGGCGGTGGACGATTTCACGAGCCCGTTCTGCTCGAGTCTCCTCATGATCTTCGAGATCTGACCGTTATCGGATACGTCCGCGGCATCGGCGATCTCCTTGCTACACGCTCCGGGCATCTCGGCGATCGCCGAGAGGACGCGCATCGTGCGGTACGTCACTCGTATCTGTAGGCCTTCGAACGGATCCCGGGGCTCCGGGAGGCTCTCATTCGCCTCCCGTGGCCGGGCTCGAGGTGACGGCGTCGAGCGTTGAAGCTCCTTGGCTGCGGCAGCACCCCCAAGATAGGGCAGCGTGATCACGCTCATCAGCGGGTTCACGAGCGTCATCAGACGTACGCGCGAGGATCCGGACAGCCTCGCTTGGATCACGCCGATCGCACCGGCAACAAGGGCCTCGGCCGTGAGCCGACACGGCGCGCGTCCCTCGAGAGCCTCGTCTCGGCCGTCCTCGAGCACGGCCCGCAGCGCGTCGAGCGTGTGCGCACAACGCCTGAGCGTGACCGGACCGAGCCGTGGCGCTTCAACGAAGAGCAGGAACGCGACGGCCGGCTCGCTCTCGAGAAAGCCGAGGAGCGCCACCAGGGCGGCGCGTACGCGCTCAGCCCAGTTCCCTGCCTGGTGATACTCGTCAGCGGCGACACTCGCTAGCCGAATGATCGCGTCGTCGACGGCGTTCAGAAAGCAGTCCTCGACACTCGTGAACTGCTCGTAGAACGTTCGGCGTGAGACTCTCGCGCGGCTGACGACTAGCGACGCGGTCGTGGAGTCGTATCCGCGCTCGGCCACGAGCTCGGCTATCGCCGCGATGATTCGGGTCCGCGGTACATACGCGACCGGGGCCGCCTTCACCTTCCGCACGCCCGAGCCGCTGCGCGAGGGCGCCGAGCGCTCCGGAACATTGCCGTTGGACGCCGAGCCGTTGGTGACGACGACCCGACGCGAGGACCAGCCTTCCGGGCGAGCGTTGGTTGACTTGTGCGTGGTCGCGGACACCGTCACCTCATAGGCCCGGACAACCAAGACGTCTCCGAACGTCATCAGCGGCCCATGGGGGGAAGTCGTGAAGCCGACGAACCCGTCTCGAAGCCGACACCTCACGCCCGAATAAACGTCGGATAGGAGTCTAGCGCACGACAACCGGGCAGCGCAACACCTTCATCGAGGACCCCGGTTCTAGGGCGCTTTTAGACTAAAGTCGACATTCTGGCACCCGTGGAATAAACGTCCGCTGGTGGGCGATCGGCCGTGCGGGTGCAGAGACGGCCCGTGGCGGTAGAGGCCGCGGATGGAGGCCCGGTAGCCGTCGGTTCGGCACGCGGCGAGCCGGAACTTGCCTGTCTGCAGACTCGACGGCAACGCCGGCGCAGATGATGTGCGACAGCCCACCACGCGTCCCGCTCACTAACCGATCGCAGCCGAACGCGATTTGACATCTGGTGACGATCGGCGAACGCCTATCGGGCGAGGAACCGCGCAAGGGCAGCCTCGTAGCGCCAGGGCACAGGCCAAGCCCAGGAGCGGGGATCGTCGGGTGATGAACCAGCCGACGCTGTGTCTCTCCTTGGCGGCCGCGTCAGAGATCATCCCGCCGGCCCAAGTCGCCGCCGTGCGGCGCAAACATGCTTGACACAGGCGGCGATCTCGGCCACCCGCTCCGCGGACATCACGGCAGGCTGCGCCTCGAGCCAGCTGGCCAGGCGCCCGCCATGCAGAAAGACAATGTTCCCCGACTGCACGAGGCCCGCTTCGAACGGGCTCCAGAACACCACCACCGGATACACGAACCGCACACCGCGCTCCGCGCCGAGATCCTCCTGCAGACGCACCGCGCGTCCGCGCATACCGCGGGCCAGCCAGCGAGCGTCATAGGAGGCGTCGTCGTCGTCGCGCCTCTGCACGTGCACAGTCTCCCCGACGATCGACACCTCACCGCCGAACCACTTGCTGTCGAGCAGGAACACACCGGCTTGGGAGACCACGACATGGTCGATGTTGCCCGAGCGTGCCCGGCTGCCCGTCTGGCGATCAGGAAGATCGTGGAACAGCACGAAACCATCTCGCCGCAGCCGCGCCAGCGCACGAGCCGTGCGGCGCTCGCCTTCAAAGCCGGTGCGCCACTGCTCCACATGCGGCGGCGGGGACTCCAGCAGCGTGATGTAGGCACCGAGCAGCACGCCGAGCAGCACGCCGCCTGCCCAGAGCCACAGTTGGTCGCGCTCGAGCACCGCGACAACCGCCACGGGCGTCGCCGCAAGCGCCGCGATCAGCCGCGGGCGCCTGAATACGCGCCGCTGCCAGCGTGCGGTGCCAGCTCGATAGCGGGCTCGGGCGCCGCTTCCGGCCCCCGAAAAGTACGGATACAGCCAATCGGGCACGCACAGCCATCGACCAACCACCACCGTGTATTGAGCCACCGAACACGGCCCGAGCCGGCGGCTCAGGGGAATCAGCGCAAACGGACAGCCATCGACGCCAGGTCCGCACGGGATGACCCTCGGGCCTCAGCCGTGGCTGACCCTCGACGCTCGTCGAGGCCCACCGCCAGAGCTACTCACCTCACCACGACCAACGGGGCGGGAGCGCACGCGCTCCCGCCCCTGCTCCAGCGGCCAGCCGTTCAGGCCGCCACGGCCTGCTTCCTGCGGCGGGAAGGCTTTGCCGGCTCGGGCTCCTCGACCGAGCGCGGTGCAGAGAGGAACTCGACGTTCCCGACGACCGCGTAGTCGTGGCGTTTCTCGCCACCGTCGGTCTCCCACTGGCCGTACTCCAGACGACCGTCGACCGCGACCAGCCAGCCCTTGGCGAGGTACTCGGCGGCGGCCTCGCCGGCCTTGCCGAACACGCTCACGTTGATGAAGCCGACCTCACGGCCACGGCCCATCTGGTCGACAGCGAGCCGCAGCTGGCAGACCTTCATCTCCTCCGATACCGAGCGGAGCTCCGGGTCCTTCGTGAGGCGCCCTGTGCAGATGTACTTGTTGATGTTCACTTCGGTTCTCCTTTGGTTGGTTGCTGCTAGTGACGCGCCCTAAAGCGCCGGCGACCGGCGCGCGGAACCGAAGCCCCGAAGGGGCGAGGGAAACCCCCTCGTGGGGTTGAAGCGCCAGCCGGCGACGGCGAACATGGGGCAAGACACGACGCGGCAAGCAACTGGAGGAGCCGTGAAGCAGCTCGTGCGCCCAGCAGCGACTCGCGCAGGTCTCCGCCGAAGACTCATCCGGGAACGACCCTTCGGATTGCGTGCAGGAGCCCTACAGCCCGGCTGAAGCCGTCACCTGCGACGACCACGCGACTGGCGCCCCACGGATCCCCGGGATGGCTGCGGTCAGAAACGCAGCAGCATCAGCCCGACCGACACGCCGCGCTAGAGCGTGCTGCGCAGCCCGCGGAGAAACTCGACCGCGTCGGCGTTCGCCGCGATCGTGGACCTGACGGCGAGCGACAGCTCGGGCTCAAAGCTCACCCGCGAGACCACGTGGACGAACTCGGTCACGGTCTCGGGCTCGAAGCCCGACGCCAGGACCGGCAGACAGGAGAGCACCCACATGCGATGCTCTTCCCGAAAGACGTCGAGATCCGGACCGGCGGCGATCGTCGACGCCTGGTCGCGCAGACGCTCGCCACGGTCAATCAGCTCGTCGAGGCTGCGCCCCAGCTCACCCGTACGGTCGCGGCGTGTCGGAGAGTGCTTGGCCTGTGAGGACATGTCTCGGGGGTTTGGGTAAACGCTCACGGTGCAGTAGGATCGGAGCCGATGGCAGGGATCGAGGCCGCACGGCTCTCGCACGGCCCGGGCACTCTAACGCGAGCTCCGGCAAGCGTGGGCGCACCGCGACGTTCCAGCGTAAACGCTCCCGCTGGCGCTGCGCCTTGGCGCATCGTGGCACCGTCCGCAGGCAGGTTCCGTGTTCCGCTCTGATCCGCAGTCCTCAGCGGCCGGCCCCGCCGACCTCTCGGAGCCAATCCGCCGGCCGCCCGCGGTTGCGGCACCCAGGCTGATCCAGACGGTTCGCTTCAACCGGCGCCAGATCGAGTTCGTGTTCGGTGCGCGTCAGCAGCTCGGCGAGGTGTTCGAGATGCGCGCGGGCCTCCCGTCGGGCGCGGTGGTCACATGCCACCCCGACCATGCGCGGTCGCTGTTCACCGCCGATCCGGAGCTGGTGCCGTCCTTGACGGCGGAGTCGCCGCTGCGCCCGGTCGTGGGAGGGTCCTCGGTGCTGACAGCAAACGGCAAGCGCCACCTGCGCCAGCGAAGGCTGCTGCTTCCCCCGTTTCACGGGGACGCCGTGGCCCAGTATGAGAGGATGATCACCGACGCGAGCGAAGCGAGCATCGACCGGTGGCCGCTGAACCGGCCATTCGCGCTGGCACCGCGGATGCAGGCGATCACGCTGCGGGTCATCATGACCGGGATCTTCGGGGTGCAGGGCGATCCGAGGACCGGGAGCGCCGAGCACCGGCTGGCCGGCGCCGTAAAGCGCCTCCTGGCCTCCTCCCGCCTGCCGCTCGCGGGACTGGTGGAACTGATGAACATGGGACGCCCGGAGCCGACGGGAATCATGCGCGTGACGATGGGGCTGCTCGACTCAGCCGTCTACCCCGTGATCGAGCAGCGCCGTCGCGAACACGAGACGGTCCAGCGCGCGGACATCCTGTCGCTGCTGCTGGACGCCGAAAGCGAAGACGGTGAGGCGCTGAGCGACCGCGAGCTGCGCGACGAGCTACTTACGCTCGTGCTCGCCGGGTTCGAGACGACCGCCAACTCGCTGGCGTGGGCATGGGAGCGGCTGATCCGAACCGCGGACGCCTACGAGCGGCTGCGTGCGTCGGTCTGCGCCGGCGGCGCTGAGGGCGAGGAGCTCGTGGAGGCCACGATCATCGAGGCGATGCGCTCGCGGCCCGTCATCCCGATCATCGGACGCCGGGTGACGGTCCCATGGCGGCTGGGCGACTATGTCGTGCCGGCCGGTTCCGCGGTCGCCGTGAGCATCCTGCTGCTGCACCACCGCGAGGACCTCTACCCGGACGCGTTCGCGTTCCGTCCCGAGCGCTGGATCGGGCGCAAACCGGGCGCCTACGAGTGGATCCCGTTCGGGGGCGGGACGCGGCGCTGCCTGGGTGCGGCGCTCGCGATGGCCGAGCAGCGGATCGTGCTGGCGAGCATGGCGCGCCGCCTTCACATCGTCGCCGAGCGTGCAGAGCCGGAGCGCGCACAGCATCGCAACGTGACGATGATCCCGGCGCGGGGAGCGTCGGTGATCCTGCGCTCACGGCGAGCCGGCTGACCCACGGCTGGGCATCTCAGGAGTCGGTCTCGCGACCCGGTGGTCGGTCGTCGGGCGGTGCGGCATCGATTCGACGTGCGATCTCATATCGCCTCCCCGCATGGGCGGATCGCCTCCAGCGCGCCGGTCTCGCCCCAGCCGGCGAGGCGCGGGACGCTCACTATAAACGGAGGCAGATGGAATAGCATGCGGGCGCGTAGCACGAGGCGCGATATCCGTGTCCTCGACGAATGCGGGCCACGGTGGCTGGGCGCTCGCGTGCACGCCTCATTGCTCACGCGAGCCCGCGTCCGAACAGTCGGCGAGCGGATAAACACTGTGCAAACATCCGTCGAGGAGGCGGCCGGGGGCTCACTGCGCGCGCCGCCGCGACCGAACCGCCAATCATGTTCATGCGGACGCCGCCAAGCAGGTTCACGGGAGCGCCGAGCACACCATCGGGGGAAGACGCCGCCGAGGACGTGCGCGGGCAGGTCAAGGCGCTCGGCGAGCAGCTGCGCGAGCGCGCAGCCTTGGTGCTGTCACGGACGATCGCGCGCAACCGCGAGTCAGGGCTGGCGCTCAGCGACGTCGTCGAGGAGCGCTTCACCCGCCTCGGGGAGATCTCTACGCAGGCCGTGGCGAGCTGGATGGCGGGCGCGAGCGCGGAGGAGGCCATGCAGGTCGGCCACGAGGTGTGGCAGATCTTCGGGCAGCTGGCGGCACAGCGCGCGGCGCCGCTGGGCGAGGTCACCAAGCGCGTCTGGCGCTGGCGCGACGCTGCACAGCAGACGCTGACCGACAGCGCCGCGCAGCTCGAGGTGAGCGACGCGGCGCTCGCGCAGGCGCAGGCGATGCTCGAGAGCACGCTGCGTCTCACGCTGGTGCAGATGTCCGAGTGCTTTGACGCCGAGCGCCAGCTCGCCGACGAGGAGCTCGAGCACCGCCAGGAGGAGCTTGCGTTCATGGCGACCCACGACGCTTTGACGGGCCTCCCGAACCGGACACTGATCGTGGACCGCCTCGAGCAGATGCTGCTGCGCGCGCGGCGCTCCAAGACCCCGGTCGCCGCGCTGTTCATTGACCTCGACAACTTCAAGAGCATCAACGACACGCTCGGCCATGACGTCGGCGACGAGCTGCTGCAGGCCGTCGCCGCGAGACTGGACGGGATCGTGCGGGATGTGGACGCGGTCGGGCGTCTCGGCGGCGATGAGTTCGTCGTCGTCGCCGGGGACATGTCGCTCACTTCCGGAGCGGAGCTCGTCGCGGAACGGCTGCTCGACGCTCTGAAGGAGCCGTTCAAGCTCGGCGAGGAGCGGGTGCAGGTGACCGTCACCGCGAGCGTCGGGATCGCCACGGGGGATCGCAGCTCCGCCGGCGACCTTTTGTGCGACGCGGACATCGCCATGTACCGCGCCAAGTGGGGCGGGCGCAACCGCTACGTCCTGTTCGAGTGCGGGATGGCCGACGCGGTGCAGAGCCGCATGGAGCTCGAGATGGACCTGCGCGTGGCGCTAGAGAACGACGAGTTCTTCCTAGCCTTCCAGCCGACGTTCAACCTGCAGGACATGACGCCGACGGGTCTGGAGGCGCTGATCCGCTGGGACAGCCCGACACGAGGGGTGGTCCAGCCCGACGACTTCATACCGCTGCTCGAGGAGACCGGGCTGATCACCGACATCGGCAGGTGGGTACTGCATCATGCGTGCGCCCAGGCCGCCGGGTGGCGCGAGGACGGCTACTCCGTCGGGATCGCCGTGAACGTCTCCGGGCGCCAGCTCGACTCCGATGAGATCGTGGCCGACGTGCAGCGGGCGCTATCCGAGAGCGGTCTGGATCCCGACGCGCTGACGCTTGAGATCACCGAGACAACGCTGATGCGAGACGCGGACGGCACCGTTCGCAGGCTGCGGGACATCAAGGCGCTCGGCGTCCGCGTCGCGATCGACGACTTCGGGACCGGCTACTCCTCCCTCGCCCATCTGCGCAAGTTCCCCGTCGACGCGCTGAAGATCGACCGGTCGTTCATAACCGGCCTTGGACGGAACCTCGAAGGCGAGACGCTGATCCACACGCTCGTGCAGCTCGGCAAGGCGCTGTCGATCGAGACGATCGCCGAGGGTATCGAGCAGCAGAACGAGCTCACGCTGCTGCAGGGCGAGGACTGCGACGGCGGGCAGGGCTTCTTGTTCGCGAGGCCGCTCGACGCTGAGGCGGCGCGCTCGTTCCTGGAGGACTGCGTCGGGCGGGGCTTCGCCGCCGGGCAAACGGCCAGCGCGGCGTCTGACGCGGACCCGGTGGCTTCGAGCCGCTCCTCGCGTCTTGAGCGCTGAACCCGGCGCTGACGTTTATTCATCGCTCACTACCCGGTTTCAGTGGGGCGCTGGCCCCTTTCGGGGTAGCGCGCCGTTGCCTTCGCTTTCCCGTCCGCGGTCTGTGGTACGGTCGTTTATGCGGCGCGGGGTTAGCGCCTGCTCGAGAGTCTCACCCTCCTCATGTGAGCCAGTCGAAGAAGGACCGGATATCCCTCCTCCGGGAAGTAGGGGCGTCGCGACCCGCCC
>DATAYP010000043.1:0-9178 GCA_036272475.1 Solirubrobacteraceae bacterium | reverse complement strand
ATGAGGAACACATCCTCGACCTTAGGTTCAGCGTTAGCTGTGTGGGAGATTCGTGCCACGAGCAGTCCTTTCTCGGCGACGTGACCGCTTGCGGCCAAGTCCCCATGCTCAGTGGCGCACTCCTCCCCCGGCGCCAAAGCTATGTAATTCCCAAGGCTTCTCAACCTTAGGTTCAGCGTTATGCTGGCGCGAGCCTGACACAGTTATGAAGCCTTGTCAACCCCCGCCGCCCCGCTGCTGCAAGATCTCGTACAGCAGCGCTGCGGCCGCCGCGCTCACGCCCAGCGACTCGACCCTCCCGAGCAGCGGCAGCGCGACGAGCTGATCGCACGCGCCCGCGACCCGCGGGCGCAGCCCGCTGCCCTCGCTGCCGAGCACGAGCACCACGCCGGAGCCCGCATAATCGGGCGCGCCGTACGGCACCGGCGGGCGCTCGGGCGAGGCGGAGGCGGCGCTCGCGCCATAACTCCAGCATCCGCTCTCGCGCGCCCGCACGAGGAAGTCGGCCACGTTGCGCACGCGCGCGACGCGGAGATGCTCGACGGCGCCGGCCGATGCCTTGCACACGGCAGCCGTGATCTCGGCGGCGCGGCGCTCGGGGATCACGACGCCGGACGCCCCGACGCACTCGGCGGTGCGGCAGATCGAGCCGAGGTTCTGGGGGTCCTGGATCTGGTCGAGCGCGAGGATCAGCGGGCGCTCTGCGGCGAGCAGCTGCTCAGGATCCGCATAGGGGTAGGGGCCGGCCTCGGCGCAGATGCCCTGATGCGCGGGCGAGCCGCAGCGGCGCTCGATCTCCTCCGCGGCGGCCGTCCGCACCGCGACGCCCTCGAGCCACGGCTCGCGCGCCGCGCCCCCCGTCGCCCACACCGCGCCGATCGCCGATGCCCTGAGGCCGCGCAGCGCCTCCCTGACCGGGTTGCGGCCGTAGAGGATCACAGCGGCAGCAGCTCGAAGCCCTCGGGGCCGTCCCGCACCTCCCAGCCGAGCTCGGCGATCTCCCCCCTCAGCCGGTCGGCGTCCGCGAAGTCTCGCGACGCGCGCGCCTGCTCGCGGCTGCGGGCCAGCTCGATGACCTGCTCGGGCGCCTGCGCCACGGGCGCAAGCAGGCCCTCGAGCCCCAGGACGGCGAGCATCTCGCGCAGGTGCGAGTCGCCAGGAGATCCGCGGCTGGCGGCCTCGCGGATCCACTCGTTCATCACCGACAGCGCCTCGGGCGTGTTGAAGTCGCGCGCGAGCGCGTCGAAGAAGGCGTCGCGCAGCGGCGCGAGCTCCGCCGGGGAGTCGCCGGGCGACAGGCGCCGGCCGGCCTCGCGGATGCGGCTCGCGTTCGCCTGAGCCTGGTCGAGCAGAGCCTCGGAGAAGGCGAGCGGCTGGCGGTAGTGACCGGACACCAGATACATCAGCACCGTCTCGGCGCCGTGGCGCTCGAGCACCTCGCCGAGCGGCGCGATGTTGCCGACCGACTTGGCCATCTTCTCGCCGGTGAACTGGATCATGCCGTTGTGCATCCACAGCCTCGCGAGCTCGCTCCGGCGCGCCGAGCGCGTCTGGGCAGCCTCGTTCTCGTGGTGTGGGAACACGAGGTCAGAGCCGCCGCCGTGGATCTCGAAGCCGACCCCCAGCAGCTGCTCGGCCATCGCCGAGCACTCGATGTGCCAGCCCGGCCGCCCCGGCCCCCACGGCGACTCCCACACGGTGTCCTCTCCCTGCTTGTGCGCCTTCCACAGCGCGAAGTCGAGCGGGTCCTCCTTCAGCTCCGCTCCGTCGAGATCCTCGCCCTGGTCCATGTGGTCGAGGCGGCGGTGCGAGAGGCTGCCGTAGGAGGGGTCCGAGCGCACGCGGAAGTACACGTCGCCGCCGGCCGCGTAGGCATGCCCGGACGCGACGAGCGCGTCGATGTAGTCGACGATCGGGCCGATCGTCTCGGAGGCGAGCGGCTCGTGGTCGGGGCGGCCAAGGCCCAGCGCGTCGGTGTCGGCGCGGTAGTGCGCGGTCATCTCGGCAGCCAGCTCGGCGCTCGGCCGGCCGTCGGCGCGCGCGGCGTCGTAGATCTTGTCGTTGACGTCGGTGATATTGATGACGAGCGTCGCTGCGTAGCCCTCGTGTTCGAGGAAGCGCTTGAAGAGGCTGAAGACGACGAACGGCCGGGCGTTGCCGACGTGGATGCGGCTGTAGACGGTCGGCCCGCACGCGTAGATGCCGACGCGCCGCGCCGCTCGCGGCACCAGCGGCAGCAGCTTCCCGCTGCGCGTGTCGTGCAGGACGATCTCGCGCATCCTCAGCCGTCGCCCCGCAGCGTCGCCACCGCGAGCGCCGCCACGCCCTCGCCCCGGCCGACGAAGCCGATGCGCTCGCCGGTGCTGGCCTTGACGTTCACGCGCGCGCTCTCGAGCCCGAGCGCCGCGGCCAGGCGCTCGCGGATCGCCTGGCGGTGCGGTGCGAGCTTCGGCGCCTCGATCACGATCGTGCAGTCGACGTTGAGCACCACGAGCCGTGCCGCGGCGAGCATCTCGAGCACCGCGCGCAGCAGCGCGATCGAGTCGGCGTCGCGCCAGCGCTCGTCGGTGTCGGGGAAGTGCTCGCCGATGTCTCCGAGCCCGGCGGCGCCGAGCAGCGCGTCGATCACGGCGTGGGTCAGCACGTCGGCGTCGGAGTGCCCGTCGAGGCCGAGCTCGCTAGGGACCTCCACGCCCCCGATCACGAGCCTGCGCCCCGCGGTGAGCCGGTGCGAGTCATAGCCGATGCCCGTCAGCGTCAGCGTCATCGCGGCCCGGCGCCGATCGGCTCGAGGCGGCAGGAGCGGCGGTCGAACACGCAGAGCTCCTCGACGCCGAGCTGCTCGAGCACGGCGAGCGCCTGCCCGTAGTCGGCGCCGACGTCCTCGGGGCGGTGCGCGTCGCTCGAAAGCGCCACCGGCGCGCCGGCCTCGATCGTCATCTGCAGGAAGGCCGTCGCCGGGTAGAGCTCGCCCGCGGGCTTGCGCAGCCCGGCCGTGGAGACCTCGACGGCGATGCCCGACTCGGCGATCCCGTCGATCGCGAGCTCGTAGTAGCGGCGCAGATCCCCCTCCGGCCGGCGAGCCCCGTCTCCCCAGTACTTCACGAGGTCGGGGTGCGCGACGATGTCGAACAGCCCGCTGCGCGCGCTCTCGCCGATCGTCTGGAAGTAGCGCCGCCAGATCTCCTCGGCGCTCCGGCCCGTGTCCCAAACGCTGTAGTCGTCCATGTCGACAGCCCCCTCGCGCAGGAAGTGCACCGAGCCGACGACGTAGTCGAAGTCGCGCGCCTCCAGCAGGTTGGCCATGCGATCCTCACCGCCCGGGACGAAGTCGGCCTCGATCCCGAGGCGCAGGTCCGTCTGCTCGCGGACGAACGCGCAGTAATCGTCGATGTCATCGACCGCATGGCGCGTCCAGAACGGGTGCTGCCACACCTCGAGCGCCTGGCGGAAGCGGTAGACGTGCTCTGAGACGCCGAGCTCGACGATCCCGCGCTCGTCCGCAACCTCGCGGTAGCGCTCGGCGTTGGCGGTGGAGAAGTTCTCGGCTGCGGTGGCATCGTGGTCGTCGGTGCGCAGGTGGAGGTGGTAGTCGGTCAGCATCGGGCGGCTGCCGATTCAAGCAGGATTCACTGCGCCCGCGGCGCCCGCCTGGAGAGCAGCATCTCAGCGAGCTCGAGGTCGAGCGGCGTGGTGACCTTCAGGTTCTCGGCACTCGCCTGCACGACGATCACCCGCCCGCCCGAGCGCTCGACGAGCGAGGCGTCGTCGGTGGCGGCGGCGAGGATCTCGGGCTCGACATCGAGCGCGCGCTCGAGAGCCGCCCGGCGGAAGACCTGCGGCGTCTGCACGGCCCAGAGCCGGCCGCGCTCGAGCGTCTCGTGTACGACGCCGGCGTCGCCGACGCGCTTGACGGTGTCGGTGACCGGTGCGGCGGCGATCGCGCCATCCGCCGACGCGTCGGCCTGCAGGGCGGCGATCACGGACTCCGCGAGCTCTGCGCTGACGAGCGGCCGCGCCGCGTCGTGGACCAGCACCAGGTCGCCGGAGGGCGCCGCCGCGAGGGCCCTGCGCACCGACTCCGAGCGGACCTCGCCGCCCTGCACCGCGGTCACACCCTCCGGCGACGGCGCACCGGGGGGCAGCGCGACAACGATCGTCTCGATTGCCGCGACGCCGCGCAGCGCCTCGATGCTCCATTGCAGGAGCGGGCGCCCTGCGAGCTCCACGAACGCCTTGTGCTGCCCGCCACCGAACCGTTCGCCACGGCCCGCGGCGAGGATCAGCGCGACGGTCATCTCATGAGGGGCTGTCGCGCACGCGGCAATACGCCCCCATTGCCGCGTGCGCGAGAGCCTCGTTACTTGGCGACGGCCATCTGGCTCGTGGCCGAGTCGGCGAGCAGCTCGTCGAGGTAGTTCTCGGCCTCTTCCTCGTCCTTGTCGAGCGCGTACATCAGCTCCGAGGCGAGGATCTTCTTCGTGCGGGTGAACATCTGCTTCTCACCCGTGGACAGGCCCTTCTCACTCTCGCGCAGCGAGAGGTTGCGGACGACCTCGGCCAGCTCGTAGATGTCGCCCGTCTTGATCTTGTCGCGATTGTGCTTGAAGCGGCGGTTCCAGTTCTTGGGCATCTCCGAGACTTCGTCGCGGAGCACGTCCAGGACCTTCTTCACCGTTTCCTCGTCGATCACCCTGCGCAGCCCCGCGAGGGCCGCGTTTTCGGTCGGCACCCTGACCGTCATGTCGTTGTGGAGGATCTTGATCGTGAGGTACTCGCGGCGCTCGCCGAGCATCTCCATCTCCTCCTTCTTCATGACCTTGCCCGCGCCGTGGTGAGGGTAGACGACGTGGTCGCCGAGCTCGAACTCGATGTGCTCCACCTCGCGGGTGACCTCGAGCTCCTCTGCGATGGTGTCCTCTTCGATTGCCTGCGGAATGATGTCCTCCTTCGTTTTCGGCCGACTGGGAACGGCCCTTGTTCAAGTCTGTAGGTAGCGATCGACCAGGTTCAGCTCTTGGAGCCTGCGCAGGCCCTCGCGTATGTCCTTCGCCCTGAGCTCGCCGACGCCGTCGACGACCTCGAGCTCCGCGTCTGTCGCGGCGAGCAGCTCGTCGAGGCCGCCGAACTCGCTGACGACCTGGGAGACGACGAGCTTCGGAAGCCTGGGAATCCGCCCGAGCACGCGGAAGCCGCGCGGTGAGACAGGGTAGTCGAGCGTGTTCAGCTTGCGGTCGTAGCCGAGGAGTTCGGCGAGCCTCCCGAAGTCGAGCATGTCCTGATGTGCGATCCGGCCGATCTCCTCGAGCGCCGCCGCGTAGGCCGGATCGGAGTAGCTCGAGAGGTAGTCGCGCATCAGCGCCGCCTTCTCGGCTGCCGCTCCGACCATTGTCTCCTCGAGCTGCAGCTCGATCAGGCGGCCCTCGCTGCCGAGCTCGACGATGTAGCGCTCGATCTCGACGGCCATCCGCGTGACGAGCTCCGAGCGCTGGAGCATCGTGAGCACGTCGTGCAGCGTGACGCCGCCCTCGAACTCGAGCGCCGTCAGGCGCGTCGACACCTGGTCGAGGCGGGTACGGAACTTGTCGAGCGTCGCGAGCGCCTGGTTGGCCTTGGCGAGCACCACGGGGATGTCCTCGAGGATGTACTTCGCGCCGTCGACGTACACCGAGACGACCTCGCGACGCTGGGAGATCGCGATCACGAGCGCGTCGGTCTGCTTGGAGACGCGCTCGGCGGTCCTGTGACGGGTGCCCGTCTCATGCGAGAGGATCGTCGGATCGGGCATCAGCTGGACGTTCGCCATCGTGATCTTCGTGGCGTTCGCATTGAGGATGATCGCCCCGTCCATCTTCGCCACCTGGTAGAGGAAAGCCGGGGTGTAGTCGATCTCGAGCTTGATCCCCCCCGAGTTCAGGAAGCTGAGATCTTCGGGCTCGCCGATGACGATCAGCCCGCCCGTCTTGGCATGGAGGATGCTCTCGATCCCCTCGCGCAGGACGGTGCCCGGCGCGATCATCTCGAGGGCCCTCATCAACCCCGGATCCGGCCTTACTTCACTGTCGAAATCTTCGCCGGATCTTGGTGCCACAATCCAACATTCTAGGGCATTTAGCCTTCCTTTAGCGCCACCTACAGGCGCCCCTCGGGGCCCCGCCCGCGGTCTCGCGGCGCTCTCAGGCGGCGCGCGCCGGACGGCGCTCCCGGGAGGGCAGTGCCTCCGCGAGCGCCTCGAGCAGCGTGGCGGCCTGGAACGCCTGCCCGCCGCTCTCCCTGGGCGCGATCACGCCGCTGCAACCGTGCTTGGTGGCCTCTTCCAGGCGCCGCTCGGGATGTCCGACCCAGCGCAGCTCGCCTGTGAGCCCGAGCTCTCCGAAGCAGGCGCGCGGCGCCGCCGGCCGGTCTCGCTCGATCGCCACGCCGCGGCTCGCGCTCGCGACCGCGAGCGCGATCGCGAGGTCGCACCCCGGCTCGTCGACGCGCACGCCTCCGACTACGTTGACGAACACGTCGCAGCCGCCCGTGGGCACACGTCCGTGACGCGCGAGGATCGCCAGGACCAGCGCGAGCCGGCTGCGGTCGATGCCGGAGACCACCCGGCGTGGCTGCTCGAGCTCGGACGGCGCGACGAGCGCCTGGACCTCGACGAGCAGCGGGCGCGAGCCCTCCATCGCCGCCAGCACGACGCTCCCGGGCGCGCGTGTCGCCTCGGCGACGAACCGCGAGGAGGCGTCGAGCACCTCGACGAGGCCGCCCTGGCGCATCTCGAACAGGCCCGCCTCGTTGGTGGAACCGAAGCGGTTCTTCAGCGCCCGCAGCTCGCGGTAGGGGCGCTCGCGCTCGCCCTCGAACTGCAGCACGCAGTCGACGAGGTGCTCGAGCACGCGCGGTCCCGCCAGGGCGCCGTCCTTGGTCACGTGGCCGACGAGGATCACCGCGGTGCCCTGCGCCTTCGCCAGCGACATGATCCGGCCGGCCACCTCGCGCACCTGGCCGACGGAGCCCGGCGCCCCCGACAGCTCGCCGGCGTGCAGCGTCTGCACCGAGTCGATCACGCAAGCGTGCGGCGGCTCGCCGCCGAGCGCGTCGAGCACGATGTCCAGATCGGTCTCCGCGAGCACCGGCACGTCGAGCGCCGCATGCGAGCTGCCCGGGCCGAGCCGCTCGGCGCGCAGCCTGACCTGCTCGGCGGACTCCTCGCCGCTCACATACAGGGTGCGGTGCCCGGAGCGCTGGAGGTTGCCGAGAACCATGTTCGTGATCGTCGACTTGCCGATCCCAGGCGAGCCGCCCAGCAGCACGAGCGAGCCGGGCACGAGTCCGCCGCCGAGGACGCGGTCGAGCTCGCAGATGCCCGTCGACATGCGCCGCACCGGCGCCGCACCGACCTCCCGCAGCGGGCGCGGTCTGCCCGCGTGGCCTGCGCGGGAGCCGGCGACGCGTGCGCGCGTGCGCGAACCACCCGCCGGCTCAGCCGCAAGCGGCTCCTCGACGAGTGTGTTCCAGGCGCCGCAGGTCGGGCACTGGCCGTGCCATCTGGCCTCCTGGGCGCCGCAGTCGGAGCAGACGTGGACGGACTTGCGGGCCATCTCGCCAGACTACGTCCCCGCGAGGACGGCTCGGCAGGGGGTCGGTGCCGCGGGTTAGTGACCCCATCCCGTCGGGCCCAAGTTCGCCCGGGTCTGTGCCGCTATTCGGCCGCGGGCTCGCCCTCGGGCGCGCTCTCGCCCTCGGTGAGCTCCTCGGGCACGGGACCGTCGGCGCCGACGCCGACCGGCGTCTTCTGCTTTTTCGGCTTGACGATCGTAAGGCGGACGTCGCCGTCGTCGTTGTCCGGAGCGGGGTCGACGACGACGGTCGCTCCGGGGGTCAGCTGCTCGCGCAGCACGAAGTCGGCGAGCGGGTCCTCGATGTAGCGCTGGATCGCGCGCCGCAGCGGCCGGGCGCCCATCGCCGGATCCCAGCCCTTTTCGACGAGCAGGTCCTTCGCGGGCTCGGTCAGCTCGAGCTGCAGCTCGCGCTCGGCCATCGACTCGCGGATCCGCAGCAGCAGCAGCTCGACGATCTGCTTGATCTCCTCCTTCTGGAGCTTGTGGAAGACGATCACGTCGTCGATGCGGTTCAGGAACTCGGGCCGGAAGACCTTCTTCAGCTCGCCCATGATGCGGTTCTTCATGTCCTCGTAGGTGATCCCGGTCTCGTCGTCGGAGACCGCGAAGCCGAGCGGCGTGTTGCGCGCGATCTCGGCGGCGCCGATGTTCGAGGTCATGATCACGATCGCGTGGCGGAAGTCGACGGTGCGGCCCTGCGCGTCGGTCAGGCGGCCGTCCTCGAGGATCTGCAGCAGGATGTTGAACACGTCGGGGTGCGCCTTCTCGATCTCGTCAAGCAGCAGCACGCTGTATGGCTTGCGGCGCACGGCCTCGGTCAGCTGGCCACCCTCGTCGTAGCCGATGTAGCCGGGGGGCGAGCCCACGAGCCGCGAGACCGCGTGCTTCTCCATGTACTCGGACATGTCGATGCGGATCAGCGCGTCGTCGTCGCCGAACAGGAACTCGGCGAGGGTGCGAGCGAGCTCGGTCTTGCCGACGCCCGAGGGGCCGAGGAAGATGAACGAGCCGGTCGGCCGCTTGGGGTCCTTGAGGCCGGCGCGCGAGCGCCTGATCGCCTTCGAGATGACCTCGATCGCCGGGTGCTGGCCGATCACGCGCTTGTGCAGTTCGTCCTCCATCCGCATCAGCTTCTGTGTCTCGGCCTCGGTCAGCTTGAAGACGGGGATGCCGGTCCACATCGAGACGATGTCCGCGATCTCCTCTTCGCCGATCGAGGGACGCTCGCCGGACTCGCCCGATTCCCACTCCTGCTCGAGCTCGCGTTTCTTGTTGGTCAGCTTGCGCTCCTTGTCGCGCAGCGCGGCGGCCTTCTCGAACTCCTGCGCCTCGATCGCGGCCTCCTTCTCGCGGCGCGTGGTCTCGACTTCGGACTCGAGCTCGCGGTTCGCAGGCGGCGAGGTCATCGACTTGATCCGCATACGCGAGGCGGCCTCGTCGATCAGGTCGATCGCCTTGTCGGGCAGGAAGCGGTCGGAGATGTAGCGGCTCGCGAGTTCGCCGGCGGCGCGCAGCGCCTCGTCGGTGATCTGCACCTTGTGGTGCTGCTCGTAGCGGTCGCGCAGGCC
>DATAYP010000042.1:0-2984 GCA_036272475.1 Solirubrobacteraceae bacterium | reverse complement strand
CGGACCGCAGCGTGATGTCGCCATTGCGGCGCCGAACCGTGTTGAGCACGACATCCATGCCGACGCCGCGCCCCGAGGTCTCGGTGACGGACGCGGCGGTCGACAGGCCGGGCGCGAAGATGAACTGAAAGATCTCCTCGTCCGCGAGTTGCGCCGCCCGGGCCGCCGTGACGAGACCGCGAGCGACCGCCTTGGCGCGGATCGCCTCGGCATTGAGGCCGCGCCCATCATCGGCGATCTCGATGTCGATCTTGGCGCCGCGCTTCGCCGCACGCAGCCGCAGCCGCGCGCGTTCCGGCTTGCCGGCGGCGCGCCGCTCCTCCGGCGGCTCGATGCCGTGATCCACGGCGTTACGCACCAGATGAATGAGCGGGTCGGCGAGCGCCTCGACCATGCTTCTGTCGACCCGCACCTCGTGGCCCTCGACTACCAGCTCGATCGATTTCCCCTGCCGCTGCGCCAGGTCCCGCACGAGGCGCGGCAGCCGGTTGAAGACGACCTCGACCGGAACGACCCGCAGCTCAAGGGCGCTCTGGTGCAGGCGGCTAAGCCCCGCGGACAACCGCTCCTCGGTATCACGGAGCCAGCGATCGCGCTCCTCGAAGCGCAGCAACAGCGGCAGCAGCTCGCGCCGCTGCTCGTCCGGCATACGGTCGGCGAACCTTCGGCAGCGCGCCACTTCCTTGCGCAGGTCGGCATCGCGAGCGCCTTCGGTCAGACCGCTCAGCGAGATCCGCAGCTCGCCGATCTCGTCGAGAAAGGCGTCGACGAGCTCGCCGCGCACCCGGAGCAGATTGGCGAAGCCGCTCGGCCGGGCGGCCGCATCTGCCCGCTCCGACGCGGCGCGATCGAGCACCGGCTCACCCTCGGCGCTGGATGTCAGGCGCCGCACGCGCCTGATACAACGGTGCTCGGGGTCGAGCGCCCCCAGTACCTCGGCGAGCGCGTTCGGCATCAGTGGCGAGAGGACGAGGAACTCGAACGAGCTCTCGCCGTCGGTGATGACGGTGCGGTTCGTGATCGCGCGCGCCTCGCCCGAGAGCCAGTCGATAAAGTGCCCGGCAATGTCCGAATCGGCATCGAGATGCGCGAGGATCTCATAGGGCTGGAGCCCGCCCGCGAGGACGCCCTGCTCGAACTCGGCGAGATTGTCGTCCGACAGTACGGCGAGCAGCTCGTCCGGGAGGTGAAGGCCGGCGACAAGGCGGGCCCCGCCCTCGTCTCCTGCCGTTTGACCGCCCGCGCCCGCGAAGGAGGCGCGCAAGAGACGGGTCAGCTCCGCCGCCGCCTCGTCCAACCCCTCCTCCGCGATCTGCGCGAAAACAGCATCCGCCGCATTGGCGAGCGCCGTTGATGCCGGCGCCCCGTGCGCCACCCGGCTGTACAGGTCTTCGACGAGAAGAAGTACCTCAGTGGCGTGGTCGGCCGATTGCGCCGCGACGCCGGCGCGCAGCGCACGCGCGAGTCGCGCCACGGTCGCGGCCGCCTCGGCGGCGGCGGGCCCGTCCCCCGTGGCAAGAGCAGCCCGCAGCTGCCGGTTGGCGTCCGTCAGCGCGGCCGCAAGTCGGGGCCGATCCACGCCGATGCGCTCCGTGAACGCAGCTGAAAATTCGCAGATGCCGGCATCCTGCCCGGCAATCTCACCGAGCAGCTCGACCTGCAGACGAATGTCGCCGAGCCGCGCCAGCAGCTCTTCGCGCACCCGCTCGTCGGGCTCGGTGTCGAACGGCTGCAGAAGCTTTTCGAACCCGCCGACGCTCACGGCAAGCGCGTCGAACCCCATCACCGTGGCGGCGTGGCCGAGCGTCGCGGCGGCGTCGGCCGCGACCTCCCGCTCGCCCGCCTCCGCCGACAGCCCGCCGCACAGCTCCGAACCGCGCGACTTCACCATCTCGACGAAGATCGCAAGCATTTCTGGATCTTCGTGCAGCTCCGGGCGCGCTTCTGCCACTCCGGCGGGCGGCGGCTGCTCTTCCTCGCTCCCGCCGGCGTGCGCGAAAGCGGCGGCCAGCCGCGCCAGCAGAGCGTCGTCGCCCGGCTCGTCGCGGCGCTCGGCGACCGCCCGGTCTCGCATCCGTTTCAAGGCGTCGACGGATTGCAACAGCAGATCGGCTCGTTCGGCCGTCAGCGCGGCGCGGCCCTCGCGTACGAGCCCGAGCAAGTTCTCGGCGCGATGCGCGACCTCCTCCATGCCGACGAGCCCGAGGGCGCGCGCGAGCCCTTTGACCGAATGGAAGGAGCGAAACAACTGGGCGATTTCGGCCTCGCCGATGTGCTCGGGATCGGCGCGCGCGAGCACCGGTTCAATGACCTGCAGATGCTCCTCGGTCTCGACCGCGAATTCCGGCCACAGCGTCTCGGCCAGCGTATCCATCGGCAGCTCAGGCACCGGGGCCGGGGGCGAGAGCCAACGCGCGGCGTAGCGCTTGCACGATCTCGTGTCCCTTTTTGTCCTGCAAGTCGAGGCTCATCGCGCCGGAGGGCTTGGCGATCACGTCAACGGCGCCGAGTCGGCGAGCTTCCATAGCCTGCGGCGATCCAGTCTGTCCGACCGAGGAGACGACGATCACCTTAGCCCGGCCGAGCAGCATCAGCCGCTTCAACATCTCGAGGCCCGACATTTCCGGCATTTCGAGATCCAGCAGGATCGCGTCGGGCTTCAGTTCGCGGGCCCGTTGCAGCCCGACCTTGCCGTTCTCGGCAAAGCCGACAACTTCAAGTTCGGGGTCGCTCGCGACGATGTCCTTGATGATCGTGCGCATGATCAGTGAATCGTCGACGACAAGGATCTTTTTCGTGCTCATCTCGGATCCATTTCGCGATTGGGAGGCGATAGCGTTGGGGTCCACTGGCGCAATCGGCGAGCGATCTCTTCCAGCGTCAGCGACTCGCTGGCGACGCCGGCCTCGATGGCCGCCCCCGGCATACCGCCGACAATGCAGGTATCGGGGCGCTGCACCAGCACCGGAAGGTTGCGGCGCGCG
>DATAYP010000041.1:0-17091 GCA_036272475.1 Solirubrobacteraceae bacterium | reverse complement strand
GTACGCACCCGCGAGGAGGGACGAGGACAGACGAGTGGCATCCCGATGCAGACCACGTCCACCTTCGTATTCACGGTGAGCAATGGCAAGGTCGTCCGCATACAGATCTTCAGCTCGCACAAGGCCGCCCTCAAAGCCGTGGGGCTGGAGGAGTAGACGATGTCGCAGGAGAACGTGGAGCTTGCCCGTCGCGCGTTCGAGGCGTTTGCCAACGGCGGAGCCGACGCGCTGGTCGAGTACGCGACCCCGGATTGCGTGTTCTATCCCGACCCCGGCTGGATGGAGGAGAACGAGTATCGCGGTCGAGACGCCTTCATTGCCTTCAACAAGACGCAGAGCGACGCCTTTGGGAACTTCACGGTGGAGGTTCACGACATCCGCGCGGTGGGAGACCGGGTCCTGGTCCTCGCGGAGTTCATCGGGCGAGCAGAGGGCTCGGGAGTACCGATCCGGCAAAAGGCGGCACATGTGCTCTCGGGTTTCCGAGATGGCATGATCGGCGAGGACCGCACGTTCCTGAGTTGGGATGCCGGACTCAAAGCCGTGGGGCTGGAGGAGTAGGCAATGTCGCGGGCGCTCCCGAACCCCCCATTGACGACCGGGGATTCCGAGAGTTAGAGTCGCGACACCCAAGCCAGGAGGATCGGCGCCATGAGTTTGCTCGCCCGCTTTAGCCCCGCACCGCCAACCACGACCGACCAATACGACGAGAGCATGAGGAGGCTCGGAGCGGAAGGCAATTGGCCTCCGGACGGGCTCGAATACCACTGCTGCTATCTGGCGGACGGGCAGGTGCGGGTGAGTGAGGTCTGGGACTCGCGTGAGCAATTCGAAGCGTTCGGGCAGCGTCTCATGCCTCTGCTCGCCGACATCGGGATAGACCCAGGGCAGCCGGAGGTCCTGGAGGTCTACAACGTCGTCAAACGCTAGTTCGGCCCAGCCGCGCGCAGCACCCTCAAAGCCGTGGGGCTGGAGGAGTAGGCGATGTCGCAGGAGAACCTCGCGGTCGTTCGCTCGCTGTATGAGGGCTGGCTGAAAGGCGAGATGGGCCTCGACAAGCTCGACCCGGAAATCTCTATGGAGGAGTCGGCGACGCTGCCCGGAGCGGTCTCGGCCGTGGGGATCGACGCGGTGCGTCGCTACTTGGAGCGATTCGCGACACATTGGCAGGAGATTCGTTTTGAGCCACAGGAGTACGTCGACGCCGGGCGTCAGGTCGTTGTCGTAGCGCGCCTGATCGGCCGCGGAAAGAGGAGCGGTATCGACGTGAGTCGCACGTGGGCCTATGTCTGGACGGTCAGAAACGGGAAGGCGCTCAGCATGGTCGGCTACGCGAATCGCTCCGAAGCCCTCAAAGCCGTGGGGCTGGAGGAGTAGGGCTAGCTCAGCCATCGCCCTGCTCCTGCCAATGGCGGGCGAGGTCGAACGACTGTGCTGCACGCCCGAGGTCGAGCCCGAGCCGTGCCCTTGATCGGCGCGTCATGCCATCGACTCGGCGAAGTCGAGCGCCTGCGTGCGAAGCCGCATCTCGAGTTCGAGCGCCGAGCGCGCCTGCTCGGTCGCCCACCTGCCAGCGAGCCAAGCGCCGAGCGGGTCGAGACGGCAGAGCGTGTCGGCGAGCAGCCGCACCGCGACCGCATCGTGCCGAGGCAACTCGCCCTCGCCATCACGCAGCGGGGTATCCGCCGCGAGCGCGTCGTAGATCGCCCTCGTCTTCTCGTCGAGCGCGTCGAGCGCGTCGAGCGCGACCTTCGCGTAGCCACCGTGACGGACGGCGTTCGTGTTGCCGACTGGCGCGTCGTTGTTGCCGCGCTTCAGATTCGCGAGGGCTCTTGGGTGCCGAGCGCCTCCACCGCCGACCGGCTTGCCTCTGCGCCGGGTCATCGCTCTACGCCCGGGCGGCTTCGGCCGCCCGCTCGATCCGTTGCAGCTCGAGCGCCGCCTCGAGCGCCGCCTCGAAGTCGAAGCGGACGCGCTCGACGTCGGCCATGATCTCGAACACCTGCGCGTCGTAGTGCTCCAACCCCTTGGCCACGTCGAGGCCGTCCTCGTCGGCGCTTCTTCACACGCGAGAGGTCGCAGGTTCGTAACCCGCCGCGCCCATTGCGCCTCTCCGGGCGCCCGACCTGACTGCCGGGCCGCCCCACACCGTGATTCGGCCGCCCGGCTGAGAACAATCACAGGCTGCGTGGCCCGCGCACCCCCATGGGTAGTCTGGCTCGAGATGCTCGCCCCGCAGCTCGGCCTGAAGATCATCGCTGCGGCCGCCGTGCTCGGGCTGTCCTGGCACTTCCTGGCACCCGGCACCGCGGAACGCACGGCCGCCGGCAACGGCACCGGAGAAGTGCGGTTGGTGAAGGACGCGAACACGGTCTTCGACGACGAAGACGTGCAGGCGAACGCAGGATGGATCAACCGGCACTTCTACCGCATGACGGGGTACTCGCCATGGTTCGATCGCAACCTCGGGTGGTATCAGCGAGCGCGCCTCTACGCAGACGCCTATGGCATCTACAAAGGCTCGGCGCTCGCAAGCAGGCACCCGAACTGGATCGTGAGGGACGTCGCCGGCAACAAGCTGTACATCCCGTTTCAGTGCTCGGGCGGCAGCTGCCCGCTGTTCGCGGCCGACATCTCCAACAGGGCGTGGCGCTCCAACTACATCGCGACCGTGAAGGCCGCCGTCGCCAGGGGCTACATCGGCGTGTTCGTGGACGACGTCGACATGTGGGCCAACACGAGCAACGGCGCGGGCCGGCTCGTCGCGCCGATCGACCACAACACCGGCAAGCCGATGACGGACGAGGTCTGGCGCGCCTACATGGTGCGGTTCATGGAAGAACTGCGGGCGGCCATCCCCGGACGTGAGATCACGCACAACCAGGTCTGGTACGCGGCGGGCGGGCCAGCCGCGAGCGCGCAGGTCGCCCAGGCGGTGCGGCAGGCGAACTGGATCAACATCGAGTTCGGCGTCAACGATCGCAGCCTCGGTGGCGGCACCGGGGAACACTCGCTGAGCAGCCTGCTCTCCTACGTCGACGCGGTGCACGCGCTGGGAGCGTCGATCGACATGTCCGGGAGCGGCACCTCGGCGGGCGAAATGGAGTACTCACTCGCCGGTTACTTGCTCGTCGACGACGGCAGCGATCTCGTGACCGGGAGCAACTCGCAGACGGTCAGGCACCTCTGGCGCGGCTGGAGTGTGAGCCTCGGGGACGCGCAGGCTCCGCGCACGCGCACCTCGGAAGGGCTGTTCGAACGGAAGTTCACACACGGGCTCGTCTACCTGAACGAGCCGGGCGCAAGCACGAAGACGATCGCGCTCACCTCGCCGATGAAGAACATCGCGGGCCAGACGGTGACCTCGGTGACGCTGGCCGCGTCCTCGGCCGCTGTGCTCCGCAACTGAGCGCGACGGGATGCGAGATGCGCGCGAGCGCGAACCAACCGATCCGGACGGCCGCCCGGTGCTCACCCGCCGGGCCGGCGCCCATACGCCGCCCTGACGAAGAACCCGACCGAGAGCAGCGCCCAGACGGCCGTCACGACGTAGGCGCCTTTGAGCGCCGCACCGACCGCCACCCCGGCCGATGCCACGCCCGCGCAGAGCGAGAAGACGACGTTCGCGCTCACCGGCGGGCGAAGCAGGCGGCGGATATCAGCCCCACCGATGCCGCTCGTGGCGAGCCCCGCTCACGCGAGACGCTTCGATCGCGAGCTCGCGAGCTCCTCGGCGACCGTCCGCGCGTGCTCGACGTCGGGGTAGTTGGTGATCGCCAGTGCGATGCCGTTCTCCCACACGGCGACGGCAGCGTGGCGCAGCCGAAGCGGTGTGCTGCTGCCCGCCGACAGCGCCGTCTGCCGCGCCACGGCCATCACGACGCCGCTGCCGAGATCGTCCATCTGCTCGAGCTTCATCTCGAAGACCTCGAACGCGCCGATCCAGTCTTTGAAGAACGCGCGGATCGCCACAAGCCCTTCATATGTGCCGAGCCCCCAGGGAGACATGTCGAAGACCGAGTCGGGGCCGTAGAAGCTCATCATCCAGTCGTAGTCGCCGCTGTCGGCGGCTTCGAAGGACCTGCGCGTCAACTCGAGCGGGCTCGAGCTGCTGGGATCGCCGGGCATCGCCTCTCAGTATCTAGGAAGGGCGCCGCGGGCGGTAGCGGTCAACGTCAGCTCGCCGTCGCTGGCGTACGGCGGGCGCTGACGCTCATGTCGGTCGGCGGCAGCTCGTTCAGGTGCTGGCAGAGCGCCTCGATCACGCCCGGATCGAACTGGCTGCCGGCCACGTTGCGCAGCTCGGAGATCGCCTCGGAGGTCGACCTCGGGGTCTGGTACGCGCGCTCTGAGGCCATCGCGTCGTACGCGTCGCACGCCGCGATGATGCGCGATCCGAGCGGGATCGCCTCGCCGGCGAGATGGTCGGGATAGCCCTGGCCGTCCCAGCGCTCGTGGCTCGAGCGCACGAGAGCGGCCACGACGCGCAGCGCCGGTGAGACGTTGAGGATGCGCTCGCCGATGATCGTGTGCTGGCGCATGAAGCTCTGCTCGCCTTCCGTCAGCGGCCCCGATCTGTGGAGGATCTCTTCCGGGATCGCCAGCTTGCCGATGTCGTGCAGCTCGGCGGCGCGGCGTAGCTCGTCGAGCTGTTCCGAGTCCAGGCCGAAGCGACGTCCGATCGCGACGGCGAGCAGGCCGACGTCGTGCACGTGCTCGTGGAGCATCGGCTCGCGCTCGGTGAGCAGCTGCATGAGGACGCTCTGCGTCTGCGAGTGGTTCGCGCGGCCGCGCCCTTGTCGGAGTACATGCGTTCGTCGGCGAGGCTCAGCGCGGCCGTCACGGTGCTCGCCTCTTCGGGGACGATCACGACACCGCACGATGCAGAGACGGCGAAGCCGGTTCCCTGCTCGGCGAGCGCCGCCCGCGCCCGCGCGACGAGCGGGTCGTGGCCGGGGAAGCGACCCGAGAGCAGGAGGCAGAACTCGTCGCCGCCGAGCCGGTAGGCGCTTCCGTGACCCGCGATCGTGCGGCCCAGCGCCGCGCCGAGCCGCCTCAGCATCACGTCGCCGGCGCCGTGGCCGAAGCTGTCGTTGTAGCGCTTGAAGCCGTTGAGGTCATAGAAGATGAGCGTCGATGGACGCCCGTCGAGCCCCGCGCGAAGAGCGAGGTCGAGGTCGCCCGTGAGCCGCCGCCGGTTGCCGAGACCGGTCAGCGCGTCGGTCGCAGCGGCGAGCGTCTCGCGCCTCAGCATTCGCGCGTTCTCGCAGTACGTCGACGTCGCCCGCGCGCCGACGGCGAGCAGCGCGCTGGTCGCGAGGCCGACCTCGAGGCCCGTCAGCTGAAGCGCCGTCGCCCTGACGAGCAGGCCCAGGGAGACGAGGCCGAAGAAGATCGGGACGACGATCGCCGGCAGCCCGACGATCGGGCCGCGCGTGACCTGCGGCCGTGGCTGCCACGCTGCGAGCGCCATGATCGCCATCGACGCGGGCCACATCGTGTCGAGGATCCGGCCGGCAACGTACGTGCCCCTGGCTTCCTGGTAGAGGAACAGCATGTCGGCGGCGGCGAGCACGGCGGTTCCCAGCGCCAGCAGCAGCCACTGGCGTCCCGGGCGCCAGCCCGCCAGCGCGAAGCCGACGGCGAGGAACACGAGCAGCAGCAGGTCGCAGAGCAGGTAGGTCAGGTTGACCGCGACGGCCGCCCCGTTGCCGTCACCGCTCGTGTGGAGAGCGGGGAAGATCAGCGCGGCGCCGATCGCGGCGAGCGTCAGGCCTACGACGACGCCGTCGAGCCACACGGCGAGGCCGACGTGGCGGAAATGCGAGCGCACCAGCAGCACGAGCCCGCAGTAGATCGCGGGGTACATTGCCAGGTAGAAGGCGTCGGCCAGCGACGGATAGGGAGGGCTCGCGAGGTTCTCCAGCCGGACCGTCCACACGAGATCGCCGGCGGTCCAGGCGAGCAGCCCGCCACAGATCAGCGCCCACGCCAGCCGATCCTCGCGTCGCCGGAGCACCCTGGCGGCGCAGGCTCCGACGGCGACGAGCTCGATCGCCATGTACACGCCGTCCTTGCTAAAGCCGTCGAGCGAGGAGCCGCCGAGGTCGAACAGGGCATGTAGAGCGTGAAAGGCGACGGCGAGCAGCATGGCCGCGAACGCGACCTTGAGCACCCGGGATCTCGACTCAATCAGAGACATCGCATCGACGCGCTCGGAGCAGCGCCAAGGCAAGCATCGGCCCATCGGCCAATCGGCTTAGCCGCCGGGGCGGCCGTTGGACGGGTCAACCAGCGGGCGTCCCGCAGCGGGACGGAGCCCTACAGCGGGTTGAGCATCAGGACGCCGTCGGCGCGGAGCGTCGCCGTGCCCTCCGCGTTCAGCGCCCTGGCGAACTCGTCGATCTTGCGCCTCGGACCGGTGCACGTGAAGAGCACCTGTGTCGTCAGCAGATGCGGGTGCTCGGCGATCGTGCACTCGATGCCCAGCTTGCCGGCCCAGTCGAGCAGCGACTGCTCGAAGGAGGGACGCACGAGGTTGCCCGCGCTGGCCACCAGCGTGCGCGTCTCCACGATGTCGGCGTCGCGCTCGGCGGCCTGCTCGCGCCGAGCCTCCTCGCCGGCGAGCGGCGGATCCACCTGACGCCACTCGTCGCGCTCCTCGTCCCAGTGGCTCAGGACGATCCGCGCTCCGACGCCGTCACGTTTCAGCACTTCTTCGATCGCGCGGCGCGCCTGCTCGATCTCCTCCCGCGAGGAGGCATACGCGAACAGCAGGTCGCCGTCGTGGCTGACGACGACGTCGTGCGGCAGCGCCGACTCGATCTCCTCGACGATGTCCGGTCCGCGGACCCGTCCCATGAGGCGCTCGAGCGCGCCGCGCCTGTCGCTCGCGTCGAGCTCGGCCGCCAGTCGCCAGTCCTGATCCTCAGACACATCTCTCCGATCACGTGGTTGGCGACCGATGTTAACGGCGCATCCCGCGCAGGATCAGCTCGAGATGGCGTCGCCAGTCCCAACCGTCCTTGCGCTTGTCGATCGCCGCGCAGATGCCGCACATCAGCATCGGGATGTCCTGCGCCTCGAAATCCGGTGCCAGCTCCCCCGCCGCGCGCGGGACTCGGCCTGTCGTTCGTGCCCGTGACGATCGCAGCGGTCACCGAGGCGGGGCTTGCCTCGGGGCTCGTGAACACCGCCCAGCAGGTCGGTGGCGCGCTCGGTCTCGCGATCCTCGCGACGGTCGCCAACAGCCGCACGAAGGACGTGCTGCATGCCGGCGGCCACGACCTCGCGTTCGCGCTCACGAAGGGCTTCGAGCGGGCCTTCCTCGTCGGAGCGGGCTTCGCGCTGATCGGCGCGCTGCTTACGGTCGTGATGATCTCCTCGCGCGACAGCCGCGAGCATTCGCAGAGCGCGCGCCGGGGCGAGCCCGCAGCGACGCCGGCGGCCGCGGCCGGCTAGCACCGCTCGGGGCGGGCGCAGAAGGACGGGCCGCCGCCGGGCCGGTGGGTGCCGTGGACTACCCTTGGATCGGTGATGGAGGCTCCCGATGTACTCGTGCTCGGCGGTGGGGGGATCCTGGGCGAGGCGTGGATGAGCGCCGTGCTCGCGGGGTTCGAGGAGGCGGGACGGCTGAGCGTGCGCGAGTGCAACTGCTTCGTCGGCACCTCGGCCGGATCGATCGTCGCCGCGTCGCTCGCGGCGGGGCTGGCGCCCGGGAGCCGCCTCGGCGTGGCGGCGGCCGCGGTGCTCGAGACCCGCGAGGAGGAGCCCGGCCGACGTGGGGCGGCCCTGAGGCAGGTGTTCGGCGCCGCCGCCGACTTCGCCGGCGCGGCCGCCGCCCCGCTGGCGTCGCTCGCCTTCGCGACCACGGCCGGCGGCGGGGCGATGATCCGCCGCACGCTGCTGCGCCGCGTCAGCCCGGGGCGGCGCTCGCTCGCGGAGCTCGGCCGCATGGTCGAGCAGACGGGCGTGCGCTGGGACGGGCGGCTGCGGATCGTCGCCGTCGAGCTCGAGACCGGCAGGCGCGTCGTGTTCGGCGCCCCCGGCGCTCCGGAGGTCTCGGTCGCGGCGGCGGTGCAGGCGTCGTGTGCGATCCCCGGCGTGTTCCGCCCGGTGAGCGCCGCGGGGCGAAGCTACGTCGACGGCGGCGCGTGGAGCCCGACGAACCTCGACATCGCGCGCGTGCAGCGGGGAGACCGAGTCCTGTGCCTGAACCCGACCGGCTCTCTGCGTCCGGCGAAGGGGTCGCTCGTCGGGGCGATCGGGCCGGTCTCGCGGGGGATCGCCGCGACCGAGGCGCTCGTGCTGAGGGATCGCGGCGCGTCCGTGACGGCGATCAACCCCGACGCGGCGAGCTCGGCGGCGATGGGCGTGAACCTGATGAACCCGACGCGTCGCGACGGGGTCATCGAAGCGGGGCTCGCGCAGGGCAGGCGACTCGGCGCGGCCCCGGAGCGGCGCGCGGCATGAGTCCCGCCTCGCCGGCGCGCCCGGCGCTGTCCTACGGACAGTGGCGCGAGACCTGCGACACGCTGCACGGGCACACGCAGGTGCTCGGCAAGCTCGAGCTCGCGCTCGCCCCGCCGGAGCCCGAGCTCCAGCACGCTGCTCTGCGGCTGAGCGCGAGGGGCTGGGAGACGCTGCCGCTTCCGGCGCCCGACGGCTCCGGCTCGATCGTCGTCGCCCTCGACCTGCACTCGCACGAGGCCGTCGCCGAACACAGCGACGGAGGCGAGCGGCGCGTGGCGCTCACGCCGGACCGGTCGGTCGGCGCGGTGACGCGCGAGCTGCTCGAGCGTATCGGCGAGCTCGCCGGGCCCGTCGCGATCAGCGCGACGCCGCAGGAGGTGCCGTGGAGCGTGCCGCTCGACGAGGACGAGGAACACGCGCGGTACGACCAGGCGCAGGTGAGGAGCTACTTCTCGGTCGCGACCGAGGCCGCGCTCGTGCTCGCCGCATTTCGCGCGCCCTACCGCGGACGCTCGACGCCCGTCAACGCGTGGTGGGGCTCCTTCGACCTCGCCGTGAGCCTCTTCTCGGGCGAGCCCGCCGATCCACCGGCGGAGGACTTCATCATGCGCAACGCGATGGACGCGCAGGAGGTCGCGATCGGTTGGTGGCCCGGCGACGCGCGCTACGAGGAGGCCGCGTTCTACGCCTACGCGCATCCGCCGACCCCGGACTTCGTCGGAGCGACACTTCCGGGTCACGCGCGCTGGGAGGAGGCGCTCGGCGAGTACATACTCGACTGGAAGGACGTGCGCTCCGCGGCGGACCCGCCCGGCGCGGCGCTCGAGTTCGCGCAGTCGGCCTTCCGCCACGCATGCCGCACCTGCGAATGGGATCCGGCGCTGGCGGCGACGGCCGAAGGGACGCCGCCGCCCGTGCGCTGAACGGCGGCGAACGGCTTGGGCTGACCGCTTCAGCGCGCGGGCGGCTTGCAATTCGGCTAGCGTCCCGCCCCTGATGGCGACTGTCCGCGAGGCGACGTTCGATCTCTTCCGCGCGCACGGGATGACGACGATCTTCGGCAACCCCGGCTCGACGGAGCTGCCGATGCTGAAGGACTTCCCGGAGGACTTCACCTACATCCTCGGGCTCCAAGAGCTCGTCGTCGTCGGCATGGCCGACGGGTTCGCCCAGGCGAGCGGGCGCACGACGCACGTCAACCTGCACACGGCCCCCGGGGTCGGCAACGCGGTCGGCGGCATCTTCAACGCGCAGGCGAACAAGTCGCCGCTGTTGATCACCGCCGGCCAGCAGGTGCGTCCGCAGATCACGATGGAGGCCAACCTGACGAACCGCGACGCCGTGCTCGGCCCGCAGCCGTACGTGAAGTGGAGCCACGAGCCGCCGCGTGCCCAGGACGTGCCGCAGGCGATCGCGCGCGCGATCCACCACGCCTCGCTGCCGCCGCGCGGCCCGGCGTTCGTGTCGATCCCGATGGACGACTGGGACCTCGAGGCCGATGAGAGCCTTCGAAGGAGCGCGCTAGGGCGCGCTGTGCGGGGTCGCGCGATGCCCGATCCGGTCGCGCTCGAAGACCTCGCGACCGAGCTGCACGAGGCCCGCAACCCGCTGCTCGTGGCGGGCCCCGAGATCGACTCGAGCGGCGGCTGGGACCTCGCCATCGAGCTCGCCGAGAAGCAGCGCCTGCCCGTCTGGGCGACGCCCGCTACCGGTGGCGGAAGGCTTGGCTTCCCCGAGGACCACCCGCACTTCGCCGGCGTTCTCCCGCCCGCGATCGGACCCCTCTCGCAGGCGCTCGAGGGGCACGACCTCGTGCTCGTCGTCGGCTCCTCGGTGTTCCCCTACTACCCCTACATCCCCGGACCTCTGCTTCCGGACGGCGCCACGCTCGTGCAGATCACCTCCGACCCGAGCGAGGCGGCGCGCGCGCCGATGGGCAGCGCGATCGTCGGCGACGCGGCGCTCGCGCTCGCGCGGCTGGTCGAGCTCCTCGGCCCCTCCGAGCGCCCGCAGCCGGAGCCGCGGCCGCTCCCCGGGGAGCCGGTCGAGGCCGAACCGATGAGCGGCTCAACCGCGATGGCGGCGCTCGCCGACGTCTGGCCCGAGGACGGGATCGCCGTCGTGGAGACTCCCTCGAGCACGGTCGCACTTCGCAACCGCCTGCGGCTCTCGCGCCCGGGCAGCTACTACTTCAGCGCGAGCGGCGGCCTCGGCTTCGGGATCGCAGCCGCGGTCGGCGTGCAGCTCGCCCAGTCGCAGCGGCCGGTGGTGTGCGTGCTCGGCGAGGGCTCGGCGCAGTACGGGATCACGGCGCTGTGGACGGCCGCCACGTACAGGGTCCCGGTCACGTTCCTCGTGCTGCGCAACGAGGAGTACATGATCCTCAAGTGGTTCGCGGAGTTCGAGCAGGCGAAGGGGCTCCCCGGCCTCGACCTCCCCGGCCTCGACGTCGCCTCCGTCGGGGAGGCCTACGGCGTGCCGGCCCAGGAGGTCACCTCGCGCGAGGAGCTGAGCGAAGCGCTGCGCGCGGCGATCGCCGTGCAGGACGGCCCGCGGCTCGTGCAGGTGCCGGTCGCGAGCGGCATGTGGCTCGACTGACGGTGGCACTGCTCGAAGCAGACGTCACGCGTATCGCGCCCGAGCCGGCGGCGCCGGCACCGGACCGCGCGCCCGACTGGGTCGCCGCCGGCACGCCCCCGACGCTGCGCCTCGAGCTCGAGGCGGCGATCGGCCCCGATCGCGTCGCGTCACGGGCGCTCGACCTCGTGCGCTACGCCTCGGACGCGAGCCCCTACCGCTCGATCCCCCGGGCCGTCGCGATCCCGGGAGACGTCGAGGACGTCACGCGCGTGCTCGCGATCGGCGCCCGCACCGGCACGCCGATCGTGTTCCGCGCCGGAGGCACGAGCCTCAACGGCCAGGCGCAGACCGACGGCATCCTGCTCGACGTCAGGCGCGACTGGCAGCGCGTGCGCGTCGAGGAGGGCGGCGCCCGCGTGCGCGCGCAGCCGGGCGCGGTGCTCGGCTACGTCAACAGGCTGCTCGCACGTCACGGCCGCCGGCTCGGCCCCGACCCCGCGAGCACCGAGATCGCGTGCGTCGGCGGCGTGATCGCCAACAACTCGGGCGGCATGCGCTGCGGCGTCGTCGCCGACTCCTACCGGACGCTGCGCTCGATGACGTTCGTGCTGCCGGACGGCACGGCGATCGACACGGCCGCCGAGGACGCCGAGCAGCAGTTCGCGCGAGCCGCCCCGGAGCTCGCGCGCGGGCTGCTGGAGATCCGGGACGAGCTGCGCGCGGACGCGGCGCTCTCGGATCGCGTCTCGCGCAAGTTCGCGATCAAGAACACGACCGGCTACCGCCTGTGCGCGTTCCTCGACGCCGATCAGCCGCTCGAGATCTTCCGGCGTCTGATCGTCGGCTCGGAGGGCACGCTCGCGTTCGTCGCCGAGGCCGTCTTCGACACGGTCCCGCTGGGGCGGCACACGGCGCTCGCGCTGACGTTCTTCGCCGACATCGACGCCGCCGTGGCGGCCGTGCAGCCGCTCGTCGCAGCCGGCGCGACGGCGACCGAGCTGATGGTCGCGCCGACGCTGATCGCGGCCGCGTGGAACATGCCCGGTACGCCCGAGCGCTGGAAGGAGCTGCCACCCGAGTCGGCGGCGCTGCTCGTCGAGTTCAGGGACGAAGCCGAGACCGAGCTCGATGCGCGCGAGGCCGCGGCGCTCGAGATCCTCGCCGCGCACGACCCCCTGGACCCACCGCGCTTCAGCCGCGATCACAAGGAGATCGAGATGCTGTGGCGCGTGCGCGAGGGCATGCAGGGGCTGCTCGCCGCGATGCGCGCGCCGGGCGTATCGATGATCATCGAGGACGTCTGCGTGCCGCCAGCTCGCGTCGGCGAGGCTGCGAAGGACCTGCAACGGCTGCTCGGCGAGCACGGCTTCCTCCCGGGCGTCGCCGGGCATGCGTCGGCCGGCAACCTGCACTTCCTGCTGACGCCCAACTTCGGCGAGCGGGCCGACCTCGACCGCTACGAGACGTTCATGCATGCGCTCGTCGAGCTGATCGTCGAGAAGTACGACGGGTCGCTGAAGGCCGAGCACGGGACCGGCGTGAACATGGCGCCCTATGTCGAGCGCGAGTGGGGCGCGAAGGCGACGGAGCTGATGTGGCGGGTGAAGCGGCTCGCCGATCCCGGCGGCGTGCTCGCGCCGGGCGTGCTGCTGACGAGCGATGCGGGCGGACACCTGCGCAACCTGAAGTCGACCCCGCCGATCGAGGAGCAGGCGACGCAGTGCATCGAGTGCGGCTTCTGCGAGCCCGTCTGCCCGAGCCGCGACGTGACGACGACGCCGCGCCAGCGGATCGTCCTGCGCCGCGAGATGGCTCGCCAGCCTGAGGGCTCGCCGGTGCTCGCGGCGCTGCTCCGCGAGTACGAGCACGACGCGATCCAGACGTGCGCGGCGGACGGCACCTGCAGCCTAGCCTGCCCGGTCGGCATCGACACGGGGAAGCTGATCAAGGGCCTGCGCGAGCGCGAGCATCGCGACGCCGACGAACGCGCGGCGCTGTTGCTCGCGCGGCGCTGGGCGTCGGTCGAGCGTGGCGCGCGCGCAGCGCTCCGGGCCGGGCGGACGCTCGGCGACAGGCCGATGCGCGCGGCGTCCTCGCTCGCCCGCCGCGCGATCTCGCATGATCTGCTGCCCGCGTGGACGTCGGCGCTGCCCCCGGCGGGCGGCGACATGCCTGCGACGGCGCGCGAGGGCGCCCTCGCCGTCTACTTCCCGGCCTGCATAAACCGCATCTTCGGCAACCCGCGCGGGGCGCCGCCGGGCCCCTCGCTGCCCGAGGCGCTGGTCGCCGTCTCCGCGCGCGCCGGCAAGCCCGTGTGGATCCCGGCGGATGTCGCCGGCAAGTGCTGCGCGACGCCGTGGAGCTCGAAGGGCTACCACCGCGGCCACTCCGAGATGGCGCGCACGCTCGCCGACGCGCTGCTGCGCTGGAGCGGCGACGGAGCCTTGCCGGTCGTCGTCGACGCCAGCTCGTGCTCGCACGGGATTCTCGGCGAGGTCGGCGCCGCGCTCGACGAGCAGGCGCGCGAGCGCTTCGAGCGGGTGCGCATCATCGACTCCATCGAGTGGGTTCACGACGAGCTGCTCCCGGCGCTCCAGCTCGAGCGCCGCGCCGCATCCGTGGCCGTGCATCCCCCCTGCTCCGCGGTCCATCTTGGCCTCACGGAGAAGCTCCGTGCGATCGCCGAGGCGACCGCCGAGGAGGTCGTCATCCCGGCGGCCACGACCTGCTGCGGGATGGCCGGAGACCGCGGACTGCTGCACCCCGAGCTGCCGGCCTCGGCGCTGCGAGGGGTGAGCGAGGAGCTCGCCGGACGCGAGCTGGACGCGTGCGTCTGCAGCAACCGCACATGTGAGATCGGGCTCCAGCAGGTCACCGGCCGTCCCTACGGGTCCTTCGTACTGCTGCTCGAGGAGCTCACGCGCGGCGGGGCGGAGGTGCACGCAGGTCAATAGGGCGATCCACGCCCCTCACTCGAAAGGCGGAGCCCGATGAGCAACCAACCGGTCCGGGCGCGCAACCACGTCGACGACGTGGTGCGCTTCAACCCGAGGCAGATCAAAAAAGCGGTCGGCGAGGTCGAGGGGTTCAACGCGAAATTCGCGGTGATCATCACCTCGGGCGTCGGAACGATGGCGTGCGCGTATCTCTTCGCGCTGCTGGCCTTCGTGAGCCTGCCGGCGATCCTGATCCAGGCGAACGTGCTGACCAGGAGCGACGTGCCCAATTTCTTCACCAAGCCCGGACTGATCCTGATCGTCGCGTGGGTCGCCCAGACGTTCCTCCAGCTCGTCCTGTTGAGCATCATCCTCGTCGGCCAGCGCGTGCAATCCGCGGCCTCCGACGCCCGCTCGCTGAAAGAGTTCGAAGACACGCAGGTGATCCTCGACCGGCTCGACACCAGGACGCAGGGCGGACTCACCGACGTGCTCGAGGCGATCAAGACACTCGGAAACAAGAGCGCCGCATAGGCGGCCGTGCGGCTGGTCGCGAGGGCGTGCAGCTGATCGCCGTGTACCTCGTGCTCGGCCTCCTCTTCTTCCTCGCGTGAGCGGGCGCCGCGCGGTCGCCGCGCACGGCGGGACCTGCACCGGGCGCGCGCGCCTAAGATGGGTGGCGCGTCGTCCGGCGCGTCAAGGCGAGGGGCCGGCAGCGGCCGGCTGAGAGGAGTGATGAGCGTGCCCGAGCGCAACCGCCGTCTGGTCCTGGCAGAGCGTCCGTCGGGGATGGTCGACGATTCGACCGTCCGCATCGAGGAGCACGAGGTGCCGCAGCCCGGCGAGGGTGAGGCACTCGCGCGAGTGCGCTTCCTCTCGATCGATCCCACGATCCGCACGTGGATGGACGACGCTCCCGGCTACCTGCCGCCGATCCAGCTCGATGAAGTGATCCGCAGCGGCGGCATCGCCGAGGTCGTGGAGAGCAACACCGACCTCTACTCGGCGGGCGACCTGCTGTTCGGGATGACCGGATGGCAGGACTACGTGATCGCGGACGGGGGCGAGCGTGCGATGCAGAGCCTGCCCGCCGGCGTCCCGCCGACGGTTGCGCTGGGCCTGTTCGGGATCACCGGCATGACCGCGTACTTCGGCATGACCGACGTGGGGCGCGTCAGGGAGGGCGACGTGGTCGTCGTCTCCGGGGCTGCGGGCGCGACGGGCTCGGCCGCCGGGCAGATCGCGAAGCTCAAGGGCGCCGCCAGGGTCATCGGGATCGCGGGCGGGTCGCAGAAGTGCGGATGGATCGCCGACGAGCTCGGCTTCGACGCGACGATCGACTACAAGGGCGAGGACGTCTCGGCGCGGCTGCGCGAGCTGGCGCCCGACGGCATCGACCTCTACTTCGACAACGTCGGTGGCGAGATCCTCGATGCGTGCCTCGCGCAGCTGGCTCTCCGCGGCCGCGTCGTGCTGTGCGGAGCGATCTCGAGCTACAACGAGCGCGGCGCGATCGCCGGGCCCGCGAACTACCGCAACCTGATCGTCAAGCGGGGGCGCATGGAGGGGTTCCTGATCCTCGACTACCTCGACCGCTTTCCCGAGGCGCAGGCGGAGATCGCGGGGTGGCTCGGCTCCGGGCAGATCAAGGCGGCGGAGCACGTCGTCGAGGGTCTCGAGCGGGCCCCTGAGGCGCTTAACCTGCTGTTCACCGGCGGCAACACCGGCAAGGTGATCGTCCAGGTGTGAGCCGGCTCAGCCCGCCCGCTCGAGCGCGACAACGGGGATCTGGCGCGGCGTTTTCTGCGCGTAGTCGGCGAACTGCGCATAGCGCTCGGCCTGCTGGTTGAAGAGCCGCTCGCGCTCCTCGCCCTCCGTCACGATCGCGGTGACGTCGAGCTTCTCGTTGCCGACCTCGACCGTCGCGGCCGGGTTGGCCCGGAGGTTGTGGTACCAGGCCGGGTTCTCGGGCGCGCCGCCCTTGGAGGCGAAGATCACCATCCGATCGCCGTCGGGCAGGTACATGAGCGGCGTCGTGCGCCGCTCGCCGCTGCGCGCGCCGGTGCTCGTCAGCAGCAGAACGGGAGCGCCCTCGAACGAGCCGCCGACCCTGCCTTCGTTGGCGCGGAACTCCTCCATGATCGCCTTGTTGAAGTCGTTCATGTCCGGCACGTCGATCTCCCTTCACAGGACCGCGATGTCGGACTACATATATCGAGGCACGCCCGCCCGCGCCCCGGCCGGGGCGGCCGCTCAGGCCGCGAGGCGCACCGGCAGCGTCTTCAGCTGGTTGAGGAACAGCGATTCGGCGTGCTGCGGCGCCCCGGCGAGCTCGATCTTCGGGTAACGGCGCAGCGTCTCCTCGAGCATCACCCTCAGCTCGAGTCGCGCGAGCGCCGTGCCCAGGCAGAAGTGCCGGCCGCCGGCGCCGAACGCCTGGTGCTCGGCCCTCCGGCGAAGGTCGAAGCGATCGGGATCCTCGTAGCGCGTCTCGTCGCGGTTGGAGGAGACGTACCACATGACGACCTTCTCGCCCTCCTTGATCTGCTTGCCGTGCAGCTCGGTGTCGCGGGTCGCGGTGCGCCGGAAATGGGCGAAGGCGGGG
The DNA here is from genome assembly GCA_036272475.1 of Solirubrobacteraceae bacterium. Taxonomy (GTDB): domain Bacteria; phylum Actinomycetota; class Thermoleophilia; order Solirubrobacterales; family Solirubrobacteraceae; genus Palsa-744. The sequence goes on along the minus strand of DATAYP010000041.1, from coordinate 498 downwards.
AACATCCGCAGCGCCTCCTCGACGGCTCCGGGGATCAGGGATGGGTCCTCGATCAGCTCGCGCTTCTGGGCGGGGTCTTCCATCAGCGCCCGCATCCCGCTGCAGTAGGTCGCCTTCGTCGAGTCGTTGCCGGCGAGAATCAGCAGGAAGAAGCCCGACACCATCTCTGATTCGTCCAGCTGCTCCCCGTCCACCTCGGCGTGAACGAGCACGCTCGTGAGGTCGTCGGTCGGGTTCTCGCGCCGTTCGGCGATCAGCTTGCGGCAGCGATCGAAGAGCTCTGGCAGGTCGTTCTCGAGCACCCCCTCGATGCCTTCGGGGGCGAGGTCGGGGTCGTCGACGGCCATCGACGCGTTGCAGATCCGCGCCCAGATCGCGTCGTCCTCCGGCGGGGTGCCCATGAAGCTGTGGATCACCCTCGAGACCACCGGCTGGGCGACGTCGACGACGAGGTCGCAGCGGTCGCGCCCGTCGACGCGGTCCAGCACCTCGCGCACG
>DATAYP010000040.1:0-3479 GCA_036272475.1 Solirubrobacteraceae bacterium | reverse complement strand
CCGTCGAGGAGTTCTACGCGTACGCCGAGGCGCTCGTACGCGACCGCCGCAAGAGCCCCGGCGACGACCTCGTCTCGACGCTGATTGAGGCCGAAGAGGAAGGCGAGAAGCTCTCGGACGTCGAGTGCATCAACCTCGTCTTCAACGTGCTCGTCGGCGGCGTGGACACGAGCCAGAGCCAGCTCGCCCACGCGATTCGCCTGCTCGCCGAACATCCCGACCAGTGGGCGCTGCTCGCCCGCGACACCTCCCTCGCCGAGCAGGCCGTGGAGGAGGCGTTGAGGTACGAGCCGATCACGCCCTTCACCGCGAGGATCCTGGTCGAGGACGTCTCGCACCGCGACGTGACATTCCCCGAGGGGACGATCGTGCTGGTCTCCGCCTTCACCGGCAACCGCGACCTCGCGCCCGCGGAGCAGGGCGCGGGCGGCCCGGAACGCTTCGACATCACCGCCGATCGCGGCCGAGCACGGGCGCTGACGTTCGGCGCCGGCGTCCACTACTGCCTCGGCGCGAACCTCGCGCGGCTCGAGCTCCAGGAGGGGCTCGCGTTCCTCGCCGAGCACCTCAAGGGCCTCGAGCTCGACGGGGAGCCGCAGTACGAAAGCATCTCCGGCATCTACGGCCTCGCCGAGCTGCCGATCAAGTTCTCGGTCGCTTAGCAGCGCGGGCCCGCCCGAGCGATCATCGTTCGCGGCGAGCGGGCGCAGCGGTCGTTAGTTGCGTCGCAGACAGTTGTCGTAGTCAGAAACATCCTGTCGCTGCGAGACGCCCGAAACCACGGGGCTTCGGAGGCAGGTTCCGGTCGAGTTCTCAAAACCGGAATCATTTTGAGGGGGGGTGGACACGATCCGTTCACCGACAACAGGACATGACAATGCGAACACGGAAGATCGCACTCGTGGCGCTACTCGCGCTGCTGCCAAGCACGGCCACCGCACACGCCGGCCAGTACCACGTCTATTCCTGCCGAACGCCCTCGGGGACGAGCGCTCCGGTGGATGGGTGGAGTGGGTCGGTCGCCAAAGGCAGCGCGTATGACGACTACGCAAGGAACACCTGCCCCGAAGGCGGCTCTCTTATCGCCGCTCTTGGCGACCAGACGACGCATATAGCCGCGGTTGACCGAGCAAAATGGAGCTTTGAAGCTCCTCCTTCGGACACGCTCGTCCGAGGCGTCCTCTGGCGCGCGGGCGACACGGCTGGTGGGGCGACCGTCAACGCGACTTACGAGTTTTGGTTGGCCGGTCCAAGCGAAGCGGGCGTGTTCGATGAATGCATCGCCGCCCTGGAATGCAAAGGCGAGGGTTCCGTGCAGGCCCCACTTTCACCGAGCAACCGGATTGTCGTACCAGCAAGCCATCTTGGCGGCCGCCTGTTCTTGAACGTCGGGTGCGGAGGCCCGTCTGAACCGGAACCCTACGAATGCAAAGCAGGCTTCGGCGACCCCAACGGCTACGCCGCCGCCGTCTATCTCTTCGCCGCCGACCTGACGCTCGAACAGAACGCCGGGCCGATGGCGAGCAACGCGACCGGCGAACTGGCGAACGCCTCGACGGTGAGCGGCACGAGCAACGTGGCCTTCACCGCGAGCGATCCTGGCTCGGGTGTCTATGAGGCGGCGTTCACCGTCGATGGCCACCTGACGCAGACGACGGTCCTGAACGACAACGGTGGGCGTTGTAGGGCCGTGGGCCAGAGCGCTGACGGGCTCCCGGACTTCCTCTACCTGCAGCCGTGCCTCGCGTCGCTGAGTGCGGATGTCGGACTCGACACGACGAAATTGACCGATGGTGCTCATCACGTGGTCGTGAACGTCATCGACGCCGCGGGCAACGCGGCACCGGTCCTCGACCGGACGGTCACCGTCGCGAACGGCCTTTCCACCGCGCCCGGTCCTGGCGCGCCCGGTGCTGGCGGGCCCGGTTTTGCGGGCGGCCTCAACGGAGCGAACGGCAGCAATGGGACGAACGGGTCGAACGGAGCCAACGGCGCGGGTGCTCCGAACGGTGCGAACGCCTCATCGCAGGCGACGCTGACGGCACGTTGGAAGGGCACGGGCAGCACGAAGGTGGCGAGCACCTACGGTCGCGCGCAGACCATCCTGGGGCGCCTTACGGGGCCCGGTGGCGCGCCGATCGCCGGAGCGCAGATCGACCTCTCGGCGACACCCGCGTTCGTGGGTGCGCATGCGGTGGCGATGACGAGCCCCGTGACCGGCCCTGACGGAAGCTTCGCCGTGCAGCTGGCCGGCGGGGTCTCCTCGCGAGCGCTGAGGCTCGCCTACCGCAGCCATCTCGGCGATGCGACGCCCGTCGCCGTACGCACGTTGACGCTGACGGTCAAAGCGGCGATCGCGCTGAGCGTCGCGCCGCGCACAGCCGGTGTCGGAACGAGCATCGTCTTTCACGGGCGCCTGCTCGGCGGACCGATCCCTCGCGGCGGCAAGCAGCTCGTCCTCGAGGCGCGCTCCCGCGGTGGCTCGTGGCTCGAGTTCAACGTGATCCGCGCAAACACGCGGGGGCTCTTCCGAGCGATCTACCGCTTCAAGTTCCCCGGCCCGGTCCAGTACCAGTTCCGGGCGGTCTCCGAAGCCGAGGCTGACTATCCGTTCGCCGGAGGCTCCTCGAACGTGGTCGGCGTGCGCGAGCGCTAGGAACTAGCGCGAGGCGGGGGAGGGCGGAGCCGCGAGCCAAGGCCCGACCGGCGTCGGGAGTCTGACAACAGGCCCGAGGCATCCGAGCCTCCGCCGCTACCCCCGCCCTCGCCCTGGGGTTCTCATCCTGTGAGACAGTTCACGTGAGGGCCCCGGGAGGGGTACGGAAAGGCGGAGTACATGGGGTCCGGAGGCACACCCGTCAGACGGTCGTTAGCAGCTCGTGTCTCGACCTTGGGCGCAGTCGTCCTGGTCGCGCTCGCGGCGCAGCTCGGGCTCTGCGCCGCCGCCGCCAGCGCGCTCACGATCTCACCGCTCAACGGCACGCCGGATGCGTCGCTGCGGACACAGATCAGCTTCGTCGGAGTGTCCGCCCGTGACATCAGGGGCGTGTCCGTCGTCGGCTCGCGCAGCGGCCGTCACAGCGGGCGGCTGCGCAGCTATGCGAGCGCTCCGGGGGCGAGCTTCCTACCGGACAAGCCCTTCGTCGCGGGCGAGCAGGTGAGCGCTGCGGCCGTCCTCGGCGGCTCCCGCCACGGCGCGCGCGTGAGGACCAGCTTCACCATCGCGCACCCCGCCTCCTACCCTCACGATCCGATGGAAGCGCCGCCCAAGCCGAAGCCTGGGGCGGTGCAGAGCTTCGTCTCCCAGCCCTCGCTCGATCCTCCGACGGTGCAGGTGAGCAAGAGCTCGCTGTCGGAGGAAATCGGCGATGTCTTCATCTCGCCCAACCACGGAGCCGGGCAGTGGGGGCCGATGATCATCGACGGCGGCGGCCAGCTCGTGTGGTTCCAGCCGATGCCCGCAGGGTCGACGGCCATGA
>DATAYP010000039.1:0-4950 GCA_036272475.1 Solirubrobacteraceae bacterium | reverse complement strand
GTCCTCCAGCACGAGCGCGAGCGGTAGCGCGTCGGCGATGGCGTCCAAGGCCTCAAGCAGCTCGCGGAGCATCCGCGCGCGCGTCGCACCGACGATCCGGCCGCGGATCGCCTCTAGCTCGTCGTCCGGCACCAGCCACGGCATCTGAGAAAGCCACGTCGGTGCGTACCGCGCGAGCAGCTGAACTAGCTGCTCGCCGCGTTCCTGACGGAACAGGCGCCCCAGCGCCTCCAGGACCGGTAGGTAGGGCTCGCCCGCGCCGCGATGCTCGACGCATTGGCCCACTGCGACGGCCGCGCGGCCGCCGCCGCGGATCCGCGAAACGAAGCTCTCGATGATCGTCGTCTTGCCGATCCCCGGATCGCCGGTGACGAACACGAGCCGTCGGCCTCCTCCAAATGCCTCCTCGCTCAGGCGAGTGAGATACGTCAGCTCGCGCTCGCGCCCGGGCGGAGTCGCGGTGAAGTGAGCTCCGGTGTGGTCTCGCTCGGGGACCGTCCCGGCCCGGGCCGCGTCGGGCCCGGGGAACTCGAGCGAGGCATCCTGTTGCAGCATCCGCCGCTCGAGTTCGCGCAAACGCGCCGACGGATCGATTCCCAGCTCCTCACTAAGCATCCGCCGAAAGCCTTGGTAGCTCGCCAGCGCCTCCGCGTGGCGGCCTGACCGGTACAGCGCCAGCATCAGCTGGCCGCGCAGCCGCTCTCTGTACCGGTGGCGGCGGACAAGCGCGTAGAGTTCGCCGACGAGTTCGCCATGTCGCCCTAGCGCTAGATCCGCCTCAATGCGGTCCTCGAGGCAGGCGAGCCGCTGCTCCTCCAGCCGCGCCGACTCGAGCCCCGCAAACGGTTCCTCGAACTCGGCCAACGCCGGGCCGCGCCACAGCGCGAGCGCGTTCTGGAAATGCCGGGCCGCTTGCTCAGCGCCGCCGCGCGCCAGCGCCTCGCGTCCCTCCGCCACGATCTCATCGAAACGACGTTGGTCGAGCGAATGACCATCGAGGTCGAGGACGTAGCCGGGTGCGCGCGTCCGCAGCAAGCCCTCGGGGAGCTGCTTGCGGAGCTGCGACACGAAGATCTGCACCATCTTGTGGGCCGTCCCGGGAAAGTCCTCACCCCAGAGGTCCTCGACGAGTCGCTCCGCCGAGACGACGTGATCGGCGTGCAGCAGCAGCACAGCGAGCAAGGCCTTCTGCTTCCCGCCCGTGAGCGGGACGTGACCGCGATCACCTGTCGCCTCGAGCGGCCCGAGAATCCGAAAGTCCACTACTACTCGCCCTCCGTCCCCCATTCGCAGCGGTACCCCGCCTTCACCGCAATTTAGACGAAATCCACGCGCGCCGCCTGCTCTGACCCGGCTCACACTCGCCTAAACGTGCTGCTCTGTTTCGGTCGCCTCGTCCGTTGCCGCGGCTAGATGATCACGGTCCTGGCGCTGTGCAAGCGAGACGAGCCGTGCTTGCCCGACCCCCTCCGGCGCTTGACGTCGAGCTTCATGCTGCGCAGCTCGCGCCGGGGGCTCTGGTGAGTCCAGAGAGCCTCGCACGCCCGCTCGCACCTACGCGTTCGACGCCTGGACTCAAACGTTACGCGGGCACATTTACCCCGCGCCTACCGCAGCGCTACCGGCCTCGGGTTTGCTTCTCGCATTGACCATCCACTTCCAGAACGGAGGCCTCATGAGCACGATCACTGACACTCGTCGCAATGGCGTCGATGTCGCCAAGCTATACGGGACGCTCGACGCGATCAAAGCTCAGCCGGAGATCGCGCGCTTTCAGTTCCGAGCCAGCAACCGCTGGATCGACGGCGCGCACAACCGCTCGACCATCAGGGATTTCTACGCGGCCTGCCAGGAGGACACCTCCCGGGCGCAGGCATTCGATCTCGATGCCGGCGAGCCCGCGATCCTGATCGGCGAGGACACCGGCCCCAACCCGGCCGAGTACCTGTTGCACGCGCTCGCCGCCTGCCTGACGACGTCGATCGTCTACGTGGCCGCGGCGCGCAAGGTGGAGCTCGCGTCCGTGGAGTCGACCCTGACCGGCGACATGGACGTACGCGGCGCACTCGGCGTCGACGACGAGCCCCGCAACGGGTTCGAGCGCATCAGCGTGTCCTTCCGGGTCACCGGAGATGCGCCCGACGACAAGCTCCGCGAGGTCGTCGAGCGCGCGAAGGCACGTTCAGCGGTCTACGACATGGTCACCAACGGCGTGCCGGTCGCCGTCGAGGTGGCCACCGACTAAAGGCTCGTACAGCGTCTCGTGGCCGGGGCCTGATGCTCCGACCACGAGGCGCACGATGAGCGGATTGGAGATTTCCCGGCCATGCCGATCGAACTGACAGCCCACACCGCCCCTGGCGCCCGCCTCGTGTCGATTGCCGAGGAGCTCTCCGAGCTGCTCGGCGCGCGCGCCGCCGAGCACGACCGCAATCGCACCTACCCGTTCGAGGCGATCGAGGAGCTCAGGGCAGCCGGCTACTTTGCTGCGCCCGTTCCCGTTGAGCTCGGCGGACTCGGCGTTTCCTCGACACACGACCTCGTCGTGGCGTCGAGCCGACTCGCGCGGGGTGACGCCTCCGTGGCGATCGGCGTGAACATGCACCTGGTCGCCGTGCTCAACATGGTGCGCCGGTACCAAGTCGCGCTGGCGGCAGGGGCGGAGCGTCGCGCGACAGGCTTCGCGTCCTCGCTCGAGGAGATCGCCCGCAACGGCGTCGCGCTGGCCGCCGCGATCAGCGAGCCAGGGCAGGACCTCACGCGCCCGGCAACGGTGGCCACCCGGACCGAGTCCGGCTGGCGGATCGACGGGCGCAAGATGTTCTGCACGATGTCCCCCGCCGCCACGCACCTCTACGTCGCGGTGCGCTATGCCGACGACGACGACGTCGAGCGCTACGCCTACGCGATGGTGCCCACGGACGCGACCGGAGTCGTCGTGCACGACGACTGGGATGCGCTCGGCATGCGCGCCTCGGGCAGCAACTCCGTCTCGCTCAACGGCGTCGAACTACCAGAGTCCGGCGTGCGCGGGGGCTTCCGAGCGGGCGAGGCGCTGCCCTACATCGAGCGCAACTTGCACGCGGGTCTATTCCACGCCGCCGCCTCGCTCGGCATCGCCGAAGCGGCAGACCAAGTCGCGCGCCGGGCGCTCGCCGCGCGGATCGGATCGGCTGCGGTCATCCGAAACACCCATCCCAAAACGAAAGGAACCAACCATGTCCCCCTACCTGTATCGCCGACTGATGGCAATGAAGCGCGCCGGGCTTCGCCCCCGCCTATAGGCGGAACGAGCCCTCGGCCCGGCGTAATGAACGGCGCACTGCAGACTGAGACGTCGAGCGTCAGGACCGCGGTCGGGCGGATTGCCGCATTTGACCGCAGCGACGCCCGCGCGCGGATGCAGGTCGCCGACAACGCCATCGACCTCGCCGCCGCGCGTGGCGTCCTGTCGCGCGCGGCGGCGCTGATCGACGAGCACCGAGCCGCAAACCCGACATCCGACGGCACCGCGGACGAGCTGACGGCACTGTTCGCCGAAGCGCAGGCCGCCAAGGCGTTCACCGGCGAAGCCAGCACCCGCATCGTCGACCGCGCGCTCGCGCTCTCAGGCGGAGCGGGCTACCTCAACGCCAGCCCGCTCGCGCGCGCCTACCGCGACGTCAAGGCCGCGACCTTCATGCAGCCGCTCGGCGCCGACCGCGCCTACGACTACCTCGCCCACTTCGCACTCGGCGAACAGTCGCCGCTGCACTGACATGAGCCTCTCCGCTCCAGAGCACGTCCCGGCAGCGCCCGATACGCGCGCATTCCGCGACGCGCTCGGCAGATTCCCGACCGGGGTTGCGTTCGTCACCGCAGCGCCCGACGGCAAACCTACGGGGCTGATCGTCAACTCGCTCTCATCGCTCTCGCTCGAGCCGCCGCTGGTCTCGTTCTCGCCAGCGCGAAGCTCGCTCACCTGGTCCCGCATGCGTCGCGCGGGGTGCTTCGGCGTGAACGTGCTCGGCCGCCAACACGAACTCTTCGTCGTACGCGCGGCTCCCGCAGGCGCAAACCGATTCGCCGGCCTCGACTGGAGGCCAGGGCGCAGCGGCGTGCCGCTGCTCACAGATGCCCTGGTCCGACTCGAGTGCGAGATCGTCGCCGAGCACGTCGCAGGCGACCACTGGATCGTCGTCGGGCAGGTCTTCGACCTGGACGTCTCGCCCACGAGCGACCCGCTCGTCTTGTACGCCGGCGAATTCGCCTCCCTGCAAACCCCAAATAGACAGCCGGCACGCCGACCTAACACCACTGCTCTGTCACAAAACTCGCACAGGAGACCCGTATGAACCCTTACCTCACCTACACCATGGCCCTGGAACACAACGCAGAGCTGAGATGCGATGCAGAGATGTGGCGCGCGGCCCACGCGTGGTCCACGCGACCCAGCGTAGATGCGCGGGTCGCGATCACGCGCCGCGACACAAGGAGGACGCGTGAGGCGGTGAGCACATGACCAAGCGAGCCAGTACCACGGTTCGGTACGAGACGCGCACGACGATCGACCGACCCATCAGCGATGTGTTCTCGCGTTTGGCAGACCTGGATGATTACAGGACATGGATGCGCCGAACGGGCTTGTTCCGCCGGTCCGGGCAAACCTCCGGCGGCTCTCTCGGCCTGGGAACGCCTTACTTCGATGCCACGAGGATGGGCACGTTCCGCGGCGAAGTGACCGACTACGAGCCACCGGCCCGGATCGGATTCCGCGAGACTCTCCGCTGGTTCGGTTCCGACCTGATGGAGGCGCGACCGGAGTACACCCTCGAGGCGGACCGGGACAAGACGATCGTGCATCACGTCGCGGAGGGTGAGCTCTTCGGAATGATGCGGTTGATGAAGCCGGTTGCCGCCCCGTTGGCGAGAAGCGAGCGGGCCCGAACCGTCGAGTCGTTGAGGCGTTCG
>DATAYP010000038.1:0-1722 GCA_036272475.1 Solirubrobacteraceae bacterium | reverse complement strand
CGCGATCGAGGTGCGGCCGATCCTTGAAGCGCAGTTCCGTGGCGCTTGACGCCGTCTTTCGCGAGCACTGGGGGCGGGTGCTGGCGACGCTCGTCGGAGGCCTCGGTGACATTGAGCTCGCCGAGGACGCCGCTCAGGAGGCCTTCGCGATCGCCGCCGAGCGCTGGCCGCGGGACGGGGAGCCGCCCAATCCCGTCGGCTGGTTGATCTCGACTGCGCGAAACCGGGCCATCGACCGCATCCGCCGAGATCGCGTCCTAGCCCAGAAGACGAAATTGCTCGCGCGCGAGCTCGAGGTCGGACCGGTGGCAACTGTGCACGGGGCGACGACCTTCTCAGACGAGCGACTGGAACTGATCTTTACCTGCTGCCACCCCGCGCTGGCGCCTGAAACGCAGGTGGCGCTCACCCTGCGCACCCTCGGCGGGCTGTCGACCGAGGAGATCGCGCTCGCGTTCCTGGTCCCGTCCGACACGATGAGCAAGCGGCTGACGCGGGCGAAGCACAAGATCCGGGATGCCGGGATTCCGTTCGCAGTGCCGCCAGATCATCAGCTGCCCGAGCGATTGGCTGCGGTCCTCGCCGTGGTCTACCTGGTGTTCAACCAGGGCTGGGGAGGCGGGCGCGTGGACCTCGCCGCCGAAGCGATCCGGCTCGGCCGAGCGCTCGCCACACTCATGCCGGACGAGGGCGAGGTGCTCGCCCTGCTAGCGCTGATGCTGCTCCACGATGCGCGCAAAGAGGCCCGACTGCGTGAGGGCGAGGTCGTCCTGCTCGACGACCAGGATCGCGCGCTGTGGGACGAGCAACAGCTCAGCGACGGCCGGCACCTGCTGCAGCGTGCGATGGCCCGCGGGAACACCGGGCCTTATGCGGTCCAGGCGGCCATCGCCGACCTGCACCTTTATCAGCCACGCGACTGGCAGCAGATCGCCGCGCTCTACGACACGCTGGTCGGCCAGACCGGCTCCCCGATCGCAGAGCTGAACCGGGCCATCGCCGTGGCCGAACTCGACGGCCCCGAGGCGGGCCTGATTGTGCTCGACGGCCTCGAACTCGATCACTACCGGTACTTCCACTCCGCTCGCGCCGAGCTGCTGCGCCGCGCCGGACGTGATGATGAGGCGGCGGACGCGTACCGGCGAGCCCTCGACCTCGCGCAAACCGACGCCGAGCGGCGATCCCTTCAGAACCAGCTCGCCCGGCTGAGACCCTCCGAATGACCGTGAGAGGGGGACGTCCGCCCGCCGGGGCCTTGCCGAAGCCCTGCAATACCTTTTGTGTAAGGAGGCGAGCATGAGCGAGCAGGGCTGGCGGGAGTTCCTCGCTGCGGAGGTTGACGACTGGGTGGTTTTGCACGGCGGCGCGACTGCCGTGTTCCGCGTTTCGTCGCTCGGCGAAGCGGCGCAGCTCGCCGCGGCTGTCGCGCAGGTGCCCGGCCTCGAGGGCTCGGGGACTCTGCTGACGATCGCCGATGGCCGTCTCAGCGTGCGGTTGACCTGCGGTGTGTTTCGGCTGGAGGAGCGGCACATCGCACTAGCGCGCGCAGTTTCGGCGATGGCGCGGGCGCACGGTGCTGTCGCCGATCGGACAAGTGCGCAAGAGGTCCAGCTGGCGATCGCCTCGAAGCCCGACGCGGTCGACGTCGGGTTCTGGCGCGCTGTCCTCGGGTACACCGCGCTGGCCGACGACAACGCCATCGACCCGCTCGGCCACGGCTCG
>DATAYP010000037.1:0-30206 GCA_036272475.1 Solirubrobacteraceae bacterium | reverse complement strand
AAATCATCAGTACTGACAGGGCGTTTGTGCCGGAGTCGCTGGCAGGAAGTCGGGCGATCTCGCTCGCCGGCGCGGCCCACCGGAAGAGGTCAGCAGGGCGGGGAGCAGCCGCCGACGAGGACACCCGCACCTAGGTGGGCCCCGAGCACCGGCCCGACCTGCGAGCAGAACAGCGGCTCGGACCGGAAGAGCTCCCTTCCGGCCTCTACGAGCCGGTGCGCATCATCGGGCGACTGTGCGTGCTGCACGATCCATGCGCGGGCCCCGCCGTCGCGCAGCTCGCGCAGGTACTCGGTCATCCGCTCGAGCGCTCGGCGGTGGGTGCGAACACGCTCGACGGGAGCGATCTCGGTGCCAAACGTGAGGATCGGCTTGACCTTCAGCGCGGTTGCCACCGCAGCCTGCGCGGCACCGATCCGTCCGCCACGACGCAGGTACTCGAGTGTGTCCAGACAGAACCACATCCCAAGCGACGCGCGCGCGTGCCCGACCCCCTCGAGGATCTCCTCGGCGCTGGATCCCCGCTCTGCGAGTGCGGCGGCGACGAGCACGAGGCAGCCGAGGCCGCCCGCGCCGGTCTGGGCGTCGTGCACGCTCACCCGTCCCCTGAACCCCTCGGCGGCGAGGATCCGTGCGGCTTCGCTCGCGCTCTGACAGGTGCCCGAGAGACCCTGGGCCAGGTGCAAGGAGAGGACATCGCGGCCCTGCGCGACCAGCGGCCGGTAGACGGCGAGGAAGTCGCCCACGGACGGCTGGGAGGTCTTCGGCAGCTGTGGCGAGTCGTGCAGGCGCGCGTAGAAGGCGTCGAGGTCGACGTACTCGTGCTCGGGGCGCAGGTCGCCTCCCCATCCCACGTACAGGCTGACTGGTGTGATCGCCCAGCGCTCGATCAGCTCGCGTGGCAGGTAGGTCGTGCTGTCGGTGACGATCGCAACCCGCTCGGCCGATGGGGTCACGAAGGTGTCTTCGGTGTCGCCCACGAGCCGGGAAGCCTACGGTGAAATCGCCCGATCATCCATTCGCAGCCAACGCCCCGGGCGGGTCATCCAGCACGCACCCATGCGCGGCCCTCACCAGGACCGCACCGGCGACGACCAGACGTCCCGCCCATAGCTTTCTGCTCTCCAGAAGAGAACAACGACGCTCGTCAGTCGCGATGTCTTTCGATATCGCGACCCTTCCTCTGCAGCGCGCGACCGACCGCGACGAAGCCCACGGTCAGGATCACGAGGACGATCAGAACCCAAACGAACCAGCTCATACCTGACATTCTCGCAGACAGGTCGCTGAGCGGGCATCCAAGCCCGCGGGCGCGTTTTCGGCATCGCCGCGCACGGTGCTGCTCGTCGTCGTAGGCAGGCGTCTGGAGTTAAGCTCAGCGCGCGCTCGCAAATGGGACCGGGAGGATGAGTGACGCGGAGATGGCCGACTTCGTAACATCTCCCGCCATGAGCTCGCCAGGCTACGCAGAGAGCGCGGCGCCGGCGCGGACCCAGACGCTGTTCGGCCGCGTCATGGGACTTGTCGCCCTCACGGTGGGCTTCGCGACGCTGGGCGTGCACCTCGGTCGCAACCTCGGAGGTGCGGGGTGGTTCATCGCCTGGCTGGTGGCGCTCGGCTGCCTGATTGGTCTCAACGTGGCCAACGCACGCGGCAACGAGGGTCTAGCACTCGCACTGCTCTTCGCCTTCGGACTGCTAATGGGGGCGAGCGTCGCTACGACGATCAACTACTACTCCGCCACCGACCCCACGGCGGTGCGGCAGGCGTTCGGCGCGACGGCCCTTTTCGTCGGAGGACTCGGGGCCGGCGGCTATGCCGTCCGGCGCGACCTGTCGTTCCTGTACCGAATCGCGTTCTGGCTGCTGCTCGTTCTGATCATTGGCGGGATCGTCCTCATCTTCGTCCACATCCCATCCCTGTACACGGTCTACGCGCTGGCGGGTCTGGCGATCTTCGGGCTCTACACCGTGATCGATTTCAACCGCCTGCGCCGGGCTGGCACCAACGAAGCGATCCCGCTCGCGGCCGGGATCTTCTTGGACGTGCTGAACATCTTCCTGCTCTTCCTGCGGCTGTTCGCGCGGTCCTCCTAGCACACGGTCCAGCGCCAGCTCTCGACGTCCGTCTAAGTTCGGACGATGGACATCGTGAAGCGAAAGTCGCCGCCTTGTTGCATGAGGCCGGAGAGACGCATCACCTCGTGTATCGAATCGTCGATGGCGAAGACCCCGACTGGGCGTCTTGGTACGCCGACTGGCTCATCAGACTCTCCGAGCTTCCGCACATCCTCGGCACAACGCCCGTGCACAGCGAGCTGTCCCACGCCTGCTGAGGTTCGCTCGACCGGTCATATGTGCCCGCGTCCCATCGAGTGCCCATGAAGCGTCAGGCTACCGGCACGACACCCGCGCGCTCGTCGTCAGACGTTTAGCACCTGATCAGCCCGGCTGCCCGAGGCGTCGGTGTCCCGCCTGACGGAGGTGGGCAGGGGTACTGAGACGCGCTTGCGCTCGATGTCCTGCGGCTCGACCCTTTCTACATCCCAAGCGAGGCCTGTCTTCTCCATTGCCCAGATCAGCCACCAGGTCGGGTCGACCTGCCACGGCTCCAAGCCGTGCTTGGCCGACCTCGGGAAGGCATGGTGGTTGTGGTGATTGCCCTCGCCGAGTCCCACGAGTGCGACAAGAAGGTTGTTGCGGCTCTGGTCGCGGGTCTCAAATGGGCGCTCGCCCCAGAGGTGGCAGACCGAGTTCACGCTCCATGTGGCGTGGTGGACGAAGAATACCCGGGCCGCCCCGCCCCACAGGAAGCCGCCGAACCCGCCGCGGAGCTTCCTCGTCGCGAGGAGCCCTGCCGTGAACGGAGCGACGAAATAGCTGAGGACGACGATGAGCGCGAAGCGACGATGGACCCCCATAACGACCGGATCGTCTAGAAGGTCGGGAACGTAGCGCTGCCGCGATGCCTTCTCGTCAGCGAAAAGCCAGCCGAAGTGAGCATGGACGAAGCCGCGAAAGGGCCCGCCCTCGTGGTCGATGTGCGGACTGTGCGGGTCACCGTGTTCGTCTGCGTAGGCGTGGTGCTTGCGATGATCGGCGACCCAGTCCGGGACAGAACCCTGGATCGCGCTCGAGCCGAGCACGGCAAAGATCCCCCGGATCAGCGGATGGGTCTTGAAGCTGCGGTGGGTGAACAGGCGGTGGTACCCCGCTGTGATGCCGAACCCGCTCAAGGCGTAGAACACGCCGAAGATGCGGCGGTTGGTAGGGGTCGCCAGAAGCCAGCGCTTTCGGAACGCCGCTACCAACAGGGCTGGTGGGCCGAACACGAACAGCGCAGTGAACAGGCGGTACAGTCGACTAGCCGGGTGCGTCTCAGGTGCGACGGATGCTGCAGACTGCTGCGCCATGACCGTCTCCTTTGGTCTTGGAGTCGTGTTGCCACTTACGGTAGACCGCTCGCGCCCGCGGCGCCGCGCGATGGCGATCGGGTGCGGCGGCAGCCACAAGCTAGGCGGGCTTGATCGCACCAGGCTAAGTTCGGGACTAAGTTGTCGAGAAGGCGGGAGCGGCCGAGGACGCTGAGCGGCGATGGCGAACTCCGGCCGGGGTCATGTGTCGAGATCGCGCTGGAAATCCATCCAAGAGTTGGGAGACGGCTCATGCAAGACGATCAGGTGGCGGCCAACCTCAAAGGAATGGACACGCTCGACTTCACGGGATGGAACAACGCCGACTGGCATGGCGTGTTCGCCCACCACCACACCGACGATGTGCACGTCGACTGGAAGGGTCAAGCACCCACGCATGGGATCGAGCAACACATCGACGCCATGAAGGACTACGTCGAGTCGGCGGGCGGCACGCCGCCGCAGATCATCGCCCACCCGATCGCGTTCGGGTCAGGGGAGTGGACCTGCGTCAGCGGGGAATTCGAGGGCGGAGGCCGCATGGTGACCGTGGCGAAGTGGCGCGACGGGGCGATCGCCGAGGAGTACATCTGGTCCTAAGGCCGGCGCGCAATGAGGAGGCGGCTCACCGGCTGCTCGACGAGGACGTGACGGTGATCGCGTGGGACCGAAATCCCGCCCACGCGCAGCCGCTCGCCCAGCGCTCGCGAGACGATGGTCTGCAGTCGGAGCACTGTCGAGGCCGCCATCACGACCGGGGCGATGCTCGCCTGCGGCATCGAACCGTGCGCGCCGCGCCCGAACAGCCGGATCTGCAAGCTGTCGCCGGCCGAGGTCAGTTTGAGGGCCGGGCTGGGCCGGCGCGTCGTGCTCGGCAGGCGTTCGAGTGCCGCGGCCCGCGCGGCCCTCGGATCAAACGGCGTCGGTGTCGGTTGGTCCCGAGGATGCTGCCGGCGCGCTGCTGAGCGCGGACTCGAGCGCGGCAACCTCCGGAGAACTGAGCGTGTGGCGTGTCGGCTCACCGGTTCCGGCGAGCGCCTCCAGCATCACGTCAACATGGTCCGGCGCCGCGATCAAGGCTACCGCCGAGCCGCCCTTCGGCACCGCGCCGCGAAGCTTGGTTACGAGCGTCACGGGCTCAGCCTCGACCTCCGTCGGCTTTCCTCTCACGGCGCCCACGGTACCGCCGAGGACGAAGCCGAAGGCGGCGCCCGGCAGCCCAAAACCGAAGATCGCGCCGATCAGCGCACCGGTCAGCGCGCCCTCGGCCGACCCAGGCTCCGAAAGGTGGTCGGTCTCGTCGACGTCGAGGTAATGTCCGGCGACCGTGCCCTGAACGATCACGCGACCGTTGTGTCGCTGCTCGATGAAGGCCACCTCATGCCTCCACGGTGCATCGTCGGGCAGCGCGGACACCGCGCTGACCGCTCCGTGCTGGGAGTGAAAGCTCACGATCGCCGCATCGAGCTGCATGCCCTGAGTCTACGCTCGGCCTATACATCGCGGACCGTAAAGCGCTCCCTGCGATGGGCGGGGCGCTCGATCTCATCGAGTATCGCAAACGGACATCGTCCCGGTCGACAGTTGTGAGGAGCCATCGAGCAGCTCTTCGCCTCCGAGGTCCGCCGCGGTCGCCTCTCCGGGGACGAAGCTCTGCGACGGCGAAACGCCGACCCATTCGACGTCATCGACGCCTTCCAGGAACCGGAGCTCCTTCAGCTGTCTGGATCCGCGCTCGGCGCCCCTCCCCAACCCCAAACACGCGCTACTGGAAAACAACAGCCGGCCCTTCCCCTACTACGGCGAAGTGGCGGTCGAATAAATCATCGGCCGGCGGCTGGCCTAGCCGCACGCGGCGACTGAGAACAAGCGCTTCGGCGCTGCGCAGCTGGTGTGCGCGCGTCGCGACGCTGATGCTTGCGCTCTGCTCGACAGGCAAGCGTCTACCGCCGCGCCTCCGAGACGACCGCCTCGCACGACTTGCGAGTGCGGCGACCGAGGGTCGGCCCACGCTCGCTCGCGCTGGGCAAGGGGAAGTGCTCGCTCGCCGCGTCTTAGACTCGCTGCAACGGCGGGCGAACGTCAAGACCCGAACGGGAAGTCCCTGGCGATGAATTCTGCTGACGCCGACGGTCGAACACTGTGAGTGACTAACGACCGGACTGGAGATCGACGAGATGGCCGACTACGAGGAGCTCGACGGCGTGCGCACCTGGTACCAGGAGCATGGCGACGGTGAGGCGCTCGTGCTGCTTCACCCTGGAGGGGCCGGGGTCGACGCGCGCGCCTTCGGACCGAACCTTGGCGCGCTGGCAGCACGCTTCCACGTCTACACCCCCGAGCGGCGCGGGCACGGCCACACCGCGGATGTCGAGGGCCCGATCACGTTCGACGCGATGGCGAGGGACACGATCGCGTTCCTGGAGAGAGTGGTCGGTGGGCCCGCGCATCTGGTCGGCTGCAGCGACGGTGCCACCGTGGCCCTACTGGTCGCGCTGCGCCGTCCTGACCTGACTCGTCGGGTGGTACTCGTCGCCGGCGTCTTCCACCACGACGGCTGGGTCCCGACGGCGATCGATCCGGACAATGAGCCGCCCGAGCGCTTCGCACGACTCTACGGTGAGGTCTCGCCCGACGGCATCCAGCACTATCCGGTAGTCGTCGCCAAGCTGGCCCAGATGCACACCCAGGAGCCCACGCTGGCCGCCAATGACCTCAACGAAGTCACGAGCCGCACATTGGTGATGGTCGGCGACGACGACGAGGTCACCCTCGAGCACGCCATCGCGACGTACCGGGGGCTCCCTGACGCTGAGCTGACGGTTGTGCCTGGCACCTCGCACGGCCTCCTCGTGGAGAAGCCCACGCTGTGTAACGGCATCATCGTCGAATTCCTGACCACCGACCCTGTAGCCACGATGGCGCCGATCCGCCGCGCAACCTGAGCGTGCTCAACGTGTCGCGAGGATCTGGCCGTCGCATCGAAGAGGAGAGAAGATGAGCACCACGTTCCCCGGAGAGTCAACGGAGTACCGAGCGGCGCGCGACAGGCTGCTCGAGCAGGAGATCGAGCTGCGCCGTGCGATGGAGGCGGTAGCTGCGACCAGGCGCGAGCTGCCGCCGGGTGGGGCCGTGCCGAAGGACTACGTCTTCCGGGGCGCGGGAGTGGACGACACCCCGACCGACGTGAGGCTTTCGGATCTGTTCGATACCGGCACGGACAGCCTCATGGTCTACAGCTTTATGTTCCCCCGGGACCCCGGCGACACCTGTCCGGGGCCGGCGAGCGGTCAGACGGCGCTCCTCAAACTCGAGGAGGGCCCGTGCCCAACATGCACAGCGCTGCTCGACCAGCTCGACGGAGCCGCAGAACACGCCACCCAGCACCTCAATCTCGCGGTCGTAGCGAAGACGCCGCTTGCGCGGCTTCTCACCTTCGCCAACGAGCGCGGGTGGCGACGGCTGCGGACCGTGTCCTCCGCCGCAAACACCTTCAACCGCGACTATCGCGCCGAAACCGCCGAGGGAGCCCAACGGCCGATGCTGAACATCTTCCATCGCGACGGCGAGACGATCCGCCATTTCTGGGGATCCGAGCTCTTATACGCCCCGGCCGATCCCGGACAGGATCCCCGCCACGTCGGCACCATCGAGCCGCTCTGGAACCTCTTCGACCTCACGCGCGAGGGGCGACCGACCGATTGGTATGAGCAGCTGAGCTATTGATGACCGACGTATGACTTCACCGCTCCTGACCTTCACGCGAGCATCGCTCTCGGGGCGAGACGCACCCACGAAGAATTGGGGCCGGTCCACGCCCCCCAGCAGTTCGGTTGCATCGGGTAGTCGCGGTGCCTCGTGGTTCGAGGTCAGCGCAGATGTCAGCTTATCGCTCTGCTTCGCGCTTGAGGCCTTCAACCGGACGATTCGTAAGGAGCTCTCGGACCCTCGCCTCGGCGGGTCCACGCACCCCCTTGCGCAGAAGTCCGAGGGTCCGGTTTAGTCCGATCTCGAGTGAATAGGTCGCACGGGTTTGGCCGCCACGGTCCTCGAGCTGCCACGCACCGGACAGCGACTTGAGGTCACCCCGTTCGCGCGTCCAACGCATGCCTGTCGGCTCGAAGTAGTCAAAGTGCAACCAGAGAGTGACACTCGCCACGATGACATGTAGGTGTGTCTCGACTAGGACCGGGCGCCCTTGAGCGTCGTACTCGAGCGCCTGCGCTCTCTGCATGGCGCCCTGCCATTCGGGCGCACGCTCGACGTCGGCGATGATCTCAAAGCAGCGCTCGATCGGCGCGTCGATGTCGATCCGGCTTGATCCTTCTAGGTCGGCCATAGCGTTGGAAGAAAGCAGAAGTGCGTCTCGCGACCTCTGGCGCTGGCGCGTGTCGTCCAGAGCGCGAGCGTGCCGGGTGCCTCCCGAGACGCCTGCTTACCGTGGACGCGGGAGGGTGCGCACTTGCCTGCCGCGGCGTCAGTCGCCGTTGCCGCGCCCGTCCGGGAACGTTAGGTGGTAGCGGTCGAAGTCGGCCGGCCAGGGCAGCGGGAACAGGTGCCGGTAGGGCCGCGCGTCCGCGATTACGTTGGCGAAGGACGGCCGCTGCGCCAGCGCCCGGTAATAGCGCGTCAGCTGCGGGTGCGTGCCCTCGCTCCACGGGTGAATCGCCAGGGCGTAGAACAGGCCCGGCGCGGCGGCGCAGTCGGCGATCGTAAACGTGTCGCCCGCCAGGAACCCGTGCTTGGTGAGCTGGGTCTCAAGCATGCCGTAGATCATGTCGAGCCGGCCCCGCGCGTGGGCGACGGCGCGCCGGTCGAAGCGCTCCTCGATCGTGTCGAGGACGATCGCCTGGACGGCGTCGGAGATGTACTGGTCGCAGAGGCGGTCCCACTTGCGGGCTTCCAGCGACGGCACCAGCTGCGCGCCGGCAACGTGCTCGATGATGATCGAGGTCTCGCCGATGATCTGGTCCCCGTCGCGCAGCACCGGGATCGACGCTGGCGGCCACAGCTCGGCCAGCTCGGCGCGTTGGAAGTCACGCTGCTCCTCGAGGACGTCGTAATCCACGCCCTGCTCGTTGAGCGCGATCAGGACCTTCTGGCAGTAGAGCGCGAAGGGATGCTCATAGAGGGTGAGCATCGGTTAGTCCTCCTTCCCACCGCTGGGCATCAGCGCGCTGATCTCAATGCCCCAGTGCTGGGCGTCGAGCCAGCGCGCGGCTACCTCCTCGGAGCGTTCCGGCGTAGCGACGTCAATCATGCGTTGAGTATCGCCGACCGCTGCTTTCCGCAGGCAAGCGGCGTTTAGCAAGACGTTCAGAGGTCCCGAGGGGTTGGAATGGTGTCCCGTTAGGTCCACATGGAGCCGTGGCGAGGCAGGCGACGTCGCCGAGGCCGTCGCTAACTCCGTCAGGACGCCTTCGCGATCGCCCGGTCCATCGCTTCGCCGGGTGACTCGAGAGGCTTGCCGTGGCCGGGCGCAAGCCGCGTGGGATCCAGCGCACGCAGCGCCTTGGCGCTAGCCAGCGCAGTCGGCCGGTGCCATGTTGCCAGCGCCGGAAGCGGGAACGGGAACGAGGGCTTTGCCGACGTGTCCACCCCGCCAAGCGTGGCATAGGCGTCGCCGCAGTAGAGGGTTCGGTCGCGCGTATCGAGAAGAGCGATGTGGCCTGGCGTGTGGCCGGGCGCGGCGACAACCTCAAGCGAGCCGACGCGATCGCCGACAGCGATGCGGCCAGTGACTTCCGTCTTCAACTTGGGCAGCCGACCCTTGACGGCGACCTGGGGCTCTCCCGGCTCGGGCTGCTTGTCGCCGTTCAATAGTCGCGCGTCGCGAGCGGTGATCGCGACCTCGACGTCGCGGAGCTCTCCGACAAGCGCATCGACCGAGCCGACGTGGTCGAAGTGCGCGTGGGTGAGCACGATCCGTACGATCGACAAACCAAGCCGCTGTGCCGCTGCGACGATCCGGCTCGCAGTGCCGGGAATCCCCGTGTCGACCACTGTGATGCCGTCGTCCTCCTGCACGAGGTAGGCGTTCACGAATCCCCAACGGCTGACGCGGGTCGACGTCATCGAGGCAAGTCTAGTTCGGCGCCCCGGGGCGTCGTGATCTGGGCTCGCGGCCCAAAGAGCTCGAGCGGGGCGCAGATCAACCGCCCGACCCGCGATCAGGATCAATCACGCGGAGCATTTCACGCCCCAGGCGTACTGCCGACTGCCCGCTCGGGTTAGGGCCCGGCGCAATCGGGCAATCGGCACTAGATGGAGGGAAGATCGAGTACCGGACAGGCCGTCGTACGCGAGGTTCGCCGTAGCGGTGATTCGGCCGTTGAAGGGGATGCGTTCACGTGGCTCGCGCGGGCTGGGCTGGTCGCACGTGGGGTGGTCTACGGCGTCATCGGGCTACTGGCCCTGAAGGTCGCGCTCGGCTCCGGTGGCAAGGACACAAACCAGCAGGGGGCGTTGCAGACAATCGCCCAGCAACCGTTTGGCAAGCTGCTGCTCGTTGCTGTGGCTCTCGGTCTTGCCGGCTACGCCGTGTGGCGGCTGACCATGGCGGCGATCGGCCATGGCAAGCGGGAAACGTCCAGCGGCTTCGACCGTCTCGCAGCCGCAGGGAGCGGCCTGGTCTACGGAGCGCTTTGCGTGACCGCGGTCAAAATTCTCACCGGCAGCAGCGGGAGCAACTCCGGCGCTCCCAAGAGCGCGACCGCCGGGGTACTCGGCTGGACCGGCGGCACCGAGATCGTCGCCATCGCTGGCATCGTGCTTGTTTGTGTGGGCGTATACCAGGGATATAAGGGGCTCGCCAGGAAGTTCCTCGACGAAGCGGACACTTCCCGGATGGGCGACGGCGTCAAGCGCGCATACACCGCGGCCGGGCTATTCGGGCACGTCGCACGGGCCGTCGTGTTCGCGCTCGTAGGATACGGTCTCCTCGCCGCGGGGATCGACTACGAACCCCGCAAGGCGATCGGTCTCGACGGCGCCCTCAACGAACTGTCGCGCAGCTCCTACGGGCCAGTCCTGCTTGGGGTTGTGGCTGCGGGGCTGATTGGCTTCGGCCTCTTCTCGCTCGCGGACGCCCGCTATCGCAGGATCTGACTGTCCGCGAGGTCGCGGAGACGTCGATTCGCAGGACGAGGCCTCCGAGTCGCTCGGCAAGCTCACCGCCGCGAGACAGTGGCGCCAATCTCGCCGTCAGCTGCGCGAATCCCTGGTGTCCATCGAGCACGCCCGATGGCTACGAGCGCTACTCGAGGCCCACGACGGCGCCCGGGGTCGGGCATGCCAACGCCCTCCTAGGCCCTGGTCGGTGCGGTACTCATTGTGCCGTCCCCGTCGCTTCGCCGGATGGCTTTCGAGCTAACTGTCGGCGCGGCCCGGTCGACTGCCCGGGTCCTCGTCCTGAAATGAGCGGCGGGCCGGCTGCGATCCAGCGGCCCGGCTTGGCACCGGGCACTACGCCGCGTCCGATGAAACGCCGAAGTGCTCCAGGACGCGCTCCGCGTACCAGTCCGGCCACGAGGCTTCTGGGTTGGTGCGCGTGAACTCCTTATCGAGTGCGACCAGCATCCAGACCAGCTCGCTGCGAACAGGTGCTGTGCCGAGGATCTGCGGAAGCTCTGAGAGCGTGATCAGCCAATCCGCATACCACGACGCCCAGTCCGCATCATCGCCGTCGACGATGCGATAGACAAGATGATGCGTCTCGCCGGCCTCGTGCAGAAGCGCCGCGATCCTGTCTTGGCAGTCGTTCATTTCGAAGATCTCCTACAGGCCGATCGCTGGTCGCCGATCGCAACTCAGCCCGGGGAGGCCCTTCGGCGGGGTACCTTTAGGACGCTTCTCGCCGGGTAGGACGGGCGCGAAGAGGGGAACAGCCGTGCATGGGATGGCTTCGTGTCCCGCACGAAGCAAGGAGAAGCGCATGACGCGCAAGATAAGACACCTCATCGCCCGCGCCGTGGTCAGCGGCACCGCCACTCGCCCCGCGCGTGAATCGATCATCTAGTCGCCGTGCCACTGAACTTCGTAGGTCTCCATCGGCTCGTCGAAGCCCTTCGCGTCGACTGACCGACGATTGACGAAGTTGATCCTCTTACCGCGGCAGAGGTCGTGCACGCCTGAGGAGACGACGATGCAGCCGGGCTGCGCACACTCGCAGAGACGGGCCGCCTGCTGAACGGTTGCTCCGAAGAGATCATCATGCTCTGTCACCGGCTCGCCGGCGGCGACGCCGATGCGTACGTGCAGGCGTTCGTTAGCCCCGTCGCCCTCCGTTAGCGCGCGCTGGATGTGTGTCGCGGCCCCGACCGCGCGGGATGCTGCGTCGAACGAAGCCATGATGCCATCGCCGGTGTGCTTGACCTCGCTGCCGCCAAATCGCGCGAGGCCCGATCGGACAGCCGCGTTGTGCTCTCGCAGCAGCTGCATCGCGGCTAGATCGCCGAGCTCCTGAGTGAGACTGGTCGAGTCGACGATGTCTGTGAAGAGGATCGCCCGGAAGGCGCTGTCGGTGTATGCCTCTCCCGGAGGATGGGTGTTCAGCCGGCCGAAGAAGCCGCGGACGACGGCCTCGTCGACCTCGATGACCTGCGATGGCATCAGGCCATGAGCCTCGCGGTGTGCGGCTTCCACGGCCTCCTTGTCCGGACCCTCCATCAGGCAGAAGCCGAGATCGGAGTGGTCCTCGAACCAGTAGGTGAGGAAACGCACGCCGAACTTGTCCTGAACGCCGAGGTCCTTTGCATGCGCGGCGGCGATGTCGGCCGCGGTCGCTCCGGGGATCTCGTGGCGATCCATGAAGAGGCTCATCGTGACCCGCACTGTACTGGCGATTCTGGATCTGACGGTCATCGCTCATCGCGTGGGGACCTGATCGTCCCTCGTGCCCCAACGACTTGCGCTCAGACGGGGGCGGGCGCCGCCGCTGGCACTGTCTGGTCGTCGGGGTCGACGACGCGAATCGTGGAAACGCTTCGCCGACAATGGGCCCCCGCGCTACCCGCGCGCCGACCGGAGCAGTAATCGCTAATCGAGGGAGATGTAGGTCTGCACGATGCGTGACCGCACCCTGAACGGTGCCTCCACCGCGCCGGGAATCGAGCGCATTGACATCAACAAAGGCAGCTCGGGCTGCACGCCGGTCTGGCACAGCGACCAGCGAGCGCCGTCAGCCGTGCCCAAGCTCTCGCTCGCCAACGGGCTCGTCTATGCGTACACGAAGCCGCCTGGTCACGACGGCGTCGACGCCTGGTACCTGACCGCTATTTCGTTCCGGAACGGCAGCACCGTCCACGAACGCCTAGCCGGAACGGGACTAGGCTTCAACAGCAACTACGCACCCGTGAGTATCGGGTCGGCCGGCACCGCCTACGTAGGCGTGCTCGGTGGGCTGGTTCTGCTGCGAGACGGCTAGCACTTCCCTGATGCCGCGTGGCTCGTGCGCGGCTCGCTGACGCCGGCGTCAGCAGACTTTGACGAAGACCGTGATCGTCTTCGTCCTCACGCTTCCGCGGCGCAGCCTCAGGTACACGGTCGCGCGGATCCTGAGTGTGCTGCCCGCGGCGGTGCCGCGCTTGATGGCGAGCTGCGCGCGGAACGGAGCCGAACGCACCGTCTTGACGGTTTTGCTGCCGACCGCGAACGTCACCTGCACGACCCTCGGGAGCGCGCCCCGCTTGAGGCGCAGGCGGTTCTTCACGGCGAGCGTCACGCTGAAGTGCGTCCCGGCGCGCACGCACGCACGAGGAGCGCTGAGGGTGAGGTCGGCGCCGTAAGCCGAAGCGGTGACGGTCCTCAGCGGCGGCGTGCCGCCGCCGATGTTCGCCGTCGTTTTCGCTGGAGCCGGACCTGCCGGCGCGGCGGCGACCGTGACGAGGGTCGTGGACTGCGCCTGAGCGAGGCCGTCGGACAGGGTCGCGACGACGGTGTACGTCCCGCCCGCGGCGTACACGTGTGAGATCGACGAGCCGCCGCCCCCCGTGCCGTCGCCGAAGTTCCACGTTGTCGTCAACGGGTCCTGGTTCGCGTCGGACCCGCCGACGCCGAGCGCGACCGGCTGCCCGGCTACGACCGGGTTCGGCGTCGCGCCGATCGACCCGATCTGCGGTGGCACGTTGCCCGCCGTCAGGCTGAGATCGTTGCCGTCGCCACCCGTGTAGCTGACCGCGAGGGGCACCCCGGTGAGGGTGCTGAGCACGAAGTCGTTCGGAACGCCGCTGAACTGGCCGCTGATCGGTACGGCGCTGCGGTTGTCGATCAGCAGCGCGCGCGAGCCGTGCGGCGCGGTGGTGCCGGGTGCAACGACCAGGTTGAGCGTTGCGTTCGGGTCGATCGTCACCTGGCCGGTCGCGATCGCCGAGGGGGTTGAGCCGGCCGCGAACGAGGCTAGGGCGGCGTTCAGCGTGCCCGTCGGCCCGAAGCTGAGCGCGCCGGTCGTGAGCCCTGGTGCGGCCGGAAGGAGCACCCCGTTGACAGTCGTCGCGCCGACCGAGCCGGACCCGGTCAGCGTGCCGCTCGGTCCAACCGAGAATGCGCCCGGTTGGCTGCCGTTTGCGATCAGCGTTCCTTCGGACACCGTCGTCGTGCCCGTGTACGTGTTCGTGCCGCTCATCAGTAGCGTGCCGGTGCCCCCCTTTGTGATGCCGCGCGAGCCGCCGGTCTCGGTGATCGGACCGGTCACGCTGAGCTCGGACGCCGCGCCGGGCGTGACCGTCACGGTCGGGCTCGCGTTCAGCCGCAGGCCGGACGACAAAGTCGCAAGACCGGACGCCGACGAGCTCGCCTGCACGGGTCCTCCCAGCGCGAGCTGTCCACTGACGGGCGTGGTGATCGAGCCGCCCGTCATGTTCAGGGAGCCGGCCGTGAGCACCCCTTCGATCGAGAGCGCCGAGTCGGTCTCCACGAGCGCCCCGGTCATCGTCAGCGAGCCGACGGACACATGGCCGGCGTTCGCGGTGAGGCTCTTCGCCGTGTCGACGTGGCCCTGACCTTCGAAGGTGCCGTCGCTGTTCACGATCAGGTCGGTTTCTTTGCTGATGTCCGACGATTGGTCGAGCACGAGCTGCGCGCCCGGCCCGACGCCGGTGCCAACTTTGATCGCCGAGCCAACGATCACGAGGCCGATCGGCGCCGCGATGTGCACCGCGCCGGACATGATCGACGTCGGGCCCGTGTAGGTGTTTTCGCTGTAGAAGTTGAAGCTCCCGCCGCTGCCGACGAACACGAGCCCAGGCGATCCTGCGATCGGGCTTTCGATCCTCAGCGCTCCGGAGTTGGAAGCCAACTCGGTCGCGGCGCCGACGAGCGTGATGTGCAGCGACGTACTGAGCACGTTGCTCGCCGCGTCGGACACGATGTTCTGCACCAGCGTCGAGCCGCTGATCGAGAGCGGCGTCGAGCCGTTGAGCGTGTTACTCGCGCCGGTGAAGTGGATCTCGTCGACGGTCAGGCCGGCGATGTCCATGGTCGATTTC
This sequence comes from Solirubrobacteraceae bacterium, assembly GCA_036272475.1. Lineage (GTDB taxonomy): Bacteria > Actinomycetota > Thermoleophilia > Solirubrobacterales > Solirubrobacteraceae > Palsa-744. The sequence goes on along the minus strand of DATAYP010000037.1, from coordinate 15,311 downwards.
GTGCTCGTGCTGAACTGCACGATCGTGCCGCCCGGCTCGCCGCTCGTCGGCTTGCTTCCGCCACTCCAGTTGGCCGCGTTCGACCAGACGCCGCCGCTCGGCCCGATCCAACTGTGCGTCGAGGCGAGCGCCGGCGCGGCACCCAGCAGCGATACGAGCATTGCGAGTGCGAGCGCGGCAACGACGCGACCATTCGGCGGCATGTGGCCCTATCGACGGGTCAGCCCACGGGCATGAGGTTTGTAGACAAGGCGACCCGGCTGGGCACCGCCGAGCCGGCGCAGAGCGATCGACGCCCGGCGCGGATCTCGATCCACCGTGCCGGCTGGGCCAGCCAGCGTTCAGCTCCGCGTCGCCGAGCGGTCTCGCGGCCTAGCTGGACCTTGTTGGCTCCGGGATGAGCATTGATGACATCCGGTCGACCTAGCGGTTCGGGCTGCTGATCGAAAGGAAACAGCCCCCGAGTGGCCCGGTCGCTTGCGCTTCGGACGAGCCGCGGGCGTGGCGATCAGTCGGACCGGCGCACTCGCAGCCGCATGCGGAAGCAGGCGTGAGCCGGCCAGTGCGCACGCGCCCTCGACGTCCGCAGTGAGAGTGCGCGAGCTTGGTGCCGAGCCGCCCGATTTTGCCCCTCGGAGTTTCAGGAGCGAGCGTCAGCGCGGAAGATGGGCCATCCGATCTCCGTTTCCCACTCATCCGCATCTGGCGTATCGAGGAATCCGTGCAGATAGTTCTCTCGGAGCGGGCCGTCGACACTGATCTCATGCTTCATCACGTAGGCGCCGAGTTCGCCGTAGGTGAGGTCGATGTCGATCAGCGAGCCGTCATGACGGGCGATCGCGAGCTCTGCCCCGGGACGAACGAACTGGACTACCCGGCCGATCGGCTTGACCGACCCCTCGGTCGGGATGAACACCGTTGCCTGTCCCCGCCCGTACTGGAAGATCTCACCGGCGTAGAGGCCTCCGCTAGGCCCGGTTGGGCTCAACGCTTGGGCCTGGACCGTGGCCTGAAGCTCGCCAAGCGCTCCGCGCCACCAGGCTAGGACGTCGTCTCGGTCGACGGTCTCCTGGATTCCGGCACCAGGCGTCGGCGCGACGGTTCGATGCTCCACCGGACGCGAAGCTTCGGGTCGCTCCAGCAGGTCACGCAGCTCAGAGACGGCCGCCGCGGTCTGCGCAAGATCGCCCTCGAGACGGTTGAGGTGCTCGACGATGAGGCGGTTGCGGGCTTCTGTGTCGGTGGCCGCAAGGACCGACTTCACGTCGGGGACCGGCATTTGAAGGCCCCGGAGTCGGCGAATGACCTGAGCGACTGGGATCTGCTCCTCGGAGTAGTAGCGGTAGCCGTTGTCGGCGTCTACTTCGCGGGGCTCCAAGAGCCCTACGTCGTGGTAGTGGCGCAGCGTCTTGACGCTCAGGTGCGAGGCCGTGGCGAAGTCTCCGATCGTGACTTTCGATCCCATGCGAGAAGTATCGACCCTCCCCTAGGGGGAGAGTCAAGAACGAAACGGGGTCTTGACTCTCCCCTAACCGGATGACCGAACCTTGATCTAGGCCGCCACGAGGCGACCGGAAATCGATCAAGAGGAGATGTCATGAGCATCACCGACACACTCACCGGCGTCGTAGCGGAGCACGTTGACGCTGTCAATGCGGGCGACCTCGACGCGATCGTAAGGACCTTCGCCGACGACGCGTACATCAACGATGCCCGCCGCGAGTTCCGCGGGATCGAAGCGGTCCGGCGCTTCATCGAGAAGGAGATCGTCGGCGACAACATCACGATGGACGTGCGCGAGGTCCTCGAGCACTACGGCGATACGATCGTCCGCGCCGCCTACGAGGGCGACTTCGACAGGACCAACCTGCCCGACGGTGACGTGATCCTTACGAACTACTTCAGCGTCCGTGACGGCAAGATCGTCGGCCTCGTGACGGTCAACAACCGGCCCGCGGAGTACTAAAGGGCGGGCAGGCTCGGCCGCAGCCACCCCGCGGTGGTTCCCGCGTGGAGCTGGACCGTGCCCAGTAAACGGTAAGGACGCAGTCGACGACCCGTCCTACGAGCATCGTCCAGCGCTTGAGGCGCGGGTTGCCCATGTCTTCCCCCCGGCACGGCGCTCGCCACACGCAGGTGGACACGCGAGCCCTCGGCGGTTCAGGACGAGATCAGCGTGTGCACGACGCTCACGAGGCCGTCTCTTATCGTGAGGATGTCGACTCCGCGTACCGCCGGGCTGCCGAGCGCGCCGAAGCGCCAAGCTTGGACGGCAGTGTCGCGACCGACGTACGCCGGGCCGTCCTCCTCCAGCACGAAATCGGTCGGAGCGTCGTCGAGGATCCTCTGAGCGCGCTCGTTGAGGGCTTCCCGCCCGACTACCTCGTCGTCGGGATCGATGAACCGCACATCCTCGGTATACGTCCGCTCGACGGCCGTCCAGCGCTTGTCGGGGTCGCGCTCCGCAAAGGCCTCCCGATTCATCCGAAGCAGTTCGGTCGCGTCTGGCATGTCGATGGTCCTGCGACGCGCGCTAGACGCGCCAGCGCCGGGAGACGTCCTCGAGGTAGCTCTGCACCCAGCTCTCGGAGATCTCATCGGCTTGGCGTCCGGTCGGGCGCGGAGCGGGTGAGGCGAGTGGTCGCGGGATGCCGAGTCTGTCAAGCAGGAGCCCGGCGGCCGCGTCCGGGTCGCTGTCGATTTCCTCGTAGTGGAGCGCAAGCGGACGCTGCCCGATGCGGAAGAAGAAGCCGCGCCAGGCATCCTCCTGGCGGCGCAGCTGGTCGAGCAGGTGGTCGATCGCGTCGAAGGAGTACACGACCTGTCGCTCCGGCGAGGGCTCCTCGGGGGGTGCGCCGCTCGAATTGCGCCAGACCCAGGTCTGCAGCGCGCGCCACAGCGAGACAGCCTGGCGGACCTTGTCGCTGCGCGAGACGAAGACGTAGCTGAGCTCGGGGAAGGCTGCGTTGAGCAGCGAGCCATCACCCATGCCGGCGAAGCGGGGGATGCCCCTCATGAGCTCCATGTAGTCGGGGAAGTAGCTCCACATGAGCTTTGCGCCGAAGACCCCATTGGGTGTGGTGCCCGTGCGCAGGGCAGCGTCAAAGTGCGCGGAATAGTCTTCACGGCTCCACGTGCCTCGCCGTTCCGCCTCGCGGTCGAGCTGCGATTCGGGGGGCAGCAGGCGGATCACCTCGGGGACGCGGAGCCCCCAGAAGTACTCGCGCGGCCGGCGCGGCAGGCCGGTCTCCTTGAGCTCCTGGAAGTACTCGAGCGGGACGCCGGCGACGCCGGTGGCCGCGAGTGTCTCGCAGAGCAACGTGCTGCCACTGCGCTGGCTGGCGCAGACGAGGTAGCAGCGCGTCGGCGCGGACGCCGGCACCCCTGCGTAGTCCTGTGCGGGCAGCGGATCCTCTGCGCCTCGCGCGCCTGCCAGCTCGCCTTCGCGGCTCATCCGACAGCGCCTCCCACGTGGATCAGCGGTTCGGTCGCGGAGAGCTGGTCGGGGTCGTTGTATTCGGCGCCGGGAGGCGGATCCGGATCGCCGTGCAGAAGCGGATCGCCCGTCTCTGACATCCAGCGCTCGAGCCGGGCACGCAGCCCGTCGAGCGTGTCTTTGTGCTCTGCGTCCGCGGCGATGTTGTTGGCCTCGTTGGGGTCGAAGACGAGGTCGTAGAGCTGCTCGAAGGCGACAGGTCGCTGCGCCCAGCCGTAGTCCAGCAGGAGGTTCTTGCTGGGCGAGTCGTCGCAGTTGGCCAGCACGGGCAGCGAGCGCTCGCCGAAGCGGCGGATGTACTTGTAGCGGTCGGTGCGGATCGCGCGCTGGGGCTCGTAGGCAGCGTGCCAGGTCATGCCGGCGAAGATGGCCTCTCGCGCCGAGCTGGCCTCCCCACGCACGAGCGGCAGCAGCGAGACGCCCTGCAGGAACGGCGGCGGCGCGATCCCGGCGAGCTCCATGAGCGTGGGATAGACGTCGATGTGTGAGACGAGCGCGTCGATCACGCGCCCGCCATCGAAGCCGCCCGGGCCGCGCATGACGAGCATGACGCCGAGCCCGCGGTCGTACAGAGTCGCCTTGGAGCCGGGGAACGCGAGGCCATGGTCGGTGGTGAAGAGGATCAAGGTGTCGTCGCCCATGCCGCTTCCATCGAGCGCCTCGAGCACTGTTCCGACGCCTTGGTCGAGCGAGCGTGCACTGCCCTTGTACGCGGCCATGTCGTGCCGTGTCTCGAAAGTGTCGGGCAGGTTCGCCGGCGGCAGCGAGTACAGCGCGTCGCGCAGCGAGGGTGGCGCGAGAAAGTCGCGGTGGGTCTCGAAGAAGCCGACGGACATGAAGAAGGGCTGCGGCGGGGAGGAGCGCAGGATCTCGCTGGCGACGGGCGCGACGTCAGAGACGCGCGTGGTCTCGATCTTCACGACGCGGTCGAAGCCGATCACGTCGGGGCGCTTGGCGATGTGCTGCTCGCCGATCAGGACGGAGTGGTAGCCGGCCTCGTGCAGCGGGTGGACGATGTGCTGGTGGTAGTCGTTCAGCGACCAGCCGCGGTGCGCTAGCCCGAGCATGCCGTTGCTGTGACCGTGCTGCCCGGTCAGCAAGCAAGCGCGCGAAGCCGAACAGGTGGGGGCAGCACAGAAGGCGTCGCGGAAGAGCACGCCCTGGTCAGCGAGGCGTTGGATGTTGGGCGTCGGTACGGCATGTCCGTAGGGCTGCACGTAGCGACCCGTGTCGTGCGAGTGCAGATAAAGGATGTTGGGGGGTACCCGACTCACCGCGAGCAGACAGCCTAAACGCTTTGCTCAGTCGACCAGTGGGGAAACTGTGCGCGCCGCCCGCGGCGGGGATGGCTAACGGTTACAGACTGGTCGACGGCGATTGGAGATGGTCGTGTCGGTGGAAGGGGTGTAGCGAGCGGGCCCCACGTGATCGCGCCGATCCCATAGCGCTGGCAGGTCGGCAGCACATCGTGTTCCGCTGCGCGAGCGAGAGCTGTCTTGCCGCTAACTGGGCCCCGCGAGGGGTGACGTGTCACCGACCGACCAGTTGTGACCGAAGGGATCCTTGAAGCCGCCCTGGCGGTGGTTGCCCCAGGGCGTCTCGTGATCCTCGATCGCCGAGCCAGGGGTTGCCCCCGCGGCGAGGGCGCGCTCGAGCACAGCGTCCGGGTCTTCGACGAACAGCTCGATACGGACGCTGGTCTTGCCCACGTGCTGCGGGTCTGTCTCGGTGGGATTCCTGGGGTTGACCTCATGCAGGAAGAATGCGGCCCCAGCTACCTCGAGGCCGGCGACTCCGCCGAGGTTCCATAGCTCCTTCGCGCCCAGTGCGTGCTTGTACCAGACGACCGCCGCTTCTGCATCCGGGACGATCAGCATGACCGAGATCGCGCTCATCGCTCGCGACGATACACCGCCGGATTTCGTCCAGGCACTCGCGCGTTTGCGCCTTACGGACTCACGGCGTACTCGCGCCATGAGTGAGCGCTACGCCGCGGCCACGGTGTGGGTTCCGAGTGGGTTGCGCTCCGCGGCAGTCGCGTCGTCGCGGTCGGTGGACCGGCTGACCTCGCGCCACTGCTCGTCCGAGGCGAGCTGTGCCTGCGCGGCAGCCGTCGCGTACGCGTAAGCCTCGCTGCCCAGCAATAGGCGTGTTGGGGGCTCGGCCATCGCGGCGATGTCCAGGATGACCTGCGCGACCTTCGCCGGGTCGCCCAGCGGGCGCCAGGAGGCGTCATGCATCGCGGCGGCGGCGCCGACGGTCGGCTGGTAGGGCTTGCTGATCTCGGGTACAGCCATCGAGGACCCAGCCCAGTCGGTCGCCATGCCGCCGGGCTCGAGCGAGGTCACGTGGATGCCGAGCGGGGCGACCTCCGCGGCGAGCACGAGAGAGAAGCCGGCTGTGGCCCACTTGGCGCTCTGGTATGCGGACAGGCCGGGGGTCGCCATCCGGCTGCCGACGGAGGTGACGTTGATGATGTGCCCGCCGCCCTGCTCGCGCAAGATCGGTAGCGCCGCCTTCGTGGTGTGCACCGTGCCGAAGAAGACGGCCTCGACCTGATCGCGGAACGCCTGGTCGCTCATGTCCTCCACCGAGGCAAGCTCGGCGTAGCCGGCGTTGTTGACGACGACGTCGAGGCGGCCGAAGGCGTCGAGCGCCGCCCTCGTGGCGGCGCTCGCCTGCTCGGGTACGGCGACGTCGTGAGCGATCGTGAGCAGCCGCTCGCCGTGTGCCGCGACCAGGTCCTCGAGGGTCTCGGGGCGACGCGCGGTGGCGAGCACCCGGTCCCCGCCCTTCAATGCGGCATCGACGACATGGCGGCCGAGACCGCGGGAGCTTCCTGTGACGAGCCAAACCTTGGACACGAGAGCATTTCCTTTCTAAACGGTTGGTTAGCTCAAGTGAAGCAGACCTGGCGACGTTAGTCAACTGACCGGTTAGTTCGCTACGCTGCGAGGATGGTCCGAGACGCCGAGGCGACCCGTCAGCGCCTGCTCGACGCGGCGACGGGGGAGTTCGCGGCCCGCGGCATAGCTGGCGCACGTGTCGACCGTATCGCTCAGGCGGCCGGGTCCAACAAGGCGCAGATCTACCACTACTTCGGCAGCAAGGACGCGCTTTTCGAGGCTGCCTTCGACCGAGTCGTCGAAGCCACCCTCAGAGAGACCCCGATCGACCCGACCAACCTTCCGGAGTACGCCGGACGGCTCTTCGACCGCTACCAGAGGCACCCGGAGATCCAGCGGTTGGCGACGTGGCACCGCCTCGAGCGCACCGACAGCGATGACCCGATCGAGGCGATCGTCGCAAGCAACGCCGCCAAGGTGAAGGCCATCGCCGAAGCGCAGCGCGCCGGCCGGCTGACTACGCGCTTCGAGCCCGCGGTCCTGCTCGGCCTCGTCCTCACCCTCTCCGGCACCTGGTCCTCGATGACGCCCGAGTACACCGCGCTCGTGAGGCGGCTCTCGCTCGCCAAGCGCCGCCAGGCGATCGTCGATGCCGTCGCAGCGCTGCTCGCATCAGCCGACTGAGCCGCCCCTCGAGTGCGCGGGTGGCCGCACGGTCGTTCATCAGCGCGGTCGGGTGGACGCGCCGGCTCGCCGGGGGGCTCAGCCCGCGAGATGGCCCACGTAGCCAGTGGTGGTCAACGTGTTCGCTTCGCTCGGCGGCCCGAGCTGCTCGACGAGCGCACCCCAGAACGTGCCCGCGGCGTCGAAGGTTCCGCCGACGAAGTCGGCGCGGGGACTGTAGGAGTCGCCGTAGTTCTTGAAGATCGGTTGGGTGGGATCGTTGATCGCGCCGGCGACGAAAAGCGGGTGCAGCGCGAGTGCGCCGCGCGTCTGTGAGATGTAGCCGCTGAGCGTTTCTGCTGCGGGGTTTGTGCTCGCGTAGTACACGATCCCGACGGCGCCGCGCGCTCCGGCGGCCAGGCCGGAAAGGGTGATGTGGTGCAGCCCGGGCGCAGACACCGTGAGCGGCGTCCCCCAGCTATGTCCTCCGTCGCGCGAGATGAGTAGGCGCAGGGCGTCGGGTTCGCTCCACAGCAGGTACAGGTTGTCCGTGCGGTCCATCGCGAGCTGGACCACGGCGCCGAGGCCGTTCGCCGGCGGCGCGCCCGGGACCGGCCGCCATTCGTAGCTCGCGAGCTCGTCGTGGCTGACAGCGAGGTACGTCCCGCAGGTGCAGCTCTGCGGTATGTACACGGTCCCGTCTTTGCCGACGACGCCGGTGTTCGCCGCGAGCGGCGGGCACCCGGGCGGCGCCGTCGCCGAGGGAAACTCATACCCGGTCGAGCTGAACGTGACGCCGCCGTCGAGCGACTTGTAACAGGCGCGGCCTGGCCCGATCACCTCCTGCGGTGCATTCGCACACACGTACACCACGTCGGGGTAGCCGTGCGGTTGCGCGGCGCCCGTGCCGGCTGCCGGCGGCGGTCCGAGGAAGAGCTTCTCCCAGTCGGCCGTCGGTTCGTTGCGATAGTCGGCCGTCGTCCAAGTGCGTCCTTCGTCGGGCGTCGAGTAGACCTGGAAGCCGTGCGCGTTGGCGATAGCCGTCGGTGCGAGCCATGCCGCCGCCGACTGGTCGGGGAGCGGCAGGAGCAACTCATCGGTGTAGGTGGTGTGGACCCAGAAGATGCGACCAGTGCTGCGATCGACCGCCACCTGCGGGTCGACGGTGTTCCACAGCGACGTCAACTGAGCGCTCGCGGGCGCCACGAGGCTCCATGTCGCGCCTCGGTTCGACGAGCGCGCGAGCGAGTTCTCGCTGCCGCCCGGCGAGAGCAAGATCGCGCCGCCGTTGCTCACTGCGAGTGTGGTCTCCGAGGTTTCGTATCCGGTTTGCACGCCGCACGCCGCCGGCAGCGCGACGCCCACCGGTCTGGGCGTGCCGCTGCTCGCGCGGTAGGCGACGACGGGGAGGCTCGCGCTGCAGCCTGGGTCCGCGCGGGCGATGGCGCCTGCGAACGTGAGCAGCGCGAGCGCGGTCGCGCAAGCCCACACGACGCCCACACGCATCAGCGCTCGCGTGTGCGTCGCTGCGCTCACACGCCCGCCTGCGCCCCAGGCCGATCGTCGAACGCCCGTGCCACGGTGACGTCGTCCGCGAGAAGCCTGATCGCCAGCTGCGAGATGTCGTCCTGCAGCTGGTGCAGCTGCTCGATGTGCCCGGCGCGGACCTCCTCGGCGACGAGGTCCGTGATCGCCAGCACGAGGACCCGCGGCACCAGCGGGGACAGCGGCGGCAGGTCCGGCTGTTCGGCGCGCGCCCGGCGCGCGAGGTCGGCGAACATCGCGCGGTACATCGCGTACGTGCGCTCGCGCTGCTCGAGGCTGCGCTCGCCGGCGCTCTGCAGTGAGAGCAGGTACGCGCGCGCGAAGGCGGGCCGTTCCTGCCACCACCTCAGGTACTGACCGGCGCCCTCGCGCATGGCCTTGGTCCAGTCCGGCTCGGACGCGAAGGCCACCAGCTGGCCGAGCAGCTCGCCGGCGATCTCGTCGCACGCGGCCAGGAAGCAGTCCGTCTTGTCGGCGAAGAAGTCGTAGAAGGCGTTGCTCGAGGTGCGCGCGCTGGCCACCACCATCGGCACGGTCGTGGGCTCGAACCCGTAGTGGGCCACGCACTCGACCATCGCTCGCAGCAGCCGTTCGCGCTGGGATGCGCGAACGCTGCCCGGCGGCAGCTTGTGGCGCCCGCGAGGCAGCGGGTCACCGCGCCACGGCAGATCCTTGTCCTTGACATTTTCTGAATGCACTCGTATATTTTATACACCGGATGCCGGAGGAGAGCAAGCATCACCGTCGCTGGGGACGCACGCGCTTGGCACGCCGCGCGGCGGCGGTCGGGGCTCTGCTGCTGTGCCTCGTCAGCGGCTTCGCGCCTGCAACTGCGGCCGCCGATCAGTGCGAAAACGCGGGACCGTGGTGCAACACCACGCTCACCCCCGATGAACGCGCGCAGCTGCTGCTGGGCGCGCTCAGCCAGAGCCAGAAGATCTCTTTGCTGTCGGGCAACGACGTGCTGGGCGTGACGGGAGCGACGGGGCATACGGGCAAAAGCGCCGGCGTCCCCGGGCTTGTGCCCCCCGTCAACTTCACCGACGGCACGGCCGGGATCCGCCAGGGATCGGCGACGGCCATCCCCGTCGAGCTTGCGATCGGCGCGAGCTTCGATCCGGCGCTCGCCCAGCTCGGCGGGGCGCTACTGGGCAACGAGGCCAAGTACAAGGCGGACGACGTGATCTACGGGCCGACGCTCACGACCATGCGCGTCGCGCAGGCCGGACGCACGTTTCAGGCGCTCGGCGAGGACCCGTACCTCGCCTCGCAGCTCGGCGTCTCGCTGATCGACGGCATCCAGTCCGAAGGCGTGATCGCGGACGCGAACATCTACACGGCCAACAACCAGGAGGGCCAAGACCCGACCGAACTCTCGGGCATGCCCGGGTCTCCGCTCGGTGCCGCGACTATCGGCAGCCGCTATCTGATCGACGCCAACGTCGACGAACGCACCCTGCACGAGATCTATCTGCCGCCGTTCGAGGCTGCCGTGAGGACCGCGCACGTGGGCACCGTGATGTGCGCCTACAACCTCGTCAACGGCACCTACAACTGCGAGAACGGCTCGCTGCTGAACGGCATCCTCAAGCGCGAATGGGGGTTCCCGGGCTTCGTGCTGAGCGACTACGGCGCCTCGCACGACACGGTCGCCTCGCTGCGGAACGGGCTCGACATGGAACCCTGGCCGGGTGCCGCCTACGGTCCCGCACCCGTGACGGCGGCGGTTGAAAGCGGCCTCGTCACCCAAGCGCAGCTCGACGAACACGTCTTCCGCTACCTGCGGACCCTGTTCGCGTTCGGTGTCTTCGACCGCTCCGCCTACGGCGAAGACGAAGCACAGATCGACAAGGCGGCGCACGCCGCGGCGGCGCAGCAGATCGAGCAAGGCTCGATCACACTGTTGAAGAACAGTGGCCCCATCCTGCCGTTGAACACCAAACGCGTGAAGTCGATCGCGGTCATCGGCAAGCTCGCCAACTCGTTCCTCACCGGCGGCGGCTCGTCCGCGGTGACGCCGTACTCGTCGGTGACGCCACTGCAGGGGGTCAGCGAACGCGCGGGTCCGGGCGTTCGCGTGACCTACAACGACGGCAGCGAACCCGCCAGCGCGGCAGCGCTCGCCCGGGAAAGCGACGTCGCGATCGTGATCGCCGGCAACTATGAGATCGAGGGCACCGACCTGCGCTGCCTGACGCTCGAGTGCCCGAACGCGTACGGCAACCAGGACGCGCTGATCGAACAGGTGGCGCAGGCCAATCCCGACACGATCGTGGCGCTCGAGACCGGCGGTCCGGTACTGACGCCTTGGCGGGAACGGGTGAAAGGCCTGCTCGATGCGTGGTATCCGGGCGAGCGGGGCGGCAGCGCCCTCGCGGGCGTGCTGTTCGGCGACGTCAACCCGAGCGGTCACCTCCCGGTCACCTTCCCGGCAAGCGAAGCCGAAGAGCCGACGGCCGGCGACCTCGAAGCCTACCCCGGCATCGCCGACGCGGAGACCTACAAGGAGGGCGTGCTCGTCGGCTACCGCTGGTTCGACGCGCACGCCCTGCAGCCCGCTTTCCCCTTCGGCTACGGGCTGTCCTACACGCACTTCGCCTACCGCAACCTGCGCGTCACCCCCACTCCGACGGGCGCCACCGTGAGCGTCTCGATCACGAACGCCGGCGCCCGCGCCGGCGCGACGGTCGCACAGCTCTACCTCGGGCTGCCATCGCTCCCGCAGGCGCCCCAGCCGCCCGTACAGCTCAAGGGTTTTCAGAAGCTCACCCTGGCGCCGGGTCAGACGGTCGGTGTGAGCTTCTCGCTGGACGCCCGGGCGCTCGCCTACTGGAGCACCGCGGCATCCAGCTGGCGCGTGCCCGGAGGCTGCGCGTCGGTGAAGGTCGGCCCTTCTTCGCGCGAACTGCCGTTGAAAGCGGTCATCGCCGTCAACGGTGCGACTTGCGGCAGCGCCGCCGTGAACGTCAGCGTAACTCCCACACCCGGTCCGTAGGGCGTGCGCAGTGGCAAAGCTCGACGATGAGCTGTTGATCAGCCGGCGCGCGCTGCTACGGCGGACGGCGGTAGCTGCCGGCGGTCTCGTCGGCGCGCGGCTCATGGCCGGTCCCGGCAAAGTCCTGGCCTCCACCCTCCCGCCCGTCCCGGGCGCAAACGAAACCGTCTCATCGCTGCTTCCGAGCGGCGAAGAATGCCGCCAACGGGTGCAGCGGATGGTCGACTTCGGCCCACGTCTCACAGGCAGCCCGGCGCACAACCGCTACATCGCGTGGCTTGAAGCCCAGTTCACCAAATACGGCTGCACTATGCTGCCGCGCGACAACTACCCGGTGGGCTACTGGCATCTCAAGGGGACCACGCCTTGCTCGCTCAAGATCATGAGCGGCGCCACACCGCAGACGATCACAATCACCTCGTACTACCCCCGCTCCGGGCGGACCGGGGCCAACGGCGTCACAGGCCCACTCGTATACCTGGGCGCAGGACCGGCACCGAGCCTCGAATCGAGTAACCCGTTGACCGCGCCGGAAGCGGCCGAGCTCTACGAACGCAACCTGAGCAGCTGGCTGACCGCTGCAATCGCCGGCGCCGGGAGCAGCCTGCGTGGAAGCATCGCGATGATCGACCTACCGTTGCCGCTGCCGCTGTCGGTCGCCGCGTTTCTGCCGCTGATGACCTACTACTACCCGCCCGAAGACCTGGCGCTGGCGGGGACCGAAAGCTACAAGCGCTTGTGGATCGCCGGCGGCGCAGGTCTCGAACAGCTCAAGGAAGCGGGCGCGGTCGGCGTCGTCTTCGGGTTCGACGCCTCGCCGCAGGCGATGGACGGCCAGTACCTCCCGTTCTCCGGCTCGGGGCCGGAACTGCCGGCGGTCAACGTCGACCGCGAAACGGCCATCCGGATCAGGACGCTCGCGGCCGAAAAGCCGACGGCCACCCTCACGCTGCACGCGGTCAGCGAACGGGTCACCACCCCGAGCATCGTGGCGGTGCTGCCCGGCGACGGCAGCACCGATGAGGTGATCGTCGTCAACACCCACACTGACGGCCAGAACTTCGTCGAGGAGAACGGCGGCGTGGCACAGACTCTTCTCGCGCGCTACTTCCACAGGCTGCCGCGCGCAGAGCGTCTCAAACGCACGCTCGTGTTCAGCGCGGTCACCGGCCACATGGCACCCGGTTTGCCGCAGACCCAGGGGTTCATCGACGCCCACCCCGACATCATCGAAAAGACCGTCGCCGCGATCACGATCGAGCACTTCGGCACCGACGAGTGGCTCGACCCGCCCTCGGGCTACTACGACGCCTCGAGGTACGAGCCGGCGGGCTGCTGGAGCTCGACAACCGAGATGGTCGTGCCGCTGATCGCGACCATCGGCGAACACGAAGCCGACAAGACGGCCGTCCTGCGCGGGCCTGTCGCGCTCGGCATCGGCGGCCCGTTCTTCACCAAGGGCATTCCGGCGATCGGCTACCTGACCGGTCCGAACTACCTCGTGCAGATCACTGCAAACGGCGGCATGGACAAGCTCAACGCCGACTTCTACGCGCGACAGGTCGCCTGGTTCGCCGACCTGCTCACCCGCTACGACAAGATGTCGGCGGAAGAACTGCGCAAGGGCGACGCCGAACTCTACGGAGCGTAGGAGCGTCCAGAGGGCCACGCAAGCTGCTCGCGCGGTATCGCGAGCCTCTCCGGACCGGATCGCGTTCCGGCGCTCGCTGCGTTCAGCGCCATGAGCGCGCTCGCGGGATCATTCGGCGCCCATACGGCGACGCCCGAGGGCTGCTACTCGAAGTAGTGGCCCGTCTTGACGTCCGCGACCCAGCCAGGGTGGGTTGGCTCCCAGCCCAGCAGCTCGCGCGTCTTGTCGTTCGATGTCGGGTTATCGAGGCCGGCAAAAGCGGCGAGGAAGCCGAGGTACTGCGGTGCCTGCTCGTCGGTGACTTTCCTCGCCTCGACGCCGAGCTTGCCCGCGATCGTCTCGGCGATGAGCTTGCGCGGGATGCCCGTGTCGCCGACCCCGTGGAGCGTCGAGCCGGCGGGGGCTTTCTCCAGCGCGAGCCGGTAGAGCGCGCCGATGTCGTATGTGTTCGCCGCGGGCCAGCGGTTCGAGCCGTCACCCGTGTACGCGGCTACGCGGTTCTCGCGCGCGAACCCGATCAGTGCGTGGGTGAAGCCGTGGTGGTCGAGGTCGCTGTGGACCATTGGCGCGAGACGGACGACGGACGACCGCACGCCCTTGTGCGCCAGACCGATCGTGTAGTTCGCGGCGTCGATCCGGGGACCGCCGTCTGACTGGTCGTCCTCGGTGCCGGGCCGACCGGTGATCCCGCTCATTGCGAGCATCAGGGTGCCACCGGTCGTGACGAACGGCTTGTCGGTGCCGACCAGGGTGTTGCCCATCACCTTGACGGCGGCCAGGTCTGAGTCGACTGCGCCCGCGAAATCACCCGTGCGCAACGACTCGTGCTTGAACGCGAGGTGGATCGCCCCGTCGGCCTCAGAGGCGGCCTGCTCGAGGCCGTCGAGGTCGTCGAGATCGCCACGGCGAACCTCGGCACCGAGTGCCGCGACGGCTTCAGCCGAGGCCTCGGTGCGGGCCAGACCGACGACCTGGTGGCCGTTCTCAAGAAGCTCGGGGATGACGGCCGAGGCGATGTGGCCCGAGGCGCCGGTGACAAATACGCGCATGAGAGAGCTCCAGTCGAGAGTCGGGATGTCACAGAGTGCCATCACCATAGCACCTCCACGGCACGTGGTGTCATCAACTACGCTCACAGGGCATGTCGCGCTGGAAACCGGACGCTGAAGGCCGCCTGATCAAGGCTGCGATCACCCTGTTCGACGAGCGGGGTTACGAGCAGACGACGGTCGCGCAGATCGCGGACGCGGCGGGGCTCACGAAGCGGACCTTCTTCCGCTACTTCTCAGACAAGCGCGAGGTGCTCTTCAACGGGAGCGGGGAGCTTGAACACCGCTGGCTCGAGGCGGTGGCGGCCGCGCCGGTGGATGCGAGTCCGCTCGCGGTCGCGCTCGCGGGCCTTGACCCCGTCGCTGAGATGTTCGACGAGCGCCATCCCTTCGCGCGACTGCGAGCCGGCATCGTCGACGCCAACCCGGAGCTGCAGGAGCGCGAGCTGATCAAGTTGCAGAATCTCGCCGCGGCGATCAAGGCGGCACTGATTGATCGGGGCATCTCCCGGAACGCCGCGATCCTCGCCGCGCAGACGGGGGTAACCGTGTTCCAGGTGGCCTTCGCCCGCTGGGTGGAGCAGGACGACCCCGCCGCCTTCAGGCGGTTGATGGACGAGTCGCTGGAAGAGCTGCGGTCCGTGACCGCCACGTAGTTGAGTGTGGATGGTCGCGGCGTGCCAAGCGACTGGCGAGCGCGTCCACGACCGGAACGGGTATGGCTCTCCGGCCTTCACCCGAACCACACATTGAGCGTCGCGTTCGTTGCGCGCTCGTTGGAGCAGGAGGCCACACGTGGAGGAAATCCCAGGCGCCTAGAAGGGCAAGCGGCGGGCTCGGCGTAGTAGAGGAACCGGTGCAATCGGTATGGATCGAACTTGCGCTCGTCGGGCTCGCGGCGATGCTCTCGCCGACGACGCTTAGCTTCAGCGTCCTCGCACTCGTGCTCAGTGAGCGTCCTTTGCGCACCGGCTTCTGGTTCTTCCTCGGGGCGTTCGGCGTGACGCTCATAATTGGCCTCGTCGCGGCGTTCCTGCTGGGCAATGCGGCCGCCTCGAGTCGTACT
>DATAYP010000036.1:0-7611 GCA_036272475.1 Solirubrobacteraceae bacterium | reverse complement strand
CGGTTTCGACGCGGCAACGGGGGATGTCCTCGTCATGCTGGACGCGGACGGGTCGGCGAACCCGGCCGAGATCCCAGCGTTCGTGGAGGCGCTCGTGAACGGCGCCGACTTCGCCAAGGGGTCCCGCTTCTGCGCCGGCGGCGGAAGCTCCGACCTCACGCGCCTTCGCCGTGTCGGGAACCGAGTGCTCAGCGGCACCGTCAACCTCCTATTCAGAACGGCCTACTCCGACCTCTGCTACGGCTACAACGCGTTCTGGCGACACTGCCTGCCGACCCTGGACGTCGACTGCGCGGGCTTCGAGGTCGAGACGTTGATAAACATTCGCATCGCACGTGCAAAACTAACCGTGTGCGAGGTGGCGAGCTTCGAGCGCGACAGGATCCACGGCCAGAGCAATCTGCGTACGTTCCGCGACGGCGCACGCGTGCTGCGCACGATCCTGCGGGAGCGGATGCGCAAGACGCCGCGAGCTGCCGATCGCGAGCGCGCCGCCACAGAGACCGCGGTCCCCGAGCTGACTTGACACATACACCGCAACAGCCCTCACCCGTCGCGAGACGCTCGCCGCATGCTCGCAGCGTGAGCGTCGTCATCTGCGCGTATGACACGCGACGCTGGCAGGCGCTGCTCGCCGCTGTCACCTCCGTGCAGCGCCAGACGCTGCGCGCGCTCGAGACGATCCTCGTCATCGACCACAACCCTGGGCTGCTAGAGCGCGCTCGTGGCACGTTCCACTCCCACGTCAACGTGGTGGCCAGCCGCGGTGAGCCGGGCCTGTCCGGGGCTCGCAACACCGGCGTTCGCATCGCGGGCGGGGAGATCGTCGCCTTCCTCGACGACGATGCCGTTGCGGAGAGGACGTGGCTCAACGAGCTGACCTCGGCGTACGTCGACGGCGAGATCCTCGGCACCGGCGGCCAGGTGACACCGAGCTGGCCCGCCGGGGGTCCCCCGCGGTGGCTGCCGCGCGAGTTCGACTGGACCGTCGGCTGCTCATACCGGGGCCTACCCACGGCGGCCGGCCCAGTGCGCAACCCGATCGGAGCGAACATGTCCTTTCGGCGCGACGTGCTCGAGGGCGCCGGTGGCTTCACCGACGGGATCGGTCGAATCGGCCACCGACCCCTGGGCTGCGAGGAGACCGAGCTGTCGATCCGTGCTCGCCAGGCACACCGGCGGGGGGCGATCATGCACGTTCCCGCCGCCCGCGTCCGACACACGGTCTCCCCCGACCGCCTCGGGTGGCGCTACTTCCGCGCCCGGTGCTTCGCCGAGGGACTCTCCAAGGCGCGCGTCAGCGCCGAGGTCGGCGCGGACGGCGCGCTCTCCAGTGAGCGCACCTACACGCTGCGCGTCCTTCCTCGCGGGGTGCTCCGCGGCCTGAGAGACGCGGCGACCGGAAAGCCCAGCGGTCTTCTGCGCTCCGGGGCGATCGTCGCGGGCCTGCTCATCACGAGCGCCGGCTACCTGCGCGGGCGCCTGGCGGCGCGGTGACCCCGGCGGCCCCCACCGCGATTCCGATCCTGCTCTACCACTCGGTCGCCGAGCAGGACGACAGCGGCTACTCGGCGTTCACCGTCACCCCGGCGGCGTTCGGTGAGCACATCCGGGCGATCGAGGACTCCGGCCGGGTCGCGATGACGGTGAGCGAGCTCGCCGAGGCGCTGCGTGGCGCCCGAGCGCTGCCGGCACGGCCCGTGCTCGTCACCTTCGACGACGGTCACGCCGAGATCCCCGTCGCCGTCGAGTTGCTCCTCGGCCGCGGACTGGGGGCGAGCGTGTTCGTCACGGCGGGCGCGATCGAAAGCCCGGGGATGGTCACGCGGCACGACCTGGTGGAGCTGTCCGCACTCGGCCGCAGGGTCGAGATCGGCGCTCACTCGGTGACGCACCGTCGGCTGGACGAGCTCAGCAAGCAAGCAGCCGAAGCCGAGATCTCGGTGTCCAAACGCGCGGTCGAGAACGTGGTGCTTACGCCGGTGCGCTCGTTCGCCTACCCACACGGGGCCTACGACCGTCGAGTGCGCAGCTGTGTGGTCAACGCGGGCTTCACGGCGGCCGCCGCCGTCAAGAACGCGCTCTCGCACAGCCTCGATGACCCCTATGCGCTGGCACGCGTGACGATCGGCGCCCGGACGAGCGCACGCGACCTCGAGTGCCTGCTCGCCGGCGAAGGCGCCCCGCGCGCCTGGGCAGGGGAGCGGGCGCGGACGCGCGCCTACCGGGGCGTGCGGCGCTTGCGCCGGCGCCTGATGCGCCCGCTCGCGGGCTCCCCTTGAGGGAGGCGCCGTGACGGGAGAGGCCTGCGCCCCGAGCTACGAAGCGCTGTCGGCCTGCCTCGGGGAGCAGGCGCCAATCGCGCTTCGCCTCCTCGACCTCGAGGAGCTCAACGCGTCGCTGACGCTTCCGATGAGCCGCAGCGGCATCCCGTACCGGCGCATGCTCGCGCTCGTTCGCCGCGACGGGCGCCCGCTCGGGTGGAGAGCACTGCCGGTCAGCGCGGATGGAAGCGTGGCGCTCGGCGGCCTGTCGGATCCCGGGAGCCGGTCCTCGAACGGGCGCCCGGTGGGGCTCGCCGGGGAGTCCTCGCCGGTGAGCGTCGTCGTGACGACCTGCGCCCACACCGAGTCGGTGCTCGAGTGCGTGCAGTCGATCGTGGCCTGCGCCGCGCGGGAACCGGATGCCGTCCGCGAGGTCATCGTGGTGGAGAACCGTCCCGTGCTCTCGACGGTCGAGCGGGCCCTCGAGGAGTGCTTCGGGGGCGACCCCCGGATCCGTTATGTCGAGCAGCATCGACGGGGGCTCTCGCACGCGCGGAACGCCGGTTTGGACGCGGCGCGCGGCGAGCTCGTCGCCTTCACCGACGATGACATAAAGGTCGACCGGGACTGGTTGAAAAGCGTCCGCGCGACGTTCGCCGGCTCCTCCGAGGCGGACTGCGTGACGGGCCTGATCCTCCCGCTCGAGCTCGAGAACCCGGTCCAGACCCTCGCCGAGCGATTCGCGAGCTTCGGCAAGGGCCTCGAGTCGCGGCTCTACTCGCTCGCGAGCGCTCCGCCCGACCAGCCGCTGTTCCCCTACAGCGCCGGCTACTTCGGGTCCGGGGCCAACATGGTGTTCAGGGCAGAGGCGCTGCGGGGGCTCGGCGGCTTTGACCCGGCGCTGGGCGCGGGGACGCGTGCGCGGGGAGGCGAGGACCTCGACGTCTGCATCAGGCTCCTGAACGGTGGCGGCACCCTCGCCTACGAGCCCGCCGCGATCGTCTGGCATCGCCATCCCGACGCTCCCGAGCGGCTGCGGGAGCAGGTGTTCGCCTACGGTGTCGGCCTCGGCGCGCTGCTCGGCAAGCAGCTCGCGACCGGCCCCAACCGCCGCTCGATGCTGGCACGCGCGCCGCAGGGGCTGCGCTACTTCATCGACCCCTCCTCTCGCAAGAACGTCACTCGCGGCAGCGCCTTCCCGGTGGCCCTCAGCCGCCTGGAGCGCGCAGGCGTGCTGTGTGGTCCTGCCGCCTACCTCGCGAGCAGGGCGGCGAGGCGATGAGCGCCGTGGCCGGCGCGAGGCGACCTGGAGCGCCGCTGTCGTGGGCCGGCCCGGTGCGACAGACCGTCGTGGTGGACGCAGTACTGCTGGCCCTGGGCGCAGGCGCGATCGTCCTCTCCACGATCGGCGGCAGCTCGAGCGCACGGCTGCTCGTGGACCTGGGTGCCGCTTGCCTGCTCCCGGGAGCCGCCGTTCTCACCCGCCTGGGAGCCGATGATCTCCTCGCTGCCGTGGGCCTCGCCGCCGCGCTCAGCTTCTGCATCGAGGGTGCCTGCGCTCTGGCGATGATCTGGAGCGGCTTCTGGCATCCCGTCGCGTGCTCGCTCGTGCTGGTCGCTGTCGCGGGCGCCGTCCTGGCGGTCGACCTGCGGCGGATGCTGACGGCCTCGACGGCGCCCCGGCCATGACGTCGAAATTCAGCGCCCAGGTCGACCTGGCGGGCCCCATCGAGCTCCCTGCGTGGCCGACGTCAGCGAGCGGAGCACCATACGACGCGGCGCGGCTGCTCGTGCGCGTCGCGGGCGAGCCCGTCGGCTTCGCCAACGTCCCGCTCGCGGGGGAGCCGCTGTCCCCCGCCAGGGCGCTCGCCGCGATCGAATGCGAGCTTGGGCCGCTCGAGCAGCTGGCGGGCGCGCCTCAAGGCCGCCCTTTGAACGGCAAGCCAGCCGACTCGCCCGGCGCGCCGTTCGTCACGGTGGTGGTGTGCACGCGAAACCGTGCGCAGGCGCTGCGCGGCTGCCTGGACTCGCTGCGAGGCCTCGAGCACCACACGCTGGAGTTCGTGGTCGTCGACAACGCGCCCGAGGATGACAGCACGCGTGCCACCGTCGCGGCGATCAGCTCTCAGGATGATCGCTTCCGGTACGTGTGCGAGCCGCACGCCGGGCTGTCGTGGGCACGCAACCGCGGGGTCTCGCATGCGATCGGGGAGATCGTCGCCTTCGTCGATGACGACGTGCGCGTTGACCCGGGATGGACCGCGGGCGTGCTGCGCGGCTTGGAGCGGCGCTCGGACGTCGCGTGCGTCACGGGCCTGGTCGCGAGCGCCTCGCTCGAGCATCTTGCCGAGCAGTACTTCGACGCCCGCGTGTGGTGGTCCTCCAGCTGCGAGCCGCGGGTCTATGACGAGCGCAACGGGCCGTCGGACATCGGGCTTCACCCCTACGCCGCCGGCGCGCTTGGCACCGGCGCGAACTTCGCGTTTCGCACCCGGCTGCTGCGCGAGCTCGGTGGCTTCGACGAGAGCCTCGGCGCCGGCTCGCGCTGCGCGGGAGGCGAGGACCTCGACATCTTCGTGCGTTGCCTGCGTGCCGGGCATGCCGTCTGCTATGAGCCGGCGGCGCTCGTCTGGCATGAGCACCGCACCGACGAGCACGACCTGCGCCGCCAGATGTACTGCTACGGCAAGGGCCTTTCCGCATACCTGTTCAAGTACGCGTGCTCGCCGCGCACGGCTGGCGACATCCTCGGCCGGCTCCCCGACGGCCTCCGCCACCTGAGGGCGCTCGGCGCTCGCTCGCGGGTCGACACGGATGCGCGACTCGCCCGGGAGATGTGGATCGCCGAGGCGCGCGGGCTGCTCGCGGGGCCCTTCGCGTACGCGCGTGCCCGTTGGGCGCAGAGCCCGGAACGCCGACGCGCCGTCGCGCCGTGAGCGTGACGCTCGATCCGTCCGTGCAGCCGGGCGAGCGCACGCGGACCGGGCGCGCGTTCGCGGCTGTCCTGCGTGCGGGCAGCAGCCCGCTCCGCGCGTGCCTCCCCGCCGTGGTCGCACTCGTGACCTGGAGGCTCTCGCTCGAGCACGTCGACATCGCGCACCTCGGCAGCTACGGTCTGCCGCCCGCGCTGCCCATCGCCTGGTATCTCGCGCTCGGCGTCGGGGTCATCGGCGCCGTCACGGCGATCACCGCGCAGCGGTCGAGGGGCCCCGTGATCGCGCTCTACCTGCTGACGGTCGCGATCATCCTGTTCGCCACTGTTCCCGTGCTGTCGGGGGCACCGCATTACGCCTGGGTCTACAAGCACATTGGGGTCGTGCGCTATCTCGAGACGCACGGCAAGGTCGACCCCAACATCGACATCTACAACCGTTGGCCGGGCTTTTTCGCCCTCGCGGCGGCCTTATCGAAGATCGCGGGCCGTGCCAACCCGGAGACCTACGCGGGTTGGGCCGAGCTCTTCTTCGTACTGCTCGACGCCGCCCTGATCGCGACCGTGGTGCGCGCGGTCGCCCGCTCGACGCGCGTGGCCGGGGGTGCCGTGCTCCTGTTCCTGGTCACGAACTGGGTGGGCCAGAGCTACTACTCGCCGCAGGCGTTCTCCTACGTCCTCGCGCTGGCGCTGCTCGCCGTCATGCTGCGCCACCTCACGGGCGGTCGGGCACGTCACGCGCGGCGACTCAACCGCTGGCTGGAGCGGATCGGCCGGGTGCGCCAGCTGCCGGTGCCCGCCGAGACGAGCGCTCGATGGCCGCGCGGTGCGGCGGTCGGTGTCGTGCTGGCTCTCGACGCCGTGATCGTCGCGAGCCACCAGCTCACCCCCTACATCCTGCTCGGCAGCGTCGCGCTGCTGATGCTCGCCGGGGTCGTTCGCCCTTGGTGGGCACTCGCGGTGATGGCCGCGATGACGTTCGCCTATCTCGGCGCGAACTTCGGCTACGTCCAGCACCACTACGGCTTGGTCAACAGCATCGACCCGTTCAACAACGTGCAGAAGGTGGCGGCGTACAAGCAGACGCCGGCTTCCGGGAAGGCTTTCAACGCGACGGTCGAGCAGCTGTCCGCAGCAGTGCTCTACCTGACGGGGCTCGGAGCCTCGCTGTACCTGCTGCGCCGCGGACTGCTCGGCCAGGCGCTGCCGTTCCTGCTGCTGGCGATAGCGCCCTTCTTCATCGCCTTCGGCCAGAACTACGGCGGCGAGGCGCCGCTGAGGATCGTGCTGTTCTCCTGCCCGTGGTGGTCGGCACTGATCGCGTGGGCGGCAAGCACCGTGAGACGGCGAGCGCGGCGGTGGCTGGCAATGGGTGCTTTCGCCGTCCTGTTCAGCGCGCTGTTCGTCCCCTCGTTCTTCGGCCAGGAAGAGCTGAACCTCATATCGCCGGGCGAAGTTCAGGCGAGCGAACTGTTCTACAGCCGTGCCCGGCCGGGGGCGGTGCTGGTGCTGGCGAGCCCGGGGTTCCCGCTGAAGTACGGCGGCAGCTACCCGGACTTCGAAGTGCCGGAAGCCGAAGGCGCGGCTTACCCCGCGCCGCCGCTCGTCAACGCGCGGGCGTTCCGCGGGCAGCAGCTGGGGCCTGCCGAGGTCCCGCGGATCGTCGCGATCATCAGGCATTTCCCCCACTACGCCTACCTCGCGTTCAGCAGGAAGGAGACGGCGTACGCCGAGACGTTCGGTCTGACTCCTCCGGGCGCGCTCGCTGACCTCGAGTCCGCGGTCGCAAGCTCGCCGTACTTCCGGCTGTGGTACGGCAATCAGGACGCGCGCATCTACGAATACATTCCGTTGGCATCTCCGCCCGTCGCCAGGAAACGGTCACTGGCCTGCCGCTTGCGATTCCGGGGTATGCAGGACGCGCGATGCGCCGCGTCCACGGGTGGCTCCAGAGGTAGGCGCCGGGCAGCGAAGGAGCGCCGCCGTGGGCGCTAACACGAACGTACTCCAACAGGCGGGCGCCCGACTTCAGCGATACCCGCTGCTCTACGCCGCCGCTGCGCTCGGCCTGCAGGGTGTCGGGCGGGTGCGCCGCCGCCGGCAGATCGCGAACTATCTGCGCGCCCACGAGCGCCGCTACCTGCGGATAGGGTCGGGCAGCCACACCGATCCCGGCTGGCTTTCGACGGACCTCCTACCAGTCGCCTTGGACGTTGTGTTCATGGACGCCACCAAGGCTTTCCCATTTCCTTCGGGCAGCTTCGATGCGGTGCAGTGCGAGCACGTCATCGAGCACGTCGCCCATGAAGCCGGTATCGCGATGCTCACGGAGTGCCGCCGGGTGCTTCGGCCGGGCGGGGTACTGCGGATCGCGACGCCGAACCTCGAGCTCGTGCGCCGGCTATTCGAGGGCGA
>DATAYP010000035.1:0-36794 GCA_036272475.1 Solirubrobacteraceae bacterium | reverse complement strand
CCTCCCGCAGCTTGTGGCTCGGGCCGACGGTCAGAACGGAGGAGCTCATGCCTTCGTGTACCTGCACGTGGTCTCCTTTCGAGAGCTCGGGGAACCCAGGGCACCGCTGCACCGCACTTGCAACGATTGTCGCAATCTAGTACGGAGAGGACGGTCCGTCAAGGTCCCCGCAGTTCTGGGACGGAAGGCATTAGGATCACGCCTCCCGATGGAGAGGAACGCCGCAGACAACCGCCCGGCAGAGGTGTGCGCCCGTGCCTAGCCGGCGTTCGCTGAGCCTCACCTTCCTCGCCGCGCTCGCGGCCGTGGGGATCGGGATCGCGCTCAGCTACGCGATCCACTGGTTCCCCGTGGAAGCCTCGATCCAGGCGCGCAACACGGACACGCTCTACCACGTGCTGGTCATCGCGTCGATCCCGATCTTCGTGCTCGTGGTGACGGTGGTGCTCTACTGCGTGTGGCAGTTCCGGATGAAGCCCGGCGAGGAGCTCAAGGACGGGCCGCCGATCCACGGCAACACGCGCCTGGAGGTCTTCTGGACGGCGCTCCCCGCGGTGCTGCTGCTCGGCCTGGTCGGCTACTCGTTCGTGATCCTCCACAAAAACGAGGCCAAGCCGGCGCGCGAGATCCGCATCGGGGTGACCGGCCAGCAGTTCACGTGGACCTACCAGTACCCACCGTCGGTGACCGGCGGTGGGCCGCTGAACAGCTACCAGCTGTACATCCCGAAGGGAGAGTCGGTCAAATTCGAACTGCACTCGAAGGACGTGATCCACGCGTTCTGGATTCCGGCCTTCCGCGTGCAGGAGGACGTCGTGCCGGGCATCACGACGAACTGGCGCGTCACCGCGACCCGGCTCGGCAGCTACCCGGTCGTCTGCAACCTGCTCTGCGGCCTGGGCCACTCGCTGATGCGCTCGACCGTCCACGTGGTCCCCGAAGCGCAGTTCACGGCTTGGGTCAAAGGCCAGTTGGCGGGCCGCGCCGGCGGCGCCACCGCCGCCACCGGGGCTGGGGGATAATGTGCGCCGCCAGATGAGCGCTACCGAGGTGACAGGCTGATGGCCCTGAAGCTCCGAGCCCCCGGCTTCTACCGCGCCGGCGCGATGATGCTCGGCGCCGTGCTGTTCGCCGCGGGCCTCACCTGGGTGGTGCGCGCGTCGACGGGCCATAGCACCTTCCAGCACTACCTCGACGCGAACGCGATCCTGACGGTCTCGCTGATCGCGGTGCCGCTCGCGTTCCTCGTCGGGATCGGCGGCTTCGACTACTGGTTCTACTGGGCGATCGGCCGCCCGACGCGCCCCGAGGACCACTCCGGACACGGCGCCCACAGCTGGAAGGACTACTTCCGCATCAACACCGACCACAAGGTGATCGGCGTGCAGTACACGGTCACCTCGTTCTTCTTCCTGCTCGTCGGCGGCCTGATCGCGATGCTGATGCGCGCACAGCTGGCGCAGCCCGGCTCGCAGTTCGTCGACGCGAACACCTTCAACGGGCTCTTCTCGGTGCACGCCTCGCTGCTGATCTTCCTGTTCATCATCCCGGTGTTCGCGGGGCTGGCCAACTTCGTGCTGCCGCTGATGATCGGCGCGCCCGACATGGCCTTCCCGCGGCTGAACGCGCTCTCTTACTGGCTGCTGCCGGTGGCGGGGCTGATGATGATCGGCAGCTTCTTCGCCCCCGGCGGCGCGTTCGCCGACGGCTGGACGGCCTATGCGCCGCTGTCGGTCAACGCACCGATCGGGCAGACGTTCTTCTCGGTCGCCGTGCAGTTCGCGGGCGCGTCCTCGATCATGACGGCGCTGAACTTCCTGGTCACGATCATCACGATGCGGGCGCCGGGCATGAGCTTCTTCCGCATGCCGCTGCTCGTGTGGGCGAACTTCGCCACGTCGCTGCTCGTCGTGATCGCCACGCCGTTCATCGCCGGCTCGCAGTTCATGATCCTGCTCGACCGGGCGCTCGGCTTCAACTTCTTCCGCGCCGCCAAGGGCGGCGACGTGCTGATGTACCAGCACGTCTTCTGGTTCTACTCGCACCCGGCCGTCTACATCATGATGCTGCCCGGCTTCGGGATCATCAGCGAGGTCCTCGCCGTGAAGTCCCGCAAGCCGATCTTCGGCTACCGCATGATGGCCTTCTCGCTGCTCGCGATCGTCGCGCTCGGCTTCACGGTCTGGGCGCACCACATGTTCACCTCCGGGATGGCCGCCTGGATCCGCATCCCGATGGCGATCACGACGGCGATCATCGCTGTGCCGACCGGCATCAAGATCTTCTCGTGGCTCGCCACGCTGTGGCGCGGCGTGCTGCATCTCGACACGCCGATGCTGTTCGCGCTCGGCTTCCTGACGACGTTCACGCTCGGGGGGATCAGCGGCGTGATGCTCGCGATGGTGCCGTTCGACATCCACGTCAGCGCGACGTACTTCATCGTCGCCCACATCCACTACGTGCTCTTCGGCGGCTCGCTGATGACGATCTTCGCGGGCGTCTACTACTGGTTCCCGAAGATGACCGGGCGGATGTTCGACGAGCGGCTCGGCAAGTGGCACTTCTGGACCACGTTCGTGTTCTTCAACCTGACGTTCGGCCCGATGCACATCCTCGGCCTGCAGGGCATGCCGCGGCGCGTGTCCACCTACGCGAGCCAGTTCGCCGACCTGAACCTGTTCATCTCGATCGCGAGCTTCGGCCTCGGGCTCAGCACGCTCGTGTTCCTCTACAACATGGTGACGAGCTGGCGCGGCGGCCCGAAGGCGGTGGCCAACCCGTGGCGCGGGCTGACGCTCGAGTGGCAGGTCTCCTCTCCCCCGCCGGTGTTCAACTTCGACCGCGTGCCGACCGTCGTCGGCGGCCCCTACGAGTACGGCGTGCCCGGCGCGGTCCACGGAACGTTCGCGCCGGCGCCGAAGCCCGCGACCGTCGGCGCGGGCTCGAGCAGCGGAGGCGCTCGATGAGCGAGGCCGGCGCGACCGCGCCCGCAACCGAAGTGCTGGTCGTAGCGGCCCGGACGCTCGGCGGAGGCAAGCTGCTCGAGGCGGTTCGCGAGCGGGCGGCCTCCGGGAACGTCCGGTTCCGCCTGGTGGTACCGCAGAGCCAACCGTCGGCCGGGCTCGTGATCTACGACGAGGCGGTGCGCGAATCAGCCCAGGTCCGCGTGGACCTGGCGCTCGAGGCCGTCGCCGGCGAGGGGATCGTGGCGAGCGGCGAGGTGGGCGATCCCGACCCGTTCCTGGCGACGATGGACGCGATCGCGGAGCGCCGGCCCGACGAGGTGATCCTCTCCACCTACCCCGCGCAACACTCCGGCTGGCTCAGACGTGACCTCGTCGAGCGCATCGAAAACGCCTCGGGGCTGCCGGTCGAGCACATCGTGACCGACCTCGAGCAGGAGCAGCTTCCGTTCAAGGCGACGCTGGTGCTCGCGAGCAAGACCTCGAGCGGTGAGGAGCTGATCGAGCGGCTCAAGCAGATGGCCGGCGAGGAGGGTCGCCCGCGCCTGTTCATCGCCGTCGTGCCCCAGCACGACGGCAGCGGCGAGGGTCCGCGCGAGGCGCGCGCGCGGCTGGCACGGATGCTCGACCGGCTGCGCGAGGCCGGACTATTGAGCTCGGGGATGATCGGCGACCCCGACCCGTACACGGCTGCCGTCAACGCGCTCGAGCTGTTCCGCGTGGACGACGTCGTGATCTCGACGCTCCCGGGCGAGCGCTCGGGCTGGCTGCGCTCTGACCTGATCCGCCGCGTGCAGAGCGAGACCTCGGCGAAGGTGGAGCATGTCGTCGTCGACCTCAACGCCACGACCGCGGCGCCGGCCGCATAGCCGGGGACACGATGGAGGCAGCCCGCATCTCCCACGCGGCCGGGCACGAGGAGCATCACGGCCCGCCGCCCGCGAACAAAAGCTCGCGCGTCGAGACGCAGCTGCTCGGCATGCTGCTTTTCATCATCTCCGAGGTGATGGTCTTCGGCGCCTTCTTCACGGCCTACTTCTTCATCCGCGTCGCGAAAGGAGCCCCGTGGCCCGCGCCCGGCGACCACCTGCCGGTCGAAGTCGCGGGCGTCAACACGGCGATCCTCGTGTCCTCCTCGCTGACGATCCACTGGGCGCAGACGTCGATCAAGAACGGCAACCGTTTCGGCCTCAAGGCCGGGATCCTGACCACGTTCCTGCTCGGCTGCACGTTCCTCTTCATCCAGATCAACGAGTACGCCAACATCGGGTTCGCCCCGCAGGACAACGCCCAGGCGACCGTCTTCTTCTCGCTCACCGGCCTGCACGGCGCCCACGTCTTCATCGGCCTGTGTCTGCTGCTGATCGTCACGATCCGTGCCTTCCGCGGCCACTACTCGCCGGAGGAGCATCGAGGCGTCGAGGTGCCCGGCATCTACTGGCACTTCGTCGACATCATGTGGCTGGTCGTCTACACGACCGTCTACATCCTCTAGGCGTGACGGCGACGCTCAGCGCCGCATCCACGGAGCTCTGGTGCTGAACCCGCTGCGGTCTGAGGAGGAGGCGTTCCGCCTGCTGCTCTACGTGATCGCGGTGATCGCGGTGATCATCGGGGTCGTGCTCTTGTTGCGCGCCGTGCTTTGAGGCCCCGCCGCGCCGTGCTGTGAGGCCCCGCCGCGCCGTGCTTTGAGGCCTGTCTGGCCCTGCTGTCAGCGGCCTATTTGACGACGAGCGTGCCGTACATCCCGGCGGCCCTGTGGCCCGGCACCTCGCAGAAGAACGTGTAGCTGCCGGGCTTCAAGGTCACTTTGACGGTGGCGGTGCCCTTCGAGACGATCGGGCTCGCACCGAGGACGGAACCCGCGGCCGTGGCTCCGTGTGCTCCTTCTTCGATCGCGATGTTGTGCGAGACGCCGGAGTTGTTCGGCATTTCCACGAGCACGGGGCCGGGCTTCCCGACCGCCTTGTTGGTGGCGTAGGCGAGCTGGCCGCTGGCGTTCGCGGGGATCTGGAGCTTGCCGGCGGTCTCGACCGCGGGCTTGCCCGAGCCTGGTGCTTCGACGGCGGTGGCGAGCAGGCCGGTGTCTTTGCCGGGCCGGGCAGCGGCGCCGGCGACGTAGGCTGCGACGTCCTTCGCCTTCGCCCCGGTGAGCAGTTCTTTGGGCATCGCGCCTTCCGGGTTCGGAATCGCGATCTGGCCTTCGACCACGCCGCGCACGGCGTTGCGCCGCAGGCCTTCGGCGATCGCCACCCTGAAGGCTTCGTCGAGGTTCGGCCCGACGATCCCCTTCGTGTTCGCCCGCGCGAGCGTGTGACAGGAGCCGCACTTCGCGACGAACTGCTGCTTGCCGGCGATCAGGTTCGGGTTGTCTTCGCCCTTCACCGAGCAGCCGCCTGCGACGAGCGCAAGCGCCGCGAGCAGGGCCCCGGAAGCGGCGCGCGAAGCCGGTCTGCGGGCTCGGCGCGTTGGGCCGTCGTGGGCGTATCGGGCGTCGATGCTGGGCATGAGCCGGCGGAACACTATCCCAAGGGCCGGGTGCCTCGACGCCCGCTCGCCGGCCCGCGAGCCGCGGCGCCGGGCCCCGGAGCACGGCCTCCTCAGGGACGCTGGAGCACCTCCAATTCGCCGCGAGCGGCCGCGATCACCCCTTCGCCGACGCCCTCCCAGGACCATCGCTCGCGCGCCGTCGCGACGAGCCCTGCCCGGGTGGCGGAGCGCAGCTCGGGATCGGCGGCGAGCCAGCCGCAGAGGCGCGCGGCGAGCTCGCGGACCGCCTCGTCGTCGACAGGGAAGGAGAGCCATCGCGCCGCGCGCTCCGGGACGGCACGGGCGAGTACGTCGCTGACCTCGGCGAGTCCCGAGTGGGCCGCGCTCACGGGCAGCACGCCGCAGGCCGCGGCCTCGACCGCGACCATCCCGAAGGCCTCGGGGAAGGTGCTCGGCACGGCGAGCGACCGGAATGCGGGCAGCAGCTCGGCGAGCTCCTCGTGCTCGAGCCGCCCCGTCAGCACGACCCGCTCGGGCATCGCGCGCGCGGCGGCCACGTAGCGCTCGTGCTCGCCGCCGCCGAGGCCGTCGAGAAACGCGAGCAGGTGGCGTAGCGGCCTCGGTGCCAGCGACGGATCCTCGAGCGAGCGGCCCGCGAGCGCGATCTCGCGCACATCGGTGAGATCGCCCCGGCCGAGCCCCGCGATCATCCGTTCGAGCGCCGGACGGTACGCGCCGAAGCCGATCACGGCGAGCCGCGCGTCGGGCACCTGGTCGAGTACGAGCGGCCACGCCGCCAGCAGCAGGTCGACGCCCTTGCTCACGATCAGCTTCCCGACGAAGGCGACAAGCTCATCGTCCTGCGGTCGCAGGCGCTCGAGCGCGTCCGCGACCGCAAGCTCGTCGCGCGCGAAGGCGCTCGCGACGCTGACTCCCTGCTGCTGCGCGGCCGAGGCCCGCAGGCGGGCAGCGAGCTCGCGCGGCGCCCGGGCGGCTGCCTCGGGCTCGCGCGGCGCGAAGCGCGAGACGTCGACGCCGGGCGGTCCCAGCCGCGTGCGCTGCGCCAGCTCGAGGTCGCCGAGCGCCGCCCACAGGCTCTCGGCCGTGTGGCGCGAGCCGACGAGGACACCACGCGCCCCCGCGAGCCCCTCGCGAGCTGCGGGCAGAAAGCGGCCGGGTTCCGGCTTGACGGTGTACTCGAGCGCGCTGCCGTGGATCTTGACCGCGTAGGGAACCTCGCCGCCGAGGCCCCTCGCGAGGATCGCGGGCCCCATCACGAGATGGTTGGCGAGCGCGAGCTGCGGGCGCACGAGCTTGGACACCTCGCGCACGGCCCGCACGTTCGCCTCGACGTAGCGCTCGATCTCCTGATCGGTACAGTCGGCGAACGTACGCGCTTCGATGCCCTCGTAGCGGTCGGCGACATAGACCGGCAGCAGCCCGCCGATGTCGGGCCGGTAGACGGTGCAGCCCGGCGCCCCTCCCCCGTGTCCGGCGGCCGCCGTGACCCGCAGGACGCCGCTGTCCCAGTCGCCGTAGGCATCGATGAAGGCATGCTCCTCAGGATGGCGCTCCTGGCTGAGCAGGTGCACCTCGTGGCCGAGCCCGGCCAGCGCCTCGGCCAGGCGGGCGTTGTAGACGTTGGATCCCGTGCCGCCCAGCAGGTACCCGTGGAAGATCAGGATGCGCACCGGGCGCACCCTATCCGCGGCCCCCGCTACGGGCCGTTTCCAATGGCGGCTCCGCTAGAGTGCCGCGCGTGAGCACCAACCAGCGCTACCGCGTGCGCAGTCCCGCCAGCGGACGGGAGATGCTGATCGAGGCGGAGCCGGGCGAGGTCTACCGCGACCGCGAGTCCGGCGAGGAGCTCCGCGTCGTCGGCAGGGTCCTGCCGCTCGCGCCGTCGGCCTCGCGCCTGCCCTGGGCCGTCGAGAACCTGCGTTTCTGCCCCTGGTGCCACCAGCTCGCGCAGAAGGACCTGAACGACTGCCCGACCTGCGGACGGCGAATGGGCCCACTCGTATCCGCCAACGGGAAGCGCTGAGTCGCAGCGACCGCGTCGCTCAGCCCGTGAACGCAGCCGCTATCCCCACTCAGTCGCGCAGGCCACGCATGCCTCGCCGGGCCCTGGCCGGCCTGATGCTGCTCGCCGCGTTCGCGATCGGCGGCTGCGGTGGCGCGAGCGTCTCCGATCCGGTCCCCAAGAGCACCCCCGAAATCATCCCGCCGACGGACACCAGCATCGAAAAGGCGGCGGCACAGACGTCGTCGACGTCGACGACGGCAACTAAAACCACGACCACGGGCGGCGGCGAAACCGAAGGCTCCACCGGCGGCTCGGAAGCCTCCAAAAAAGAAGGCGGCGAAGAAGCCTCCAAAGAAGAAGGTGGCGCGAGCGGCGCGGGCGGCGGCACGGCAGCCGAAAAAGAAAAAAGCCCCGAAGGCAGCTCCAAAGGCGGCAGCGAAGCCGGCGGCGGATCGAGCCCCACCGGCGGCGCGAGCGCCCCCTGAGCCGGCGGCGCGAGGGCGCCCTGAACCCGGCGGCGCGTGCGCGCCCCGAACCCGGCGGCGCGTGCGCGCCCCGAACCGGCGGCGCGAGCGCGGCCTGAGCCCCGACGGCTCGACGGGCGCCCGATGCTAGGGCGTGGAGACCAGCGTCGCGCTGTAGGTCAGTCGCGCGGTCTGGTAGAGGCAGTAGTACTGAACCGAGGAACCCACGGCGGTGTGCGTGCTCTGCGCGCTCGTGCTCGTGCACTGCGTCCGCGGGCGGCTCGCACGCCACGAGGTGTCGTTGCCGAAGCCGAGCGCGAGCGCGGGCGCCCAGGTCGGCACGCTGAGCGCGACGAGGTCGCCCTTTTTGACCGGCAGGGTCGTTTCGAGCGGGAACTGCGCGGTCTTGCCGAAGTAGGGCTGGAGCTTGATCGGCGGGCTCGAGCTGACGAGCTTGTAGGCGAGGTTCGGTTTCTTCTGCGGGCGCAGGATCGCGATGCCCGCTTCGGATTCGCCGCCCTCGTTGCTGTTGAAGAACTTGATCTGCGTGGCCGTCGGCTTGCCGAGCGAGATCGTCCAGGCCACGATCGTGCCGGTACGCGGCACGCTGAGCAAGTTGCGCGCAGCCGCCACCCTGACCTGGAAGCCGGTCGTGCGGCTGACCGCGAGACAGGGGCTCGAGGGGCAGCTCGGGGTGGTCGCGGGTGCCGTGGCGCCGATCACGCCGACTTCGCTGAGCGTCGCCGGAGCGGCCGCGGGGAGCACGAGGGCGAGCGCCAGGCTCGCGAGAAGGGCGATGGGTATGTGTCTCATATGTCTGCCATTCAACACGACGACCATGCCAATTGTCGCGGTGGAAGTACTTCTCTACGCACGCGCCAGTTCCTGCGCGGCGGCGGCGATCTGCTCCGCGTCGCCCGCCGCGGGCACCCAGGGCAGGCGCAGCGGATCGTCCTCGTAGCGCGGGATCACGTGGATGTGGAAGTGGAAGACGCTCTGCCACGCGACGGCGCCGCAGGAGTTGACGAGGTTGACGCCGTCTGCCCGCAGGCGCTCCTTCGCGCGCGCCGCGAGGCGGCGGGCGGCGATCGCGGCCGCGGTGAGGTCCTCGGCGTCGACGCTCAGCAGATCGGCTGAATGCGAGCGCGGGATCACGAGCGCGTGACCGCGCGTCGCGGGGTTGATGTCCATGAAGGCGATCGTGCGATCGTCTTCGTCGACGATCGTCGCGGGCAGCTCGCCGGCGACGATCTTGCAGAAGATGCAGTCGGGGTCGCGCATCGCCAGAAGCCTAGATGCTGCGCGCTTCGGCGAGCACGCGGGCGCGCTCGAGCGCCTGCTCGCGAGTCGAGAGCTCGCCCGCGTACTGCGCCTCGGCGATCGCCACCAGCAGCTCGCCGATGCGAGGCCCGGGCGG
This sequence comes from Solirubrobacteraceae bacterium, assembly GCA_036272475.1. Lineage (GTDB taxonomy): Bacteria > Actinomycetota > Thermoleophilia > Solirubrobacterales > Solirubrobacteraceae > Palsa-744. Next base: position 27,434 of record DATAYP010000035.1, on the reverse strand, counting down.
GATCTCGAGCTCGGCGGCGAGCTCGTCGCCGCGCAGGAGCGGACGGGGGGGTCCCTCGCGGCGCCAGCGCAGCGCATCCTCGAGCAGTCCGGCGGCGACGCGCAGGTGCGCCTCGGTCGACTCCTCGGCGCGGTCGCCGCGCGTGGCGAGGCGGTCGGCGACCGAGAGCAGCGTGACGTCGACCTCGACGGGCGCGGTTGCCTGCATGTAGGCGAACACCGTCCGTCGCGAAAGCGGCTGTCGCTCGTGCACCAGGAATCCGGCGCGCAGGTGATGGCGGACGAGCGCGGCGACGTGGGAGCGCAGCCGCTCGCTCGAGCGCAGGCGCGAGAGCACCTCGCGGGCCAGCTCCTCGCCGCGGACGTCGTGCCCGATGAACGTCACGCGCCCACCGGGTAGCTGCGTCTCGCGGGTCAGCGGCTTGGCGGCGTCGTGCAGCAGCGCCCCCCAGCGAAGCGCCTGCCCCCGCGTGAGGCCGTCCGCGAGCGGCTCTGCCAGCAGCGCCGCCACCGCGGAGCCGTGGGGCGCGATCCACGGCCATGCGCGCTCGAGCTCGCCGCCATCGCCGACCGTCAGCTCGACTGTTCGGTCGAGCACCTCGAGCGTGTGCCCGTAGACGTCGAGGTGGTGGAAGCGGTTCTGCTCGATGCCGCGTTGCGCCTCGAGCTCGGGGAGCACGATCGCCGCCGCGCCGAGCTCGCCGAGCATCTCGAGGCCCCGGCGCGCGCGTGGCGCCGAGACGATCCGCCGCAGCTCGATGAAGACGCGCTCGGCCGACACCTCCGCCAGCGCGCCGGCCCGCGCGACCGCGCCGGCAACCGTGCCGGGCTCGGGGTCGAGCCCGAGCTCGACGGCGACCCGCGCGAGGCGCAGCACCCGCAGGGGATCGTCGGCGAAGCTCTCGGGACCCGCCATTCGCAGCCGCCGCGCCTTCAGATCGGAGAGGCCGCCGAGCGGATCGACCGGCGCCCCGCCCTCGACCGGCTCGGCGATCGCGTTGACCGTGAAGTCCCGCAGCCTGAGGTCCTCCTCGAGCGAGCCGCCGCGCAGCCGCTCGACGTCGACCTGCCAGGCGCCGCCGCGCCCCACGACGCGCCACGCTCCGAAGGCCTCCGAGAGGGCGAAGCAGGCGGCTTGCCCCGCCGCGCGTGCCACAGCGGCGGCGGCCTCCTCCGGGTCGCCGTCGACGACCACGTCGATGTCGGGCATCGATGAGCGCCGTCCGAGCGCGTGATCGCGGACCGCACCGCCGACGAGCCAGGCCCGCCGGCCGGTCAGCGCCGCGCGAACCGCCCGCAGCCCCTCGCTCATGGGCGGCTCGTGCCGAGCGCCGGGGCACGGCCCGGCGGCAGTCCTTCCTCGATCGGGTGGCCATCGCGGTGGTAGCCGCGTGGCACTCGCGGCGTGATCGCACAGGTGACCTCGTAGTTGATCGTCTCGAGACGCCTCGCGACCTCCTCGGCGGTGATCCGCTCGCTGCCCTGGAAGCCGATCAGGATCGCCCGCTGTCCGCGCAGCTCGGTCGCCTCCGGGCCCGGCCCGAGGTCGATCGTGATGTTGTCCATGCTCACCGTCCCCACGAGCGGGTGGCGCCGTCCGCCGACGAGCACGTCTGCGTTGTTCGAGAGCCCTCGCCGCCAGCCGTCCCCGTAGCCGATCGGGAGCACACCGATGTAGGTGTCGCGGTCCGCCGTGAAGCGGCGGCCGTAGCCGATGCTCTCGCCGGCTGCGCACAGCTTGACCTCGGCCACGTATGAGCTCAGCTCCATCGCCGGCTCGAGGCCGCGGACCGCCGGATCGCGGCCGAACGGATCCATCCCGTAGATCGCGATGCCGCAGCGGACCATGTCGAAATGCGCCTCGCGGTCGCGCAGCGTCGCCGCGCTGTTTGCCGCGTGCACGATCAACTCGGGCTGTTCGGCCTTCATCGTCCTCGACCAGTTGCCGAACCTCACGAGCTGGCGTATGAAGAAGCCTTCGTCCTCGAAGTCGTCGGCCGTTGCGAAGTGAGTCATCACGCCCACGAGCTCGATCGCGGGGATCCGGCGCGCTTCGCGCACGACATGCGTGGCCTCGGCTTCGTCGCGCGTGCCGAGGCGTCCCATCCCGGAATCGAACTTGACGTGCACCCTGCCGCCTCCGGCCGCGGCGATCGCTTTGAGGTAGTCCTCGCGCCAGACCACGACCTCGGCCTCGGCGTCGAGCGCCTCGGCGAGCTCCGACGGGCTGAGAGCGCCCATCACGAGCACCGGCGCGTCAACTCCCGCGTCGCGCAGCTCGCGAGCCTCCTCGGCGCTCGCGACGGCAAGCGAGGTCGCGCCGCCGGCGAGCGCCGCCACCGCGCTCTGCACCGCGTCGTGGCCGTATCCGTTCGCCTTCACGACCGCGCACAGCGTCGCCCCGTCACGGAGCTCCCTGCGCAGGCGCGAGCAGTTGCGCTCGATTGCCGCGACGTTGACCTGCGCCAGTGCTCGCGCTGCGTTCATCTCCGCTGCTCTCCTTCGCCGCGCGCCTCGCCATCCCTGGCCGGCGGGCCGCCGGGTGTCCGATCTCGCGCGTGAACGTTGCGGGCGTACGGCAGCGCCGCGATCACATCGGTGGCGATCACCCCCTCGGCCCCGCCGAGCCGCCGTGCGGCCTCCCTGCCGGCCTCGACGTGCAGCCAGACTCCTGCGACCGCGGCCGCGAACGCGTCCAGACCCTGGGCGAGCGCCGCTGCGATCACGCCCGTGAGGACATCGCCGGTCCCGGCCGTGGCCAGTGCAGGCGCGCCGCCCGGGCTGACGGCGACGCGTCCCGATGGCTCGGCGATCAACGTGTCGTCGCCCTTGAGCACCACGACCGACTGCGCCTGCACGGCGGCGGCCCGCGCGTGGCGCAGGCGCTCGCTGTCGATCGCGGCGCTCTCGAGCGACAGCAGCCGCCCGAGCTCGCCCGCGTGTGGCGTCAGCACCGTGGCCGTCGAGCGCACGGCGAGATCGCCCAGGTGGCCGACGTGCGCGTTGAGCCCGTCGGCGTCGAGCACCATCGGCACCTCGGCCCCGCCCGCGACCGCCCGTGCGAAGGCGCCGGCCCGCTCGCGGCGTCCCAGGCCCGGGCCGAGCGCGAGCGCCAGCGCTCCGCGACCCGCGGCGTCGAGCACGTCGCCGACGCCGTCGGTGTCGAAGCTGCCGTCGCTGTCGGGAAGGCCCCGCGTCATCAGCTCGGGCGTCGCCGAAGCGGCGATCAGCGCCTGCAGCGAGCCCGGCACGCAGGCCGTCACGTAGCCCGCGCCCGCCCGCATGCTCGCGTGCGCGGCCATCCGCGGCGCTCCCGTCAGCCCGCGCGAGCCGCCCACCACGAGCACGTGGCCGGAGCTGAACTTCGTCGAGCCGGGGCGCCTGCGGGGCAGCAGCTCGAGCACCGTGGGCTCGATCAGCCCGATGGACGGCGCCAGTGGGGCGCCGCGCGGGATCCCGATGTCGATCGTCTCGACCACTCCCGCGTGCTCCTTGCCGGGGTTGATCCACAGCCCCGGCTTCGGCGCATGGAAGGTCACGGTGAGCGCCGCATGGACGGCCGGCCCGGAGACGACGCCCGTAGACGCGTCGACGCCGCTCGGCACATCGACGCTCACGACCGGCGCCGGGTGCCCCTCGATCGCCGCGATCGCGACAGCTACCTCGCCGCGCGCCTCGCCCTTGAAACCCGTTCCGAGCAGCGCGTCGACGAGCACCTGTGCGTTCTCGAGCGCGCCCGCGCCCGGCGGCGGCGCGCCGGAGAGATCGCGCTGACCCCACGAGGATCCGTCGAGGCGCACCGGCGGATCGCCCGGGAGCCGCTCGAGGTTCACGTGGGCGTCGCCGCTGAGCTCCTCGGGCGGCGCGATGCAGATCACCGTCACGGGCCGTCCCGCCTCGCGCAGCAGCCGCGCCGCGACGAGCCCGTCGCCGCCGTTGTTGCCCTTGCCGCAGAGCACGGCGGCAGGGCCGCCGTCGAGGCGCTCGACGGCGTGGGCCACGCCGGCGCCCGCGCGCTCCATGAGGTCGATGCTGGGCACGCCGCGCTGGTCGATCGCCCAGCGGTCTGTGCTGCGCATCTCCTCTGCGTCGGGGAGCGGAGCCAGCCAGTCGGGCAGTCCACCCACGGCGGCGCTACTCGACCGTGACGGTCTTTGCGAGGTTGCGCGGCTGGTCGACGTTCAGCCCGCGCCGCCGCGCGATCTCGTACGCGAGCAGCTGGAGGGGGATCACGGCGAGCATCGGCTGGAGCATCCAGTCGACGGCTGGCACCGAGATCGTCCAGTCGGCGTGCTGCGCCATCTGCTCGTTGCCGGAGGTCGTGATCGCGATCACGCGGGCGCCGCGGGCGCGCACCTCCTGCATGTTCGAGACGACCTTCTCGAGCACCGGCGAATCGGTCGACACGCATACGACGGGGGTCGAGTCGTCGAGCAGCGCGATCGGGCCGTGCTTCATCTCGCCGGCCGCATAGGCGTCGGTCGCGATGTAGGAGATCTCCTTGAGCTTCAGAGCGCCCTCGAGCGCGACGGGAAGGCCGACGTGGCGGCCGATGTAGAGGAAGAACTCGCTCTCCCAGAGCTCGTCCGCGACGGCGCGCACCTGATCGCCGACGCCCGTGAGGACCTCGTCGATGCAGTGCGGCAGCCGCTTGACCTCGCCGACGAGCTCGCCGAGCCGTGCCGGCTCGAGCGTGCCGCGCAGCTCGGCGAGCCGCAGCGCGAGCAGGTAGATCGCCGCGACCTGGCAAAGGAACGTCTTCGTCGCCGCGACGCAGATCTCGAGTCCCGCGCGCGTGTAGAGGACAGCGTCGGCGTCGCGCGTCGCCTGCGAGCCCATCGCGTTGGTGATCGCGAGCACCTTCGCGCCGCGCTCGGATGCGAGGCGCATCGCCGCCAGCGTGTCCGCCGTCTCCCCCGACTGCGAGATCCCGATCACGAGATCGCCGGGACCGACGACTGGGTTGCGGTAGCGGTACTCGGAGGCGATGTCCATCTCGACCGGCAGCCGTGCCCACTCCTCGATCGCGTAGCGGCCGATCAGGCCTGCGTGGTAGGCCGTCCCGCAGGCGACGATCACGATCCGCCGCACGTCCGAGAGGATCTCCTCGTCGAGCGCGCCCTCCTCCTCGAGGTCGACGGCGTCGCCTCGCACGGTGCGGTCGGAGATCGCCTCGGCGACGGCGTCGGCCTGTTCGTTGATCTCCTTCAGCATGAAGGTCTCGTAGCCGCCCTTCTCGGCGGTCTCCTCGTCCCAGTCGACCGTCTGCTCCTCGCGCTCTACGACCTCGCCGGCGGCGGTCGTGATCGTGACGCCCGCGGGCCGCAGGACGACGATCTCGCCGTTCTCGATGTACTGCACGCGCCGGGTCTGCGCGAGGAAGGCCGGGACCGCCGAGGCGACGAACTGCTCGCCCTCGCCCCGGCCGATGACGAGGGGACACTCGCGGCGGGCGCCCACCAGCACGTCGGGCTCGTCGAGCGTCATCGCGACGAATGCGTAGTGGCCCTCGAGCTCGGCGTAGGCGGAACGCACCGCCGCCGCGAGGTCTCCGTCGTAGTGGTGCGCGACGAGGTGCGCGATCACCTCGGCGTCGGTCTCGGAGGTGAAGACGCTGCCGGCCGCCATCAGGCGCTCCTTCAGCTCGACATAGTTCTCGACGATGCCGTTGACGACGACGTGGACGCGGTCGTCGCTGTCGTAGTGGGGATGGGCGTTCTCCTCGCTGACGCGCCCGTGCGTGGCCCAGCGCGTGTGGCCGATGCCGGTCGTGGCGGGACGCTGGGCGACCGCCACGGACTCGCCGGCGTCCGCCGAGCGGCCGTCGAGCTTCGCGCGCAGGGCGCTGAGGTTGCCGACGGCTCGCACGGCATCGATGTGCTCGTCGGCGATGACCGAGATCCCAGCCGAGTCATAGCCGCGGTACTCGAGCTTGCTCAGGCCTTCGAGCAGCAGCTCCTGCACCGCGCGACTTCCTACATAGCCGACGATCCCGCACACCGCCTCGAAGATACCAGCGGTGCTCGACCCGGCCGATCCGGGCCCGGCGCGCTCTACCCCAGCTCGCGCTCGACGAGCGCGGCCAGCCGCCCGCACACGGCTTCGGCCTCCTCCTCGGTCGGCGCCTCGACCATCACCCTCACGAGCGGCTCGGTGCCGCTGGGGCGCACGAGCACGCGGCCGCGGCCGGCGAGCTCCTGCTCGGCCGCGCGCACGGCCTCCTCGACTCCGCCGGCGCCGCCGAGCGCGGCGCGGTCGCGGACGCGGACGTTGACGAGGCGCTGGGGCAGCCTGGACATCGCGTCACGCTCGCTCAGATCTGCGCCGGCGAGCGCCTCGAGCGTCAGCAGCGCGCCCGCGAGGCCGTCGCCGGTGCGATTGAAGCCCATCTCGATGATGTGGCCTGATTGCTCGCCGCCGAGCGTCCAGCCGCGCGCGCGTAGCTCCTCGAGCACGTAGCGATCGCCGACGCCCGTGCTCGCGACCTCGACGCCCGCGCGCTGCATCGCGGTGTGGAAGCCGTAGTTGGTCATGACGGTGACCACCACGCCGTTGCCGGCCAGCTGCCCGCTCTTGCTGAGATGGAGCGTCGCAAGCGCGATCAGCTCATCGCCGTCGACCACCTCTCCCCGCCGGTCGACGGCGAGCACCCGGTCGCCGTCGCCGTCGAAGGCGAAGCCGATGTCGTGGCCGCCGGCCGCCATCCGCGCGGCGAGCTCGCCGATGTGCGTCGAGCCGCAGCCGGCATTGATGTTCCGGCCGTCTGGCGCGACCGCGATCGCGGTCACCTTCGCCCCGAGGCGTCGCATGATCTCCGGCGCGACGTGGTGCATGGCGCCGTTGGCGCAGTCGAGCAGGACGTCGAGACCGCTCAGGTCGAGCTCGCGGAAGCGCGTGTGTAGCTCGCGCAGGTAGTCCTCCGGCGCGCCCCGCAGGTCGCGTATGCGGCCGACCTCGGGAAGCTCTCCCCGTGGCGGCCTCGCCGGGCGCTCGAGCTCCTGCTCGATCGCGAGCTCCGTCTCGTCGGTGAGCTTGTAGCCGTCGCCCCCGAAGAACTTGATGCCGTTGTCGGCGTAGGGGTTGTGCGAGGCGGACAGCACCGCCGCGAGGTCGAAGCCGTAGCGCCCGATCAGCAGCGGCGCGGCCGGTGTCGGAAGCACGCCTCCCAGCAGCGCGTCGCCGCCTGCCGAGCTGACACCCGCGGCGACCGCCGACTGGAGCATCTCGCCCGACTCGCGCGTGTCGCGGATGATCAGCACCTGCGGGCGGCGAGCGCCGGTCTGGTGCGTCGCCGCGCGCCCCAGCGCGAGCGCGAGCTCGGCCGTCAGGAACTCGCCGGCGACGCCGCGAACGCCGTCGGTCCCGAACAACTTGCGGGTCATCGTCCGCTGACGGCCGGTCTCAGCGCTTGGAGAACTGCGGACGCTTGCGCGCCTTCTTCAGGCCGGCCTTCTTGCGCTCCTTGACGCGCGGGTCGCGCGTGAGGAAGCCGCGCCGCTTGAGCTCGCCACGCAGGTTCGGATCGGCCTCGAGCAGCGCCCGCGAGACGCCGTGGCGCAGCGCGCCGGCCTGTGCCGAGATGCCGCCGCCGTGCAGCCGCGCGACGACGTCCATGCGCTCCTGGTAGCCGACCGTCTCGAGCGGCTGGCGGATGTTGCGCTGGAGGGTGTTGCGCGGGAAGTGAGCCTCGAGCGGGCGGCCGTTGACGAGGTAGGTCCCCGTGCCGGGCCGTAGCGTGACGCGCGCGATCGCGGTCTTGCGCTTACCGGTGGCGCGGTAGCGCGCGCCCGAGGCGAGGTCGATCGCGGCTGTGGAGATCGGCTCGGACAGCGTCTCCTCCTGCTCCTCAGCGGCGCCCTCGCCATCCTGCTCGGCCTCCTCCTCGATCGCATAGGGGTCCTCGTAGACCTCGCCGCGGCCGAGCGGGTCGGCCCCCTCGGGAACGATGTCGACCTCGAGATGCGCACCCGGCACCACCGGTTTCGGGCTCGCGGCTGCCCCCTCGTCGGTGCGCTTCTCGGCGGGCGTCTGCTCGGCGGCCGGCTGCTCGCCAGCCTCGCCCTGCGTGGTGTCCTCGCCCTGGGGGGTGCTCGCGGCGGTCGTGGCCGCCTCGGCGGCGTCGTCTGCCTCCTCGCGCGCCTCGAGCGCGGCGTCCTCGGCAACGCCGGCTATCTCGATCGCGTCCTCGGTCGGCGCGGCATGCCCCTCTCCCCCCGGCTGCACCACCGGCGGCTCGGGGCTCGTGCCGGCGGCGTCGCCTGCCTCCTGGGCCGCCTCGAGCGCGGCGTCCTCGGCCGAGCCGGCGATCTCCTGCGCATCCTCGCTCGGGACCGCGCGCTGCTCGGGGGTCTCGGCGTTCTCTTCGTCGGCCATCATGCGTCGATCTCCAAGGTCTGCGGTTTCTGGGCTGTGTGGGGGTGCTCGGGCCCGGCGTAGATCTTGAGCTTCGTGATCTGCTTGCGGGCGAGACGGTTGCGGGGCATCATGCCTTTGACGGCGAGCCTGATGATCTCCTCTGGGCGGCGCGCCTGCATCTCCTCGAAGGTCCGCGAGCGCAGGCCTCCGGGATAGCCGGAGTGGCGGTAGTAGCGCTTGGCGGCACGCTTGTTGCCGGTGACGTGGATCTTCTCGGCGTTGACCACGACGACGAAGTCGCCGGTGTCGATGTGCGGCGTGTACTCCGGCTTGCGCTTGCCGCGCAGCAGGTCGGCGATCTGCGTCGCGAGCCGCCCGAGCGTCTTTCCGTCCGCGTCGACGAGCAGCCAGTTGCGCTCGCGATCGTTCGGCTTCGCTACGTAGGTCTTTGTCGAGGGCGCCATGGCGTGAAAAAGGCCACGCTGGGCGATCTCCCGACCGGCCGCGCGGCGCGACCGCTCATCATAGCTACTCCCACTCGATCGGTCCCGGCGGCTTCGAGGTGATGTCGAGCACCACCCGGTTGACCTCGCGGATCTCGTTGATCATGCGCGAGGCGATCGTCTCGAGCAGGTCGTACGGGAGCCTCGCCCAGTCGGCAGTCATCGCGTCGTCGCTCGTGACGGCACGCACGACGACGACGTAGCCGTAGGTGCGCTCGTCGCCCTGGACGCCGACGGTCCGCACGTCGGGCAGCACGCAGAAGGACTGCCACAGCTCGCGGTAGAGGCCGGCGTTGCGGATCTCGTCCTGGAGGATGTGATCGGCCTCGCGCAGCACGTCGAGCCGCTCCTTGGTCGCTTCGCCTCCGACGATGCGGATCGCGAGCCCGGGCCCCGGGAAGGGCTGGCGCCAGACGAGCCGCTCGGGCAGGCCGAGCTCGGCGCCGACGGCGCGGACCTCGTCCTTGAAGAGCGAGCGCAGCGGCTCGACGAGCTCGAACTGGAGGTCGTCGGGCAGGCCGCCGACGTTGTGGTGGGACTTGATCGTCGCGGCGCCCGTCCCGCCACCCGACTCGATCACGTCGGAGTAGAGCGTGCCCTGCACGAGAAAGCGCGCAGGCGGCTCGCCCCCGGGCCCGCCGTCCTCCGCGGCGGCGAGCTTCGCGGCCTCCTCCTCGAAGACTCGGATGAACTCCGCGCCGATCGCCTTGCGCTTGGCCTCGGGGTCGCTGACCCCCTCGAGCTTCTCGAGGAAGCGGCTCTCGGCGTCGACCGCGACGAGCGGCACCTTGAAGACGTCGCGGAAGGTGCTCACGACCTGCTCGCCCTCTTCCTTTCGCATCAGCCCGTGGTCGACGAACACGCACGTCAGCTGCTCCCCCACGGCCCTGTGCACGAGCAGCGCGGCGACCGACGAGTCGACGCCTCCCGAGAGCCCGCAGATCACCCTTCCGTCGCCGACCTGCTCGCGAATCCGGCGTATCTGCTCCTCGGCGATCGACGCCGGCGACCACGTCGGCTCGATCGCGCAGATCTCCGTCAGGAACCTGACGAGGATCTCCTGGCCGTAGGGCGTGTGCACGACCTCGGGGTGGAACTGGATCCCGTAGATGCCCCGCCCGGCGTCCTCGATCGCGGCGACCGGCGAGGCGCTCGAGGAGGCGAGCGCGATGAAGCCCGCCGGGGGCTCGAAGACGGTGTCGCGGTGGGACATCCAGCACGTCTGCTCGAGCGGCAGCCCGGCGAGCAGCACGCCGGGCTCGTTGACGCGAAGGTCCGACCGGCCGAACTCGCCGACCTCTGCCTGCTCGACTCGGCCGCCGAGCTCGTGCACGAGCAGCTGCATCCCGTAACAGATGCCCATCACGGGCACTCCCAGCTCGAGCAGCCCGCGCTCGAGCGGCGGGGCGCCGTCGGCGTAGACCGAGGCGGGGCCGCCCGAGAGGATGATGCCGCGCGGCTTGCGCGCCGCGATCTGCTCGAGCGGAACGTGATGCGGGAGCAGCTCGCTGAAGACGCCGCAGTCGCGCACGCGCCGCGCGATCAGCTGCGAGTACTGCCCTCCGTAGTCGAGCACCACGACCTCCGCCACGCCGGTCGCCGGGTCGGTGGCGACGCCAGCGGGGGCCGCAGCCGGGGCGCTCGCCGCGGGCCCGACCTCGCGCTCGCCGTCGAGGACGCCGCCCGCCGCGGCACCGTGCCCCGAAGGCGCGGCTGCAGACGGGTCGAACGCGTCACTCATTGACGAGGGCGGCTACCTTCCCGTTGGTGGCGCCCATGCCGACGCCCTGCTCGCGCTGGAGCGACTTGCCCTCGGTCTGCAGCGACGGCGCCACGACGACCTCCGCACGGTTGAACTCGGCCAGGTCCTTGTGACCGCAGGTGGCCATCGACGTGCGCAGCCCGCCGAACAGGTTGAAGGTGCCGTCGTTCTCGCGAGCGGGCCCTACGAGTATCTCTTCGAGCGTCCCGTTCTGCGTGGTCGCGACGCGCGCGCCGCGGGGCAGGCTCGGGTGGAAGGTCGCCATACCCCAGTGAAAGCCGCGGCCGGGAGCCTCGTGGGCCCTCGCGAGCGGCGAGCCGATCATCACGGCGTCGGCTCCGAGCGCGATCGCCTTCGAGACGTCGCCGCCGTTGCGCATGCCCCCGTCGGCGATCACCTGGCAGTACTCGCCGGTCTCGAGCATGTGCGTGGAGCGCGCATGCGCGACGTCGGCGATCGCGGTCGCCTGCGGCACTCCGATACCGAGCACGCCGCGCGTGGTGCAGGCCGCGCCCGGGCCGACCCCGACGAGCACGCCCGCGGCGCCGGTGCGCATCAGGTGCAGGCCCGTGTGGTAGGAGGCGCAGCCGCCGACGACGACGGGCACGTCGAGCGTCGGTATGAACTCCTTGAGGTTGAGCGGCTCGGAGACCGTCGAGACGTGCTCGCCGGAGACGACCGTGCCCTGGATCACGAGCACGTCGAGTCCCGCCTCCATGGCGATCTCGTGGTAGCGGAGCACGCGCTGTGGCGTGAGCGAGGCCGCCACCACGACCTTCTGCTCCTTGATCTCGCGGATCCGCTGAGCAATCAGCTCGGGCTTGACGGGCTCGCGGTAGATGTCCTGCATCTCGCGAGTCGCCTCCTCCTTGGGCAGCGCAGCGATCCGTTCGAGCTGCTCCTCGGCGTCCTCGTAGCGCGTGAAGATGCCCTCGAGGTTGAGCACGGCGAGCCCTCCGAGACGGCCGATCACGCCCGCCGTCTCGGGTGAGACGACGCCGTCCATCGCCGAGGCGAGCATCGGCAGCTCGAACTGGTAGGGGCCGAGCTTCCAGGAGATGTCGATGTCGTCGGGGTCCCTCGTCCGCCGGGAGGGAACGATCGCGATGTCGTCGAACCCGTACGCCCGACGCCCCTTCTTGCCGCGTCCAATCTCTATCTCCATCTCTGCATCCTCCCAGTCGGCGCGGACGAGAAGACCCCGCACTGGGCGGGGCCGAAGGGGGGTCGGCGGGGCGCCGTAGAGGCCTTGTCGATCACGGCAGCCAAGTGAATTTGAGCATAGCAACGGTCACACCGTGCCTAATGGCCTTGGCTATGCTCGAACCACGATGAGCAGCCGCGCTGACAGCCGTTACGACCCACACGCGATCGAGGCGCGCAGGCAGTCCGCGTGGCGCGAGCGCGAGGCGTTCAGGACGCCTGCGGCGGGCGACGAGCAGCCGCACCTCTACATCAAGCCCTCGGCGCCCTTCACCTCGGGCAACATCCACATGGGTCACGTCCGCAGCTACTCGATCGGCGACGCCTACGCACGGTTCCGCAGGGCGCGTGGAGACTCGGTGCTGTTCGCGTTCGGCTTCGACGCCTTCGGGCTGCCCGCGGAGCTCGGCGCGATCGCGGGCGGCGAGCCGCCGAGCGAGTGGGTCAGCCGCTGCGCCGCGCACATGACCGGACAGCTCGAGCGCCTCGGCTTCTCCTTCGACTGGGAGCGCTCGTTCCTCAGCTCGGACGCGGTCATGTACCGCTGGTCACAGTGGCTGTTCGTGAGGCTGCTCGAGGCCGGACTCATCTACCGCGGGACCGGCAACGTCGACTGGTGCGACACCTGTGAAACGACGCTCGCCTCGATCCAGGTCGAGCGGGGCGGGACCTGCTGGCGCTGCCACGGCCCCGTGAGGCTCGTCGAGCTTCCGCAGTGGTATCTGCGGATCAGCGCCTACCTCGAGGAGAACGACCGGCGCCTCGGCGAGCTCGCCGAGAGCGGCGTCTGGGACGAGGTCGCGCTCGGCAGCCAGCAGGAGGTGCTCGGCCGCGTCGAGGGCGTCGAGGTCACGCTCGAGGGCGACGGCCGCGAGCTCACCGCCTTCACGCCCCATGGCGAGGCGCTCGCCGACGCGCGCTTCGTGCTGCTCTCGCCGCGGCACCCCGATACGGACGTGTGGGCGGCCGACATCGAGCAGCAGCTGCAGCAGATGCGCTCCGGCGGCTGGGAGCGCAGCGCGCGCGAGGCGGAGACGATCCCGTTGATCGACACCGGCCGAACGGTCGCCGGAATCGACGGCGGCGAGCTGCCCGTGATCGTCTCGCCGCTCGTCGACTCGCGCTTCGGCGTGACCGTCGTGCTCGGCGTCCCCGCGCACGACCGCACCGACGCGGTGATCGCGCGCAGGCTCGGGATCGCCGTGCCGAACGGCGGCTCCGATGAGCCCTCGAACACAGGCGAGGAGGCCCCCCGCGGCGACTTGCCGGCGAGCGCCGCGGCCAGCGCCGGCCCCGGCCAGCACGAGTCCTCGAGCGATGCGCGGGTGCGCCCGGCCGTCCGCTACAGGGCCTACGACTTCGCGGTCTCGCGCCAGCGCTCGTGGGGAACGCCGATCCCGATCGTCTACTGCGAGGAGTGCGGCGCGGTGCCGGTTCCGGTCGAGCAGCTTCCGGTCGTGCTGCCGCTCGACATCCGACCCACCGGCGCCGGCAACCCGCTCGCCGAGCTCGACGAGTTCGTGAACGTCACGTGCCCGAGCTGCGGCGGTCCGGCGCGCCGGGAGACCGACACACTCGACTGCCACTTCGACGCTCTCTGGCTGTGGGTCCCAGCGGCCGTGCCACCCGAGTCGCGCGAGGAGCCGCTCGAGGAGATCTTCGCGCTGCCGGACCTGCGGCGGTGGCTGCCATCCGAGCGCCTCGTCGCCGGATCGGACAGCGGCAACTTCGTCTTCGACCAGCGGATCGTCACGAAGGCGCTGCGCGACCTCGGCCCGCTCGCGTTCCTCGAGAACGGCGAGCCGTTCGCCGGCTGCCTGTTCCACGAGATGGTGATCAGCGACGGGCGCAAGATGAGCAAGCACCTCGGCAACGTCGTCGACCCGGACGAGCTCGTCGAGCGATACGGCGCGGACGCGGTGCGACTCGCGGTGCTCTACGCGGCGCGGCCGCAGCGCTCGCTGAACTGGAGCGACTCGTCGCTGCTCCGCGCGCACAGGTTCCTCACACAGGTCTGGGACTTCACACAGGCGAAGCTCCCCGAGCAGGCGGACGCGCAGCAGCGGGCGGCCGGTGACGGCGCGGATGAGGAGGCTGCCGACACGAGCGAGCACCTGCGTGTGCGGCTGGCGAAATGGTGCGAGGCGGCGGCGCAGCGGACGACGGAGGACATGGAGCAGCTCGAGCTGCACAGCGCGGCACGCAACGTGATGCGCCTGTTCGATCGCATAAAGGACTTCGAGAAACGCGTCCTCGCGCGCGACGGCGAGCTCGGCACCGCCAACCTCGAGGCGCTCGTCGGAGCGCTCGCGCTGCTGGCTCAGCTGCTCGGGCCACTCGCGCCGCATGTCGCCGAGGAGCTGTGGCTCGCGCTCGGAGGAGACGAGCAGGCACCACAGGTGCCGTGGCCAGGCGTATCGTTTCAGGTACCCGCATGAGCACCCACACCGCCCAGAGTCCCCCGACGGGGTCCAAGCAGCGGACCCGCTCGTGCGCGACCGGGCTCGTCTGCCATCGCTGCGCGCTCCGCTATCCGCTCGAGGAGAGCGTGTTCGCGTGCCCGGACTGCGGCAAGGGCCTGGACGTCGAGTACGACTACGAGCTCGCCGCGCGACGCTTCGAGGAGGTGCCGCGCTCGCAGCGTCCTCAGAACATCTGGCGTTTCGAGGAGCTGCTGCCGATCGTCGACGCGGCCGCGCAGGGCCGAGTCGGACAGCACTCGGGATGGACGCCGCTGATCCGCGCCGATCGGCTCGGCGCCGAGCTGGGGATCGCGAACCTCTACCTGAAGGACGATTCGACCTCGCGTCCGAGCCTCTCCTACAAGGATCGCGTCGTATCGATGTCGGTCGCGCGGCTGCTCGAGCTCGGCAAGCCCGAGATCGGCTGCGTGTCGACGGGCAACGTGGGGACGGCGGTCGCGTCGATGGCAGCCAAGGCGGGCGTCGACGCGTACGTCTTCTACCCCAATCGCCTCGAGGACATGAAGGCGCGCGCCTGCCGCGCGCTCGGCGCGAAGGTCTGCCAGGTCGAGGGCAACTACGACGAAGCAAACCGGCGCTGCCGCGAACTTGCCCTCGCGACCGGCATCGAGTTCGCGAACATCACGTTGCGCCCGTTCTACGCCGAGGGCGCGAAGACGGCCGCCTTCGAGATCGTTGGGCAGCTCGAGTGGCAGGCGCCCGAGCACATCGTCACGGCAGCCGCCGGCGGCACGCTCTCCTCGCGCCTCCACAAGGGCCTCGGCGAGCTCCAGCTGCTGGGCCTCGCCGAGACCGATCCGACACGCATCCACATCGCGCAGCCGAGCGGTTGCAACCCGATCGCGAGCGCGATCCTCGCCGAGGAGGCGGAGGTCCACGCGGTCACCCCGGAGACGGCCGCGCACTCGCTCGCGATCGGCGCGCCAGGCGACGGCTACCTGGTGATCGACGCGGTGCGCAAACGTGGAGGCACGGCCGGCTTCGCCAGCGATCCCGAGATCTTCGCGGGGATCGACCTGCTGGCCGCGACCGAGGGGCTGCTGACCGAGCCCGCCGGTGGGACGACGATCGCGGTGCTCGAGAAACTCGCCGCATCCGGCCGCTTCGACTCCGGCGAGAGCGTCGTCGCGATCATCACGGGCAACGGCCTGAAGACGCTGGACGACCATCCCGCGAAGCCCTGGCCGGACAAGATCGACTGCGAGCTAGACGCGATGCGTGCGGCGCTCGAGGAGCTCAAAGGCGGCGGCTCGCTCGTGGACGAGGCGCGCGAGCAGCTCCACCTCTAGACGGCCATGGACAGCGACGAGCCGCGCGATCTCACCGACCTCTCGCAGCGCCGCCGCGAAGAGCGGATGGCCGTCGACGAGGCCGGCGGCGGCGAGTCGGAGGGCTTCGAGCTGAGTGAGCAGGAACTGATCGACCACGCCTCACATGGCGACCAGCACAGCCCGTTTCGCATCATCCGCGACGCGGAGCACGAGGAGGAGGAGCACTCCGACGCCGTCTACGGCGAAGCCGACGAAGAGCACCTCGAGGACTGACACCGCGCTCCTCCCCGCGCATCGCGCCGAGCGTCGTGGGTCCTCCGGGGTCGTGGTCGCCGGCGCTGCGTGGAGCACTTCGCGCGCGTGAGGCTGCCGCCGCGCGCGCGAGCATGGAATAGTGCGAACCTCGCCCAAGAAGCATCCGCGATCCAAACATCCAAAGGAGCGTCCAATGCCGTCGCCTCGGAAAAGCGTTGCTGGAAAAACGGCTGCCAAAAAAGCGCCCGCTCGGAAAGCGGCTGCGCGCAAAACGACCTCGAAAGCCACACGCCGCGCGTCCGCTAAACGGGCGTCTTCGACCAGCCGGAAATCATCGGCCAAAGCTTCGGGTCGCTCGCGCGTCGAGCAGGCCGGCCGCGCGCTCGACCGCGTCAAAAAGGCGCTCGAGTCGACGGAGAAGGAACTCGCCGCGGTCGGCGGTAGCGTCGTCAGCGGCGACCTGCGCAAAGACGCGACCAAGCTCCTGCGTCAGGCGGGCCGCGAAGTCGACAAGATGAACAAGGCCGTGGCTCGCGACCTCGAGCGCCTGCAGAAGGACCTCGCTGCCGCGACCAAACGCAAACCGGCTGCGAAAAAAGCCAAACCGAAAAAAACGGCGCGCAAAGCAACCCGCAAAACGACGCGCGCGAAATCGGCGAGCAAAGCCGCGGCAAAACGCAAAGCGAAATAGCACCTGACCTGCGGAGGAGCGGTCGCGCTCGGTGGAGTCGCTGGAGCATCTCGAGAAGCTCTCGTGAGGCTCGAGCCTCCCCCTGCGCGCGTTGCGACCTCTGAGGCCAGGATGCCTGCTCGCACCCGGATGCGATAGCGGCGGCGGATGTACGAGACGGATGAGGACCTCCGGGCCCTGCAGCACCTGCTCGATGCGAGCTACGCGCGTGCCGGCGAGCACCTCCGCTCGATCTGGGGAAGCGAGACGCGACTCGACGCCGGCGCTGTCTGCAGAGAACTTGCGGGTGTGCAGGTCCTGGACCTTGCGACCGTCACGCCGTCCGGCGAGCCGCGCGTCGCGCCGGTCGACGGGCTCTTCTTTCGCGCTCACTTCTGGTTCGGCTCGGCCGAGAACTCGGCTCGGTTTCGCAACATCAGGGCGAACCCGGCGGTCAGCGGCGCTGTCACCCGCGGGCTCGAGACGTTCCTGATCATCGTCCACGGTCGCGCGGTTGAGATGGACCCGCGCAGTCCGGACGCAGAAGGATTCGCTGACTACCCCCGCGAGCTCTACGACTTCGACTGGGACGCCGCGCACCCCAGCGCGCCATACGCGCGCATCGAAGCGAGCACGATGCTGGCGTTCAGGCGGACATGAGTCGCGGGTCCGGCGCCGACCGTCGAGGTCAGGTCCGTTGTCGCGACGTCGACGTGGATGGCCAAGACGACGCCCCACGGCGACTCGACGTATAGAAAAGCCCCGCCGGAGCGGGGCTTTTCCTTAGCAGGTCGATAAGCCGGATTCTGTCGTTGAGCAGCCATCCATCTCTGCGGCCTACCTGGACCTCGGCGGGTCACCTGCAAACGGTCCCGTTCGGCCTTGCATCGGGTGGGGTTTGCCCAGCCGCCGCGTCACCGCGACGCTGGTGCGCTCTTACCGCACCATTTCACCCTTGCCCGCCCGCCGTTCACGTGGGACGGCGGACGTCGGCGGTTTGTTTCTGTGGCACTTTCCCGCGGGTTTCCCCGGGTCGATACCTCGACCACCCTGCCCTTTGATGTCCGGACTTTCCTCGAAGGCGATACCTCCGCGGCTGCCTGACCTGCCCGTCCACGTTACCGCGCAGCGGGACGCCTGTGAAGAGCTGCGACGGCACGTGATCAGCGCGGAGGCGCGGCTGGTCAGACGCTCCTCAGCAGCCCGACGACGCGTCCCAGCACCTTGACCTCCTTGCTGCGTATCGGCTCGAGGGCGTCGTTTTCGGGCTGCAGCCGCACGTGGTCGGATTCGCGGAAGTAGCGCTTGACCGTCGCCTCCTCGCCCAAGAGCGCCACGACGATGTCTCCGTCCTGCGCGGTGTCCTGCTGATGGACCACGACCAGGTCCCCTTCGAGGATCCCCGCGTCCTTCATCGAGTCGCCGCGCACGCGGAGCAGATACCCGCCGTCTCCCCCGCCCGCCATCTCGGGAACCGACACGTACTCCTCGATGTTCTCCTCGGCAAGGATCGGCTGGCCCGCGGCGACCGTGCCCAGCAGCGGCAGCCCCTCACCACGGACGATGCCGCGCACGCTATCGACCGCAGTCCCTACCGCCCGGTCGAGCAGCTCGATCGCACGAGGCTTCGACGGGTCCCGGCGAAGCAGTCCGATCTTCTCGAGGTTCGCGAGATGCGCATGAACAGTCGAGGACGACGCGAGGCCGACTGCCTTGCCGATGTCGCGCACCGTCGGCGGATAGCCGTACTTCGCCGAGTACTTGCGGATGAACTCGAAAATCTCCTGCTGGCGCTTGGTCAGATCCATGGCTAGGAGGCTCCCTCTTGGGCTTGGCTGTGGCCGGAAACGAACACGTGTTCGCACTGTAGCGCCGCCCGTGGACGGATGCAAGGAGCACCCGAGCAGGCGCAACCGTATGCCCCGCACGGCCGGCTGCCGGCCCGCTGCCCGGGGATATACTCGCGCCTCTGCGCTCGTGGCGGAATTGGTAGACGCGCAAGGTTGAGGGCCTTGTGGGCTTAACGGCCCGTGGTGGTTCGAGTCCACTCGAGCGCATGGAAAAGCAGTTCTCAGCGGCGCTTTTGTGTCCCGGCTTGTCCGACCGACGTCCAGATCCGGTGTTCGGATCGTTGCCACTGACAAATCCGAACACCTTTCCGAACATCTGTGAGCGCTGGTCGGTGCCCGGGCTCGCCGGAGCTGGCGGCCGCAGGGCGGAGCCTGGGAGGCCCGCCGGCGGATGCCATCCGACGCCGCGCCGCCTGTCTCAGGCATTTCACCGTTCAGCGTGGAGGCACAGCGCGCGACGATCTCGCTGGGCGAAGCAGCGCCGCGCGGTCGGTGAAGCAACTCGAACGAAGCTCGATCCTGGAGCGTCTCGGGAAGGCCCGAGGAGCTGAGGATCGTTGACCCATTGTTCGGCCGGTGGGTGCGTCTGCATGGCGGCGCCCGCTCCCAGATCTACGTGTTCCCGTACGAGGGAGCCTTTGCCGCCACCGAGGGTCCCTCGTCGGCATTCCGGCGCTCAACACACGCCTCGCTCGGTGAAGCCGAAGCGGAGGCGGACTCGCTCGCGGCAACGGCTCCCGGCGCCGACGTGATGTTCTTCGACACAGACGACCCGAACCACCTCCCTGTGTGGACGCTGCCCGCCGCGGGCGAGAGCCTCCAGGAGAGCAAAGATATGTAGACACGCGATGCGTGGGGATTCCACGTTGTCAGTCGAGCGGCGAGCGCACCGGCGGGGTTAGCAGGGCCACCAGCTGACTGACGTCGTTGACCGCGTCGAGATTCAGGACTGCGTTTTCAATCGCGGCTTGGCGGTCCGCGGCGATCACGTCCTTGGTCAGCTCACGATACTTCTCGCGAATCTCCGGATTGGGCAGTGCATTCTTACCGTTGCCTCGCGGGTGTGCGACTGTCGCGGCGTGGGTGCTGCCGTCGCGGAGCGTTACGCGTACCTGCGTTGTGAGTCTTTCGTCGATTGGAAGCTTGTCGTAGGCGCGCTGGTGATGGGTCTGCGTCCGGTCGATGAGGTTCCACACGTCGTCGCTGTTGATCCGTTTCTCGGAGAATTGATCGATCAGGACCTCCCCGTCGAGCAGCGCGACGGCCACCGCATAGGCGACGTTCATCTGCGCGCCAATCGCCTGCAGCGGGCGTTCGGCCTTCCAGCCTCCGTGTCCGTAGGCCGCTTCGGGCATGTCGATGTCGATCTGCTTGATCTCGCTCACGTTCAGCTCTGCGCGTAGCTGCAGCGCGGCATCGATCCCCGGGTGCAGAAGGCCCATGGCGGCGTATGGCTTGATCACGATCCGTTCGGTGTGCCAGACCGTGCCGAGACCGGCGTAGATCTGCTCGGGGTAGGTGTCGTGGCCCTGGCCGAACGTGGACAGCCACCCGCCGTACTTTCGCTCGAAGACGCGCTTGATGCCGACATAGCCCGCTGCAGCGAGCGCCGCGGCTACCAGGCCGTCGCGCGAGGCGAACCCGTGTTGCATGCGCTTGACCATCGACTCGAACTGCGCCGACATCAGCCCGCCGGATTGCGTGGCGCCGATCCCGAGCGCATCCTCGAACGCGGCCGCGTCGAGCCCGTACAGCGATCCCACCGAAGCGGCGGCCGCGAGCGGGCCGAAGACCACGCCCGAATGCCAACCTCGCGACAGCATGTCGAGGCCACCCAACGCCAAACCGACGCGCGGCCCCGTCTCGTAGCCCAGAATCGCGCCGAGCAGCAACTGCTCCCCCGAAACGTGACCAACGTGTGGCGCCGCGGCAAGCATGGCCGGCAGAACCAGAGAATTGCTGTGCAGCGGCGCTTCCGGGTGGAAGTCGTCGAGCTCGAACCCCTGAATGAAACTGGAGTTCACCATCGCCGCCGATTGTGGGCTGGTGGTTCGCTCGCCCCAGCCGATCAGCGCCGCCGGCCCAGCGGGATCGAACGCCGACACGCCTTCCACGCCGATGCGCGAGACCGGCAGCTGCGCGCCCACAAGCGCGCACCCGACACCGTCGAGCAGCAGATGCTTGGCGCGCTCCTGAACGCCGGCGGGAACATCGCTCAGCGTTGTGACGGCGAGCCACGTCGCCAAGCGGCCCGTCGGGCCTGTCGGGTCGCTCGCCGCGCGACCGGTCTCCATCCCTGTGTCAGGCGCGCCTGATGTCGCGACCTGTGAAGTGCTCGTAGTGGTGCTCACGGTGATCTCCCGAGTAGTGGTTGCTGGGTGGGGGCGCAGTTAGGTTGAAAAGCGAGTCCGTTGCAGTCAGGCTGGATGGACGCGGGTGCGTGATGCGCCGCCAGGGCCGTCACCGCTCACGCCCCGTACACCGGAACCAGCATCGCTCTCCCGATCGTGTTTGGCACGGTCTCGAAGAGAGCCATCGCAGGGCTCGTCGTGTCGGAAACGCCTGCAGTCAGAGTCTTCAAGGCCGTGATGCACACGTAGTAGCGATGTGGTGGTTCGCCGGGTCGCGGTGCCGCACCGAGGTAGCGACGCAACCCATCGTCATTGCGCAGATGCCTCGCCCCGGCCGGCAGCGTTTCGTCGCTGTCACCGGCTCCAACCGGCAGCGATGTAACGCCGGCGGGAATGTTTGTCACCGCCCAGTGCCAGAGTCCGCTGGGCGTGGGCGCGTCGGGGTCGTACATAGTGACGATGAAGCTCCGGGTCTCCTCGGAAAATGCCGACCACGCAAGATCGGGCGACGTGTCGCTTCCGCCGGCCCCGAAGCTCCCGCTGCGTTGGGCGACCGGCAATGTCTCGCCATCGGCAATGAGGCTGCTCTGCAGTTGAAAACTCGGGACCGCAGGTAGACCTTCGTACGGATTTCCCTTCATCGTGAGCTGAGAGGGAGAGCGATGCGTCTCATGCGGGGATCGGCCCGGCGCGCGCTGGGGGGCCCAGACCTCCGCTGTCATCGCGCGGCCTTGCCCCCCTTTGCCGGCTCGAGCCCGAGGTCCCGCCGAGGATCCCCGACCATCGTCTTGGGGTCGACGACGCGGTCGAACTGCGCCGCGTCGACACCGAGAGCGAGTGCGGCCTCGCGTAGCGTGGTGCCGTCGCCGTCGGCCTTGTGCGCGATCGCGGACGCCTTGTCGTAGCCGATGTGCGGGCTGAGAGCCGTGACGAGCATCAGCGAGCGCCCGACGTATTCGCTGACTTTGTCGGGGTCGAGCTCGGTCCCGACAACGCTGAAGCGGCGGAGCTTCTCGCAGGCGTCTCCGATGATGCGCGCCGAGTGCAGGACGTTGTTGATGATGATCGGGCGCATCGCGTTGAGCTCGAAGTTGCCCTGCGCGCCCGCGGCGGCGACGATCGAATCCTCGCCTGTCGCCTGCAGGCAGACCATCACCATTGCCTCCTGCTGGGTCGGGTTGACCTTCCCGGGCATGATCGAGGAGCCCGGCTCGTTGGCGGGGAGCCGCAGCTCGTGGAGCCCAGCTCGGGGTCCAGAGGCCAGCCAGCGCATGTCGTTGGCGATCTTCATCAGCGCAACGGCGACGCCGCGCAGGCCGGCACTGACGGCGACCATCCCGTCGAGTGAGCCTTGCACCGCGAACTTGTTCGGCGCGGTCTTCAGCGGCAGCTGCGTGAGCTCGGCGAGCTTTGCCGCGATCTGCTCGCCGAAGCCCTGCGGGGCGTTTAGCCCAGTGCCGACGGCGGTGCCGCCGGCAGCGATCGCGCGAACGGCGTCGAGCGCCTGTTCCAGCCGGCTTCTAGCGTCCTTCAGCTGTGTGGCCCAGCCGGACCACTCCTGCCCTACGGTCAGCGGCGTTGCATCCTGCAGGTGGGTGCGGCCGATCTTGACGACATCCACCCACTCCACCGCCTTCGACCAGACGGCCTCCGTGAGTTCGCCGAGCTGCGGGAGCGTGTGTTCACCGACCTGTTGCAGCGTCGCGATGTGCATCGCCGTCGGGAACGTGTCGTTGGAGGACTGGCCCATGTTGACGTGGTCGTTGGGGTGCACCGGGTGCTTGGACCCGAGCTCGCCGCCGAGCAACTGGCTCGCGCGGTTGCCGATCACCTCGTTGACATTCATGTTCGACTGGGTTCCCGAGCCCGTCTGCCAGACGTAGAGTGGGAACTCGCTGTCGAGCTTGCCGGCGATCACCTCATCGGCGGCTGCGACAATCGCGTCCGCGAGCTCTCGGTCGAGCCGGCCCGCCTCGGCATTGACGATCGCGGCGGCCTTCTTCACATACCCGTAGGCGTGGTAGACGGCCTTGGGCCTGTGGTCATCGCCGATCGAGAAGTGGATCAGCGACCGTTGGGTCTGTGCGCCCCAGTAGTGCTCTGCGGGCACATCGACCTGACCCATCGAGTCGCTCTCGACGCGATTGCCGCTCGCGCCCGTTCCGATCGGGACGAAGTGCAGTTTGTTCTCGACGACGATCGCCATCACTTCACCTCCGGGTAGATGGCTTGCCACATCGCGTCCTGCACGGCCTGAACTGGATCAGACAGCCCCCCCTGGGCGACGCCGTCCTCGACGGCCTGGCGGACAACCGCGACCGCGACCGTCGCCGACACCGCTCGGAGGTTCTCGACCTCAGGTAGAAGCCCGGCACCAAGGTGACTGACATCGACCAGCCCCGCGATCGCGTGCGACGCCGCGAGCAACATGCCGTCAGTCACATGACTCGCGCGCGCCACGATCGTTCCCAGCCCGATCCCGGGATAGATCAAAGCGTTGTTGGCCTGACCGATCCGGTAATCGACTCCCTTGTATGAAACCGGTCGCCAGGGCGTGCCGGTCCCGACCAGACCGCGGCCGTCGGTCCACTTGATCACGTCGGCAGGGATCGCCTCGATCCGCTCCGTCGGGTTGGACAGCGGGAACAGCATCGGCCGCTCGACATGCTTGGCCATCTCCCGCACGATCTGCTCCGTGAAAGCTCCGCCCACGGTCGAGGTGCCGACGATGATCGTCGGATGCACCTTGGCGACCACCTCGGCAAGGTCGATCGTCGCGCCGGCGCCCCAGGTCGAGACCTCCGAGCGCGGCCGCGCGTACGCCTGCTGGAAGTCCCGCAGATCGCCCATGTCATCCACGAGCAGACCCTGCTTGTCCACCAGCCAGAAGTGGCGGGTCGCGTCATCGTCGCTGAGACCATCGGCCACCATCACCGTCCGGATCTGGTCGGCGATCCCAACCCCGGCGGTCCCGGCGCCGAAGATCACGACCCGCTGCTCGCTCGGCCGTGAGCCGGACACGCGCATCCCCGCCAGGATCGCGGCTAGCGTGATCGCGCCGGTTCCCTGCATGTCGTCGTTGAAGATCCGTGCCTTCTCGCGGTATTCCGTGAGGATCCGCCGAGCGTTGGACGGACCGAAGTCCTCAAAATGCAACAGCGCGTCGGGAAAGAGCCGGCTCGCGGTGTCGACGTAGGCCGCGACCAGCCGGTCGTAGCGGTCACCACGCACCCGGCTGTGGCGGTTGCCGACGTACAGCGGGTCGTTCAGCAGCGACTCGCGGTCGGTGCCGACATCGATCATCACGGGGATCACCCGGTCGGGGTGGATTCCAGCCGCCGCGGTGTAGACCGCGAGCTTGCCGATCGAGATGTCCATCCCGTTACTGCCCCAGTCGCCGATCCCGAGGATCTCCTCGGCGTCGGTCGCCACCAGCAGGTCGACGTCGTCTGCGCCGAGACCGTAGTTGCGAAATGCGGTCTCGACCCCGTCGATGTCGTCGACGGACAGGTAGACACCATCCGGGCGTTGGAACTCGTGGCTGTAGCGCTCGATCGCCTCCGCAACCACGGGGTCGTAGACGACCGGCAGCATCTCGGTCAGGTGGTCCTCGAGAATCTTGTAGTAGAGGATCTCGTTGCGATCGTGCAGCGCCGCCAGGAACTCGTTCTTCGCGAGATCTGTCGGCTGCTCGCCGTATTGCTCATAGGCGCGCTGCGCCTGCTCCTCGAGCGACAGCACGCCGGGCGGGAGCAAGCCCTCGAGCCCCAACGCCGCGCGCTCCTCGCGCGTGAAGGCCGTGCCATGGTTCAGATGGGTGTCACGCAACAGGTAGCGACCCGCCTTCGTGACGTTCGTAGCAGTGGCCATGTCGAGCCTTTCTGTCAGTCGTATCGGCGCCCGGTGCTGAGATCTCGGGCGCCGTCCAAGGTCGCTGCTCATGCTTGACCCGCGGCGTGCCCGGGTCCATACCAACGCTCCCGAAGTCCGCGTCGGGGTTTCCGGACCGATGGGTATGGAAAACCCCACGTGGCCCGGTGCGCACGTCTCCCTCGCCGGCGAGTAGCTCGGCTGACCGTCAGGGCCATCCGCGCCGCCTGGCGCCAGCGCGCCGGGGGCTTGCCGTATCGGCTCCTGAACGCCCGGCTGACCGCGGCCTCCGACGTGTAGCCGACCCTCTCGGCGATCAGCCCCGCGGGCGCCCCCGTGTCGCGAAGCAGCGTCGCGGCCGTGTCTAGACGGACGTGCGCGAGGTAACTGGCCGGCGCGCCGTAGCGTCCGGGTTGGGGTCAGCCCTACTTCGGCCCTTCTCCACCGAGGCGCTCGGGCGGCCCTGTCGATGGCGCGGCCGTTGGCTAGCCTTGGCGTGTGGGCGAAGGCGCGCGCGGATTGAGGGGGCATCGGGTCGCCGCCGCTGCGGTGGCGTTCGTCGCCAGCGCGGCTTTCTTCGCTGGGACGGTGGCGGCGGTGCCGCTGCGAGGCGAAACAGCAATCGTCGTCCTCTGGTGCCTGCTGCTCGCCGGCGCGGTAGGCGTCGCCGCCTGGCGGCTGGGACCCCAGTTCGGTGTCCCGCTGGCCCTGGCTGCTGCCGTGGCGATCGATTCGTTCTACATCGCGCCGTATCGAGCGTTCAGCTCACGGGAGTGGGTGAACTACCTCGTGACCGCGATGTACATCGCCATCGGGGTCTTTGTGGGGGCGGTGCTGCGGATCACCCGCGGCCGCGTCGAAAGCTCGGAGGTCGAACGCGGCAGACTGGCCGACGAGCAGGCCGCCCTGCGCCGCGTGGCCACCCTCGTCGCGCGCGGCGTCTCTCCGCCTGAGCTGTTCCAGGCGGTCACCGAGGAGGTCGGGCTGCTGCTCGACGTCGACGCTACGTACATGGGGCGTTATGACAGCGACGCCTCGATTGGTGTGGGCAGCTGGAGCCGGGCGGGAGGCGCCGTCCCGCTGGGCACACGCACCGCGCTCGATGGCGCGAGCGTCTCGGCGCACGTTTTCAAAACCGGTCGACCAGCGCGCATGGACGATCACGGCAAAGCCTCCGGCGCGGTCGCCAAGATAACCCGCCCACTCGGAACCCGCTCAGCGGTCGGCGCCCCGATCGTCGTCGACGGGCGTCCCTGGGGCGTGATGATCGCTTCGTCGAACCGAGACGAGCCGCTGCCGCCCGACACCGAGTCGAGAATCGCGGCCTTCACTGAGCTGGTGGCGACCGCGATCTCCAACGCCGAGGCCCGCGCGGAGCTGGGACGGCTCGCCGAGGAGCAGGCCGCCCTGCGACGGGTGGCAACACTGGTTGCCCGCAGGTCCCCACCGGCGGATGTGTTCGCACAGGTGGCCGAGGAGGTGGCGCTACTCCTGGGTGTGGAGAACGCGACGATGCTCCGCTACGAGCGCGATGGCAATGCCACGATCGTGGCGATATGGGGCGAGCTCGCCGATGCCTTTCCTGTTGGCACACACCTGAACCTCCAAGGGGAAGACGTCGCGGCGATGGTCCGTGACACCTGGCAGCTCGCCCACATCGACGACTACTCGCATGTGACAAGTCGGATCGGAGCCTCTGCGCGCGAGAGCGGGGTCGGCTCCGCCGTCGGCTGCCCGATCGTCGTCGACGGCCAGTTGTGGGGTTCGATGACAGCGGCGACGGTGAGAGAGGAGCCGCTCCCGGCGGATGCCGGATCGCGGATCGCGGAGTTCACCGAGCTCGTCGCCACCGCGATCTCGAACGCCCAGGCACGCTCAGAGCTGGCCGCCTCGCGTGCGCGGATCATCGCGGCCACCGACGAGGAGCGCCGACGCGTCGTCCGCGACCTGCACGACGGGGCCCAGCAACGCCTGGTTCACACGGTCGTCACGCTGAAGCTCGCCCGCCATGCCCTTGAGACCGACGCGGACGACGCGCCCGCGCTCATCTCGGAGGCGGTGCAGCATGCCGAGCACGCAACCGCTGAGTTGCGCGAGCTCGCGCACGGCATCCTCCCCACCGTCCACACGCGCGGAGGATTGCGCGCGGGAGTGGTCGCGCTGGCCACTCGGATGCCGCTCCCGGTGGATATCGGCGTGTCGGTGGACCGCCTCCCCCCCGCGGTCGAGGCGACCGCGTACTTCCTCGTGGCCGAGGCGCTGACCAACGTGGCGAAGCACGCCCACGCCCATCATGCGGAGGTCACCGCACGAGTCACGGACGGCAGCCTCCTGGTGCAGGTGCGCGACGACGGAGTCGGGGGCGCCCGCCCGGACGGAAGCGGCCTGCTCGGGCTCGGCGACCGGCTGGGCGCACTCGACGGAACCCTCCGGGTGGACAGCCCGCCGGACGGGGGGACCCTGGTCGCGGCTGTGATTCCCGTTCAGTAGCTAGCGCCCGGGCTGATCGCCTCTGCCCCCGAGGGTGCCCGCGTCGTGGAAGTCGACGTGCTCGACCGGGAGCAGCTGGATCCGGCGTCGCCGCAGCCCAGGCCGCGTAAGTCCGCGCAACGCCAGCGGCTCGCGCCTGCGCTCTACCTCACCGGTCGTGTCGGAGCCGTCGGCTGCTCCAGCAGTGGTACGCGAAAGAGCCCCCTTCCGGCCGATGACAGCCGCGGCGAGGCCCGAGACACTGCTCACAGCGAAGCCACGCCTCCGTGACCCGAAGGAGAAACCATGAGCATTCACCCAACACAGCGACGCCGTCGCGACGATCGCGCCGTGATCAGTGAGCGCACCTCCGCAACTGGCATTTGGCGACTG
>DATAYP010000034.1:0-1805 GCA_036272475.1 Solirubrobacteraceae bacterium | reverse complement strand
TGGCGCGGAATCCCCGAACTGCCCGATGGCCGGCGGGGAGCATCAGAAAAAACGCGGTGGATCGAAAGCCATGCCGCGCTAGTTGAGGATCGGGCCGACGCGCTGCTGGCGACGGGCCGCGCCGCGGAGATCATCGGCGAGCTCGAGGCCGCCGTGGCCGATGCGCCGCTGCGCGAGAGGCGATGGGGCCAGCTGATGCTCGCGCTCTACCGCGCCGGCAGGCAGGGTGAAGCCCTTGGCGCTTACCAGCGGGCGCGGGCCCTGCTCGCCGATGAACTGGGGGTGGACCCCGGACCCGACCTTCGCCGGCTCGAGGCCGCGATCGTCGCGCAGGACACGGCACTGGAAGCCCCTGCGACACAACAGCTTCCGTCGATGACTCGCGCGGTGACCTTTTTGCTGACGGACATCGAGGGGTCGACGGCCGCATGGGAGGCGGACGCCGACGCCATGGCGCTGGCGCTCGCACGACACGACGAGCTCGTCGAACAGGTCGTCACGTCACGCGGAGGACGGCTGATCAAGACGCGCGGTGAGGGCGATGCCACGTTCTCAGTCTTTGAGCGGCCGTCGGCTGCTGCTGCCGCCGCCATTGAGCTGCAGGAAGCGATCGTCCACGAACCGTGGGCGCTGCGGGAGCCCGTGCGTGTTCGCGTCGCATTGCACACCGGGGAGGTCGAGCTCCGCGACGGCGACTACTTCGGTCGGGCGGTCAATCGCGCCGCGCGCCTGCGGTCGCTCGCTATGGGTGGCCAGATCCTTTGCTCGGGCGCGATCGCCGAGCTCGTCATCGACTCACTTCCCGACGACGTTGTGCTCACCGATCTCGGAATGCGCGAGCTGCGCAACCTCGCGCGCCCGGAGCACGTCTTCGAGCTCCGACTCGAAACCGTTGACGACCATCGTGAGGCAGTCCCAACCGATGAGCCCATGCAGCGCCCAAGCCTGCCCACGGTGCTGGCCGGCCCCGGGCCGTTCGTCGGGCGCGGGCGCGAGCTCGAGCGGCTTTTTTCCGCGTGGCAGACCGCGCTTGCCGGTGAAGCGAACGCGCTGTTGATCGCCGGCGAACCAGGTGTCGGCAAGACGCGACTGGCCGGCGAATGGTCCCGACAGGCCTACGACCAAGGCGCGCTGGTGATTTACGGCCGTTGTGACGAAGACCTCGGTGCGCCGTACCAGCCGTTCGCGGAAGCGCTGCGTTCGCTGGTGCCGTGCCTCGGTACCAGTCGGCTTCGAAGCCTGCGCGGCGTGGAGGCACTCCTCCCACTGGTTCCCGGGCTGGCCGATGTCCTACCTGACCTCGCCGCGCCGACCCGCGCCGATCCGGACACCGAACGCTACGCACTTTTCGACGCCGTCGTTGCGCTGTTGGGAATCGCGTCGGCCAGCGCGCCCGTCGTCCTGATTCTCGATGACCTTCACTGGGCAGCCAAACCCACGCTGCTTCTACTGCGGCATCTTCTGCGTTTCGGCGAGCAGGCTCGCGTGCAGGTCGTCGGCACATATCGCAGCACCGACCTCGACCGCTCCCACCCGCTGGCGGCGATGCTTGCCGACCTTCACCGCAGTGCTGGTTCTGGCACCGCTAACCGCCTTCAGCTCAGCGGCCTCGACGAGGACGACGTGACCGCATATGTCGCCGAGGCCGGCTACAACGACGAAGAGCTGGCCCGGGCGTTGGCCTCAGTCACGGGTGGCAACCCGTTCTTCCTCATCGAGGCCCTGCGCCACGTCGACGAAAGTGGTGGCCGGTGGGACCAGAGCACCCTGCCACAGGGGGTGCGCGAGGCCGTGAGTCGCCGCCT
>DATAYP010000033.1:0-2394 GCA_036272475.1 Solirubrobacteraceae bacterium | reverse complement strand
CAGACTGACTCCGAGCCGCTCGGCGGCGCGCCGTACGAGCACCAGGTCTCCCAGCGGCTCGGCCGACGCAATCAGTAGCAGCCGCTTCGTGTCGGGTGGCAGGCCCGAGAAGCGTCTGGCGAAGCTGTTCTCGATCTCGCTAGCGAGCCCGCGACCTGGCGCGAACACGAGGCCGCTGGCGAGCTCCTCGGGCGTCAGGCCGCGGGGCAGCTCCAGGATCGCAAGGGGATTTCCGCCAGTCTCCGCGACGATCCGGTCACGCACGTACTCGTCGAGCATCGCGGGGAACACCGAGCTCAGCAGCCGCCGGGCATCCGCCTCGCCGAGACCGCCGACCAACAGCTGCGGCAGTCCATGCAGTTCCGTCTCATCGGCCGGGGTTCGCACGGCAAGGACGACCGCGACCGATTCGGCCGAGAGGCGTCGAGCCGCGAAAGCGAGCGTCTGCGCCGACGCACGATCGAGCCACTGAGCGTCATCGACCACACAGACGAGCGGCTGCTCCTCAGCCGTCGCGGAGAGCAGGCCGAGGACGGCCAGCCCCACCAGGAACCGGTCTGGGGCCGGCCCCGCCTGCACGCCGAAAGCGGTCGCAAGCGCGTCTCGCTGGGGGGCTGGCAGGTGATCGAGTCGATCCAGCATCGGCCCGCACAGCAGATAGAGCGCCGCGAACGCCAGCTCCATCTCCGACTCAACGGCCGCCACGCGGGCAGCTCGGCAGCCGGCTGCCTGCTGCGCGAGATAGTCGAGCAGCGCCGTCTTGCCCACGCCGGCCTCGCCGCGTAGGACCAGGGCCCGGCTCTCGCCACCTCGCACGTCGCCGACCAGCCGATCGAGGCTCGCGCGCTCGGCTTCGCGGCCCAGGAGCACGCCTTGCTCTTGGCTGGCCGGAGACCAGGGACTCATGCTGGGGACCTCACGGATGCTCATAGACGCGCTCGACGCGATAGTCGCGGCAGACCAAATCTTCGCAGCCCGCCGGTACTCCTAGCCGGTTCTGCGCGCCGCAAATGGGCCACCGACCCGATCGGAGACGGACATAGCCGCAACAACAACACCCAGCACGGACACGGAGGCCACTACTTCTTTGGTCGCAACGACGCTGAAGGTCAATGGCCGCGAGTACGCCCTGGAACTCGATCCCCGGCAGACCCTGCTCGACGTGTTGCGCGAGCGGCTTGACTTGACGGGAACGAAGAAGGGTTGCGACCATGGGCAATGCGGGGCCTGCACGGTGCTCATCGACGGCCGCCGGGTGAACGCCTGCCTGGCGCTCGCCGTCATGCACGAAGGTGACGAGATCACCACGATCGAAGGTATTGGTGCCATCGGCGCGCTGCATCCGTTGCAGGCCGCGTTCGTCGAGTGTGACGGGTTTCAGTGCGGCTACTGCACGCCCGGGCAGATCTGCTCGACGATCGGCATGCTCGGCGAGGTGCGCGCGGGCGAGCCGAGCAACGTCACGCCCGATATCGCATCGCAGGAGATCGAGCTGAGCGACGCGGAAATTCGCGAGCGGATGAGCGGCAACATCTGCCGATGCGCCGCCTACCCGAACATCCTCGTGGCGATACGCCAATACACCAACGGTGATAACGAGGAGCGCCCATGAGAGCCTTCACGTACGAGCGGGCGAGCGACTCGGCGAGCGCCGTCGCCGCCGCGTCGAGGACCGGCGCCAAGTTCATCAGCGGCGGCACGAACCTGCTCGATCTGATGAAGCTCGAGATCGAGCGCCCGACGCATCTGATCGACATCAGCCGGCTGCCGCTTGCGGCGATCGAGGATCTTCCCGACGGCGGGCTGCGCATCGGGGCGCAAGCGAGGAACACCGCTGTCGCCTCCGACATGCGCGTCCGGAGGCGCTACGAGGTGCTGGCGCGGGCGGTGCTCGCCGGTGCGTCGGGACAGCTACGCAACAAGGCATCGATGGGCGGCAACCTGCTTCAGCGCACCCGCTGCCCGTACTTCTACGACACGGCGGCCCGGTGCAACAAGCGTGAGCCCGCCTCCGGATGCTCCGCGATCGGGGGGTTCAACCGGGGGCACGCGATCCTCGGCGCGAGCGACGCGTGCATCGCGACCCATCCGTCCGACATGGCCGTGGCGCTGGCGGCGCTCGATGCGGAAATCCAAGTGGTCGGCGAGGGAAATACCTCGAGGCGAATTGCGACCGCGGACTTCCACGTGCTCCCGGGTGACACCCCGCACATCGAGACGACGTTGCGCGCCGGCGAGATGATCACCGCCGTCGCGCTCCCGCCGCCACCGCCGGGCCGCCACGCCTATCGAAAGGTGCGAGACCGCGCGTCGTACGAGTTCGCGCTCGTCTCGGTCGCGCTGGTGCTCGACACGAAGGACGGCATGATCACCAGCGTGCGGGTCGCGCTCGGC
>DATAYP010000032.1:0-30302 GCA_036272475.1 Solirubrobacteraceae bacterium | reverse complement strand
CGCAACTGGCATTTGGCGACTGCTCGCGGGCGCCGGGCTGGTCGTGACGTTCGCGCTGCTGCTGGCCGCGTGCGGCAGCAGCAAAAACAGCGGCGCCACCGCCGCGAGCGCGCCGACGCCGTCGACGAGTTGGGAACTCCCAGGTGCGGACGCGCAGAACACGCGGGCCGCCGGCGGGCCGATCGACGCATCGAATGTGTCAACGCTCGGCGTCGCCTGGACGGTCCCGATCACCGCGACCGGAACCTTCGGCGCCTACGCGGCGACACCGGTCGTCTCGAACGGCGTCGTCTACACGCAGGACCTGGCGTCGAACGTGTTTGCGATCAACCTCGCCACAGGCAAGGTCATGTGGAGCAAGAAGTACAACTCGCCAAACGAGGGACCCAACGGCGTGACGGTGGCGAACGGCACCGTGTTCGGCGCGACAACCGACTCTGCGTTCGCGCTCAAGGCTGCGACCGGCGAACAGCTGTGGATGAAGAAGCTGACTCGCAACAACAACGAGGGTATCGACATGGCGCCCGGCTACAACAACGGCACGGTGTACATCTCGACCGTCCCCGGGAACACGAAGGCCTTCTACGCCGGAAACGGCCAGGGGATCCTGTGGGCTCTGAGTGGCGAAACGGGAGCCACTAAGTGGAAGTTCGAAACGGTCCCCAAGAACCTCTGGTCCGCACAGCACACGAACATCAACTCCGGCGGCGGGCTGTGGGCGCCGCCGAGCTTCGACAATGAAGGCAACCTGTACATCGGAGTCGCGAACCCCGCTCCGTTCCTGGGGACGAAGAAGTTCCCGTTCGGCTCGAGCCGCCCGGGACCGGACCCCTTCACCAACTCGATCGTCAAGCTCAACGCCCAGACCGGCCAAATGGTCTGGAACTACCAGCTGACCCCGCACGATGTCTCCGATTACGACCTGCAGAACGCGCCGATCCTCGCGAGCGACAAAGGCACACCGATCGTGATCGACGGCGGCAAGGCCGGCATCCTCGTCGCGGTCGACAGGGAAACCGGCAAGCTGGTATGGAAGCGGCCGGTCGGCATCCACAACGGGCATGATGCGATCGGCGTCGAAGCCGAAAAGGAACCTTCGAAGTTCAAACTGCCGTTGACGCTCGAGCCGGGCGACCTCGGCGGGATCGAGTCGCCGCTGGCCTCCAACGGCGCGACGGTGTATGCGGCCGTCAACAACCTCGCGGTGAAGTACAAGAGCCAGAGCAGCCTCGAAGGCGAATTCGTCGGCGGCTTCGGCGCCGGGACGGGGGAACTCGTCGCGGTCAACGCGGCCACGGGCAACGTCGAGTGGGACAAGAAGCTCCCGACCTCGGCTTACGGCGCGGCGACGCTCGCCAACAACGTTGTGTTCACCACCACGTTCGACGGCACTCTTTACGGATTGGAATCCTCTAGCGGCAAGGAACTCTTCAAAACGAAACTGTCCGCGAACACGAACGCGCCCGTCATGGTCGCGGGGAACACGCTGATAACCGCGGGCAGCTTCCCGCAAGCAGCGGGCCAACAGGCATTGATCATCGCCTACCGGCTCGGCGCCACCGGCGCGCTGCCGCCGGTCAAAGCCGCCCCGAAGCCGACCGGCTCGGCATCGACTGGGACGAAGCCCAAGAGCACACCTGCACAGAAGACCGCGCCTGCAGCCACAGCCACTGCGAGTGTGATCAACGTGGAAGCCAATCCGACGGGGCTTCTGAAGTTCACCGAAAGCAACCTCACCGGTAACACCGGAAACGACACGATCTCGTTCACCAACAACGCCCCGCTCGAACATGACGTGGTCCTGATCAACTCGACGAACAAGATCCTCGGAAAGACGCCGATCTTTGTCAAAGGGACGAAGAGCTTCGACGTGAAGCTCGCGGCCGGGACATACACCTACTACTGCTCCGTACCGGGTCACCGTGCAGCCGGGATGGAAGGCAAATTGACGATCAAGTAGAGGCAGGTCACATGTCAGTTCGCCCGGGCGGATTCTCGGGGACCCTCGGCGCAGTGGCAGGCCGCAGTCGCACGGGGCGACTGGTTCGGTCGCATCGCGCCGAGGGCCGGGCCCCCGCACGCCCGATCATCACCAGAAACACGCTACAGATCGGTCTCGGCTGCCTCTGGCTGCTCGACGGACTACTGCAGTTTCAGGGTTACATGTACGGCCACGCGTTCGTTTCGCAGGTGCTCGAGGTCAACGCGTCTGGACAGCCATCGCTCATCGGCGGGCCGATCCTGACGTTCGCGCATCTCTTCGCGGGCGCTCAGACGTTGTGGAACACGCTCGCGGCAGCGATCCAGTGTGCGATCGGCCTTGGCCTGGTGATCGGCGGGGCGGCGCTTCGCCCCGCGCTGCTGGCTTCCTTCGCGTGGGGGTTCTCGATCTGGTGGTTCGGGGAGGGCTTTGGGATGCACTTCACGGGGTCTCCACTATCGCCGTTGATGGGCGCGCCCGGTGCGGCCCTGCTCTACGTCGCGGTCGGCATCCTCGTCTGGCCGAGGCGGCGTGGGCACGAACGCTCGGCCGCGGACGGCGGCCTCCTCGGCGACCGCGGCGGGCGCATCGTCTGGTCGGCGGTGTGGCTGGAGGCGGCTGTTCTCTGGCTGCTCGATGTGAATCGCTCGGCGAACTCGATTCACGCGCAGCTGCTCGACATGGCAAGCAGCGCGCCACCTGCGCTAGCGGGCTGGCAGCGCGGGGTCGCCGAGTCCACGCAGGGCGACGGCGGGACGGTTGCCGGCGTACTCGCAGTCGTCTCTCTCGCGATCGCGACGGGCGTGTGGAGCCGTCGGCTGCGGAGGCCTGCCCTGGCCGTCGGCGGGCTGGTCGCGCTCGTCTACTGGGTGTTGGGCCAGAGCCTCGGTGGACCGTTCTGGGCCGGCACGGCGACCGACCTCAACACGGGACCGCTGCTGGTGCTGTTCGCGCTGACACTGGCCCCGCGCGCCCGCACCGCGATGAGCTTCGCGGGCGGCCGGGTCAGCCCGGTGTCGCCGCGCACCGCCGCCGCGATGAGCTTCGGGCGGCGCCGGGTCAGCGCCGTGTCCCGCGGGCCGCAGCGCAGCCGCTTGCGTGCCGGAGTGGTGGCGACGGCGCCCGTAGCGGTGTTCGGCGTGCTGCTGCTCGCCGCGCCGAGCCTCTTCACGGTCACGGGAGCGGCGTCACAGCCGCCCGGCGCGATGGCCGCGATGGGGATGTCAGCCGGCGCCGGCATGCGACCCGAGCGATCGGCAGGGCTGTGCACGGCCACGGTCTGTCCGATCCTCCGTCCGGGCCCCAGGCAACTCGCTGTCGCCGGCGAGCTCGGCCCGGCTCTGGCCGCGCTGTGGGTAACGCCCGCACCAGGGGGCGTGCAAGCGCGACTCGAGCTGCTGAACGCCAACATGGGACCGGTCGCCGATCCGATCACCATTGTCGGCAGTTCTTCGCGGCGATCGTGCGGTCCGGGGTGCTGGACATTCGCTCTCGTCGGTCCGCATCGTGCGGTGTCGATCTCAACGCTGCAGGCCGGCCATCACCATGAACTGCGGCTTCCGATCCGCTGGGAGCGGGGCAAGAGCACCCTCGCGCGCCGACTACTCGCCGGCGCGGTGAACGGCATGCAGGCGCTTCCCGGCGTTCGCGTCGGTGAGACGCTGACGAGCGGTCAGCACGGCGAGCTCGAGAAGATTCACTATCGTCTGAGCGCCCCACAGAGCATGACGTACTCCGTCAACAGCGGTGCGCGCGTGGTCGTCATCGGCGCCACCCAGTGGTCAGCGGAACCGGGTCACGGGTGGCAGCGAAGCAGCTACGGCGGCGGCGGCGGCAGCCGCGCGTTCGACACTCGCAGCTGGTTTGACTGGAACCGGTACGACAGCTCGATCCAACTACTCGACGAGCACGACGTCGATGGCCGCGTCACGGCGGACCTCGCGCTGATGAGTCCGGCGGTGCCGGTCTGGCTTCAACTGCACGTTGACGCCTCGACTCGCCGCGTGGGCCGCGTTCGCATGATCGCCGGCGGACATTTCATGACCGACAGCTACTCGGAATTCGGCGTGCAGCAGCGAGTCGTGTCACCGCGAGGCTGACATACGTGCGGCTCTACTCCAGCAGTCGTGTATGGGAGCCGGGCTGCGTCCAGCGTGGTACGCCAAAGAGTCGTCTCCCAGCCCATG
The DNA here is from genome assembly GCA_036272475.1 of Solirubrobacteraceae bacterium. Classification (GTDB taxonomy): domain Bacteria; phylum Actinomycetota; class Thermoleophilia; order Solirubrobacterales; family Solirubrobacteraceae; genus Palsa-744. The sequence continues at coordinate 26,135 of DATAYP010000032.1, read as the reverse complement.
ACAGGCGGGGCGGGTCGGCGAGAGACTCGTCACTACCATGCGGATCCCGCCCATCGACGAGCGTGACGATTACGCTCATGCCGTTCTTGCAGCCACCGGCGTTGAGGTGGTTACGCGCCGTTCTCTGCTCGGAGCGGGCGGTCATCGGCTAGCTCGCGGCGTTCGGACCCGAGGGGCGGTCCACCCCGGCCCAGTCACAGCAGTCACAGCCCTGGTCTCGCAGGTCCTGCTGCTCAGCGCGCTCGCGTCGACGGTCGGACTCGGACGTACCGGCTGGGTCGTCGGACTGACCTGTGGCGCGATCATGGACGCGGCGCTGGCTCAGGGCCTCACCCGCCATCGCTTGGTCCGGCTCGCTCCGGCAGATCGTGTGACTCTGGCTCGGGCGACGCTCGCCATCGGCGTCGCGGCACTCGTCGCGGACGCGTACGAGCAGCGGACCGTGCTCACCTCGCTGGTAGCGATCACGGCATCGGCGCTCGCCTTGGATGCCGTCGACGGCTGGGTCGCCCGACGAACAGGGACAACGGCCACGTTCGGCGCGCTGTTCGACGGTGAGGTCGACGCGTTCCTGATGCTCGTCCTCAGCGTGTACCTCGCCCCCGCCTATGGCGCGTGGGTGCTGACGATCGGTGCCGCTCGGTATGCCTTCCTGGCAGCGGGGTGGGCGCTGCCGTGGATGCGTGCGCCGCTGCCTGCGCGTTGGTGGCGCAAGGTCGTCACCGCGACGCAGGGCGTGGTGCTGACGGTCGTGGCCGCCGGCATCCTGCCGCTCGTCGTGAGCGGAGTCCTGCTCGTACTTGCCCTGGCACTGCTCGCCGAGTCCTTCGGCCGCGACGTTTGGTGGCTATGGGCACGCCCGGCCGCCGCCCATCAGGAGGTGCCGCCCGACGCTGACCTCAACGCCGATCTCAACGTGGCCGCCGGCGCAGGCGTGGGTCGCAGCCGGCTGCGGACGTCGATTGGCGCCGGCCTCACGGTCCTGGCCTTGCTGCTCGTGTGGGCCGCTCTCGTCGCTCCCGACCGACCGCAGTCACTCACGCTCATGGCGTTCCTTCGAGTCCCACTCGACGGCCTTGTTCTGGTCGGCTTGGCCGCTTTCCTGCCCGCCGTTCCGCGGCGGCTCCTCGCCGCAGTGCTGGGACCGACGCTGGCCCTGGTCGTGATCTTGAAGGTCCTCGACATCGCTTTCTACACGTCCTTCGAACGACCGTTCGACATCATCGGCGACGCCGGCGACGCCGGGATCGGCATCGAAACGCTGCGCTCCGCGATCGGCAACACGCAGACCAACCTTCTGATCGGCGGCGGCATCGCGCTCGCCGCCTTCCTTTTCGTCTTCATCACGCTGGCGATCCATCGGCTGATGCGGGTGGCGGCGGCCAACCGTCGCGGATCGCTGAGCGCCGTCTCGGCGCTCAGCGCCGTGTGGTTGCTCTGCTCGGCGCTGGGCGCCCAGTTCCTCTCCCACACGCCGATCGCCTCCTCGGGCAGCGCCGGGTTCCTCGCCCACGAGGTAGGCGCGGTCGAAGCCGACCTGCACGACGAGACCGTCTTCGCGAACCAGATCAGGCACGACCCCTCCGGCGACACCCCCGGCAGCCGGCTGCTGACCGCTCTGCGCGGCAAGGACGTCCTGCTCGTGTTCGTCGAGTCCTACGGCAAGGTCTCGGTCCAGGGGTCGTCTTTCTCGCCGGCGATCAATGCGCTGCTCGACAAGGGAACCAGGCAACTGCGCACCGCCGGCTTCTCGGCTCGCACCGCCTTCGTCGATGCGCCGGGTTTCGGCGGCATGAGTTGGCTCGCGCACTCCACTCTGCAGTCGGGCGTCTGGGCGAACAGCCAACGGCGCTACGACCAGCTCGTCGCCACCAACCGCTTCACCCTGAGCGATGCGTTCAGCCGGGCGCGGTGGCGGACCATCAACTTCGGGCCGGCGGACGATCGCACGTGGCCGGAAGGATCGTCGTTCTACCACTACGACAAGCTCTACGACCGCCGCGACATCGGCTACCACGGCCCCACCTACAACTACGCGCCGATGCCCGACCAGTTCATGTTCGCGGCCCTGCAGCGTCTCGAGCTCGCCAAGACCCACCGCCGTCCCCTGTTCGCGGAGGTGGACACGGTCTCCAGTCACATGCCGTGGGACAGCATCCCCCAGATGATTTCGTGGAACGACGTCGGCAACGGCTCGATCTTCAAGCGCACCCCGACGTTCAAGGAACCGAGCTCATTCTGGTGGCAGCCGCGGCGCGTGAAGGCTGCCTATGCCCGCTCGCTCGAGTACTCGCTGAACACCCTGATCTCGTTCGTGCAGCACTACGGCAAGAAGAACCTCGTCCTGATGGTCGTGGGCGACGAGCAGCCGTTGCCGATCGTGAGCGGTCAGGGCGCCAGTCACGACGTGCCGATCTCGCTGATCGCCCACGACCCATCGGTGCTGAAGCGGATAAAAGGCTGGGGCTGGGGAGCCGGATTGCGACCCAGTCCGCACGCGCGCGTGTGGCCGATGAGCGCCGTCCGTGACCGCTTCCTCACCGCATTCGGGCCGCGAGGAGTGACCCGTGGACACCAGTGACATGCGGCTGGCCGGCCTGGACGGCATCCGCGGCCTCGCGGCGCTTTACGTCGTGGTGTTCCACGTCTTCCTGCGTGCCTTCCCCGGGTACCCGGTCGACCGCGCGCCGTTCTGGGCCGGCTGGCTCATGTACGGCCGCTTCGCGGTCGTCGTGTTCATCGTCCTCTCGGGCTTCTCGCTCGCTCTGTCGCCTGCCCGCCATGGCTGGCGGCTGGACGCGCCCCGGCGGTTCGCGCAGCGTCGGGCCAGGCGCATCCTTCCCGCGTACTGGGCCGCGCTCGCCTTCAGCCTCGCTGTGGCCTGGCTGATCATCCCTGTGCCCGGGCAGGGACTGCCCAACCTGGGGTCGGTTCTCGCCGACGGCCTGCTCGTGCAGAACTTCGCGCCCGCGCACCTCCCCAATGGGGCGTTCTGGTCGATGGCCGTCGAGGCCCAGCTGTACGTAGCGTTCCCCCTCCTGCTGTTGATGGTGCGCCGGCGTGGCGCGGTGGCGATGGTCGCGACGGTCACGCTCGTCGTGGCGGCGGTTGGGATCGTGGGCCCGCATGTCGCAGGGCTCGACACGTTCGTGATCCATTCGGCGCCCGACCTCGCCGCTCTGTTCGCGCTCGGCGTCCTGACCGCGGGCATCGTCAGCGCGAGCACCGCGCGCAGGTCGTGGCCGTGGGCGTGGCTCGCGCTCGCCGCAGCAGCGCCAGTAGCCACAACGATCCTGTGGCAGGGCTCGGTGTGGACGGTCGACCATCTGCTCTGGGTGGACCTCGCGGTGGGCCCGGCCATTGCCTGCCTCCTGGCCGGTCTCGCCACCGGCCAGGCTGCTCCGCTTCTGCGAGTGCTCGAAATGCGGCCTGTTCGCAGCCTGGGCCTCTTCTCCTACAGCCTGTACCTGGTACACGAACCGATCGTCATCGTCGGGTACGAGAAGATCGTCGCCGGCCGAGTCGCGCCGGGCGTGCCCGCCTTCCTCGTCCTGCTCGCTCTGACGCTACCGCTGTCGATCGTCTTGGCAAGGCTGTTCGCCTCGGCGTTCGAGATCCCGTTTCTGCGCCACCGCAGCGCTCCCTGGAGGCTCGGACGGCAGCAGGCTCGAGCAGTGGGGGCGACAGGATGAGCCGGACGATGTGGACGAGGTTGCGCCTCTTGGGGTCCGCGCTGATTCTTGCGGTTCTGGTGTGGCGCTTGGGCACCGGGCCCTTCCTCGCAGGCCTCAGGGCGGTCGACGGCCGGGCCCTTCTGGCCGTGTCGGCGATCTTCCTGCTCACCACCGTCTGCGGTGCGTGGCGATGGACGATCGTCTCCCGCGGCCTCGGTGTTCGCCTCTCCCTGCCTGCCGCCGTCGCCGCCTACTACCGGGCGGTGTTCCTCAACCTCATGCTGCCGGGTGGCGTCGCCGGCGACGTCCATCGCGGCGTCGTTCATGGCCACGAGGTGCACGACGTCGGCGGTGCGCTGAGGGCAGTCGTGTGGGAGCGCGCCGCCGGACAGGTCGTCCAGGTGGTGCTGGCGGTCTCCGTGCTGCTGGTGCTGCCGTCTCCCGTGCGCTCGGCGATGCCGTTCGTCGCGGTTGGAGCGGCCGTGGTTGTCCTGGGGGTTCTCCTCGCGGTGCGAGCGAGCGCGAGAGGCGGGCGCTCCAGGTGGGCGCGGGTACGCAACGCGGTCGTGTCCGACATCCGCAACGGCGTGCTGCGGCGGAGCGCATTCCCGGCGATCGTGTTCGCGTCGGCGGCCGTGTTCATCGGCCATGCCGCGACGTTCCTCGTGGCCGCGCGGGCGGCCGGGGTCCACGCGCCGGTCGCGCGGCTCGTGCCGCTGGCGCTGATCGCGGTACTGGCGATGGTGCTGCCGAGCATCGGCGGCTGGGGACCGCGCGAGGGAGTGACCGCATGGGTGTTCGCGGCGGCAGGGCTCGGCGCGGAGCGCGGCGCCGCGACGGCTGTCGCATTCGGCGTGATGGTGCTCGCCGCGAGCCTTCCCGGCGCGATCATGCTCGCTGTCGGGTGGCTTCCACGGCGACGCATCGCCAGGGCCAGGGCCTCGCGCGGACAGATCGCGTTTCGGCCGGAGGGAGCCGCGGATGCATGAGCGCCCCTACACCCTGCTGTCCTGCTGCGCGTCGATCGACGGCTACATCGGCAGCGCGTCGTCGCGCTTGCTCCTGTCCAACGACGCCGACTTCGACCGCGTCGACGCCGTCCGCGCATGGAGCGATGCGATTCTGGTCGGGGCGGAGACCGTCCGGATCGACAACCCCCGGCTGCTCGTGAGATCCGCGGTTCGTCGCGAGGAGCGGGCGGCGCGGGGCCTCTCGGAGTCGCCGATGAAGGTGACGGTGACGCGACGCGCCGACCTCGACGCAGGGGCTGACTTCTTCAACCTCGGCGACAGCGAGAAGCTCGTCTACTGCGCGCGCCCCCGCGTGGCCGAGGCGCGCGATCGTCTCGGCCCGCTCGCAACCGTCGTGGACCGCGGCGAGGACGTCGAGATGCGCACGCTCACCACCGACCTCGCGTCGCGAGGCGTGGACCGGTTGATGGTCGAGGGCGGCGGCACCGTCCACACGCAGTTCCTCACCGACGACATCGTCGACGAGCTGCAGCTGACCGTCGCGCCGGTCTTCGTCGGCGACTCAAACGCGCCGAGATTCGTGCGTGACGGCGTCTTCCCGTGGAACACCGCCCGCCGGGCGGAGCTCGTCGACGTGCAGAAGCTCGGCGACGTGGTGCTCCTGCGCTACGCCCTCTCGTCACGGTTCGGAGAGGGCGGCAACGGATGTTGACGCGACCCCCGCCGGCGACGATCCACACCCAGGTCGAGCTGCCCCTGCGGTTTGCCGACGGCTACTGCACCGAGGCGCGGGTGTTCAGCTTCGACGGGCTCGCCGACGGCCGGGAGCACCTCGCGTTCGCCCTCGGCGATCGCACGGCGCCCCATTCCGCCGACGAAGGCCGCGTCCCGTTGATCCGTCCCCACAGCGAGTGCCTGACAGGCGACGTGTTCGGGAGCCAGCGTTGCGACTGCGGACCGCAGCTGCGCGAGGCCGTCGAGCGCATCGCCGAGGCCGGAGGCTACGTCCTCTACCTGCGCCAGGAGGGCCGCGGCATCGGGCTCTACTCGAAGCTTGAGTCCTATGCCCTGCAGGACACCGGAATCGACACCTACGACGCGAACCTGGCGCTGGGCCACGACGAGGATGAGCGCAGCTACGTCGTCGCCGCGCAGATGCTGAACGCGCTCGGAGAGCCCCGGGTGGCACTGCTCAGCAACAACCCCGACAAGGCCCGGCAGCTCCGCTCCTGCGGCGTGACCGTCGTCGAGCAGGTGCCGACGGGCGTGTTCCTGTCCGCCTCCAACCGCCGCTATCTGGAGACCAAGGCGCGACGGGGGCGCCACACGCTCGAGCTGCCGAGCTCGCTCAGGTCGCTGTCCCCTGTCGAGACGGCGCTCGAAGGCTGAACAGGCGCGAGAACACGTCATGAGAGTGATCAACGGAAAGGAAGCGCAATGTCAATCAGATCCGAGAGCCGCATAACGATCTCCAGCAGTGTCGATGAAGTGTGGGCGTATCTCTGCGACGTCGGACGCTGGCCGGAGTGGGCACCGACAGTTCGCGAGGGTTGGGTTCGCGGCGGGGGTCCACTTCAGCCCGGCGCGCGGATCGAGCAGCGGGCGAAGGGCATATTAGGGTCCACTCATCACCGGGCCCAGAGCGTGACGGCGGTCGACGGGCCTCACTCCATGGCGTTCGCCGGGCCGATGGGCACGTCCGCGGCACGCTGGGGAATGGAGCTCGAGCCGATCGACGATCGGCACACCGAAGCGATGATGTGGGTCGAGGTGGACATCAAGAGCCTGATGCGCGCGCTCCCCGGCCGCGCGCTTAACGCCAGGATTCGGCGCGTGATGGATCTCGAGATGGAGGCGATCAAGGCTGCCCTCGAGCCGGCTCCCCAGATCGACGGTACGCGAGAGCACCTGATCCGGACATATCGCAAGAAGGCGAAGCACTACGACATCACCTCCCGGCTCTACCCACTGCCCGGTTATCCCCAGCAGGCACAGCGCCTGCGGGCCGTCCAGGCGCTCGGGCTTCGGCCGGGTGACACCGTGGTCGACGTCGCCTGCGGCACGGGGTTGAACTTCTCGCTGATCGAGCAAGCGATCGGTCCCGAGGGCCGGATCGTCGGTGTCGATCTGACCGACGCGATGCTCGCCCAGGCTCACCGACGGATCGAGGACAACGGCTGGAGCAACATCACGCTCGTGCAATCCGACGCGGCGGCGTTCGACTTCCCAAAGGAGGTCGACGCGATCCTGTCCACCTACGCACTGTCGCAGGTGCCTGAATGCGGAGATGTCATCGCCCACGGCGCCGCGGCCCTTTCCCGCGGTGGGCGCTGGGTGGTGCTGGACCTCAATGCTCCCGACCACGCGCCCCGGTGCCTCGCGCAGCTGGGGATCGCGCTGGTGCGGCCCTTCGCCTCCATAGACCAATGGATCCTGCGCCGCCCGTGGGAGACCATTCACGCGGCCATGCAGGATCGGCTGGCCGATCTCTCCTGGAGCGAGCTGTGCTTCGGGACCGCGTTCCTCGCCACCGGGTCGCGCGGCCTTGAGACCGTCGAGGAGCCAAGGCTGGAGCTGCCGCGTTCAGCCGGATGAGGTCCCTGGCAGGACCAGCAGGTCGGCGTGGTCGACGGTGACCGCGAGCCGGCCGGCTGTTGCCTGTGCCAGACGTCGGCGCAGGTATGCCTCGGTCTCGACGGCCAGCTCGGCCTGCTGCTCGCACGCGGCAGCCACCCACCCGGTGAACCACTCGGCCGCGAGCTCGGGCTGGGAGGCGCCAAGCCGCCACGGACTGGGCCGGACGAAGGCGTCGCACCCCCGCTGAGCGAACTGCTCGCCGGCGAAGCCAACGGCATCGGGGCCCAGGAGGCGGCCGCGACCGGTCGCGCGGCGTTGGTGGGCATCGAATGCGGCGGCAACGTGCCGGTCCAAGCGATCCCTCGGAGTCAGCTCGACGCGACCGACGACAGACAGGGTCAGCAGCACCGGGCAGCTTGCGCGCGCACAGACAGCGATCAACCCGGCCAGCTCGTCCTCGGTCAGGACGTCCAGCAGCGCCGATGCGGTGATCAGGCTCGCGCCGGCGAGATCGTGCTCGTCGAGGACCGTGATGTCGGACTGCTGCGGCTCGACGCTGACCTCGGCCCCGTCGGCGGCGCGAGCGGGGACCTCGACGGCGGCGACGTCCAGCAGGTCTCGGTCGCGGTCGTGCAGGATCCAATGCTGGGGTCCGGACAGGAGCGGCGCGAGCCAGCGGCCCATCGCGCCGGTTCCGCAGCCGAGATCGTGGATCGCCCAACGGCCGCTCTGCGGTCGCCGCCGAGCGAGCTGCTCGACAAGGTCAAGGGCACGCGCTGCGGCGTCGGCAGGCTCGCGGAGTGCGAGCCATTCACTGCTCACGCGGGTGGGGTGAGGGGTCATCGCGATGCCCCCGCGAGGACACGCTCGAGAGCGGATGCGGTGCTTGCCCACCCGGCGAGGGTCTCCCGCCTCTCACGCGCGGCCCGGCGCAACCGCAGTCTCAGCCCGGCGTCACGAAGCCACGACCTGAGCGCGGCAGCGAGGACGGCGGAGTCACCGGGCGGGACCAGCAGCGCCGGCCGGACGCCGTCGGCACCGTAACCGACGGCTTCCGCTACGCCTCCGACCTCCGTCGCGACCACCGGCACGCCGCGGGCCAGCGCCTCGGTGAGGACCATGCCATACGTCTCGGCGCGAGACGGCAGCACCAAGAGGTCGGCCGCCACGTAGCTGCGAGCGAGGCCGCCTTCGGTCCGTGGACCCGGGAACTCGACGCGCCCGTCGAGAGCACGGTTCAGTGAGCGACCCCGCAGTTGCTGGGCGAATGCCGGCTCGCGGTCGAGGCTCCCGATGCAAACGCATCGCCAGGACTCCTCCGCGAGCATCTCCAGGGCCTCCAGCAGCACGTCGTGGCCCTTGTCGAACGTGACCGCCGCGACGCAGAGCAGCGCACCGCCGTGGGCGGTCCCGGTAGCGAGGTCCGCGAGCTCGGCGCCGGGCTCGGCGACGTGCACCGCGTCGGCCGGCAACGGGTACAGCTCCAACAGCCGCGAGCGGGCCCACCAGCTGGTGGTTACGACGCCGGCCGCAGCCGAGAGGACCTTGGCCTCCCGCGTTTGCGCATTCCTGCCCTCGTCATCGACGCCGTTGCCCAACGGCATGTGGACGAGGAGCACCTCGCGCAACCGCCGCGCCTCCGGCACGAGCAGCTCAGGGGCGGCCGATGCGACGAGCCCGTCGAGGAGGACCACGGAGTCGTCTGGGATCCGCTGAAGCACACCGGCGAGGGCGCCAAACGCCAACCGCTCCGGTTGCGGCCACGTGCCGGGCACGGCGTGCGTCTGCACCGACCAGCCGAGCGAGGCGAGTCCGCGGCAGACGTGCCGGTCGTAGGTGTTTCCGCCACTCGGCCGGAGTGGGTCATCGACGCTGTCCGGTAAGACGAAGTGCAGCGTCGCCGTCAAAGCGTCCGCTCGTAGCTCGCCCATGCGATATGCGACTCGTGCAGCGTGAGGAGGAGCCCGTCCAAGCCCCGCGCGCTGTCGCCCAGGCGACCCGCGTGCACCCGCTCCGCGAGTCGGTCTGCGAGCACCTGTGCAAGCGCCTCGGTGGAGGTGTTCGTGCCCTGGAAGGCCGCCTCCTCGTCGAGGTTGCGGTAGGTGAGCTCTGCCACCACGTCGTGCAGCTCCTCGGCGGCTCGCCCGATGTCAACCACGATGTTGTCGGCATCGAGGGCGGCGCGCCGAAACGTCGCGTCGACGATGAATGTCGCGCCGTGGAGCCGCTGCGCGGGCCCGAAAACCTCACCGCGAAGGCTGTGGGCGATCATCATGTGATCGCGTACCGTGACGCTGAACATCGGGTTCAGCCCCCGTCGTAGGTGATGGTGTGACACAGCGCGGGCAGCCTCCCCGAGGCGAGCTGAGCCATCACGTCGGGTAGTTCTACGAAGGGCGACTCGCCGGTCAAGAGCGCGTCGAAGGCAGGGTCGCGCAACAGCTCGAGTGCGACCGTCAACCGGTCTGCCACCGTTCGGCGCCCGCGGCGACCCGGAGAGAGCGTGCCGACCTGGCTGGCGCGGATGCCGAGGCGACGGGAATGAAAGGTGCCACCGAGCGAGAGCCGGACCTCCGTCTCGCCGTACCAGCTGAGGTCGATGACCGTGCCCTCCGGCGCGAGCAGGTCGAGTGACTGCTGGAGCCCGTGGGATGTGGCGCTTGCATGCACTACGAGGTCACGGCCATCCGGGGCGTCTGCCGGCAGCGCGAAGTCGACGCCAAGCGCAGCCGCGACATCGGCGCGACCCTGATCGATGTCGACGAGCGTGATCTCCGCTGCCGGGAACCGAGACAGCAGTCGTGCGACGCAGCAGCCGACCATGCCCGCGCCGATGACGGCGACCCGGTCCCCGAGCAGCGGGGCGGCGTCCCAAACGGCGTTGACAGCCGTCTCGACCGTGCCGGCGAGAACAGCACGAGGGGGCGGCACGCCATCGGGCACCACGGTGACGGCGCGGGCCGGAACGACGTAGGCAGTCTGGTGCGGGTACAGGCAGAACACCGTCCGGCCTCGCAGGTGCGGCGGTCCCGCCTCCACGGCGCCGACGTTGAGGTAGCCGTACTTGATGGGCCCCGGGAACTCCCCGTCCTGAAAGGGCGCCCGCATGCCAGCGTTCTGCCCCGCCGGCACACCGCCCCGGAAGACGAGCGTCTCGGTGCCGCGACTGACTCCTGACCGTAGGGTCCGCACCAGCACGTCGTCCGGCTCCGGTTCCGGCAGTCTGACCGACCGGATCTCCCCATAGCCGGGCTCCCGCAGCCAGAACGCGTCGGCCTCTAGCTGCACGGGGGTCATCCTGCCGGCGGTCGCAGCGCCTGTGGCGCCTGTGGCTTTTCAGCAACGAAGGCGACCTTGCGGACTCGTCCTTCCCGCAGCCAGTCGCGCCAGAGCCGGTGCGCTCTCAGCAGCTCCTCCAACGCTCGGTGCCCGATCCGCGCGGCGATCCGTGTCGCATCGGCGGCAAATGCTTCGATCAACGCATCGACGACGGCTTCGTGGCAGCGGCTCCGGTCCTCCTGCCGGCGGACGTCGAGCCCCGCCCGCTGCAAGCACGTGAGCATCTCGTCCAGCGGGGTGAGCCAAACGGTGTCGGCGTCGGGCATCGCGTCTCGCTCGGCCTCGGTGAGGGGCATGCCCTCCTCCATCGTGAAGGCGAACCGGCCTCCGGTCTTTAGCGCCTGGGATATCTCCGGCAGCAGCAGTTCCTTTTCAGGAAACGCGAGCATCGTCTCGAACAGGAGGACGACGTCAAATTCGCCGGGAGGGAGCGGCGGGATCGTCGAGAGCTCGAAGCGACAGGGAAGCTCGCCGGCACGTTCAGATGCGATGTCGAGGGCGCAGGGGCTGCAGTCAACACCCAGGTAGCTGCAACCGAGCTGCCGAGTGATGAAGCGACCAGGGCCGGCGACCCCGCAGCAGAGGTCCAGCACCGAGACCCCCGGGGCAACGCCGGCGTGACGTGCCAGGGCGAGGATCTCTCCGGCGCGCATGAAGCTCTCCTGTCCGACGAACTCGCCTGACGCGTAGGCCGACAATCGGGCTGCCTGAAGCGCCTCGAGCAACGAAGCGCGCTCGTCCTGCTTCACGGCTGTCCGCATCACGCCGCTCGGTCCACTCCGATCGCGGCCCGCGCCCGGGCCGCGGTCGGCGGCCGGCCCTTGAAGGCGCTGCCGTACTGGTACAGGTCGCCGCCCGGGAGCTCGATCCGCCCCGCTTCCTCGACCCCGCCCACGTCGACGGGGTCGAACCCGGCTGCTCCGATCAGCCGCACCGCCACGGCCGCCGCCTGCTCGTCATCGCTCGCGTAGAGCAACGCGACGCGTTCCGGGGCATGGTTGGCCCCGGCAGCCAGGTCGGGCGCGACCAATGTCCCGAAGGCCTTGACGTAATGCGCTCCGGCCGGCAGCAGGCCGGCGACGATCGAGCCCGCGGACACGCCCTCGGGCAGGTTGCGCACGTACCCGCCGTCACGCTGGAGCGGCACACCGCTCTCGTCGCGTGCCAGCGGGTTGGTGGGGTCGAGTACGACCTTCCCTTCGAGCATCTGCGCATACTCGGGTACGAGGTTCTCGGCGATCTCGAACCAGACGGCCAACACCACAGCATCGGCCTGCCTGATCGCGTCGCCCACCGGTGCCGCACTCGCCAGTCTGCCGAGCTCCCGCGCGAGCTCGGCGGCGTGGTGCTCGTCGCGCGCCGCCACCACGACGCGCTCTCCGCCACCCACCAGGTGCCGCGCGGTCGCGCCGCCGATCTCACCGACGCCAATCACCGCAGTGCTCATATCACGGTTCCTTTCACGTTTGCCCACCGCGTCGGCGAGCGGCGTTTCGTCAGGGTCCTATCCGAGCTGAATGCTCCACGGCGCAGACCTCGGCGTCGTCGGCCGATAGTCGACTCTTTCGCGTACGTCAGCGGGAGTAGCGCAAACGACTGCGCCGCGTCCTCGAGTGAACATCATCTTTCGAGCTAGGGCCGCGTGGGCTGAAAACGGAAAGCGCCGGGGTAGGGTCTACCCGACGCGGCGCTACGGTCTGATCGACGACCTCTATGCTGCCCAAAAGAGCAGCCACGACACCGACCCAATGAAGTCACGCTCGGCGTGACGGCTCTCTGCGAACAGCACGAACGCTTCCTGACTCACTCGCTGTCGTATTCGTCGTGGCGGTGCAGCCAGCGCATCGGCTGATCGCCCTCGTCGCGGCCCTTGGGCGCCCGGTCGAGGATCGCGTAGTAGCCCATCAGGAACTCCGTGCCACGGGCGTAACTCGAGTAGCAGTGGTAGACGGTCTCGCCCTCGCGCGCGAACGTGCTGAACCCGTGTCCCTCGGAGAAATAGCCTGCGAGGTCCGTCCCCGTCGCGCTCGCGTTCCGAACTGCGATCAGCGGCAGGTTCTCGCCGATGGCCGGCCGCTCGGTTAGCAGCCTCAGCAGCGCGAGCTCGTTGGCCTCGAGCAGCGGCGCGGCTGTCTCGTGTTTCGTGCCCTCCGCGGCCGACATGCCGTAGTCGAGGTTGAAGTCGCTTTCGTAGCTGGAAGCCCAGTTGAAGCTCCAGCCCATGCGTTCCCGGTACGCGAGCAGCTTCTCAAGCGGCGCGCGCGAGACGCAGATCATCGTCACATCGCACGCGTTGAGGTGGGCGAGTACGCCGTTGAAGCCGTCGGCGGTCGACGAGCAGGTCGGGCATCCGGCCTCCCAGTCGGGACCGAACATGAAGTGGTAGACGACCAGCTGCGAGCGGCCGTCAAACAGCTCCGCCAGCGTCCTGGGCCCGTGCTCGGTCTGGAGGGTGTACTGCTTTTCGACCGGCACCCAGGGAAGCTCCCTGCGCTGCTGTGCCAGCTCGTCGCCCATCCGCGTGTGTTCCTTCTCGCGCTCCAGCAGCGCGGCGCTCGTCGCCAGCCACTCTTCACGCGGGACGACCTTGTGGGTAGTCATGATCGTGTCCACAGTTCTGTCCTCCTATTCACGCCGCGACCGGCTCGGCCGCGACGAGTGCCGCGTTCTGGCGCTCCAACTCCTTGACCGCCCCGCTGCGCCAGCTCTCCGCCAGGGCGGCTGACATCGGATCCGGGAAGATGTCGTCCTCGCCGGCTTGTACCGCGTCCAAGATCGCTCGCGCCACATCCGCAGGCAGCGTCTTCGGGATGTCGAGGTCCCGGACCATGTCGGTATCGATCGGTCCGGGCAGCACGGCGTGAACGCTGACGCCCCGGCCAGCGAGGAGCGCGCGCAGCGACTGGGTGATCGACAGCGCGGCTGCCTTGGAGACCGAATAGGCCGGGAGCACCGGCACTGCTGCGACCGCGCCGAGCGAGACGACGTTGACCACGGCTCCGCGGCTGCGCGTCAGCGACGGCAGGAACGCCTGAGTGACGTCCAGCGTCCCGTACAGGTTGACCGCTAGGTGCCGCTCGAACGCCGAACGATCGCTCAGATCATCGGGGACCGACACACCGGCGTTGTTGATCAAGATGTCAAGAGATTCGACTCTTTCGACAGCCGCCTGGATCTGTACGGGGTCGGTCACGTCCAAAACCAAGGGCGTCATGCGAGCATCCGCGACGACCATCGGTTGGCGCGAGGCGGCGTACACCCGCTTGGCGCCCCTCCTAGAGGCTTCATCGACCAGCGCCCTGCCCAGGCCGCGATTGGCCCCGGTCACGAGCACGGTCTTATCTGCGATCGTCACGGACATCTTGCGTCTCCCTTGTTGAGGTCTGTGCTTCGGCATCACGTCAAACGGCCACGGCCCGTGACCAAAACCGACTTTCCAACGAGCGTGGCTTCCACCAGTCTTTCCTCCGATTTGTGGCTTTCGCTGGAGGAGACACCGGCCGCTCCGAAAACGGAACGGTCCGTTTCGCGGGCGGCTGGTGTCTTCAGGAGTGATGCCAGTGACAGCGAGTGATGGGCTGCAGTCGTGGAGCGAGGGTGCGCTCAGACGCGCGAGGGCGGGCGACCAGATCGCGTTCCGTGAGCTAGTCGACCCCTACCGACGGGAGCTGCATCTGCACTGCTACCGAGTCCTCGGGTCGCTCGACGACGCCGAGGAAATCGTGCAGGAGACGCTGCTGGCGGCGTGGCGCGGGCTGGCAGGCTTCGAGGAGCGCGCGTCGCTCCGCACCTGGCTGTACAGGATCGCCACCAATCGATGCCTGAACGCGCTCCGCGACCGCAAGCGCCGCCCGCGGGAGGTACCGCCGATGGCTGAGCCGCCAAAGCCCACCCGGATGGCCGAGCCGATGTGGCTCGACCCCTACCCTGATGTGCTGCTCGACGGGATCGGCGATACCGCCGCGGGGCCGGAGTCTCGCCACGAGACGAGGGAGTCCGTGGGGCTCGCATTCACGGCGGCGCTGCAACACCTGCCGCCCCGCCAGCGCGCAGCGCTGGTGCTGCGCGAGGTGCTCGGCTATAGCACCTCCGAAGTCGCCGAGATGCTCGAGACAACCGAAGCTTCGGTCAAGGGCGCGCTGCAACGCGCCCGCGCGACGGTCGACGAGCGCGCACCTGCCGGCGCTCGCGAGCGCGCACCGCTGCCGGGGTCTGCGCGCGAGCGCGAGCTCGTCGGGTGGTTCGCCACAGCGGTCGAGCAGGGTGACACCAAGGGGCTCATCTCCCTGCTCACCGACGGCGCGTGGCTGACGATGCCGCCGCGACCGTACGAGTATCAGGGGCCGGAGGCGGTCGCCGGGTTCATCCACCAGCGCGGCGAACTCCATGGCAAACTCCGGCTTGTGCCCACCCGCGCCAACGGCCAGCCCACCTTCGGCTGCTACCTGCCCGACCCTCAGGCGGCGGTGTCGCGCGCCTACGGCCTGATGGTGCTCACGATCGCCGTGGACAAGGTGTCGGCGATCACCTGGTTCGGCGAGCGCAGCTTGCTGGCGCACTTTGGACTGCCGAGGACGCTCCCCGAATAGCGTCGTTGAGAACGTGTGGGGGGCGAGGCTCGGGTCTGCGCGGGAGCTGAGTCGCGAACCAGGCGCAGAGTGCCGGCATGCTCCTCTACTTTGCGAGCGCGTTGGTTGTACCGTCGACGCTTCGCTCGCTTGCGCTTTCGCGTGATAGCGAGCGCGCCTGCGTCAAACGGCAGACGCTCGCTCGGGACGAAAAGCAGAACTACATGCCACGCGCCACCCGATACAGGCCACGGCCCACCCGCTCGAACCGCCCGGCCCGGCAGGCGCCGACGGACAGGCACGCACTCACCGAGGATGCGGACACCGGCTTGCGTAGGGCGCGCTGAACTGCCAAACGCACCTCTCCGACGCCGAGCGGCCGATCAGCCGCCTCGAGCGCGCTGATCACGAGCCGCTGGAGCTCGCCGTTGCCGAGACGGCGAGGGACAGGGCTCAACCGCGCCGATGCTCCCCGCCGACCCCACACGCCGCCTTCGGAGAAAGCCCCGAGAGCAGCCTCAAGTGCTTTGGAGGGTTTGAGTAGTGTCCACTCGAGCGCGTACGAAACGCCCTGCTGAGCTGGGCTTCTTGGGACTCAACGGGGCGTTTCGCCGTCGAGATCTCGTATTCCGATTGTTGGGACTGGCAACTCCGAACACCTGGGAGCTCGTTACCACGTTTCTCGGCAATGCCCCGCCATGTCCAGGTCTGAGGCGTCCCGGCAGATCAAACCCCGGCACATCCGAGTAGGCACGGCCGACGATGTCACGGCGATGTAGGGAGGTCAGACGAGTGCCGGGATCACTTCACTTGCGAGCCGCTCGAGCTGTAGCCCGTCATCCGCGAGCGGATTGAGCAGGATTAGTTCGGCACCGGCATCCGCCACCCCGCGGACCCCCGCGACGCACTCCTCGGCGGGGCCCGCGAGCATGTACTCCGACCAGTCGCCGCCCCCGTAGTGCTGTCTGAGCGCATCCTCGAGCCTACGGCGCGCGAGGGCGGGATCGTCCTCGACATGTACGTAGACACGCTTGCCGAAGCGGAAGTTCTCGGGATCACGGTGCCGCGCGGCGAGCTCCCCCCGCACGATCGCGACCTGCTCGGCGAACCGAGCGGTGGTCTGGGATCCCGCGCCCATGAAGCCGTCGCCGTGCCGCGCGGCGCGGCGCATCCCGGCGGGCGCGCTGCCGCCGAACCAGACAGGCGGGTAGGGCTTCTGCACCGGCTTGGGCTCCATCGTCGCACCGCGGAGCTTCCACCAGCGGCCGTCGAAGTCGATCTGCGCATCCGTCCAGCAGCTCTTCATCAACGCAAGCGCCTCGTTGAAGCGCGCGACCGGTTTGTCGGGGTCGACGCCGAAGGCGGCGAACGGGCGCTGAGCGCCTCCGGTGGCGACGCCGACCTCGACGCGGCCATGGCTGAGGCAGTCCAGGGAGCTGATCGCCTTCGCCAGGTGCAGCGGGTTGTGCAGCGGCAGGACGAACACAGCGCAGCCCAGCCGCAACCGTTCGGTGCAGGCCGCGGCATAGGTCAGGGTCTGGAGCGCTCCGAGACTCGCGGCCGCGCCGAGCACCTGCTCCTGCACCCAGCCGCTCTCGAACGCCCCGAGCTCCTCCACACGGCGCAGGTGGGCGAGGAAGGCCGCCTCGTCGAAGCGGCTGTCCCGGGCGTACTGCGGGATCGAGATCGCGAATCGCACGCACCTCGAGCTTATTCGCCCCCGTGTGTCGCAGCGGGCCCGGCGGGCGCGGGGAATGACCACCGCGCACGAAATCAGAGCTAGCCCACCTGCCAGTGGCCGTGGTCGTGTCGTTCGCTCGGCCAGCGCTCGGCGTCGCGACGACCGAGTTCGATCAGGTTCGACGAGACCGGGTACGCCAGGACGACTGTCCAATAGATCGCCCGGCGGGTACGCGTCTCGCCCGCGACCGTCTATGCCCAGTTGGGCGGCAAGCAGGGACTGCTCAAGACCCTGATGGATGCCTGGACGGCCGGCCCGCTCGTCCGGGAGATCCTCGATGCATGCGCGGGCGTCCAAAGCGGAGCCGAGAAGCTCCAGGTGCTCGCCGATGGCTACGTTGCGATCTACCAGGGATCGGGCGACATCATCCGGATCGTCAGCTCCTCGTCGGACAGACCCTTGTTCAGATCCCCAGTCGCTCGAATCTGGGCCACGATCTCGACGAGGGCTCGAGGTGGCGGGCGCCCGCCGTCTCGAGGAACTCAGCGGCACCCGGGGCGGCGGCTGCCGCATCAGGCCGCTCGGATCATCTTCTGGCATTTCCGGTTCGAGCAGTTCACACTCGCCGCCGAGAACTTCGGATGGGGCGAAGACCGCGCACGCGACTGGATCCGCGAACGCGTCGAGATCGCCCTCCTCGATGCCTGACCGGCGTCGGGGCTCGATCGCCCGCCGCGTAGAACCGGTCTGACCCGCGACGACCAGCTGCTCCAAGCGCGGTCGACGCGCCTCGAGCGCACTGATCACAATGGTTATCACTGTGCCTTGGAGCGGGGCACGAGCGTCAGCAGCGCGGGAATGATCAGCAGCGTGGGGGCGAGGGCGACGGCGATCGTGGTGATGATGGAGCCGGCACCAGCCGAGGCCGGGAGTTTGTTTGCGGAGACGGCCACCCCGGCCAGACCCAAGAGTGCGCCGATGCCCACGAACAGGCGCATCGAGTAGGGCCGGGGCTTGGCGTGAAACGACATGTAGAAGCCGAAGCCGCAGCCGAGGACGGGCAGGATCGTGGCCGGAAGGAGCGCTGCTGGCTGAAGGGGCGTCAGAGCCGCCGGGACGTCTGCGAGCTGGCGTCCGAGCGCGCGCAGCGAGAACCCGAGCGCCACCGATATGACGACGCCGCTCGCCAGCGCCGCCCACAAGGGAAGTCGGGGCTCGCCGATCTGCGGACGCTCGTCGTGTGCGGGGGCGGTGGTTGGGTGTGAGTGTGTTGCGGTGGTTGTCATGGCGATCCTTTCTCCGGTGTTCTTGGTGGTAGATCAGGCAATCTCGGCTACCGCCGCGTTGAACACGGCGGTGTCGAGCATCCACGGCGCAGGCGGCGGGCAGGCGACCGCAAGCGTTCCGCGCTGAGGGCCGGGTGCCAGTGTCGAGGTCCTCGACTCGTCTGGGGTGTGAGGAGTCGGCCTGGCGCGCCTGCCGGCCTGCGCTGGGTCATGCAGTGACAGGCTCGGGCGCGTCGGCGTATCGGGCGTACCTGCCGGTGAGTCGCCCGACGAGACGCATGAGCGGGAACACGCCCCGCTCGACCGGTGCTGGGATCGGCCGGCCACCGAACTCGCTGCGGTACCGGCCGACCAGGAACGCCATGTCGAGCGGGTTCGGCCCCTTTCCTGTGCGCTTCATCGAGTCGAACAGCTGCGACAGGTAGTACTCACAGTTGTGCGGCGGGCTCACCCAGCCATGGATAAGTGCGGACTCCGCTCCGTCGTTCCAGAATCGATGCGCCTCGCCTGGCCGGAACTGGACGGTCTCACCGGGTCCCGCGAACTGCTCGGGGCCCTTCCCGATCGCGTATCCGATCCGCCCCTCGTCGACGGTGATCGACTCGGTCTGCAGGTTGTGAACGTGCATAGGCGGCCCTGAGCCGGGGGACACTTCGCTGCGGATGTCCAAGTACTCGCGCCCGTCTGGGTCCGTTCGGCGACCGGTGAATGTGAGCCGCTCACCGGCGCCGTTGTCGATCGTTCGTGGATAGCTGCCGCCGGGCATCTCTCGTCTCCTCGCTCAGGTTGACATGTGTCAAGCAGACAGCCTAGCGCTACACTTGACACGTGTCAAGTACGCGCGAGAGGATCCTCCAAGAGGCCCGCGGACTCGTTGAGACGAGCGCCGGGGAACCGTTGAACATGTCGGCGATCGCCGGCCGAGTAGGGATCTCCCGCCAAGCGCTGTACCTTCATTTCCCGGATCGCGCCGCGCTGCTACTGGCGCTGGTCGAGTACACCGACGACCGCGAGTCGCTAGCTGCAGGTCTGGCGAAAGTGAACGGCGCGCCGACGGGCGCGCAGGCCCTGCGGGCGTTCTTGGAGATGCAAGCCTCTCGCAATCCAAAGATCGCCCCGCTGGCCCGCGCGCTTGACAGCGCGCGGCACCTCGACTCGGCGAGCGCCGCCGCCTGGCGCGACCGGGTGGCCGAGCGCCTGCGGGGAACGACCGCACTGGCCGGCCGCCTGCGTGACGAGCGTAGCCTGCACCCCAGCTGGTCGATCCCCGAGGCGGCCGTCCTGCTGCGCGAACTCACGTCCTTCCGGCTGTGGGACGACCTCGTCAACGACGCAGGCCTAGAGCCGGACCGCTACGTCGAACTGATGCTGCACACCGCGGTACAAGCGCTGCGAGCGCCAGCGCCGGGCACTCCATCACCGAACCCGTAACCCACCCGCCCGGGGCGAACGCCACCACTCAGTACGGCGCGACGCTTTTTGAAAGCCGCGAAAAGTTCGAGCGGATCCTCGGCAGGATGGTGGCAACCAATAACACGTTCCACGGCGAAGAACAGGTGCTCAACCTGCTCGAGCTGCTCGTGGAATCTCAGGGTCGGCCGACGTACCTCCAGGGCGAGCCGAGGTCGGCGTACCCGCGTCGCGGTCGGCATAGATGACGACTCCTGTCAGCTTGCCGTTGGAGACGCGGAACGAGCCCGCCCAATTTGTGCGTACTGGTTCAAGTTGAAGTCCGCTGGTTTTCCCGCGCCCGCTGCGGGCGGTACAGCACCAGCACGCGCTCGCGCCCAGGGCTGGTGGGGCCTCTACACTGCCGCGACCTGTCGCCCTGCGCCTTTCTCGCGGAAATCAAACGCGCTGAGGCAACCCCTCCACGTAGCCTCTCCGCCGACCGCCACCTAGTGCGATGCGAGTGCACCGAAGAGCGCCAGGCGCCCAGGGACCTGAGAGTCCTCATCGACCAGGCAGGCCGCGCATGCACGGTGGTAGCCGTCTGCGATCTCCAACCTGTCGCGGCCGTCATGGATGAGCAGAATGGGCGAGATCGGTGTGCCGTCGGCTATGCGCTCGAGCTTCTCGGCCACCTCGCTGCTCTGCTTGCGCTTGAGCAGGGGTAACCGCGCGGCGCGCAGGATGTCCTTGGCTCGCCAGGCGCCCTTAGGTGCCTTACGCAGAAGTGCCACGGCCTCGCTCACCTGATCGGGCGCCAGCAGGAGCGACAGATAGCTTCTCGCCGCCGCATAGTCCTTCTCCTCCGGCTCCTCTAGCCACTTCGGTTGCTTCGCCATCGCTGCACAACGATACGCCCGATTGTGAGGCGCAGCGATCGCCAGGCACAAACGCTGTCTCCCGACTCGTCAGTGACGTGGCTTTCGCCGTTTTGGGCCCGATGGGGGGTCAGCGATCCCCTACCAGCCCTGGGCGTATTCGACAGTTTTGATCAGTTTCCCGGAGCTGCGGATCCCGCGTGTCTAGCGCTCGCTCGGGCCCAAGGCGGTGGCCACATGGGCCGCGCGATACTTCGTGGCCATGGCTCAGGACAAAGTGGAGCTCGCCAAGCGAGCCGCGGAGGCCTACAACCGCGTGATGTCGACACTTTCTTCGGGGAGCTAGCGACCGCTGACCTCGAGTGGTGGCCAGCTACGACGACTGCCTTGGAGGGCGACAGCTACCAAGGACGCGCGGGCATCGAACAGTTCTGGGCCGATACTGCAGAGACCTGGGAGGAGCTCCAGGCGGTCCCTGAGGAGTTCCGCGACCTCGGCGACCGCGTGCTCGTGCTCGGCCGGCTTCAAGGACGTGGAAGAGGCAGCGGCGCCCCGGTCGATGCACCGATCGCGACCATCCTCGACTTTCGGGGTGCCAGGATCTGGCGCTCCCGGGTGGACATGGATCGCGCCGAGGCGTTGCGAACTGCCGGAGTCTTCGAGTAGACGTCCCCACGCCAGCCTGCAGGCCCTGCCAGCCCTGCGCGTATCAACTGATTGCTGCCAACTCGCCGGAGCTGCGGATACCGCGCGTCTTGCACCGGGACGCCACGCTCTTCAGCGCGGGCGGGCTGCGCGATACTCCGAGACGAAGGCCCGAGACAAAGTGGACGTCGCCAAGCGAGTGACCGATGCCTTCAACCGCCGCGATGTCGATGGCTTACTCGCAGAGCTCGCGACCCCCGACTTTGAGTGGTAGCCAGCAATCGTCAGGGGTCTCGATGGCGGCGGCGGCTACCGCGGACGCGAGGGCCTTGACGAACGCGGTGAGAGGCCTACCGCATCGCCTGACAAGGCGCCTGCCGCCCGGCGCCGCTAGATGGTCGGCGGAGACCCGCAGGCGAGCCAACTTGAGGAGAATGACGTGGCAGACCTGATTGTCATCGGTTACAACGACGAGGACACGGCCGAGCAGGCCGCCGAGGAGGTCTATCGCCTCGCTCACGATCTGGTGATCGAGCCGGAGGCTGTGGCGGTGATCAAGCGCGACAGGAACGGCAAGTACAAGGTGACCACGAATCACCATCCGGTCGCCGAGGGCGTGACCTGGGGCATGTTCTGGGGCGTTCTGTTCGGACTGCTCTTCTTCATCCCCGTCTTCGGACTTGCAGTCGGCGGCGTGCTCGGGGCCCTGTTCGGAACGATCGAGAGGATCGGGATCGACAAGACGTTCCAGCAGGAGGTCCGGGACATGTTGCAGCCGGGCACATCCGCGCTGTTTCTGGTCGTCGACAAGGTGACGCCGGACAAGGCCGTCGCGGCCCTGAGCAAGTACGGCGGCCGCGTGTTGAAGACGTCACTGTCAGAGGACGCCGAGCAGAAACTCCAGGAGGCGCTGGCCGGCGCGGGGGCCCCGACCGGAGCCGCCGCCTGATCCCTGCTGTTCCTGTTGGCCCGCAGCTTTCACGCGCCGCGATTGTTCCCGCGGGCAAGGGGCCTATAGGAGCCGGCATGGACGTCGTCATCGCCGGGGGGCACGGCAAGGTCGCACGGCGGCTGAGCCGGCTCCTGCACCTCAGGGGCGACCGGGTGCGCGCGCTGATCCGCAAGCCGGCCCAGGATGGCGACGTGGTGGCGGCCGGCGCGGAGCCGGTGGTCTGCGACCTCGAGCAGGTCGACGACGACGTCCTCGTCGCGACGATCGCCAGCGCCGACGCCGTCGTGTTCGCGGCCGGAGCCGGACCCGGCAGCGGGCCGGAGCGCAAATGGGCCGTCGACTACGGGGGCGCCGTCAAGCTCATGCGTGCCGCGCAGGCCGACCGGATCGAGCGCTACGTGATGCTGAGCTCTCGCGGGGCGGACCCCGAGGCGCCGGGCGACGACACGTTCGCCGTGTACCTGCGCGCGAAGGGCAAGGCCGACGCCGAGCTGGGCGAGAGCGGGCTCGCGTACACGATCGTGCGGCCGGGGCGGCTCACCGACGACCCCGGCACAGACCGCGTGCGCGCCGGAGCGGACGTCGGCGACGGCTCGATCAGCCGCGACGACGTCGCCGCCGTTCTCGCCTTCGCCGTGCACGACCCGGCGCTCGCCACCGTCACCTTCGAGGTCGTTGCAGGCGAGACGCCGATCGCGGAGGCGCTGGCCGCCTGCCGGTCGGCCGGCGGCCACCGCCCGCCGGGGCTGGCGCCGGCGGAGGCGTCGTGAGCGTGAAGCTGAACGGCACTTCAGATGGACGTTGACCGCGCTTCGAGAACCGTCGATGAGTATCTGGCGCGCGCCGAGCCGCGTCGGCGAGGCGGACGGGATGGCAGGACGGTTGTCGCGTCGGCGTACCGACCTATTGCCCGGCAGAAGCGATGGCAACCGCGACGCGCAGCCCCTTCGCGACGGTGAACCCATACACGGGGGAGATCGTGCGCGAGTTCGAGCCGATCAGCGACGAGCAGCTCGACGGAGTGATCCGTACTTCTTCAATTGCCTACGAGTCGTGGTCCCGGCGCCCCGTCGCCGAGCGCGCGGCGGTCGTGGGACGTGCGGCCGAGCTGCTCCGCGAGCGCAGCGGGGAAGTGGCGCGAACGATCACACTCGAGATGGGCAAGCTGATCCGCCACTCCCGCGCGGAGCTGGACCTCGGCGTGCGGATCCTCGAGTATTACGCCGAGCGCGGACCGGATCTGCTCGCTGAGGAGCCGCTCGAGATCGACGGCGGGTCCGCGGTCGTGGTCAACGAGCCACTGGGGCCGCTGCTGGCGATCGAGCCGTGGAACTTCCCCGTTTACCAGGTGGTGCGCATGGCCGCGCCGAACCTCGTGCTGGGCAACACAATCCTGCTGAAACACGCGAACATCACGCCGCTGTCCGGGATCGCGATGGAGCGGCTGTTCGCGGACGCGGGAGCGCCGCCGGGCGTCTACACGAACCTCCTGATCGATATTCCGCAGGTACGCAGGATCCTGGACAACCCGCTCGTACAGGCAGCGTCGCTGACGGGCAGCGACCGTGCCGGATCGAGTGTCGGCGAGAACGCAGGCAGAGTAGTGAAGAAGACGGTGCTCGAGCTCGGCGGCAGCGATCCGTTCGTCGTACTCGACGGCGAGCAGCTGGAGCGCACGATCCAGTCGGCGATGGTGGGGCGCATGCACAACATGGGCCAGGTATGCACGAGCGCGAAGCGAATGATCGTGGTCGACGGGCTTTTCGACGAGTTCGTCGCGGCGATCGCGGAGCGGATGCGCTCGCTGCAGCCGGGCGACCCGAGCGACGAGCGCACGGAGCTCGCGCCACTGTCCTCCGAGCGGGCCGTGCGGCTGCTGCTCGAGCAGGTGCAGGACGCGCGCGAGCGGGGCGCCACGGCTGTGGTGGGCGGCGAGCGGCTGGACCGTGCGGGCAGCTTCTTCGCTCCCACCGTGCTGACAGGTGTGACACCCGAGATGCGCGCCTACCGCGAGGAGCTGTTCGGGCCTGTCGCGGTCGTGTACCGCGTGGCCGGCGACGAGGAGGCAGTCGCGCTCGCGAACGATTCGCCTTACGGCCTCGGCGGCTCGGTGTTCTGCGCCGATCTCGAGCGGGCGCGCGCCGTCGCCGAGCGCATCGAGAGCGGCATGGTCTTCATCAACCACCCGACCGCCTCGGAGCCGCAACTGCCGTTCGGCGGCATCAAGCGCTCGGGCTACGGCCGCGAGCTGTCGTACATCGGGGCGACTGAATTCGCGAACCGCAAGCTGATCGTGACGATGCCCGCCGACGCGCCGATCAGGGACGCGCTGGGCTGACAGACCGGCGGTCCGGACGCTCCTGGAAGCATCTGGCGGCCGGTACGAGGTTGAGGGCCTTGTGGGCTTCACGGCCCATGGTGGTTCGAGTCCACTCGAGCGCATAGGTCGTTGAAATCAACGACGTTGCTGCAAGGCGGGACGTCTTGAAGCCCCGTCGCTCGGCTCCGGCACCTGCCGCCCGCGCCTCCGACGATGTGACGTTCGAGGCGACACGCCGCCGCGTCCCTCATGGCGGCCAGACCTCGCTGGAAACTGCTCCGGGCATCGCCTTCTCCCATAGCTGCGCCAGGCGCTTCTGGTCTCGTTCGCCGAGTCCGCCGAGCAGTAGCCGACGCACGATTTCGTGGTGTGTGACTTGTGCGGCGCGGAGTCGGGCCAGACCCTGCGGGGTGAGTCCGACAAGGAGGCTGCGGCCGTCGGCGGGGTTGGCTCTCCGCTCGACGAGCCCGATCTTCGTGAGCCGGTCAACCGATCTCGAGATCCCGCTCGGGCTGAGGTTGCGTCTCTGACCCAGGTCTCCAATCGTCAGCGCACAGCCGCTCGCACCGACGAGCGTCACGAGTACGCCGTAGGCGTCAACCCCGAACCCGTGATCGGTCAGCAGTCGCTCATCGAGCTCACGAAAGACGGTTGCGTGAACCCGCAGCATGCCACGCCACGCGCCGAACTCGGCCGGCGTAAACGGGTGAGGCTCAGGAACGTCCTGCGGCAGGGAAGGGTCCATCGGGGGCCCGGGGAAACTACTTGACATCCGCAAATACTTGGGGTAGTGTTTGCATCGCTCAAATATCGTAGCTGCCGACACAGGCGATCCCAGGGAGAGATGGATGCAGACCGACATCAGCCAACCGACAGTGCTCGGCGCTAGCGACGGCCTGCGGCTGCAGTCCGGCCCCGGACGAGACCTGGTCTTCAAGCTCACCGGCGACGACACGAACGGCGCCTTCGACTACTTCACGTGCGAAGTTGCGCCGAAAGGCGGACCCCCGCTTCACGTGCATCACAAGCAGGAGGAGACGATCCACGTCCTAAAGGGGCAGTTCAGGGTCAGGATCGGCGAGGAGTCTTTCGAGCTCGACGAGGGTGGGTTCGCCCACCTACCCTCGAAAATGCCCCACGCCTTCCTCAACCTGACCGATGAGCCCGGCGAACTCATCATCGTCTTCACGCCAGGCGGCGGGCACCGCTTCTTCGAAGAGCTCGGGCCAGCGACACGGAACGGCACGCCTGACCACACCGAGGTTGCAGCGATCTTCGACAGACACGGCATGTCCGTACTTGGCTCACCGCTGAGCGCCGACTGACCCTCACCCTGCGAAGCGACGGTCCGGGTCGGGCTCGCCGAGGCCCAACCGTCGCAGATGCCGACACCGGCGGCGTCAAAGGAGTCCGTAGACGCCGCGTGCCGTTCGCCGGGGCCAAGGCGAGGCGCCGAGAGCACCGGTGCTCAGACACCAGTTGACCGAGTGGACGGAGACGGGCCAGCCTAACCGCACCTCGACGGCGAGTCTCACATCTCGAACCGACCGACATCGGCCATCTGCCAACACCTCCATGACGGCCCGTTGAACCACGCCATTGCCAAGTCGATCCGGTCGCGGCAGCTGCACGACGCGTCTTGGCTTGGCCGGCACCCAGTCCGGATGGGCTTCCAAGACCCTGATTGTCGACCTGCTTGAGGGCTTTGAAAGCTGTCCTACCAAGTGCATGGGTTTTGCCTGGAGATCGGTGGTTTCGCGCCGGCGCAGGGCGGCGCGAGTTCCAACAGCGGACCGTGGCAACGGGCGTGGCAACACTCCGGGGGTTGGTGCATGTGGGTTGAGACCGAGATCGG
>DATAYP010000031.1:0-8092 GCA_036272475.1 Solirubrobacteraceae bacterium | reverse complement strand
CGAGAGGCTCGTCTCGCCGCTCGACGAGGCCGTCGGTGTAGAGCAGCAGCGAGCTGCCGACGGGGAACGCGTAGCGCTGGGAGCTGAACTCGAGACCGCTCTTGATCCCGAGCAGCATCCCGTGCGGAGGCTCGAGGAACTCCGTGTCGCCGCCGGGCCGGACGCTCACCGCGGGCAGGTGTCCGGCGCTCAGCGCCTCGAGCTCGCCGCGCTCGAGGTCGATCTCGACCATGCCGACCGTGGCGCTGCGGTTGCGCCCCATCGAGACGAGCAGGTCGTTGAGTAGCGACATCGTGGCGGTGAGGCCGCGTCCCTCGGCGAGATACGCGCGCAGGGCGGTCCTGATCTCGGCCATCACGCTGGCGGCGAGCACGCCTCTGCCCACGACGTCGCCGATCACGCATGTGACGCGGCCGCTCGGGAGCGCGAACACGTCGTACCAGTCGCCGCCGATCTTGATCCCCGAGCCGGCCGGCAGGTACTTGGCGCTGAGGCGCAAACCGGGAACCTCCGGAAGTGCATCCGGCAGCAGCGTGCGCTGCATGATCTCCGTGACCGCCCGCTGCTCGGACAGCCGCGCGTTGTCGATCGCCAGCGCGATCCGCTCAGCCGCGAGCTCCAGCACGGCCACGTCCTCCTCGACGAAGTCGTGCTGGTGGAGCGTTCCGACGTGCATCACGCCGATCACGCGCCCCCCGATGTGGAGCGGCACGCCCAGCATCGAGCGGATCCCTCGCTGGCGCAGGAGCGGGTTGACGACATCCGCGTGGTCCAGGTCGGCGATCACGATCGGCCGCGCCTCCGCGGCGACCCGCCCGGCGAAGCCGCGCGCGAGCGGCACCTGCACCCCCTGGCGCACCTCCTCCTCGAGGCCGCGCGCCGCGCGCGCGACAAGCACGCCGCGATCCTCGTCCAGCAGCAGCACGGCTGCCGTGTCGGCCGCGAGCGCCCCGCGGATGCGCTCGAGCACCTCGCCGAGCAGCTCCTCGAGGGAAAGGTATGCGAGGGAGGAGTCGGCGACGCTCTGCAGCCGCTCGAGGCGGTGCTCCATGCTCGCGCTCCTCACAGGACGCCCCGCTTCGCCCGTCCTTTCGGCCGGATGCCCCTCCGCCGGTTCGACGCTCGCATTGGGGATGATCATCGCAGAGCGACTTACCACAGAGCGCCTGTTTTCATGCGCGTTGACGGGCTTTGTCCGCCCGGCTGTGCGGTGTGCCCTCCCGCGTGCGGCCGAGCCGCCGCCGTTGCCGTCCGTCCGCGCAATTGCTAGACTTCCGCCCAGACATAGCTGACACATCCAGAGGGGTGGAGGGACTGGCCCGACGAAACCCCGGCAACCACCGTCACGTCACAGCGGGAAGGTGCCAATTCCAGAAAGATGTGTGGCGGGCCTCGTGCTCTTCGCCACACCGAGTGACACGGCGAAGACAAAAGAAGGAGCCCGCAATGGCTGTCAGTCATCTGGAATGCAGGGAGTGCAAGGCCCACTATCCGCTCGAGGCGCTGTATGTCTGCGAGCAGTGCTTCGGTCCGCTCGAGGTCGCCTACGAGCACGTGCAGGGAGGCGACGTGGGCGAGCTGCGGCGCCGCATCCAGGGCGGACCGCAGAACATCTGGCGCTACGCCGACTTCCTGCCCCTCGCCGGCGGCCCGCCCGGCCCCTCGGGGCGGCTCGCGTCGCGCGTTGGACTGCCCGCCGGGTGCACGCCGCTGATCCGCGCCGACCGTCTCGCCAAGCGCCTCGGCCTGCGCGAGGTGTGGGTCAAGAACGACGCCGCCAACCCGACGCACTCCTTCAAGGACCGCGTCGTGTCGGTCGCCGTGACCCGCGCCCGGGAGCTCGGCTTCGAGACGATCGCGTGCGCGTCGACCGGCAACCTCGCCAACTCAGTCGCCGCGCACGGCGCGGCTCTCGGACTCGAGTCGTTCGTCTTCATCCCGGCCGACCTCGAGGAGCAGAAGGTGCTCGCGACGGGCGTCTACGGGACCAGGGTGGTGGCCGTCGAGGGCAACTACGACGACGTCAACCGCCTCTGCACGGAGCTCTGCGCCGAGCGGGAGTGGGCGTTCGTGAACATCAACCTCCGCCCCTACTACGCGGAGGGCTCGAAGACGCTCGCCTTCGAGATCGCCGAGCAGCTCGGCTGGGAGCTGCCCGACCGCTGCATCGTGCCGATCGCATCGGGCTCGCTGTTCACGAAGATCGCGAAAGGGTTCGACGAGTTCCGCGGGCTGGGGCTGCTCGACGGACCCGCCGGGACGGCGCCGCGGCTCCCGCGCATGAACGGCGCGCAGGCCGAGGGCTGCTCGCCGGTGGCGAGCGCCTTCGCCGAAGGTCACGAGGTGTGCCGCCCGCAGAAGCCGGACACGATCGCGAAGTCGCTCGCGATCGGCAACCCGGCGGACGGCCCCTACGCGCTCGACCTCGCGCGGCGCAGCGGCGGCTCGGTGGATGCCGTCAGCGACGACGAGATCCGCGCCGGGATCGCGCTGCTCGCGGAGACGACGGGTGTCTTCACCGAGACCGCCGGCGGCGTCAGCACCGCGGTGCTCGCCAAGCTCGCAGAGCGCGGCGACATCGACCCCGGCGAGCGCGTCGTGCTGGTGATCACGGGCGAGGGCCTGAAGACGCTCGACGCCGTCAAGGGCACCTTCGAGACGCACACGATCGAGCCGACCGTCGAGGCCTTCGAGCATGGGGTGCCGCAGACGGTGTCGGTCTGATGGCCGTCGTCGTGAAGATCCCCACGCAGCTGCGCGCGGCGGCGGGGGGAGAGGCCGAGATGGAGGTCGAGGGCTCGACGGTCCAGGAGGTGCTAGATGACCTGTTCGAGCGCTGCGGCGAGCTGCGCACGCGGATCTCAGACGAGGACGGTTCGCTGCGGCGGTTCGTGAACGTGTATGTCGCGGGCGAAGACATTCGCTTCCTCGACGGGCTCGCCACGCCCGTCAGCGATGGCTCGGAGCTGACGATCCTGCCAGCCGTCGCCGGCGGGTAGCGAAAGCCGGGCCGCCCGTCCGGAAGCCTCGCGGCGGCCGCCTGACGCCCCGGCGGGGCGGGTATGGCGGTGCAGCTCGAGCGTCCGCTTAGCGGGAATGCTAGGGCGCGTGCTGCGCCACGCCGCCCTGCCCGGCGGCGTGGGCCGGGGGCGGCGTCGAGCCGCTGATGCCGACCGTCGAGACGAGCGCCGCCGCGCACATCGCGGCGATCGTGAGCGCGCGCAGGCGACGCGGCGTCAGCCAGCCGAGGTGATGGCTCTGGAGCCAGGACCTGAACCCCGTGGCGGCCGACGCCGCCATGATCGCGCAGCCCGCGCACATGCGAGCGAGGATACCGCTCAGCGGTGCTCGGCCGCGCCGGCGCGGCCCTCGAGACGCCGGCGCAGATCGGCGCCCCGGCCGGCGGCGACGGCGCGCGCCGCGCGCGCCTCGCTGAGCTCGAGCCCGCTTGCGCGAGCGAAGTCGAGCAGGTCCTGGCGCTCCTCTCCTTCCCGCGCGGTGCGAAGGAACAGCCAGCAGAACAGGCCGAGCGTCAACAGCGACTCCTCGACCATCATGGTCGCGCCGGCGATGCTCTGGTCGGAGATCGGCGAGAGGTGGTGGACGGCGTCGCCGCGGAGGTAGAACGCGTAGAAGACCGTGCCCGACCAGACGAAGATGTTCCCGAGGATCGCGCCGGTGAGGCGCACCGCGACGATGTAGAGAAGCTTGGCGAGGTTGCCGAACCACGCCGGCATCGGCAGCGGGCCGAACAGGCACATCCACATGTTCACCCCGAAGCCGAGGAACATCGCGTGCTCGAGCGCGTGGATCGCCGGGTCGCGCAGCGCCGCTTCGTAGAGCGCGGGCACGTGCCAGACGTAGAGGTTCACCGCCCACAGGGGGAACGCGATCAGCGGGTTCGAGAGCGCGCGCAGGCGATCGAACAGGCTGATCCGGAGCACGGGCGCGAGCAGCGGCGCGGTCAGCCCGAGCACGATCAGCAGCGACGCGATGTCGCCGATCAGCAGGTGCTCGGCCATGTGCGCGTAGAGCAGTTCGCTGCTCGGCGAGTCGAGCGCGACGAGGGCCGTCGCGATCAGCGCGAGACCCGAGTACAGGCACGCCTGACGCCAACGGGGGACCGGATGCGCGCCCGCCGAGAGCGTGTGCACGCGCCGCGCATAGAGCATCGCGATGGCGGCGAGCGGCGCGAGTTGGAGGACCGCCGAGAGGACGGAGACCGATGCGATGGACGGCTGGAGCACTCCGGTTCAGGGTACGCGACGGCCGCTTGCGCGCGAGCAGGGCAGCCACTCGAACATTCGTCCAATCTTCACACGGGCGCGCGTCGATGGCTCACAATGCCCCTTGCTCGACACAGAAGCTGAAAAGGGCAAACTCGTCGCGAGGCGAGGGCGCAAAGTCAGGGATCTCCAAGAGATAGCTCGGCTGCCAGCAGACGCCAGGGAGGGCAGCCGTGCTTGCAGGTACCTCGCAGGTCCATTCCTGCGGATCCCAGATTCGCCCCGTCTCAGCCCGGGCAGAGCATGCCCCGGGCTCCGCGCAAGCGGCCGGCGGTGACGCATCGATCGCGAGCATGGAGGCGTCGAGGACGCCGACCGGCGCGTGCGTGAGCCCGCTCACGAGAGCCGGACGCCCCGGGGGTGACAGGGGAATCCGGTGAGAGGGCGATCCGCGTGCCGCCTGGGAGGCGGCGGAGGGGGACAGGGCTCTGGTCAGGGACGGCCAGGGGCATGGGGGTGCGAGAGGCTGCTGGGCGGGGGGCTCAGCGGCCTCTCGATGTATCTCGGCCGCCCGCGCGCCGCTCACTGGATCGCGCGGTGCGGACCCGGCGACCCGGACGCTAGCCTTCGCGGAGCGCTGCGCCCCCGAGCGCGGCCGCCGAGAGCGCCGTGCCGCTCACGAGCACGCTCGTGAGCTTCGGGAGATAGCCGCCGCGTCCGCCGGCGATCCCGGCCAGCGTGTCGGCGACGTCGCAGGCGAAGCCGGCGAGCAGCCACTGGCGCTGCGTCTCGCCCTCGCTGCCGAGTGCGCCCCACGCGAGCGCCACGTCGCGGGCGCCGAACAGGCGCGCCAGGTAGGGCGCCTGCGGATTCGCCGTCGCGTCGAGCCCGAACAGCCTGCCGGCCGCGCGCGGCGTGGCCCATGAGGCGACACCGATCGCGAGTCGCAGGCCGGCCAGCGTCTTCACCGCGCTCCCTCGCTCCATCGTGGGGCGACTCTACAGTACCTTGACCCGCGTGACGCTCGACGAACTGACCGAGGCCGTTGCGCTGGGAAGCATCGACACCGTCGTTCTGGCGATGACCGACATGCAGGGCAGGCTTCAGGGCAAGCGCCTCACCGGGACGCACTTCCTCAGCCAGGTGGTCGAGCACGGGGCGGAGGGCTGCAACTACCTGCTGGCCGTGGACGTCGACATGAACACCGTCGAGGGCTACGCGATGTCCTCCTGGGAGCGTGGCTACGGCGACATGCTGCTCGTGCCCGACATGTCGACACTCCGGCGCGTGCCGTGGCAGGAGGGCACCGTCATGTGCCTCGCGGACGTCGCCTGGCTCGACGGCTCCGACGTGCCGGCCTCGCCACGCCAGGTGCTCAAGCGCCAGCTCGCGCGGCTCGCCGAGCGCGGGTGGAGCGCCAACGCTGGAACCGAGCTCGAGTTCCTCGTGTTCCTGGACACCTACGAGGAGGCTTGGCACAAGGGCTACCGCGACCTGCGTCCCGCGAACCTCTACAACGTGGACTACTCGCTGCTCGGCACCGCCCGGGTCGAGCCGCTGATCCGGCGGATACGCAACAGCATGGCCGAGGCCGGCATGGCCGTCGAGGACTCCAAGGGCGAGTGCAACTACGGACAGCACGAGATCAACTTCCGCTACGCCGACGCGCTGAGAACGGCCGACGAGCACGCGATCTTCAAGAACGGCGCGAAGGAGATCGCCGCCGACGAGGGCATGGCGTTGACCTTCATGGCGAAGTTCGACCAGCGCGAGGGCAGCTCCTGTCACATCCACTTCTCGCTCGCGGAGGACTCCGACGCGGCCACCCCGCTGTTCGAGCGCGACGACGAGGTCTTCCGCTCGTTCCTCGCGGGGCAGCTCGCGTGCCTGCGCGAGATGACGCTGATGTTCGCTCCGAACATCAACTCCTACAAGCGCTACGCCTCGACGAGCTTCGCGCCGACGACGGTCGCGTGGGGGCACGACAATCGCACGTGCTCGCTGCGCGTGGTCGGGCACGGCCCCGGACGGCGCTTCGAGAACCGCGTCGGGGGCGCCGACCTGAACCCCTATCTCGCCCTCAGCGCGATCATCGCCTCGGGGCTTCACGGCGTCGATGCGGGGCTGCAGCTCGAGCCTGCGCTCGAGGGCAACGCCTATGCCGACACCGAGCGCCCGCGCGTGCCCGGCTCGCTCGCCGAGGCGCGCGAGCTGTTCGCCGCGAGCGGCGTGGCGCGTGAGGCCTTCGGCGAGGAGGTCCTCGCCCACTACATCAACGCGGCCGACGTCGAGCTCGCAGCGTTCCAGTCGGCGGTCACCGACTGGGAGCACAGGCGGGGATTCGAGCGGCTGTGAGCGCGCACCCGGAGAGACACCGTGGGCCGGGCTGAGGAGCGCTTGACCGCCGCCACGCTCGATCCGCCCGACGCGGTGTTCGCGCCGGTGCGCTCCCAGACAGCCTTCGAGGAGACCGTCGACCGCCTCGGCACCGCGATCAAGCTCGGCCTGCTCGCCCCTGGCGCGCAGCTTCCCGCCGAGCGCGAGCTCTGCACGCGGCTCGGGATCGCCCGCTCGACGCTGCGCCAGGCGCTGACCGCGCTGACGCAGAGCGGGCACGTGTTCGCGACGCGGGGCCGCGGTGGGGGCACGTTCGTCTCAGACCCGCAGCCCCCGGCCGATCCGCCATCGGCGCAGATGCTCGCCCAGTGGCGTGAGACGTGCGATCAGCGGCTGGCGATCGAGCTGGGAGTCGTCGTGCTCGCCGCCGAACGCGCGGTCAGGGCGGACCTCGACGCGCTCGACGAGGTCGCGCGCATGCTCGACGGGTCGATCGACGACTTCACCGCCTACCGCCAGGCGGACATCCGCCTGCACGTTGGCCTCGCGGAGGCCACGCGCTCGGCGCGCCTCGTGCGGGACATGACAGAAGCCCAGGGGGAGATGACGGACCTGATCGGCTACATCGCTCACCCGCCAGCCGTGCTCGCCTCCTCGAACGTCCAGCACCGCCAGCTGCTCGCCGCGCTGCGCGAGCGCGATGCGATGCGAGCCGTGCGCGTGATGAGCGAGCACGTGCAGGCGACAGAGCACATCCTCGCGGGCCTCCTGCCCGTCGGCTGAGCCACGCAACGCGAATCGCAGAGGCAGGGCCGGGGTCGCACGCCGCCGAAACATCCCGACACACACGTTTTGGCCGTCCATTCGGGCCCTCGTTGCGGCCGATTTCGCCGCTCGCAGCCTTGACTTCCGTCCGGGATAGAGCGTATCGTCACGAGCGAAGGATGGAAGACCAAACCTTTTCTTAGAGGGGGCCAGTCGATGAGCACGACGTCCGAGACCTTGACGGCAGACGAGCAGCGCCTGGCGGAGCTCGGCTACAAGCAGGAGCTGAATCGCCGCTGGAGCGGGTTCTCGAACTTCGCGATCTCCTTCGCGATCATCTGCATCCTTGCCGGCGGCTTCACCACGTACGGACAGGCGCTGAAGAACGGCGGCCCGATCGCGATCTCGATCGCTTGGCCGCTGATCTCCGTTCTGATCCTGTGCGTCGCCTGGTCGATGTCAGAGCTCGCCTCGGCGTTCCCGACCGCGGGCGGTATCTACTACTGGTCATCGAAGCTGGGTGGAGCCGCCTGGGGCTGGTTCACCGGCTGGTTCAACTTGATCGGCCAGATCGCGATCACTGCCGGCATCGACTACGGCGCTGCGGTGTTCACCGACGCGCTGCTCCAGCTCCTCTTCCCAAGCTCGTTCCACGGCACGCAGCACGAGATCGTCGCCGTCTACGCGGTGATCCTCTTCCTGCACGCGGTGATGAACATCTTCAGCGTGAAGCTCGTCGCGCTGCTGAATGACATCTCCGTCTG
>DATAYP010000030.1:0-2380 GCA_036272475.1 Solirubrobacteraceae bacterium | reverse complement strand
CGCTCAAGCGCCCAAGCGGCGCACCTGCCGGAGCCAGAGGCGCGAAGTGCGCGAGATCCGGGCCAAGCGGGGCCGACCGAGCTGGTTTGCCGGATGCGCGTCCTGACGCCAAAGCGGAGTCTGCCTGAAAGTCGCGCGAACCGGAGATCTCGGCTCCCGAGATCTCCACGCAGACGCGCTTCACGGCGTCAGACGTATGTGGTTATCCCTTCTCGCCCCTCCCTTCGGTCGGGGGGGTCACTTCGTTTCGTCTTGGGATCCGAACCGCTACAGAGCAGCCATTCGCGCCTCGAGATAGCGCCGCTCCGGAATGCTCGTGGTGAGGCGAGCGGCGCGCTCGTACGCCGCCCGGGCGCCGACCTCGTCGCCGGCCATCTCGAGGAGATGGGCGCGCACGGCAGCCAGACGATGGTGGTCGCGCAGCGGCTCGTCGAGCGTCTCCAGCAACTCCAGTCCCGCGCGCGGACCGTGGACCATCGCGACCGCGACGGCTCGGTTGAGCGTGACCACCGGCCCCGGCGAGACGCGCTCGAGGACCTCGTAGACGGCAAGGATCTGCCGCCAGTCGGTCTCCCGCACGCTTGCCGCCTCGTCGTGGATCGCGGCGATCGCGGCCTGAAGCTGGTAGGGGCCTCCCGGCTTGCTCGCCAGCGACTCCTCGACCAGCGCGACGCCCTCGGCGATCTTGGCGCGGTCCCACAGCGAGCGGTCCTGCTCGGCCACCGGGACGAGGCTTCCGTCCGCGCGGGCGCGCGCCGGACGGCGGGCGTCGGTCAGGAGCATCAGCGCAAGCAGCCCCGCCACTTCGCCGTCGTCCGGCAGCCGGCGGTGGACCTCGCGCGTCAGGCGGATCGCCTCGGCGCTCAGCTCGACGCGAGCCACTTGCGCGCCGGAGCTCGCCATGTAGCCCTCGTTGAAGATGAGGTAGAGCACGTGGAGGACGACGGGCAGCGCCTCGGGCGTGGGAGGCGCGAACCGAGCGCCCGCGGCGCGGATCGTCGCCTTCGCCCGGCTGATGCGCTGCGCCATTGTGCTCTCCGGAACGAGGAACGCGCTCGCGATCTCTGCGGTGGTCAGGCCGCCGACGGCGCGCAGCGTCAGCGCGACCTGCGAGGCGGGCGTCAGCGATTCGTGGCAGCACATGAAGAGGAGCTCCAGCGTGTCGTCCTCGTCGGCCGCCTCGCCCTGCGGCGGCTCGCGCGCCAGGCCCTCCTCGCGGCGGCGCCGTGCACTCTCGCTGCGCAGCTCGTCGATCAGCCGCCGGTGCGCGGCGGTGAGGAGCCAGCCGCGCGGATTGGCCGGCACGCCGTCGCGCGGCCATTGCAGCGCCGCGTCGAGGAGCGCCTCCTGCACGGCGTCCTCGCACGCGTCGAACCTTCCGTAGCGGCGTACGAGCGTCCCGAGGACGCGCGGCGCCAGCCCGCGCAGCTGCTCCTCGATGCTCACATCTCCTCTCCGCCGGGGGTCATCACCGGCCGCACCTCGATTCCCATCCAGCGCGCGTCGGGCCACATCGCCGCGACCTCGAGCGCGCGGTCCAGCGAGTCGCAGTCGATCATGCAGTAGCCGACCAGATGCTCCTTGGCCTCGAGGTAGGGCCCGTCGGTCACGCCCGGGATGCCGTCGCGCACGCGCACGACCTTCGCCTGCGAGACGTCGGCGAGGCCTTCGCCTCCGACCCATTCGCCCGAGGCCGTCAGCTCGTCGATCAGGCGCCCGACCTCGGCCCCGATCTGGTCCATCGGCTCCGGTGGGTCCTCCATGAAGTTGGGGTTGTGGTGGATCAGCAGCATGTACTTCACGACGTCGCTCCTTTCGGGGGTTCGTGGTGAGATCGGAGCCGATTTCTCTTTCTCGACATGTCGAGCGACGAGTTCTGGCTCCGACTCCGGTCTGAAAGTACAAATGCCGAAGCAAAGGACCGACATGACCGCCGATCGTTCCCGCTGGATCGCTCTCTACGTTCTCTGCGTGGGGATGCTGATGATCGTCCTCGACGTCACCGTCGTGAACGTCGCTCTTCCGTCCATCCAGGACTCCCTCGGGTTCTCGACCTCCAGCCTCGCGTGGGTCGTGAACGGATACCTAATCTCGTTCGGCGGGCTGCTGCTCCTCGCCGGGCGCCTTGGTGACCTGCTTGGTCGCCGGACCGTGTTCCTGGCCGGGCTCGCGCTGTTCACCGGCGCCTCGGCGCTGTGCGGCCTGGCGCAGAGCGAGGTGTGGCTTGTCGCAGCGCGGTTCGTGCAGGGCATCGGCGGCGCGATGACCTCGGCCGTCATCCTCGGCATGATCGTGACGATGTTCCCGGAGCCTCGGGAGCAGGCGAAGGCGATCGGCGTCTACGCGTTCGTCGCCTCGGCGGGCGGCTCGGTCGGTCTGC
>DATAYP010000029.1:0-9002 GCA_036272475.1 Solirubrobacteraceae bacterium | reverse complement strand
CGCTCGGCCTCCTTCTTGGCCTCGGCGAGCATCTCCTGGCGCTCCTTGACGATCCACCGCGCCTGCTTGATCTCCTCGGGGATCGTGGCCCGCATCTGATCGAGGATGTCGTAGATCTCCTCCTTGTCGACCCTCACCTGGTCGGTCAGCGGCACGGGCTTGGCGTTGTGCACCAAGTCGTCGAGCTTGTCTATCAGTACGAGGACATCCATCTAGCAACCACCTCGGCTGGGCATCCCGCCCCGCGGTCGGTCGGTGAGGTTCGGCATCGCTTCTCCTGTCATTTCGTCAGCGCCTGAGCTCTTCCTGCAAGCGCCCGACCACCTCGGAGGGCACGAGATCGTCGATCTTGCCTCCGAACGTGGCTAGCTCCTTGACGCCGCTGGATGAGAGGAAACTGTACTGCGGGCTCGCCATCAGGTAAACCGACTCGATCTCGGGGTCCTGCCTGCGGTTGAGCTGGTTCATCTCGAGCTCGTACTCGAAGTCGGAGATCGCCCGCAGCCCCTTGACGATCGCCTTCGCGCCGACGTGCTTGGCGAAGTCGACCACGAGCGTGCTGAACGGCTCCGCCCGCACCCCCTCCAGGTCGGCGGTCGCGCGCTCGATGAAGCCGACCCGCTCGTCGATCCCGAACAGCGAGCCGGACTTGCGCACCGAGCGGTTGACGACCGCGACGACGACTTCGTCGTACAGGTTCGCCGCGCGGCGGATCACGTCGAGATGCCCGTTCGTGACGGGGTCATAGGTGCCGGGGCAGACGGCTATCGACTTCTGTGCGGTCATCTGTGGCGGTGGATTGTGATGGAAGTGTCGCCGTAGCGGCGTTGCAGCTCGACGTCGATGTCGAGCTCGAGCTGCAGCCTGTGGTCGCTCTCGACGACGACTCGGGCTGCGGGTGCGAGCAGCGGCGGCAGCAGCGCCGACAGCTCTGGCCCCCAGTCGGGCGCTCGCCTGTAGGGAGGGTCGATGAACACGAGATCGTATGTCTCTCCGCGCTCTCGTGCGCTCTGGAGGGCCCGCAGCGCATCGCCGCGGCGCAGCTCGACCTCGGGCGGGCCGATCGCGAGCGAAGTCAGATTGGCCTGAAGCGCGGCGGCTGCGCCGGCGTCGCGCTCCGCGAACACGACGCTCGCGGCGCCTCGCGAGAGCGCCTCGATCCCGAGCGCGCCGCTGCCCGCGAAGAGGTCGAGCACGCGCGCGCCGTCGATCGGGCCGAGCATCGAGAAGAGCGCCTCTCTTACGCGATCTGAGGTGGGTCGCGTCGAGCGGCCCCGAGGCGCCTTCAGGCGCCGCCCGCCGAGCCGTCCCGCGATCACCCGCACGGCTACGCGGGGATCGGCCCGCGAGCCTGCGCCCCGTAGCGCGCCGCGAGCGCGGCGCCCAGGAGCGCGTGCTCGGGAGAGCGAAGCTCGGCGTCGGCCGCGACGATCGCCCCGGCGCGCGCCCGCGCGCGCTCGAGCAGCTCGGCGTCCTCGGGCAGGCTCGCGACGCGGTGGCGCGCGATCCCCGACTGGCGCGTGCCGGCGAGCTCGCCCTCGCGTCGGAGCGCCAGATCGATCTCTGCGAGGCGAAACCCGTCGGAGTGCTGCGCGAGCGCGCGCAGGCGGCCCGAGACGGGCTGATCGGGCTGGGATCGCTCTTCGGCGGCGACGAGGAAGCAGACGGCAGGGTGCTTGCCGCGGCCGACGCGCCCGCGGAGCTGATGCAGCTGCGAGATCCCGAAGCGCTCCGCGTTCTCGATCAGCATCACGGTTGCGTTGGGCACGTCGATCCCGACCTCGATCTCGGTCGTCGCGACGAGCACCTGAGCCCTTCCCGACGCGAACGCGGCCATCGCCTCCTGCTTCTCGCCGGGACGCATCGCCCCATGCAGCAGCGCGAGCTCGTGGCCCTTCAGCTCGCCGGCCCGCAGGCGCAGGAGCTCCGCGGTCGCCGCTCGTGCGCCTTCGGCGCCGCCGTCTCCCTCCTCGGGTTCCTCGACCAGCGGGCACACGACGAACGCCTGCCGTCCGGCTGCCAGCTGCTCGCGCACGTGCTCGTAGGCCAGCGCGCGCTCGGCCTCGCCCGCGACGATCCGCGTCCGGACCTCCCCCCGCCCGGCGGGAAGCTCGCGCAGCGTGCTCGCGTCGAGATCGCCGTAGCTCGCGAGCGCGAGCGTGCGCGGGATCGGCGTGGCGGTCATGTGCAGCATGTGCGGCGGCCGTGCCGGGTCGCGCTCCTCGAGCGCAGCCCGCTGGCGCACGCCGAACCGGTGCTGCTCGTCGACGACGGCCACCGCGAGCGCCCTGAAGCGCACGTCGGGCTCGATCAGCGCATGGGTGCCGACGACGAGCGACAGCTCGCCGCTGGCGAGCTTGCCGACGATGTCGCTGCGCCGCCGCGCGGCGGCCGAGCCGGTCAGCAGCGACGCCGAAACGGGCTCCGCGCCGAGCAGCCGCTGGAGCGTCGCGAAGTGCTGCTCGGCGAGCGTCTCCGTCGGCGCCATCAGCGCCGCCTGGCATCCGTGCTCGACGGCTCGCAGCATCGCGTACAGCGCAACGACCGTCTTGCCGCTGCCCACCTCACCCAGCAGCAGCCGCTGCATCGGCTGCGGGCGCGCGAGATCGTCGCGTAGCTCGGCGATCGCGCGCAGCTGGTCGCCGGTCGGGGAGAACGGCAGGCCGGCCGTCAGCCACCGCTCGCTGAGCGAGGGCGCTTCGGCCAGCGCCCAGCCGCCGCTGCGCGCGCGGCGCCCGGCGCGGCGGCGCAGGAACAGCAACTGCTCGAGCAGCAGCTCCTCGAAGGCGAGTCGCTCGCGCCCTGCCAGAGGGTCCTCACCGTCGCGCGGGAAGTGCATCGCGGCGAGCGCGCCGGCGCGGTCGGGCAGCCCCTCGGCGGCACGCGTCGCCGCAGGCAGCGGCTCGACGACGTCGGCGAGCGCTCCGCGGGCCCCGCGCACGAGCGTCAGGATCTGCGTCGAGGAGACGCCCTCGGCGGCCGGGTAGTGGGCGACGGTGTCGGTCGCCGCCGCCGCGCGCCCGCCGCCGGCGTCGGCACGGACCGAAGCCGTCTCGCCGGCGCTGATCTCCGCGTGGTGTCCGACGCGAAAGCCGCCGCGCTCGTCGGTCTTGCCGTGCAGCAGCAGGCGCGTACCGGGCGCGTAGCGCTCGGCGAGCCAAGGCTGGTTGAAGAACGTCGCGCGAATCGTGCCGCTCGCGTCGAACACGGTGGCCTCGACGAGCGGGCGCATGCGGCGCCTGCGCACGGGCCGCGCCGCGATCCTGCGCACCTCCACCGCGACCGTCGCCTGCTCGCCGGCTCTCAGCCCCGCGATCGCACGCGCCTCGCGACTGTCGCTCGGCAGGTGCTCGAGCAGCTCGCCGACCGTTTCGATCCCGAGCGCCCCCAGGCCGACGGCGGCGCGCTTGCCCGGCGCCTCGATCGGCAGCTCGAGCTGCGAGGGGCGGGGCCAGCGGACCGGCGCGGCGAGCAGCTCCTCCCGCGAGGGCGTGCCCGTCGAGGCGAACGCGCGCACACACGAGCTCGCCGAGCCTGGGCGGGCGACGCCCGCCGCGCGCTGCGGCGCCTGCGGAGTCATCGCCGGCATCGGCTGGGCATGATGATCCTCGGGGCGGTCATAACCGCCGTTTCGGGCTCCCGCTACTCGGCGGCCAGCAGCCACCAGTAGGCGCTCTGCCCGCCGTGGCGCAGCTCGAGCTCGATCTTCTCGCCCGCGATCGCCTCGACCTCGCCGAGCCCGAGGGGCGCGCCCGCGCCGGCGAGCACGCTGATCAGCTCCGGCGCCTCGCGGCCGTCCGAGCCGTCGGCGAGCGCCGCGAGCACGGCGGAAAGGGTGGCGGCGGGGTCGCCCCACGCCAGCACGTCGTCCTCGACGAAGCCGACCGCCTCGCCGCGCGTGAAGCGGCCCTCGGCGTCGTCGCGCGCGGCCTCGGCGACGGCGCCGGTGCGCACGCGCGAGACCGCCTCGTTGAGCGCCTGGGCGTTCTCCTCCAGCGAGCGGTCCTGCGACAGCGCAACGGCCGCCGCGAGGCCGGACTGCTGGCTGGTCGTAGCGGCCAGCAGGACCTGCTTGTCCGACAGCCGCGCAGCATGCTCGGCCGCCATGATCACGTTGGCGCTGTTGGCCAGCACGATCACCTCCTCGGCGGGCACCTCGTGGATCGCGGCGAGCAGATCGTAGGTCGAGGGGTTCATCGTCGGGCCACCGTCGATCGTGTGGACGCCGAGCTCCCCGAACAGCTCGCGCAGGCCCTCGCCGCTGACGACGGCGACCGCCCCGCAGCGGACGCGCCGGCCGCCCTCCTCTGCGGCCCTCCCGTTGGCGGACGCCGCTCCCGCGGCACCGAGGCGCCCGTCGCGCGCCGCCACCTGCAAGCGCATGTCGGCCACGTCGAGCCGCGACACCTCACCCGCGCCGTCGAAGACCGCCGTCGCGCGTTCGGGCTCGTCGGTGTGCAGGTGGATCTTCAGCGTCGTCTCGTCGCCGACGACGAGCACCGAGTCGCCGAGCGCCTCGAGCGGGCCGATGAAACGACCCGCGCTCAGGCCGCTTCCCGTCACCGCGAAGTTCGTGCAGAAGCGGTACGTCGCGGAGCTGTGCTCCGGATGCGTGATGCGAGCCGGGGCATGGTGCTCGAGCTCCGGCGGCTCGTCGCCGCGCAGCGCCGCGACGACGCCCGCGAAGATGATCGTCAGGCCGTAGCCGCCCGCGTCGACGACCCCGGCTTCGCGCAGCGCCGCCAGCCGCTCCGGTCCGCGCTTGACCGACTCCTGGCCCGCCGCCACGGCGCTCTCGAGCGCCTCGGCGATCGCGACGTCCTGCTCGCGCCGCTCGGTCGCGGGCTCGAGGCGCGGGTTCTCGGTGCTGTGCGCGACGTCGGTCACGATCTTGTGCGCCATCTCTCTCGCGACCGTCAGGATCGTGCCCTCGGCGGGGTCGCGCACGGACGAGTAGGCGCGGTCGGCGGCGTTCGCCAGCGCGGCACCGAGCAGCGGCACGTCGATCAGCTGGCCGGGGCGCGAGACGAGCTCCTCGGCGGCCCCGCGAATCAGCTGCGAGAGGATCACTCCGGAGTTCCCACGGGCCCCGAGCAGCGCGGCGCGCGCGACCGACTGGACGATCTCCTCACGCCCGATCTCGTCGATCGTGCGGTCTCCGTCGGAGGCCTGCAGGCGGTCGAGCTCGACGAGCACGGCGCGCAGCGTGAGCGCCATGTTGTCGCCCGTGTCGCCGTCAGCGACCGGGAAGACATTGAGCTCGTTGACCTCCTCGCGGCGTGACTCCAGGTGCGCAAGGGCGCCGGCGACGGCGGCGCGAAAGCGGACCAGATTGGGGTCGGTCACGCGGACACGTCTATCACCTTACGCCGGCTCGGTGTGGCCAGCGGCCGCGGGCCGGCGGGCTCAGAGAGCCTTCGTGACCTTGCCGGCTTTCAGGCAGCGCGTGCACACGTACACGCGCCGCGGCGCCTTGCCGACGAGGATCCGCACCTTCTGGAGGTTCGGGTCGAAGCGCCGCTTGGTCGCGACCATCGAGTGGCTGCGGCTCTGACCGAATGCCGGCCCTCGCCCGCAGCTGTGACATACGCGTGCCATCGGCGGCAGTCTAGCTGCTCGCGAGCAGCACCCGCAGGCGCGCCATCCCCAACACCGCCTCCGCCGCATGGCGTCCCTGGTCACGCCTGTCGCCGCCCGCGCGCGCCAGCGCCTGCTCCATCGTCTCGCACGTGAGCACGCCGAACGCGCACGGCACGCCGGTCTCGAGCTGCACCTGCATCACCCCGCGGGCCGTCTCGGCGCAGACGAACCAGTAGTGGTCGGTCTCGCCGCGGATCACCGCGCCGAGGCATGCCACCCCCGCGTAGCGGCCCGAGCGGGCTGCGTATGCGGCTGCGAGCGGCAGCTCGTACGCGCCGGGAACGTCGAGGACCGTGACGTCGTCGTGGCCCGCCTCGGCGAACGCAGCCGTCGCACCCGCCAGCAGCCGCTCGGCGAGCTCCTCGTAGAAGCGCCCGACGGCTATCGCATAGGCCTCGCTCATCGCCGGCCGGGGCCCGCGGCCGGGTCCGCCGGGTCGGCCGTGCCGGAACTGCCGGCCGGGTCGGCCGTGTCGGCGCCGGGGGCGCCTGCGTCGCCCGCGCCGTGCCCGCCCGACTCGTCGGGCCGCTCTCCCCCACCCGCGCCTGCGCCGGCGCCGGCGCCGGCCGAGGCCGGGGCGCCGCCGTCGCCCAGCGAGCGGTCGCGGGCGCGCTCGGCGTGGAGCAGCTCCTCGTCGAGGTTCAGCCCCTGGTGGTGGAGCATGTGCCCCATGCGCTGCGCCTTCGTGCGCAGGTAGTCCTCGTTGTGCTCGTTGGGGGCGTGCTCGATCGGGATCTGCGCCGTGACCGACAGCCCATAACCCTCGAGCCCGCGGATCTTCTTCGGGTTGTTCGTCAGGATCCTGATCGAGCTGAGGCCGAGATCGACGAGGATCTGCGCGCCGATGCCGTAGTCGCGAAGGTCGGCGGGCAGGCCGAGGCGCTCGTTGGCTTCGACCGTGTCGAGCCCGTCCTCCTGGAGCTTGTACGCGCGGAGCTTGTTGAGGAGGCCGATGCCGCGTCCCTCCTGGGAGAGGTACAGCAGCACGCCTTCCCCCTCGCGGTCGATCATCGTCAGCGCCGAGGCGAGCTGTTCGCCGCAGTCGCAGCGCAGCGAGTGGAAGACGTCGCCGGTGAGGCACTCCGAGTGCACGCGCACGAGCACGTCCGAGCGCCCCTCGATCTCGCCCTTGACGAGGGCGACGTGATGCTTGTCGTCGACGAGCGACCGGAAGCCGACGGCCTGGAAGTCGCCGAAGCCGGTCGGTAGCCGCGTGCTGACGACCCGCTCGACGAGCTTGTCGTGGCGGCGGCGGTAGGCGATCAGCTCGGCGACGGTGATCATGCTGAGCCCGTGCCGCGCGCAGTACTCGACGAGGTCGGGCACCCGCGCCATCGTGCCGTCGTCGTTCATGATCTCGCAGATCACACCGGCGGGATTGAGCCCGGCGAGCCGCGCGAGGTCGACGGCCGCCTCGGTCTGTCCGGCGCGCTCGAGCACGCCTCCGGCGCGGGACTTGAGCGGGAACACGTGACCGGGCTGGACGAGGTCCCGGGGCGCGCTCTCGGGATCGATCGCGACCTGGATCGTGTGTGCGCGGTCGTGCGCGGAGATACCGGTGGTGACGCCCTCGCGCGCCTCGACCGAGACGGTGAACGGCGTCTCGAACGCCGACTCGTTCTTCGCAGCCATCAGATCGAGGCCGAGTTCGTCGCAGCGCTCGGACGTGAGCGACAGGCAGATCAGCCCGCGACCCTCCTTCGCCATGAAGTTGATCGCCTCGGGCGTGGCGAACTGGGCCGCGAGCGTGAGGTCGCCCTCGTTCTCGCGGTCCTCGTCGTCGCAGACGACGACCATCTTGCCCTCGCGGATGTCCTCGATCGCCTGCTCGACGGTGGCGAAGGGGCTGGCGGTCTGCTGGCCGATCGCGCCTCCGTCGATCGGTGATCGGTCAGTCTCTGATCGGTCGCTCATGCGCGTGCCTCCATCAGCCGCTCGAGGTGCTTGGCCAGTATGTCTACCTCGATGTTCAGGCGGGTGCCGGGTGCGGCGGACCCGAGGTTCGTGCGCTGCAGCGTCTCGGGGATCAGCGAGACGGCGAAGCGGTCGCCGTCGAGCGCGCTGACGGTGAGGCTGACGCCGTCGAGCGCGACCGAGCCCTTCTCCACGAGGTAGCGCGTGAGGCCCGCGTCGGCGTCGATCTCGAGCACGCGCGAGAAGCCCTCCTCGCGCGTCGCGGCGACGACGCCGGTGCCGTCGACGTGGCCCTGGACGACGTGCCCGCCGAGACGATCCTCGGCGCGCAGCGGCAGCTCGAGGTTGACACGCGTTCCCGGCTCGAGGGCCCCGAGTGAGGAGCGCTCGAGCGTCTCGATCATCGCCTCGGCCGTGAAGCGGTCCGCGCCGACCTCGGTCGCGGTCAGGCAGACGCCGTTGACGGCGATCGAGTCGCCGTCGCGCAGCTCCCCTGCGAGCGCCGTACCGACGCTCAGGGTCGCGCCGCCGTCGCCAAGCTCGAGCGAGCCGACTGTGCCGAGATCCGCGATCAGGCCCGTGAACATCGACTCGCCCCGGATCGCACCTGCGTCACCACTCGCGGACGCGCGCCGATACCAGGAGGTCCTCGCCGACGCTCTCGCAGCCGAAGGAGATCGCCCGCAGCGCCTCGGAGATCCGCTCGACGCCCTCGCCCTCGAGCGGATCGCGCGCGGCGCTGCCGCCGAGCAGCAGCGGCGCGAGGAACAGCCGGATCTCGTCGATCTCGCCGGCGTCCAGGAAGGCGCCCGCCAGGTGCGGACCGCCCTCCAGC
Source organism: Solirubrobacteraceae bacterium (assembly GCA_036272475.1). GTDB lineage: Bacteria > Actinomycetota > Thermoleophilia > Solirubrobacterales > Solirubrobacteraceae > Palsa-744. The sequence goes on along the minus strand of DATAYP010000029.1, from coordinate 613 downwards.
AGGATCGAGCTGACGCCGAGCGCCCCGAGCTGGTCGAGCGCCGAGCGCACGCGGGCCGGCTCGTTTTCGCCTGTGGCCACCAGCACCTGAACGCCTGCGGCCTCCAGCGAGCCGGTGTCGGCGCGGGCGGCGGCGCGCGAGACGATCACCGTCAGTGGGATCTCTTCAGCCGCGGCGACGAGCTGGGAGCTCGTGGGCAGGCGCGCGAGCGAGTCGAACACGATCCGGCGCGGCTGCGCGCCGGCCTCCGCCTGCAGGCCGTCCGGCCTGGCGGTCAGCTGCGGGTCGTCGGCGAGCGCGGTGCCGATCCCGACCGCGACGCCGTCCACGGACGCGCGCCAGCGGTGCGCGAGCTCGCGGCTCTCCTCGCTCGAGATCCACTTGGAGTCGCCGGTCCGCGTGGCGACCTTGCCGTCGAGCGTCATTGCCGACTTGAACAGCACCCACGGCCGCCCGACGCGCGCGTGCTTGCGAAACGCCTGGTTGAGCAGTCGCGCGCCGGTGGCCAGCTCGCCGCCGGCGAGCACGACCTCGACGCCCTCGTCGCGCAGGATCCCGAGCCCGCGGCCGTTGGCGTGCTCACTCGGGTCGTCCGAGGCAACGACAACGCGAC
>DATAYP010000028.1:0-133255 GCA_036272475.1 Solirubrobacteraceae bacterium | reverse complement strand
ACTTGAAGCAGGGCGCCCCCGCGGGAGCTAGGGACCCCCGCGGGGGCGCGCCCGCCAGCGAGAACTAACGGCTCGGAATTCTACACCGCCGAAGTCGATCCGACGGGTTCGAAGAGTGCGGCGTGCCCTCGATACCGTCTCGCCGTCTGACCGGTCGCTCTGCTTTGATCCCGCCCGGTCCGCCTTGGCCTGCGCAAGTCCATGATCAACCGCGCCAGAGACTTTGAGCAAATCGAAGCTCGCCTTCGGGCGGACGTCGTCGGCGCCGGTGGCGACTACCTGATCGTCGAGGGTGACTCCCTCGCGACGCTTCGGGCGCTGCCGGACGCCTGCGTCTCGTTGATCGTCACCGATCCGCCCTACCACTCGACCAAGAAGGCCAACGTCCACGGCGACACCGCCTTCGACGAGGACGATGACTTCCTCAGGTGGATGGAGGACTACGCCTCGGAGTGGAAGCGGATCCTGAAGCTCAGCGGCAGCGCGTACGTGTTCTGCGCGAGTCAGATGGCCGCACGCCTGGAGGTCAGCATCGGCCGTCACATGCGCCCGATCGGCCAGATCACCTGGACCAAGCCGAACGACCCCGGGTTCGACGGCTGGAAGGGAAAGGCTCGCAAGCAGTCTCTGCGCAGCTGGTACCCCCACTCCGAGCGGGTGCTGATGTTCGAGCAGGGCACCTACGGCTCGCGCGAGGCCCACCGGCGATCGCCGCTCGGCGAATACCTCCTCGCTTGCCGCGGCGCCGCCGCACTGAGCATGATCGAGCTGACCGAGCAGATCGGCGCGTACGGGCACGTGAACCGCGGCGGCGCCGTCGCCAACTGGGAGGCGGGCCGCTACGTGCCAAGCCGCGGCCAGTACTCGAGGCTCGCCGCCGCCCTTCAGGCAACCGGGCGCATCGCTCCGATGCTTCCGTACGAGGACGTCGTGCGCCCGTTCACCGTCGACGGCGATGTTCCGTTCACCGACGTCTGGCACTTCCCCTCGGTGCGACCGTTTCCGGGCAAGCACCCGGCCGAGAAGCCGCTCGCGATGCTCTCACACATGATCTCCGCGTCGAGCTATTCGGGCGACATCGTGCTCGACTGCTTCTCCGGTTCGGGCTCGACGGCATTGGCCGCGACCGGACTCGCGCGGCGTGCCGTCTGCGTCGAGATCGACCCGAGCTGGAACCGCGCGGCGGCGAACCTGTTGTGCTCTAATTGCCACGCGGACGTGGAGCGTGGCGAGGTCTCCATTTCGGCGTAGCCCAGTTGAGGGCGATCTGGGGTAGCTCAATCGGCAGAGCAGGACGCTGTTAACGTCAAGGTTGTGGGTTCGAGTCCCACCCCCAGAGCTTCAGAGCGGCACTTCGGCCCGCTTCACTCCTCCCTCTCCCCCGTTCGCTCGAGCGCCTGCCCGTAGGCGCTATCGAACTCGCGCTTGAGCGCCGCGCGGCGCGTGGCGAGCGCCTGGACGTCGCCGCTCTCCTGCCCGCGCGCCCGCTGGATCTGCCGGTCGACGCGCGCGAGCTCGAGCTGAAGCCGCTGGACCTCGAGCATCGACGCATGCGCGTCCTCGCGCCCCGCTTCGACGACGAGCTCGGCCATCAGCCGCTCGAGCTCAGGGTCCTCCTCGAGCCGCGCCGTGCCCTCGCGCACCGCGAACGGCTGTTCGAGGCTCCCCGCGCTCAGACGCCGCGCGGCGCGTCGCAGCAGCTCGCTCTCGAAGTGCTCGTCGACATCGAGCCCGGCGAGCGCCCGAGCGCCCTCCTCCGGCGAGGCGATGCACAGAGCGAGGAACGCCCGCTCGGCCTCCTCGCGCCGCGGGACCCCGGCCGGCCTGCGCCCCGCGCCGTTGCTCGCGCGAGCCGCGCCTGCCGGCGCCGCGCCCCGGCCGCCACTCGCGCCGGAGAGCAGCTGCTCGGCGAGGCTCTCGCTCAGCGCGAGTCGCCCGGAGACGATCCTCATCAGCTCCATCCGCATCGCGCTCGGCGGGACCGTCGCGAACACAGGCCGCAGCTCGTCGATCATCCGGTCGCGCCCCTCGGGGCTCGAGTGATCGCCGCGCTCGAGCGTCCGCTCGACACGGAAGCGCACGAACGGCACGGACGCCCGCACCGCCGCCTCCATCGCCTCGCGGCCGTCGCGCTGGAGCAGGTCGGCGGGATCGGTGCCGTGCGGCAGCGGGACGATCCGCAGTTCGAGTTTTCGCCGCGCGGCGAGCGTCGAGGCGCGCAGCATCGCCTCCTGGCCGGCGCTGTCGGCGTCGAGCGCGAGCAGCACCGTCTGCGCCATCCGCGCCAGCTCGCCGACCTGCTGGTCGGTGAGCGCGGTGCCCATCAGCCCGACGGCGTTCTCGAAGGCCGCCTGATGGAGCGCGATCGTGTCGGTGTAGCCCTCGCACAGGATCACCTGCCCGGCCCGAGCCGCGTGCGCCCGCGCGAGGTTCGCGCCATACAGGTGCGAACCCTTGTGGTAGACGTCGTTGTCGGAGGTGTTCAGGTACTTCGGCCCGCGCTGCTCCTCCCCCATCGCCCTCGCGCCGAAGCCCAGCACCCGACCGCGGAGATCCGCGAGCGGGAACATGATCCGTGAGCGGAAGCGGTCGTAGAGCTGCCCGTTGGACTGCGAGCGTTGCACGAGTCCCGCGTCGTAGATCTCCCTGTTGGAGTAGCCACCTCGCCGCGAGGCCAGCATCACGCGGTCCCAAGCGCTGGGCGCGTAGCCCACGCGGAACTCCCTTAGGCTCGACTCCTCGAGGCCCCTCTGAATGAGGTAGTCCCGCGCGCGCCGCGCCTCGGCCGACTCCCATAGGTAGCGCTCGTAGTACGTCGTGGTCCGGTCGAGCAGCTCGAGCAACCGCTCCCTGCGCTGCCGGCGCTCCACCGCGCGCGGATCCTCCTCCTCGCGCTGCAACTCGACCCCGTAGCGCTCGGCGAGCAGCTCGAGCGCCCCTTTGAAGTCAACCCCCTCGGTCTCCTGCACGAACGTGAACACGTCGCCCGAGGCCTGGCAGCCGAAGCAGTAGTAGACCTTCTGCGCCGGGTCGATCCCGAACGACGGGCTGCGCTCGTCGTGGAACGGGCAGAGGCCCTCGTAGCGCGCCGGCCCGGCGCGGCGCAGCTCGGTGCGCGCGGAGACGAGCTCGACGAAGTCGACGGCCTCGCGGACGCGATCTCTCGAGTCGCTGGTGTAGAGAGCCACGGCTGGACGCTAGCGCGCGAACGCCTGCGGGACCTGGAGCTCCGTGTAGCGCCTGATGCAGAAGCGGTCGGTCATCCCCGAGAGGTAGTCGGTCACCCTGCGCGCGAGCGCCTCGCCGCGCCCGTCGCGCTCTCCGGCCTGCGGAGCGGGCAGCTCCTCGGGGTGCTCGACGTAGTGCTCGAACAACCTCCTGATGACCTCGGAGATCCTCGCGTGCTCCGCCCGCACCGCCGGCCCGAGGTAGACGCGTTCGAACATGAAGTCCCGAAGCTCCGCCATCGCGGGCCCCGCCTCGGACCCCTGCACGATGTCGCCTGCGATCGCCGACTGCTCGACCATGTCGTGCACGAGCGCGTCGATCCTCGCCGAGCCGCTCGCGCCGAGCACGGCGATCGGCGCCGGCGGGAGGTCCTCCTCGGCGAGCAGCCCGGCGCGGATCGCGTCGTCGATGTCGTGGTTGATGTACGCGACGCGGTCGATGATCCGCACGATCCTGCCCTCGAGCGTCTGCGGCAGCGGTGCGCGGCTCGAGTGCCGCGCGATCCCGTCGCGCACCTGCTCGGTGAGATTGAGCCCGGCACCGCCGCGCTCGAGCTGCTCGACGATGCGCAGCGACTGCTCGTAGTGGCGGAAGCCCTCCCCGAAGCGCGCGTTCAGCGCGGCGTCGAGCGCCTCCTCGCCGATGTGCCCGAACGGCGGGTGTCCGAGATCGTGGCCGAGCCCGATCGCCTCCACGAGATCCTCGTTCAGCGCGAGCGCCCTCACGACCGTGCGCGAGATCGTCGTCACCTCGAGCGTGTGGGTGAGCCTCGTCCGGTAGTGGTCTCCGCGCGGCGAGACGAACACCTGCGTCTTGTGCGTGAGCCGCCGGAAGGCCTTGCAGTGGACGATCCTGTCGCGGTCGCGCTGGAAGGGCGTGCGCAGCGAGCAGTCCTCCTCCGCGCGCAGCCGGAGCGCCGGGTAGGAGCGCGCCGCCAGCGGCGAGAGCAGCTGCTCCTCCCGATCGCGGACGCGCTCGGCGAACCCAGAGGCGACCGCGTCGTGCTCGCGCGGGATGCTCACGCGGCCGATTCTCGCACCAGCGTGGGAGGCCCGGGTCAGCTTCGCCGGTTCCAGTCGCTGCGGCCCGTGTACTTGCGAAACAGGTGGCTCCACTTGGTCTGCCTCGCCGGATCCTCGTCGTAGACCGGAGCAGCGCCCCCGGGCTCGGGCAGGCTCTGGGCGACGCTCGAGCCGATCCGCAGGTCGACCCCGTGCTCGTGCAGCGACTCGACGTCCGCCGCCTCGACGAACCGGCGTCCGTGGTCCGGGGTGCTGATCACGAGCCCGTGGAAGATGTCCTGCTCGCGGGCCGCCACCACGTGGTGGACCGTCCCGATCTGCTCCCCGTCCGCGCTCAGCACGGGAACGCCCTTCTCGAGCACGGGATAGGCGACTGGAAGGCCCTCGTCCATCCGGTCCACGATACAGCGGCGCGGCGCCCCTTCAGCGCGACGCTCCGCCCGCGGGCATCAGACGCAGGTGGGCGTGATGCTCGAGCGTGGCGGAGATCGCCCGCTCGACCTGTCCGAGCGCCGCCGCCGGCGCCTCGGGCGCCTCGGCCAGCGAGCGCCCGAGCGCGTCCGCCATGAAGCGGTGCGCGTCCTCGTGCAGAGCGAAGGAGCCGGCCTCGCATGCGGCGCACACCACGCCGCCCGCCGCACCCGAGAAGCCGACGAGGTGCTCGCCCTCGCCACAGCTCGCGCATGCCCCGAGCTGCGGTGCGAGGCCCGCCGCGAGCAGCAGCTTCAGGCGGAAGGCGAGCGCGCCCGAGCGGTCCGTCGACGGGTCCACGGGCCGCCCGGCCCGCTCGTCGAGCAGCGACAGCTTGCGACACAGCAGGTTGTAGACACCGGGGTGGGGCTCGGAGGTCTCGAACAGGCGCCCGACCGCATCGCAGGCTCGCGCGGCTGCGTCCAGCGCGCCGGCGTCGCCCCGCAGCCGCGCGTGGCCGTCGACGGTCTGGGCGCCGGTCACCGTCAAGAGCTCGCCGCGCCCTTCGTGCAGCTCGATCCGCAGGCGAAAGAACGGCTCGAGGCGCCCGCCGAAGCGGCTCCGCGTCCGCCGGACGCCCTTCGCGATCGCACTCACGCGTCCGCGATCGTGCGTGTAGAGCTGCAGGATGCGATCGGCCTCCCCGTAGCGCATCGATCGCAGCACCACAGCCTCGGTCTTGACCGGTCCCGGCATCGCCCGCCCGAGTCTAGGAGCGCCGGCGGCGCACCCGCCGCGGCTGCGTCCACTTCCGGTGCGATGAGGTGCTATGTATTCTGAAGTAATGAGCGAGATCACCGTGTACACGACCGACTCCTGCTCCTTCTGCTCGCGGGTGAAGGGACTGCTCAAGACGAGCGGCGTCGAGTACACCGAAGTCAACCTGACGAAGGATCCCGAAGGCCGCGCCGAGCTCGCGGTTCGCACCGGGATGATGAGCTTCCCCCAGGTGCTCGTCGACGGCCGCCTGATCGGCGGCTACGCCGAGCTCGTCGCCGCCGCCGAGAACGGCGAGCTCGGCGAGCTGCTCGTCGTCTGAGCCCGACCTCGAGCTCAGGGCAACTCTCGTCTCGCCTCCGCCTCGGCGTCTTCGGCGGCCTGTTCGCGATCGTCGGCTCGGAAGAGGACGACCAGCAGAACGATCGCGAGCGCGATCACGACGAACGCGATGGCGAGACCGCTGCTGGCGGCGATCGGAGGCATCGCTTCACACGATAGCCCTAGCGGCGGGCCCGCGGGCGCGGCTGGCATCGCTCGCAGACATAAGTGCCGCGGCCGCCGACGACCATCTTCGATATCTCCGCGCCGCACCTCGGGCACGGCTCCCCGGCTCGGCGGTGCACGAGGAACTGGTCCTGGAAGGAGCCGCCGACACCGTCGATGTCACGGAAGTCGTCGATCGTCGCGCCGCGCGCGTCGATGCCCGCCAGCAGCGCCGCGCGGACACCCTCGCGCACGGCCTCCCAATCCGAGCGTGAGAGGCGCCCCGCCGGGCGCAGCGGGTGCACCCTCGCGCGGAAGAGCGCCTCGTCGGCGTAGATGTTCCCGACGCCCGCGACCCGCCGCTGGTCGAGCAGGAACGCCTTCACGGGCGCCGTGCGCCCGCGTGCGATCCGGCGCAGGTGCTCGCCGGTGAAACGCTCGTCGAGCGGCTCGATGCCGAGGCGAGCGTCGAAGAAGGCATCGAGCATCTCAGAGCCGAGCAGCAGCTCGCCGGTGCCGAAGCGACGCGGGTCGACGATCGCGAGCCGCACGCCGCCGCCGCCTCCCGGCGGCGGCCCGAGCGCGAGCCGCACGCGCGTGTGCGGCGGATCGCTCGCCGCTCGCGCGGCGAGCGGCTGCACGAGGATCGCGCCCGTCATACGCAGGTGCTGCGCGAGGTGCACGTCGCCCTCGAAGCTCCACAGCAGGTACTTGCCGCGTCGCCCGAGCCGCTCGACGCGCCTGCGCTCGAGCGCGGCGGACAGCTCGCCCGGCGCGAGCGGGCGCGACCATCTGGCGTCGAGGATCTCCATGCGGCGAAGCCGCCGACCCTCGACCAGCGGCGCGAGCTGACCCCTGATCGTCTCGACCTCTGGAAGCTCGGGCATCGAGCACCAGCCTACGAACTCCTGTTTCCCAGACGGCCGCCGCGGGTAGTCAGCGCGCCGGAGAGGCGGAGGAGAGAGTGCCGAGAACAAGGCGGGGCCGGGGACAGCGTAGGCGGACGCGAGCACACTCGCTCGTGCTGCCTGCGCGTCCACGGTCTGCGCGCGGCCGGCTCGCCGCGCACGCGCTGACCGTCCTCGCGGGTGCCGCGATCGCGCTCGCCGGCTCCGCCTCGCAGGCGCTCGCAGACTTCCCCTACGTCGGCGACGGCTCGGCGACCGATCCTTCGAGCTGGGCGCTCGCGCCGGGGCACGTCCCCGCGAACCTCGGCGGCCTCGGTTGGAAGTTCGCCGCGACGCCGGCGACGCCGCCGTCCAAAGAATCCGAACCGGCCGAATATCAGGCGATCACGCAGAACAACTCCCAGCAGGACGAGCTGTGCGGCGTCACGGGGATGAGCCTCGTCGACGCCAACGCGACCTTCCCGTCGGGGACCGGCTCCTGCATCGCCCCCGGCACGCCGGTGAAGACCGCCTTCCAGATCAGTCTCGGCCGTCCCGACGTATCGATCGGGGAGCTCGACTCGGGCATCAAGTGGAACGAACCCGGCGACATGCTGCAGCTGCGCAGGAAGGTCCTCCTCAACGCGGGCGAGCTCCCGGCCCCGCGCGTCGACATGACCAAGACCTTCGACCCCTCCACCGGTGTCGACTGCGAAACCGCGCACTCCGGCACCGGCGGCGACTACAACCCGCACGGCGGCACGCCGGGAGGCGAACCGGGTGGCAGCGGTCCGATCCCCTATGACATCCGCGGCGCCGGCGTCTTCGAAACGCTGGCCTATGCCTGCGACTCGCGCGTCGCACACGTGCTCGAAAGCTTCCCGCGATGCACGAACCCGCCGACCACCACCTCCTGCCGCAACGGGCCGCCCGGCATGCTCACGCCGGAGGACCTGATCATCGCGTTCGCCGACGGCGTCGACCACGACAACAACGGCTACGCCTCGGACATCGCCGGGTGGAACTTCGTCGACAACAACAACGACCCCTTCGACGACGTCCAGTACGGGCACGGAACCGGCGAGGACGAGGACTCCACGGCCGAGGCGAACACGAGCGCCGGCGAGGTCGGCTCGTGCCCCAACTGCACTGTCCTGCCGCTGCGCGTCGGCGAGTCGTTCGTCGCCGACGCGAACCGCTTCGCCGAGGCCACGATCTACGCGACCGACCGCGGCGTGAGCGTCGTGCAGGAGGCGCTCGGCACCTACAACGACCCCGTCTTCGCGCGCCAGGCGATCGACTACGCCTACGGCCACGGCGTAAGCGTGATCGCCTCGGCCGCCGACGAGGCCGCCGAACACCACAACCAGCCCGGCGCGCTCCCGCACACGATCGTCGTCAACGCCGTCCAGGGCCCCGCGAGCCTCGGCGGCGTGCCCGTCACGAACAAGCCCCCCTCCTACCTTCAGATCGACGGCTGCACGAACTTCGGCACGCGCGTCGACCTGTCGGTCCCGGCGACATCGTGCTCCTCGGAGGCGACCGGCAAGAGCGCCGGCATCGCCGGGCTGATCTACGGCGCCGCGCTGAACGCCTGCGCCGCGCCGCTCTACGGCCACTGCGCGAGCACCGGCAGCCCGAAGCTCACGGCCGCGAAGGACTGCACGCTCGCCGACGGCGGGGTGTGCCCGATCACGGCCAACGAGGTGCGCCAGCTGATGGCCTCGGGTGACATCGCCGGCACGACAGTCAACGGCTCCTCGACGCTCGGGTCGACTCCGCCGAGCAGCGGCAGCGCACCGGCAGACGCCGGCGAAGGCGGGCAGGCCGACGACGTCAACACAGCGCAGCAGCCGGAGTCGGCCTGCAGCGTCGGGATGGCGCCCGGCTGCACCGACCCGAACTCGAACACGACGTTCGCGGCCGACGAGAACGCCGGCGTCGTCGGTCCGCTTCCCGACACCTTCCGCTACCCGTCGCGCAAGGGCTTCGACGAGTTCTTCGGCTACGGCCGCATCGACGCCTACAAGGCCGTCGACGCGGCGGCGCAGGGCTGGGTCCCGCCCGAGGTCGACATCACCTCGCCCGAATGGTTCCAGCAGCTCGACCCGAGCCGCTCGTCGTTGGCCCTCCAGGGGTACCTCAGCGCGCGCACGAGCTATACCTGCCGCGTCGAGGTGGCGCCGGGCGCCGAGCCCGACAACGCCCCGACCTCGGCCGGCGGAGACTTCGCCACGATCCCCTCCTCCTACTGCAACGGCTCGACGAAGCATTCGGCGCCGTTCAACGGGCAGCTCGCGTCGATCAGCAGCGCGACGCTCCAGTCGCTGTTCCCGCACGGCGACCCCAGCTCGTTCACCGGCAACGAGAACGGCGGCCCCGGTCTTGTACAGACCTCCAACGGGCGCCCGAACACGCTGCCCTACGCGTTCACGGTGCGCGTCGTCGTGCGCACCGCGCCGGGCGCGCCAGGGCCGGCGATGACGGGGGAGGACCGCCGCCAGCTGTTCCTCCACCGCGACCAGAGCATGCTCAGCGGCTTCCCGCTCGAGATGCGCGGCGACGGCGACGCGAGCCCGGTGCTCGCCGACCTCGTGGGCAGCGACACCAACCAGCTGATCGTGGCGAACTCCGACGGCTGGATTCACGCGTACCGCTACAACCCCTCCACGGGCGCCGTCAAAGACCTGCCCGGTTGGCCCGTGCACACCGAACCGCTGCCGCTGCACACCGGCGAGCGCGCGTTCACGAGCGGCGAGATCTCGACGGGCCACTACGACCCGGTGCTCGAGGCGCCGGCGGTCGGCGACCTGTTCGGCGACGGGCGCCGCGAGGTCATCGCGGGAGATCTCCAGGGCAACATCTACGCCTGGGATTCCACCGGCCAGCTCGTCTTCCACCAGACCTCGAACCCGAGCTACTCGGGCGCCCCGCTCGCCGGCGATCCCGCGTGGGCCGCTCAGCGCGCGGGCGTGCGGGAGCGCACCGAGGCGGGCTTCCTGACCTCGCCCGTGCTCGCGAAACTCGATCCGGCCGCGGGACGCGGCCTCGACATCATCGCCGCCGCCGAGGACCGGCACGTCTACGCGTGGCACGCCGACGGCAGTGCCGTCAACGGCTTCCCGGTGCTCGTCGAGGACCCCAACAAGGTCGCAGCGGTCGACGCCACGAGCAACCAGATGAGCTTCAACTCCAACGCCCAGGCGAACCCGGGCAAAGACGAAGACCAGGGCAAGATCGTCGACACGCCCGCCGTCGCATACCTCGACGGCCCCGGAAAGCCGCCGAGCATCATCGTCGGCAGCAACGAGGAGTACCTCACGGGCGCCGGCAACGAGGGCGCGATCAACTCCGCGACGACGAGCTCGGCGTCGCTCGGCGTGCTGGGAACCGCCGGCGTGCTCCACTTCGCCAACGGCCGCGTCTACGCGATCAAGGCGAGCGGCTACTCCTCCGAACCCTCCAGCGCCGCGACGGGGGGCTTCTCGTGCTCCGGCTCCCAGTGCACCTCCGCCGCCTTCCGCAGCGGCTGGCCCGTGAAGATCGGCATCATCAACGCGGGCCTGCTCCCCGATGTCGGCGAGGGCATCAACGGCTCCCCCGTCGTCGCGCCGCTGACGTGCCCGGAAGGTGGGCAGGGGCCGAAGATCGGCGTCACGCCCGACGCGGGACCGGGCTACCTGCTGAACGCCGACGGCAGCTCCTGCTACGGCTCGGCCGAAGGCCGCTACAACACGCTGCAGACTGAATTCGCGGCCGGCAACGGCAAGACCGACACGCCCGCCTTCCCCGCCGTCGGCGAGCCGTCGTTCGGCACGCTCGACGGCAGCAGCACGAGCATGTTCGCGCCCGTCGCGGGCATCGTCAGGGCGCTCGACGTGGTCGCGCCGGACTACCAGAAGGGCGGCCAGGACTTCACGGCTGCGTGGAACGCGAATACCGGCCAGTTCTCACCGGGGTTCCCCGCGGTCAACAACGACCTCTCGTTCATCACCGGCCAGGTCGTGGGCGATGTGACCGGCGCTGCGCCCACGCAGGAGGTCCTCGCGGGCACCGCCTCCCAGGATCTCGAGGCATACAACGCGACCGGGGGCGCCGCGAGCGCCGAGTGGCCCAAGCTGACGGGCGACTGGCTCGTGGCGACGCCGGTCCTCGGCTCGCTCGGGACGCTCGACACGGGTGCGGGCGCGAACAAGGACGTCGTCTCGATCACGCGCTCGGGAACGCTCTCGGTCTACTCGACCCCCGCGTCGGCGTGCTCGCCGAGCTCGTGGCCGAACTTCCACCACGACATCGCCAACTCGGGCGACTACACGCGGGACGCGATCCCGCCCGGCGTGCCGCTCAAGCCGACACTGCTGAAAGGCGTGCTGAGCTGGACGGCGCCCGGGAACGATCTCATGTGCGGGACCGCCGCCTCCTATGAAATCGTCACCTCTGCGAGCCCGATCACCCCCCAGAGCTTCGCCGCCGCCACGCCCCTGAGCGGCGCGCCCGCGCCCGCGGCGGCTGGAACGACGCAGTCCTACGCGCTGCCACGCGGCACCCAGGCCTACGTCGCGATTCGCGCGGTCGACGGTCAGGGCAACATCGGCCTGCCGGCCGTCAAGCACCGCTAGCCAGAACCCGCGCGCGGCTCAACCGCAGGGCAGCCGCGCGAGCATCGCGCGGTAGCGAGTCATGTCGGCGTGATTCCAGTCCGAGTGCGTCTGGTGCTGGAAGGCCGGCACGCGATCGTGGTGGTAGGGCGAGGAGAGGCTCTCGTTGTGCCCGATCACGTTCTTCAGCGCGATCCCGTAGCGGCAGCGCAGCCAGCGCGTGAGCCGCAGGGATGCGGCCAGCTGCGCCGGACGCCCGAGGATCGCCTGGTCGGAGCTGCCGACATGCTCGATGCCGATCGCCGTCCAGTTCAGCCCCGTCGTGTGGCGGCAGCGCAGGGAGAGGGTCACGAGCTGGTCGATCCGCCCGCTCGGCTCGACCAGGAAGTGCGCGCAGGTGTTCGGCAGCTCGTGGAACTCACTGTCGGGCACATCCGGGGCGAACGTGTTGTACGCCTCCTGGGCCGTCGCCGTTTCGGTGTAGTGCTCGACGATCACTTTCGGCCTGCTCAGGACGTAGCTGTCTTCGCCGTAGTGGCGCAGCGAGTAGGCCGCCATCTCGCGCCTGCGCGCCGGGCCGTAGGGGATCGGCCAGCTGTGAATCGTCGGGGCCGGCGCCTGGGTCGGCGGGCTGGGCGACGTCGCGGGCGGCGCCGGCGCTGCCCCTGCGGGCGGCGCACCCCCGGCGACGCTCGAGGGACGCACGACGGCCGCCCGGCCGGCGGCGCCGCACGCGGCCAGCGCCGTTGCGAGCAGGAGCGCAACTGCCACCACGAATCCAGCTGCAGGCGCTCGCCTCACCACGGCTGATGCTACGCGGCGGCGCCTGCGAGCGCGGCATTCGGCAGCGCGGCACCGGGCAGCGCGGCCGCGTCACGGCCGGTGAGCCAGTGCAGCACCGTCGCGCCCACATCCGCGAGCGGACCGTCGTGGCGCGCGCCACCGGCGCGCCCGCCCGCCGTCCGCCGCGCGATCATCTCGCCGCTCACCGCCAGTAGCGGCGCGTGCTCGCGCGTGTGGTCGGTGCCCGGATGCGCAGGGTCGACGCCGTGATCGGCGGTGAGGATCAACAGGTCGCCGGCACGCAGCCGCCCGAGCCAGCCGGCGAGCCGCGCGTCGATCTCCCGCAGCGCCGCGGCGAAGCCCTCGACGTCCTTTCGATGCCCGTAGACCTGATCGGTCTCGATCAGGTTGACGAACACGAGGCCGCGCTCGAGCTCGTCGAGCAGCGCATCGGTGCTGTCGAGCGCCGCCGCGTTGCTCGCGCCGGGGTGCGAGCGCGTGATGCCGGCGCCGGCGAACAGATCTGCGATCTTGCCCACCCCGTGAACCTCCACGCCGAGGCGCTCGAGCTCCTGGAGGTAGCTGGGCGCGGGCGGCTCGAGCGCGAAGTCGCGCCGCCCCTCGGTGCGGCGGAAGCGCCCGTCGGGACCGGTGAACGGGCGCGCGATCACCCGTCCGACGGCGTGCTCGCCGGACATCGCCGCGCGTGCGGCCGCGCAGGCGCGGTAGAGCTCCGCGACCGGCACCCGCTCGACGTGTGCGGCGAGCTGAAGGACCGAGTCCTGAGAGGTGTAGAGGATCAGCGCGCCGCTGCGCACATGCTCGGAGCCGAACTCCTCGATCGCCGCGATCCCGTTGTACGGCCGGTTGCAGATCAGCTCATGCCCCATCGCCCGCTCGAGGCCCGCGAGGACCTGCGGCGGAAAGCCGTCCGGGTAGGTCGGCAGCGGGCGCTCGAGAACGACGCCCATCAGCTCCCAGTGCCCGGCGATCGAGTCCTTGCCGGGTCCGAGCGGGTGAAGGCGTCCGTGCACGGCGGGGTCGGCCGCGGGCGCCACGCCCGGCAGCGGGAGGATCGATCCGAGCCCGAGGCCGGCGAGCGCCGGCAGCGTCAGCCCGCCGGCCGCCTCGGCGACGTGCAGCAGCGTGTTCGCCCCCTGGTCGCCGTAGCTGGCTGCATCCGGCAGCTCGCCGACGCCGCAGGCGTCGATCACGAGCACGATTGCCCGGCGGGCCGCGATCGAGTCCATCCGCCGATGTCTACCCGAGTGGCCGCCCGGGCGCGAGCGCGCCACTCAGCGCGTCGCCCGCGGGTGCGCGCTGAAGTAGGCGTCCTTCAGGCGGTCGGCAGAGAGATGCGTGTAGACCTGCGTCGTCGCGAGATCGGCGTGCCCGAGCATCTCCTGGAGCGAGCGCAGGTCGCAGCCGCCCGCGAGCAGGTGGGTTGCGAAGCTGTGGCGCAGCGTGTGCGGGCTCATCTTCTCCTCCAGCCCCGCACGCCTCGCGTGCCCCTGCACGATCTTGTACAGGCCCTGGCGCGTCAGCCGGGTGCCGCGGCGGTTGAGGAACAGGTGCGCCTCGGCGCCGGGCCCGACCAGCTCCGGGCGCCCGCCGCGGCAGTAGGCGCGAAGCGCCGTGACGGCCTGGCGCCCGATCGGGACGATCCGCTCCTTGGTCCCCTTGCCGCGCGCGCACAGCAGGCCCTCCTCGAGGTCGACGTCGGCCAGCTCGAGCGCGATCGCCTCCGATGCGCGCAGGCCGCAGGCGTACATGACCTCGAGCAGCGCCCTGTCGCGCAGCGCGCGCGGGTCGGCGCCGCGAGGCTCCGAGAGCAGCCGCGTGACCTCCTCGCGCGAGAGCACGCGTGGCAGCGTGCGCGTCTTGCGCGGGCCGCGCAGCTCGGCTGTCGGATCATGCTCGAGCGCGCCCTCACGGCGCAGGTGGCGATAGAAGGAGCGCAGCGCGGCGACCTTCCGGGACAGCGTCGCCGCGGCAACCGGCGCTCGCTCGGGGCCGCCGGAGGCGAGCTCTGAGAGAAACGCCGCGATGTCGCCATGCCGGGTCTGCGCGAGCGTCAGCCGCCGGCGCCCGAGGAACTCGCCGAACTGCAGCAGGTCCGAGCGGTAGGCCTCGAGCGTGTTGCGTGACAGGCCTCGCTCGAGCTCGAGGTACGCGAGGAAGTCGAGCACCTCGCCCTCGATTCCGGCGGCGGCCCGCGGCGCGGTGTCGGTGTCTGCCATCGCTCACAGCTTCGCGTCGGGTTCCGTGGCTCCTTGGCGGTGCAATCAGGCGTTCAGCCGGCGTGCGAGCCACAGGAGCCCGATCAGGGTCTTGCCGTCGCGGCATTCGGCGATCGCATCGTCGAGCGTGGCGAGCGGCCACGGGACGATCTCGATGCGCTCGTTCTCGCCGCTCTCGGCGCTCGAATCGTGGAGGTCCGTCGCGTGGAACAGGTGGACGCACTCGTCGCTGAAGCCCGCGCTCGTGTAGAAGCTGTAGAGCGGCTCCCAGCGCTCGGCGCCGAGACCCACCTCCTCCGCGAGCTCGCGCCGAGCCGCCTCGAGCGGGCTCTCGCCGTCGACGTCGAGACGGCCCGCCGGGATCTCGAGCAGTTCCTGCTCGACCGTCTCGCGCGGCTGGCGCACGAGCCATACGTGCTGCTCGTCGTGGGCGACGATGCCGACGGCGCCCCGGTGGCGCACGATCTCGCGGCTGACCTCTTCCCCGTCGGCGTGCCGGAAGCGCTCGACGCGCACGTCCACGAGCCGCCCGCTGTAGACGGTCTCGCCGCCGATCCGCTCCACGCCCCGGCTCACGCCGCCCCGCTGACGCCGCCGTCGGCGTCCGCTGCGGCGCTCGAGGAGGCGCCGGCGAGCTCGGCCAGCGCGGTGCCGCCCGCGAGTGCTGCGCCGAAGAACAGCGGGTCCTCGGTCAGCTCGCGGCCCATCGTCGTCGTCGGGAGCCCGGCGGCGGCGTAGGCGGGGAGGTCGACAGCCGCCCGGCGCCAGTCGTGGCGCGTGATGCGCACGGGACGCTCCACGTCGAGCGCGAGCGCGGGACGTGCGATCGAGCCGCCGAACACGCTTCCGAGGCCCGCGCGCAGGTCGGCGCCGACAGGCGAGCGCATGCCCGCCGGCAGCGCGACGGTGACCGGCTCGAGCAGCAGGTCGAGCACCGTGAGCGTGTGGTGGGAGATGCCGCGGTGGCGCTCCCGGTCATCGCCCGAGGACATCCGGGCCACGAGCAGCGTCGGGCAGCCGAGCGCGAGCGCCGCGTGGGCAGAGTCGAGCGCCGACATGCCGCCGTGTCCGAGCGGCGAGCTCGACCCGACGATCCCCGGCCCGGGCCCGCAGACCGCCGCGTCCCAACCGAGGGTGAGCAGCCCGTGGTGGAGCGCGCCGGCGGTCGTGACCGCCTCGCCCTCGCCGCCGAAGGCGGCTCCCGCGGTCAGGTGCCCCGCGAGCAGGCCCTGCTCGCGCAGCGTCCTGACGGTCCTCGAGTGCCCGCCCGGAAGCGCGCCGCCCTCGGTCTGAACGTAGCCGAGCCTGCATCCCGGTGCCTGCCTCGCGAACGACCACGCGACGGCCGCGAGCTGGCCGTGCAGCGCGAGGACCGCGACCGGGCGCCCCACGGGCAGCTCCAGGCGTTGGTCCTCAACCGGGTCGACGGCGTGCTGGAGGCTCGTGTAGTTGAGCTTCATCACATGCGCGCTCGGCTCGCCGTCGGCTGCGAGCCCTCGGGTGAGGTTGACGTGCACGACGTCGAAGCCGCCCGAGCCCAGGCCCAGGTCGAGCGCCTGGACGTTGACGATCACCTCATCGCCGGGCTCGCAGGGGCCGACAAGGCCGATGTCGGCGATCGCCGCGCGCGGCGCGCCGTCGCCTCCGGTGAGCTCGACGACGAGCTCCTGCTCGCGCGGGGCCGAGTCCCGGCCCCGGACCGCGGCGAAGGCGGCCTGCGGCCCCTGTGCGGGGGCGTCGAGCACGATCGCGCGGCGGAGCTTCAGCATGGGCCTGGAAGCTAGCGCGAAAGCGCGGCGGATTCGTGGAGAAGCGTAAGCGCGACGTCGAGCATCTGCTCGAGCGCGGCGACGCTCACGCGCTCGCCCGGCTCGTGGTTGCGCTCGGTGCCGTTGGCGAGGTTGACCATCTGAAAGCCGTTCGCGAGGAGCGCGTTCGCGTCCGAGGCGCCTCCGCTGGCGATCCGCACGGGCTCGAAGCCGCAGGCCCGCAGCGAGGCCTCTGCGAGCTTGAGTGCGGGCATCCCGGACGAGAGGCGAAAGCCGGCGAAGCTGCGCTCGACGCTCACGTCGACGTCGACGTCGCACTCGGGCAGGTTCGCGGCCTCCTGGATGCGGTCGACGACCTCGGCGACCACGCTCCGGGCGCGCTCGTCGTCGATGCTGCGCACCTCGGCGACCATCGTGCACAGCTCGGGCACGACGTTCATCGCGCTGCCTCCGGCGATCGTGCCGACGTTCACCGTCGTCTCGTCGTCGAGGCGTCCGTGCGGCATCGCGGCGATCGCGCCCGCCGCCGCCACGATCGCGCTGCGCCCGTCCTCGGGCCTGATGCCCGCATGCGCCGCGGCGCCGCGGAAGGACGCCTCCACGCGGAAGTGGCTGGGCGAGCTCGTGACCACCTCGCCGATCGGCGAGGCGTGGTCGAAGACGTAGCCGAAGTCACTCCGCAGGCGCGATACGTCGAGCACGCGCGCGCCCGCGAGCGCGGTCTCCTCCCCGACGGTGAACAGTAGCTCGAGGTCGGCGGGCGCACCCGCGTGGTGGACGTGACGCGCGAGCGCGATCAGCACGGCCACGGCGGCCTTGTTGTCGGCCCCGAGGACCCCGTCGTTGGCGTTCTCCCAGTGGCCCTCGACGAGCACCGGCTCGATCGGCGCCTGAAGCGGCACCGTGTCGAGATGCGCGCACAGCAAAAGCGACCGGCGCTCGGCATCCGGGGCTCCGCCGGCGACGAACGCGTGGAGGTTGCCGCAGTCAGAGCCGGTGAGCGCTCCGGCTCCGTCCTCCTCGACCTGCACCTCGAGCGCGCGCAGCTCGTCGATCACGCGCTCGGCGCAGGCGCGCTCGTGGCGCGGCGGGCTCTCGATGCGGCACAGCTCGGCGAAGATCGCGTTCAGATGGCGTCGCTCGAGCTCGCTCGCGACCGGCGCCGGCCGGGCGTCCGTCACGTGTGGCCGGCGCGCTCGCCGGGCGGGCTGCCCACCGGCTGGCGCGCGCCGGGGCTCGCGACGTCGCGCTCGCCGCCGGCGGCCCGGCTGAGCGCCGCGGCCACGAAGTCGCGGAACAGCGGCGCCGGGCGCTCGGGACGTGACTTGAACTCGGGGTGGAACTGCGAGGCGACGAAGAACGGGTGGCCCTCGAGCTCGATCGCCTCGACGAGCCGCTCGTCGGGCGATGTGCCGGACACGATCAGACCCGCTCCCTGGAGGCGCTTGCGGAGCAGGTTGTTGACCTCGTAGCGATGGCGGTGGCGCTCGTAGACGACCGCCTCGCCGTAGGTCTCGCGGACGCGGGTGCCCGCGTGGAGCTTGATCGGATCGGCGCCGAGGCGCATCGTGCCGCCGAGGTTGGCGACTTCCTTCTGCTCCGGCAGCAGGTCGATCACGGGGTAGGGCGTCTCGGGGTCCATCTCGGTCGAGTTCGCACCTTCGAGGCCCGCGACGTGGCGCGCGAACTCGCTGACGGCGACGTGCATCCCGAGGCAGATGCCGAGGTAGGGGATCTGGCGCTCGCGCGCGACGCGCGCGGCGCAGATCTTGCCCTCCCAGCCGCGGCCGCCGAAGCCGCCGGGGATCAGGATCCCGTCGAGCTCGCCGAGCCGCTGGATCGCCTGCGCGGGGTCCTCGAGGCTCTCGGAGTCGATCCACTCGATCTCGACGCGCCTGTCCTGGAGCGACGCCGCGTGGCGCAGCGCCTCGGAGACCGACAGGTAGGCGTCCTCGAGCTGGACGTACTTGCCGACGAGGCCGATCCGGACGCTGCCCGCGGCCTGCTCGGCGCGCTCGATCGGCTCCTTCCACGCGGCGAGGTCGGGGGTCGGCGCCTCGACGCCGAAGTGCTCGAGGATGAAGTCGTCGACGCCCTGCTCGTGGAAGGTGAGCGGCACCTTGTAGATGTCGTCGACGTCGCAAGCGGAGACGATCGCCTCGGTCGGCAGGCTCGCGAACAGGGCGATCTTCTTGCGGATCTCGCCCGAGAGCTGGCTCTCGGAGCGGCACATGAGCATGTCGGGGGCGATCCCGATGCGGCGCAGCTCGTTGACGGAGTGCTGCGTGGGCTTCGTCTTGAGCTCGCCCGCGTGGCCGATGTAGGGGACGAGCGTCAGGTGGATGAACATGCAGCGGCGCCGGCCGACGTCGACGGGGAACTGGCGGATCGCCTCGAGGAACGGAAGCGACTCGATGTCGCCGACGGTTCCGCCGATCTCGGTGATCACGAAGTCGACGTCGCTGGACTCGGCGATCAGCGCGATCCGCTGCTTGATCTCGTCGGTGATGTGGGGCACGACCTGCACCGTTCCCCCGAGGTAGTCGCCGCGCCGCTCGCGGCGGATCACCGTGTCGTAGATCCCGCCCGCGGTGACGTTCGAGGCACGGCTCGTGTTGGCGTCGGTGAAGCGCTCGTAGTGGCCGAGGTCGAGGTCGGTCTCGGCTCCGTCCTCGGTGACGAACACCTCGCCGTGCTGGTAGGGGGACATCGTGCCGGGGTCGACGTTGATGTAGGGGTCGAACTTCTGGAGGCCAACCGACAGGCCCCGCGAGACGAGCAGGCGCCCGATCGAGGAAGCGGCGATGCCCTTGCCGAGTGAGGAGACCACTCCGCCGGTCACGAAGATGAACCGGGTCTTGCTTGGCGCCTGTGCGTGGCGGTCGGAGTAGTGCGAGGTCATGAGGGCCTGCCCCAGGAGTCTAGTTCGCGCAGGCCCGGTGTCCGGTCGATCAACGCAGATAGCGAGCGAATCTCGCCGTAGAGGGTGATCGCGGCGAGCAGCACGAGCGCGATCAGCTGCCCGGTGCCCGAGAGCGTCAGCACGAGCCACATGCCGGCCAGCGCGCCGAGCAGGTTGGCGCCCGTGTCCCCGAGCATCGCGCGTTCGCGCAGGTCGTAGGCGCCGGCGACGAGCGCCGGGGCGGCGAACAGGCCGACGGCCCACAGCGGCCGCAGGTCCATCGAGCCGATCGTGAGGCCCGCGCCCAGCAGCACGAACGCCTTCGCCGAGCGCCCGGGACGCAGGTCGAGCAGGTTGAAGGCGTTGGTCGCGAGCACCAGCACCGCCGCGGCGAGCAGCCAGCGCCCGTTCGACAGCGAGAAGTAGCTCACCGCGAGCAGCGCCAGTCCGAGCGAGCCGAAGGCCTTGAGCGTGCCCGTCGAGAGCTCGCCGCGCAGCGCCGCGGCGCCGTGGCCGCGCCAGCCTCGGTGGGCGGGCCGCGCGCCTGCGCCGGCTGCCCCAGCCGGGCCACCTGCCCCACCCGCCGCGCCCGGCCCGGCTGCCTCCCCGCCGCCCCCGGCGCTCCCGCCGCCCCCGGCGCCGAGCGTGTCGTCGACGAGGCCGAGCGCGATCACGCCGAGCGCGTAGAGGGCGATCGGGAGCACCTCCGGGTGGAAGACCTCGGCCGAGGCGAGCTTCGCGAGCAGCGTCAGGGGGATCAGCGCCAGGAGCGCGGCGGCGAGGGCGAGCAGGCCGAAGGGGCAGGGCAGCATGCGGCCGCGGTAGTTGGGCCTGAGCTGGCCGCCGGCCTCGAGCGCCCTCAGCACCGCCGGCGCCATCAGCGCGGCGGTGGCCAGCGCGATGACGAACGGGAGGGCGTGCATGGGGGAACGGTATCCCCGGCGGCGGACGCGCTCGGCCCCCCGGCGCGCGCGGGTCAGTGCTGCGTCGTGGATGTCGGGGCCTGCGGGCTCGGCAGCAGCGAGTCGGCGGTGGAGCTCGCGCCGAAGGACCCGTGGCGGCCGGCGAGCGCGTAGACGAGCGCGGCTTGGCCGGCGAGCGCGTCGAGGTCGTCGACGCTCGAGATGTTGCGGCCCTTGTACCACGGGATCTGCGACGGTTCGGTGTCCTTCATCTGGACGCCGACTGCCGTGGCGCCGGCCGCGGCGATGCCGTTCAGGAGGCCCGACTCCAGGGCGGCGCTCGCTTCGGTCTGCTGCGGGGTCATGCCGGCCGGGTCGGCGCGCATCACGACGACGCTGTTCAGCTTGCGCAGCTGCCCGTCGAAGGCGCTCAACAGGCTGCCTCGGACGCGGCTCAGCAGCTCGCGTCCCACGAGGCGCCCGCCGCTGACGAGCTGCCGTCCGGCGATTTCGCCGAAGCCGCCGACGAGTTCGGGCGATTCGCCGAGCGCGGTGAATCGCGTGCCGGCGGCATCTCGGGCGAGCCCCGCCAGATCGAGGGGCTCGCGCACGGCGACGACCGTCGAGAGGTCGCCGCCGGCCTGGGTGACGGCGGCGCGCACGAGCGTGTTGGCGTTGTCGGAGGAGCCGCCGAGGAAGACGAGGCCGATGCTCTGGCCCGAGAGCAGTTCGTGCACGGCGAGCGGGTAGAGGCCGCCCGCGAAGGCTTCCTCTTCGGTGAGCTGCCCGTGCAGCTGACCGACCTGCTTGCGGGCGCCGTTCACTTCGGAGTTGAGGTCGTGGACGATCCCGCTCTTCGCCGAGGAGACGAGGTTCGTGTCGCCGATCGCGACGCCGATCAGGACGCCGAGCGCGAGCGCGAACAGGACGGCCGCCAGTGACAGGGCGTGGTAGCGGTAGTCGATCATCGAGGCGCTGGCAGGGAGCGGGCGGCCCTACCCGAACAGCAGCTGGACCTTCAGCCAGAGCAGTTCGACGACGTCGCGCAGCGCCGGCGTCATCCAGACCACGGCGAGCAGCGCGCCCAGGCCCGCGACGATCACGACGAGCAGCGGGGTGAGGCCGGGCCGCGGCCGGTACAGGCGGCTGACGCCCTTGGCGTCGACGAGGATCTCGCCGATGCGAAGGCGCGTGAGGAAGGTCGAGGACATGCCTTTGCGGTTGCGGTCGAGGAACTCGACGAGGTTGAACTGCGAGCCGACCGAGACGATCAGGCGCGCGCCCTTCTCCGCGGCGATCAGCATCGCGACGTCCTGGCTGGTGCCCGGCGCCGGCACGAGCTCGAAGTCGAGGCCGAGCTCCTCGAGGCGGTGGCGGCCGGGAGCGCGGCCGTCGGGATAGGAGTGCACGACGAGCTCGGCGCCGCAGCGGAGCGCATCCTCGCCGGCGGAGTCCATGTCGCCGACGATCATGTCGGGCGTGAGGCCCGCTTCGAGCAGCGACTCGGCGCCCCCGTCGACGGCGATCAGCAGCGGACGCTCCTCGCGGATGAAGGGTCGCAGGACGCGCAGGTCGTGCTGGTGGCCCACGCCGCGGACGACGACGAGCGTCGAGCGGTCGCGGAACTCGGTCGCGAATCGGGGCAGCTCGATGCGCCCGGCCAGCAGCTCGCGCTCCTCGCGCATGTGCTCGATCGTGTTGTGCGCGAAACGCTCGAGCGCCTCGCCGATCTCACGGCGCCGGGCCTCGGTGTCGGCGCGCACGCGCCCGAGGTCGAGAACCTCGCCGGCCGCGATCACCTCTCCCCCGCGAAGCACCTGGCCGCCGCCGGGACCGCGGTCGACGACGACGATCGGCTCGCCGTCGTCGAGGATCTCGAACAGCGAGTCATCGGGCAGGTCGACGAGCAGGATCCCGGCTTCGACGAGCAGCTGCGGGCCGAGGTTGGGGTAGCTGCCACCCGAGGAGGCGCTGCAGTTGAGCGCCGCGGTCGCGCCCGCCGCGATCAGCTCCTCGGCGGAGACGCGATCGATGTCGAGGTGGTCGATCAGCGCGATGTCGCCGCGGCGCAGGTGCTTGACGAGCAGCTTCGTCTTGCGCCCCGGGCGCACTGGGCCCGCCACGGTGCTCGCGGGCGTGCCTGCGTGGAGGGGGACGACCTTCCTCGGCAGTGCCCCATCGCCGCGGGGGCTCGGACTTGTCGCTGCCATCTGTAGCCGAGAGTAACGCCCGCGCCGGCAAAACGCAGCGTTTGACCGCTCTCAGGCGGCGCGGCGAAGCTCGCGCGCATGCTCCCGCGCGACGCCGTCGTCGGTGTCGGCGCCGAGCATCCGGACGAGCTCGGAGACGACGTCGGCCTCGGCGAGCTGAAGCACGGTGGCACGCGTCGGGTCCGCCGAGGTGTCCTTGAGGATCGTGAAGTGGCGGTCGGCGAGCGAGGCGATCTGGGGCAGGTGCGTGATGCAGAGCACCTGGCGGCCCGCGGCGAGCTCGCGCAGACGGGCTCCGACGGCACGCGCCGTGTGACCCCCGATGCCGGCGTCGACCTCGTCGAACACGAACGTCGCGCCGGGAGCCCCCGCGCGCTTACGCTTTGCGCGCGACGCGCCCGGCCCCTGCGGCGCGCGCTGGGAGGCGGTGACGAGCGCGAGCATCACGCGCGAGAGCTCGCCGCCCGAGGCGATCTCGCGCAGCGGCCCGGCGGGGACGCCCGGGTTCGGCGCGATCATGAACTCGACGCTGTCGCCGCCCGAGGGGCCCGGCTCGCGCTCTGAGAGCAGCACCTCGAAGCTCGCCTCCGCCATCGCGAGCGACGAGAGCTGCTCGTGCACGCCGCGGGCCAGCAGCGGCGCCGCCTTGCGGCGGGCGCGGCGCAGCAGGCGCAGCTGCTGATCGAGCGAGGCGCGGGCCTCGCGCAGCCGCTCCTCCGTCAGCGCGAGCGCGACGTGCGCGCCGTCGAGCTCGTCGCGGCGCGCCCGGGCGCGGGCGGCGTAGTCGAGGACCGACTGCACGCTCCCGCCGTGCTTTCGCATCAGCCGCTCGGTCGCCGCGAGGCGCTCTTCGAGCCGGTCGAGCGACGTCGCCTCGCCCGTCCCGTCGCTCTGCTCGGCGCCCGCTTGGGCGCTGTAGTCACGCAGCTCCCCCGCCAGGTCGTGCGACTCGATCAGCAGCGCGTCCAGGCGTTCGGCGAGCGAGTCCAGTCGCGGGTCGAGACCGGCGAGGGCGCCGAGCCGCGAGGCCGCCGCGGCTACTGCCTGCGTGGCGCCGGGCGACTCGTCCGCTTCCGGCGCGAGCGCGTCCGCGCCGGCACCGGCCGCCGAGCAGAGCGCGTCGAGGCGGCGCAGGCGCTCGCGCAGCGACAGCAGCTCCTCGTGCTCGCTCTCCCGCGGAGCGGCAGCGTCGATCTCGGCGAGCTCGAACTCGAGCAGGTCGAGCTCGCGCTCGCGAGCGCCGGCGAGCTCGCGCAGGCGCTCGAGCTCGGCGCCGAGGCTCACGGTCTCGCCGTACGCCGCCGCGCAGGCGCTCAGCCGCAGCGCCTGGTCGGGGCCGCAGACGCCGTCGAGGATCTCGAGCTGCGCGGCCGAGAGCGTCAGCTTGCGGTGCTCGTGCTGCCCGTAGAAGGCGAGCAGCCGCGAGCCGATCTCACGCAGGTCGGCGACGGTCGCCGAGCGCCCGTTGAGGTAGGCGCGCGTGCGGCCGTCGGCGCCCACGCGGCGGCCGAGCACGATCTCGCCGGCATCGGCGGGAAGGCGGGCGCGGAGCTCCTCGCCGAGCTCGTCGCCCAGCTCGAAGACGCCCTCGACGTAGGCCTCGCCCGCGCCGGGCCGCACGATCCCGGGCCGCGCGCGTCCCCCGAGCAGCAGGTCGAGCGCGTGGGCGAGTACGGTCTTGCCCGCGCCGGTCTCGCCGGTCAGCACGTTCAGACCCGCCTCGAGGCGCAGCCGCGCGCTCTCGATCAGCAGGAGGTTCTCGACGTGAAGCTCTTCGAGCAAGCACGCATCTCTAGCAGCGGCCGCCGACAGATCGCGCGAACGCCATCACGAATCAAAGCCCCTCCGGGGCCGGATCGGGTCGCGCCGCTGAGGCCTAGCCGTAGCGTCGTCGAGAGGGCATAATCTCTGTTGCGGTCCACGGACGGACACGGGACCTCGGCGTAGACTCGTCCGACATCGGGGCATGGCTGCCAGCGAACACCATCAGAGCGCCGAGCCGCAGCAGCGGGGTGAAGTCACGTGGCTGTCGCCGGGCGCGCTCCAGGAGCGGCTCGACGAGGAGATCGACCGGGCGCGGCGTCACGACACGCAGCTGAGCTGCCTGCTCGTGCGGATCGACCGCGACGAGGACCTGCCGCAGTTGGGCCAGCAGAGCGAGCACGGCAGCGAGCTGCCGGCGCAGACGCTCTCCTACGTCGGCGGAGCACTGCGCCGCGAACTCCGCAGCTTCGACCGGATCGGCAGGCTGAGCGACAGCGAGCTGCTGATCGCGCTGCCGGGCGCCGACGGTCCGCGAGCCGAGGCCGTCGGACGGCGCGTGCTAGACAGGCTGCGGACGATCAAGGTGGAAGCGGAAGGGACGCGCCGCCCGCTCGGCTTCTCCGTCGGACTGGCGGCATGGCACGGCCGCCTGAACGGCGAGGACCTGCTCGCGCAGACGCGCGCGGCGCTGCGCGTGCGAAACGGCGAGGAGCCATCCGCCGCCGCCGTCCAAGCCGCCGCCGGACCGCCGTCTGCGGTCAGACGCCGCTGACGTTCATAATCCGGGGCCGTGCTAGCCGGATCCGAGCTGTGGCTTCTGAGGCTGATGGCCGACCGCGGTCTCGCGCTGCTCGACGCCGACTCGCTGCTGATGGTGATCGAGGAGCGCGGCGAGCTGCGCGTCGCGGCGAGTGCCGGCACGGCCGCCCCGCGCCTGCGGATCACGCGCGTCGAGGGTACCGCCCTCGGCGCCCTCTACACCGCGGGCAAGCCGCTCGCGGTCGACCGCCCGCGCGGCCAGGAGGCGGCGTGGCTGCACGAACTCGGCATGGAGGTGCGCGCCGGGCTCGTGGAGCCCTTCAACATGGAGGGCCAGGGCGGCGGCCTCGTGATCGCGCTGCGCCAGAGCGGGAACTTCCGCGGCCCCGACCGCGAGGCGCTGAGCGCCTTCGCCGCGAGCGTCGCCCAGCGTCTCGCCGCCGAGCGGTCGGTCGAGATCGAGCGACTGCGCTACGGCATGGAGGCGCGCGAGCGCGAGCGTACCCGCTGGGCGCGCGAGATCCACGACGAGAGCATTCAGGGGATCGGCGCGCTGCGCCTGCGCCTGGCCAACGCGCGCGACATCGACGACGACGACTCGCTGCGGGATGCTGTCGACACGGTGCTCGAGGGTCTCGGCACCGAGATCGACCAGCTCCGCCACCTGATCACCGAGCTTCGCCCCGCGGCGCTCGACGACCTCGGGCTGGCGGCCGCGCTCGAGGCCCTTGCAAGGCGCGCGCAGGCGATCGACGGCCTCGAAGTGAAGACCCAGATCGAGCTCGACGCACACGACGGGGCCTCGGGCAACGGCGGCCACGAGCAGGCCCGGCGCCTCGACGCGGAGCTCGAGAGCACGATCTACCGCGTCGTCCAGGAGGCGCTCACGAACGTCAGCCGCCACGCACAGGCGACGAGCGCGGTGGTCAGCATCTCAGAGCGCGACGGCGTCGTGCTCGTGTCGGTCACCGACGACGGCAAGGGTCCCCCCGACGAGAGCCGCCTGGGCCCGCGCGGCGACGGCCTCGAGGGCGGCTTCGGGATGTCGGGAATGCGCGAGCGCGCTGAGCTCGTCGGCGGCGAGCTCGAAATGGTCGCGGCGCCCGAGCGCGGCACCACTGTCCGCCTGAGCGTGCCGCTCGCCGGCCGCCCGAGCACGAGCGCGCAGCCGGCGTAGCAGCTCGGGGCAGTGGCGGTGCTACTCGGAGAGGCCGATGCGCCGCACGTAGGCGGTGATCTCCGCTCGCGATGAGAAGCCGAGCTTCTCGATCGCCCGCGCACGATAGGTCTTGACGGTCCGCTCGGCGACGTGCAGCTGCTCGGCGATCTCGGGGTTGGTGTAGCCGTTGGCGATCAGCTTGACGACCTCGCGCTCGCGGTCTGAGAGCACGACGCCGTCGGTCGCGCCCTCCTCGCCGGTCGCCATCAGCGCGCCGAGGCGCGGGTGCAGGTAGTTGCCTCCGGCGACGGCGAGGCGGAACGCCTGCAGCAGCTCGGCCGGCTCGGCCTCCTTGAGCACGTAGCTGCGGGCGCCCGCTCTCAGCGCCTGGCGCGCGTACTCGGGGTCCTCCCGCATCGTCAGGATCGCCACCGCGAGCGTCGGATGGGCGATGAAGCACTGGGGAAGCGCGGCGAGGCTCGAGCCTCCGGGCATCGTCAGGTCGAGGGTGAGGAGGTCGGGCTTGTGCTCGCGCACCTCGCGGATCATCGACGGGATGTCGGCTGCTTCGCCGACGATCCGGAACTCACCCGCCTCGCGGTCGAGCACCGCACGGATCCCGTCGCGAACGACCGTGTGGTCGTCGGCGATGATCACGTCGATCGGTCGGCTCACTCCCGGGGGGCCCATCTCCATCAGGCAGACACCGTAGCGGCTGCCCAGGACCGACCTTGTCGTACGGCCGGGACGACCCGGGGCTGCCCGTTTCGGACGACACGATCGGCACCGCTCGTCCTACAGACAGACGAGCGAGCGACGGGCATCATGTTCTCATGGCCGGCACGACCCCTGCCCGCGATCTGAGCACCTCGACGCTCGGTCTGTCCGAGCGCGCGGACGACACGCAGATCACGGTCAGCGACAGGCGCGGCGCCGTGCGGCGCAGCGAGCGGCCGGCGTTGCGGCTCGTCCAGGACCGCTCGCCGATCCTGATCGTCGGCGCGCAGTCGCCGCGGCGCGATGCGCTGCTCGCCGACCTGACCGAGACGCTGCCGCCGGGCACGCGCTTCGAGGAGCTGAGCTCGCTCGGAGACATGCTCGAGCGGGCGCCCGCGAGCCGCATGGTGATCCTCGACGGCGGCCTGCCGGGAGTCCCGCCGGGCGTCGTCGCGAGGATCCTCGCCCAGCGCCACCCGCAGCTGCCCGTGATCCGGCTCGACCCGCCGGCTCGCGGTCTCGTTTGACGCTCCGCGTCCAGACTCGTTCCTGACCCACCGCGCCGCGCAGCGGCCAGCGCTCGGGACCAGGCGTGCTGATAGCTCGCCTGCACGTTTCGACGGCCGCACGAGCAGCCGTTAGCTTTCCCGCGTGCCCTCCCCCCTCCGCTCGCCCCGGCTGCGCCGGATCCTCGCCGCATACACGATCAACCGGCTCGGCAACTGGATCGGGTACGTCGCGCTGTCGCTCGCGGTGTTCGATCACACGCACAGCGCGCTCGCGGTCTCGGCCGTACTCGTCGCGGGCCAGGCGCTGCCGGCGTTCCTCGTGCCGGCCGTCGTCGCCCGCATCGAGTCCTCCCGCCGTCGCAGCACGCTCAGCGGCCTGTACTTCTTCGAGGCGCTCGCGACGGCGGGGCTCGCGGTGCTGTTGTGGCACTTCTGGCTGCCGGCGCTGCTGCTGCTCGCCGCCGTCGACGGCACGGCGGGGCTCGCGGCGAGCGCCCTGCTGCGGGCCGAACTCGCGCGATCGGCGCGCATCCAGGTGGAAACCGAGCTCGCCGCGGCGGCGGGCGAGCCCGGCACGGCCTTCCGCGTGGCGAGCGCCCTCGAGGGCGGCGCGGCGCCCGGCGCATCGGCTGCGCCGCTGATCCCCGCGGTCGAGGCGATGCCCGCAGCGCTGCCGGCCCAGCCGCCTCGGGCCGAGGGTGTCGCGGCCGAGGGACCCGCGGCTGAGGCGATCCACGAGGCCGAACGCAAGGCGAACGCGGCGCTCAACATCGCGTTCTCGGTGACCTTCGTGCTCGGCCCGGCGATCGGCGGCGCGATGGTCGCGGCCGCGGGAGCCTCCGCCGCGCTGTTCATCGACGTCGGCTCCTTCCTCGTCTGCGGTGCGTTGCTGGTCGGGCTCTATCCCCACATCGAGGAGGGCGCGGAGACCTCTGTCCGCGCACGCCTGCGCGCCGCATGGCGCCACATCAACGAGGCGCCCTCGCTGCGTGCGCTGCTGCTCGTCGAGGCGGTCGCGCTGGTCTTCGCCGAGTCTGCCGGCCCCGTCGAGGTCGCCTACGCAAAGGTGACCTTGCAGGTCGGCGACGGCGGCTTCGGCCTGCTGGTGGGATCGTGGGGCGCCGGCGCGGTGCTCGGCAGCGTCGTCTTCGCGCGCTCGCTGAGCCGTCCGCTGGGGGTGCTGCTGAGCACGGGCACGCTCGCCGTGGGGCTCGCCTACGTCGGCTTCGCCGTGGCGCCCTCCCTGTGGTTCGCCTGCGGCGCTGCGTTGATCGGTGGAGTCGGCAACGGCGTGGAGCTGCCGTCGCTGACGAGCATCGTCCAGCGGCTCACCCCGAAGCACCTCCACGCACGCATGATGGCCGCGGTCGAATCGATCGTCGCGCTGTGCGTCGCCGTGGGGCTGCCGCTCGGCGGCGCGCTCGTCGCGCTCACCTCGCCGCGAGCGGCGTTCGCCGTGGTCGGCCTCGGGGCGGCGGCGACGACGCCGCTGCTGCTGATGCTGTCGCTGCGTGGCGCCGCCGCGGCCGAGCGCAGCGAGCAGCCGGCTGCGAGCGGGCGCCCGGCGCAACAGCCCGGGTCGTCCTAAGCGGGCAGCGCCGGGAAGCCCGCCGGCACGGGCGTTCGCGCCGGGATCGGCCGTGGCCGGGGCGTCGAACCGGTCCTCACGGGTCGTCCCTCAAGTGCCGCCTCGCGTCGGCCGTTAAGTACGTGGAGCCACGATGCCCGCGTCGAAGCCGATCAGATACACGTACTGGGGAGCCGAGGTCCTGCTGCTCGCAGGCGCGCTGTTCGCGGCTGTCTGGTTCTCGACCGCCGACGAATGGCAGCCGGCTGCGCTGGTCGCGCTCGTCCTCGTGATCGGGCTCCTGAGCGAGACGCTGACGATCGTCACCAGCGACGGGACGCTGAACCCCTCGCTCGTCGCCTTCGTGCTCGCGATGGGGCTGCTCGGCCCGGGGCCCGCGATGGCGTGCGGTATCGCCGTCGCGGTCGCCGGCTCGATCCGACGGCGCCTGAGCCTCGCGTTCTGGCTCGGCAACCTCGCGGGCTACGCGGTGCCCGCCTTCGCAGGCGCCTGGATGGTCCGAGCGCTGGAAACGGGGATCCACACCGTCCACAACCAGCAGGCGGCGGAGGGCGCGATCTTCGCCCTGATCGTGTTCGGCGCGTTCCTGCTGTTCACCGCGCTCAACTTCGTCCTGATCGGGCTCGATCTGCTCGTCGAGGAAGGTCGCTCGTTCGGGCGGCAGGTGCGCGAGTTCGCCCCGCTGGCCTCCGCCGAGCTCGCCACCGGAGCGATCGCGACGATCGCCGCAGTCGCGTACCGCAGCGTGGGCCTCGCGGTGCTGTTCGCAGCGATCGGCGTGCTCCTGATCTTCAGGCACCTGACCGTCGCGTTGATGCGCTCGGAGGAGCGCGCCGAGCAGCTCGAAGCGCGCTCGCGCCAGCTCGTCGGACTTCAGCTCGGCGTCCTCAGAACCCTCGTGAGGGCGCTCGGCATGCGCGACAAGACGACCGGACGCCACGCGGCGGCGGTCGCGCGCTACGCGCGGGATCTCGCGATCGAGCTCGGCTGCGACGAGGAGGAACGCGACATGATCCACGCCGCCGGCCTGCTCCACGAGATCGGGAAGTTCACCTGGCCCGACCGCGTGCTCCACGCGGACGTGATCCAGGAGGAGGATCTCCCGCTGGTCAAGAACCATCCGCAGGAGGGTTCGGTGCTCGTCGGCGCGCTCGACGGCTACGGCCCGGTCGCCGACGCGATCCTCTATCACCGCGAGCGCATGGACGGCAGCGGCTACCCGGCGGGGCTGATCGGCAAGGAGATCCCGCTGGGCTCTCGGATCCTCGCGATCTGCTCGACCTACGACACGATCACGGCGCCCGACGGCTACCGCTCGCCGATGGATCCCGAGGAAGCGATGCAGGAGCTCCGCCACGGAGTCCGCAACGGACAGTTCGACGGCGAGATCGTCGAGCGCTTCATCGCGCTGCTCGAACGCGAGGGTGCCACCTTCGCCCAGCATGCCGACTTCGAGACCGAGCTCGAATTCGAGCGTCGCGTACGGCAGGCGGCCGAACCGCGGTCGACGAGCCCCGCCGGGCGCACGCCGTAACACCGCACGAGATCCCCCACAGACACATCGGGCCGCACATCAGCGCGGCCCACGACGTCTCGCGACGTCTCGCAGAGCGAGGTCACAGGCGGGTCGAGGGCGTCAGGCAAACGCGCCCGACGCCCTCCAGACCCTCAAATCCTGGCCAGTTCCCTGGCCCCTCCGAACTTAGTGGCCGCGTGTCATGGCGGTCTCCCTTCGCCGCTGTGTCAGCAGTTCCAAGGCGGCCAAACGTCTGTCTCCATTCCAGCGCGATAGCCACCAGTGAGTAGGTTTGGGCAGGATAGCGTACGAATAGGCGACATGTCCAGCTTGTCCCTGATTTCTGCACGTCTGCTTGCAGATTGCCCATCGGCGGCCCGCGGATCGCCGCATTCGACGGGATCGGGACCCGGTAGCCCCTGCTGTCCCCGCTGCATGGAGGAATCCGGCGAGACTGCGCGACGCTGCCCGCACGCACGGGCCGGCGCGGCCTGCGGGGGCGCGCTCGTCAAACGTCTACAAAGCTCGGCGGCGCTCAAGTTCCCGCCGCGTTCGGCCGACACAGACGGCATGGCTATTCCAACGTCCGCATCCCAGCCGCAGCGCAGCAACGATCAGCAGCTCGTCTTCACGAGCTCCCAGGCGGCCGTTTACCTCGGCATCTCGCTCGCGACGATCCGCCGCTGGACCGACGCCGGGCACATCAGCTGCTACCGGACCCCCGGCGGGCAGCGTCGCTTCTCGCGCGAGCAGCTCGAGCACTTCATCAGCTCGATGCACCGCGAAGGTCCCGCCACTCGCGCGGACCTCGGACGCCACGCGCCGCCGCCGATCATCTGATCAGCTCGCCAGCCGGCCGAACTTCTCCCGCAGCCGGCGGTAGAACGACGATTGCGGCAGCTGGGCGATCGTCCCGATCTCCCTCGCGAAGCGGGCGTCGATCGTCTCGCCCGCCGGCAGCTCGCCGGCAGGGCGCCCGTCGACGGAGATGTCGAGCGGGCTGCGCGAGCGGTTGTAGATCGTCAGACGATCCCCCGGCGCGACGACGAGCGCGCGCGCCGTCAGCGAGTGCGGGGCGATGAACGAGACGAGGAAGCCCTCGACGCCCCACGCCATCACCGGGCCGCCGTTGGCGAGGTTGTAGCCCGTCGAGCCCGCCGGCGTCGAGACGACGAGCCCATCGCAGCGGACGTTCCCTACGACCTCGTCGTCAAGCGCGTACGCGATCTCTGCAACGCGCTCGCCCACCTTGCGTGTGATCGCGACGTCGTTGATCGCAGACTGGGGCCCCTGCCGGCGAGGCCCGCCGTGGGGTGATCCGTGCTCGGCGCCGCCGAGCACGTCGAGCACGATCGCAGGGAGGCGCAGCAGCTCGAAGTCGCGGGCGAGCGCGCGACGGATCCCGTCGCGGCTCTCCTGCCGCTCGACCGTCGCCAGGAAGCCGATCGCGCCGAAGTTGATGGCGAACACGGGCACGGTCGTTCCCGCGTAGCGCTGGAGCGCGCGGAGGATCGTGCCGTCGCCGCCGAGCACCACGCACAACTCGACGTCGTCCTTGACGGGCGCGTTCAGCTCGACGCCCGGTGGCGCCTCCGACAGGCCGTGCTTCTCGGTCTCTTCCGGATCGAGTCGCAGCGTCACGCCGCTGCGCGCGGCCTCCGCCGCGAGCTGGGCGAGCGTCGAGGCCGTTTCGCCGGTCTCGCGGTGGGTGAAGACGGTGATCTCCCTCACGGCTCGACCTCGCGCGCGAGCTCCTCGAGCTCGTCGGAGCTGCGCGCGCCGCCGTCGCTTCCGGCGCCCACCATCCAGATGAAGGTCTCGCGGTTGCCCTTGGGTCCCGGCAGCCCGGAGGAGTGATAGCCGCGCACTCGCGCGCCGAGCGCGAGTGCCACCTCGCCGACGGCGACGAGCGCCGCGCGGCGCAGCGCGGCGTCGCGCACCACTCCCCCCTTCCCGACCTGCCCGCGACCCACCTCGAACTGTGGCTTGACGAGCGCCAGCACGTCATGCGACGACGCCAGGCACGCGAGCACGGCTCCGAGGACCTTCGCGAGCGAGATGAACGAGACATCGACCGTCGCGAGGTCGGGCGGCTCTCCGGCGCGCCCGGCGGAGTCGGGCAGCATCGACGGGGTGAGCGTCCGCGCGTTGGTGCGCTCGAGCACCGAGACGCGCGGATCGGAGCGCAGGCGGTAGTCGAGGATCCCGTAGCCGACATCGACCGCGATCACCTCGCGCGCGCCGCGCTGGAGCAGGCAGTCGGTGAAGCCCCCCGTCGAGGCGCCGACGTCGAGCGCGCGCCGTCCACGCACCTCGATGCCGCTCGCGTCGAGCGCGTTGGCGAGCTTGATGCCGCCGCGCGAGACGTACGCCGGCCGGCTCTCGACGGCCAGCAGCTCCTCCGCGTCGACGAGCTCGCCCGGCTTCGCCGCCCGGCGGCGATCGGCGCCGAGACGCACCTCGCCGGCCATCACCGACGCGGCTGCACGGCTTCGCGAGGGGAACAGGCCGCGCTCGGCCAGCAGGGTGTCGAGGCGGCGCTTTGTCATCGCAGCGGAACCGTTGCACATCGGCGCGACGCTCGCCGGTCGTTCCCCCGGCCCGGCCTCTGTGATCGATGTCACACAGATGCCCGCTCCTCGCGGGCAACATAAGAAGCGATCGAGAGTGCAGCACTATCTCTCCTGAATCCCTCCTCCCCTGAGACGGCCCGCTTCCCCGGCGGGTCGTTTCTTTTAAGCGTCGCGGGGAGCGTCAGGCGCTTCGGGCGCTTCAGGCGCCGACGATTGCGGAGCCGGCTCCACCGCGGGCGGAGTGCCCGCGGTCGGCGATCGCCGTCGCGACGCGCTCAGCGATGCGCTTGGCGGTGAAGCCCACCTCCTCGTGGAGGAGCGCCGGCTTGCCGTGCGTGACGTAGCGGTCGGGGAGGCCGACCCTCAGGATGCGTGGCGTCGTGCCGGCCTCGTTCAGCGTCTCCCAGACCGCCGAGCCGAAGCCGCCGGCGAGAACGCCCTCCTCGATCGTGACGAGCAGGTCGTGCTCGGCCGCGAGCTGGGCCATCAGGCCGGCGTCGATCGGCTTGGCGAAGCGTGCGTCTGCGACGGTCACCGCGATCCCCTGGCCGTCGAGCTGCTCGGCCGCCTCCAGCGCCTTGCCGACGCCGCTCCCGTAGCCGATCAGCGCGACGCGCGCCGAGCCGGCGGCGCCGTGGTGCTCCTTCGCCTCCCGCAGGATCTCGCCGGTGCCGAGCGGGATCGCCTCGGGCGCGGCCGGGAGCGCAACGCCCGTTCCCTCGCCGCGCGGGTAGCGCAGCGCGATCGGGCCGTCGTCGTGACGAAGCGCGGTGTGCAGCATGTGCACGAGCATCGCCTCGTCGCGCGGCGCCATCAGCACGATGTTCGGCAGGCAGCGCAGGTAGGCGATGTCGAAGATCCCGTGATGGGTGGGGCCGTCGTCGCCAACCAGCCCCGCACGGTCCATCGCGATCACGACGTTGAGGTTCTGGAGGCAGACGTCATGCACGAGCTGGTCGTAGGCCCGCTGCAGGAACGTCGAGTAGATCGCGGCGACCGGCTTGAGCCCCTCGAGCGACAGCCCCGCGGCGAACAGGATCGCCTGCTGCTCGGCGATGCCGACGTCGAAGTAGCGCTCGGGCAGCGCCTTCTGCAGCAGGCTCAGACCGGTCCCCGAGTTCATCGCAGCGGTGATGCCGATCACGCGCGAGTCGCGTTCGCACTCGCGCACGAGCGATTCGCCGAAGACCTGCGTGTACTGGGGCGGCTGCGCCTTGGCGCGCTTGGTGATCGAGCGGCTGCGGGCGGGCGTGGCACTGGTGGGCGAGCCGTTCGCGATCGACTTCGGCTTCGCCGCATGCCACTTCTCCATGCCCTCGAGCCCGCCGTCCTCGGCCGGCGCGAAGCCCTTGCCCTTGACGGTCGCGATGTGCACGACGACCGGCCGCTGGGCGGCGAGCGCCTCGCGCAGGGCCTCGCGCAGCGCGCGCACGTCGTGTCCGTCGACGACGCCCATGTAGGCCCAGTCGAGCTCCTCCCACCACAGGCCGGGCGCCCAGAAGGCCTTGATCGACTCCTTCAGGTGGGGGCCGAGGCGCTCGAACGCGGCGCCGATGCCGCCCGGCAGCCGCGTCAGCCCGCCCTCGACACCCGAGCGGGCGTGCCACAGCTTCGGATTCAGCCGCACGCGGTTGAAGTAGCGGGAGAGCGCCCCCACGTTCGGGGCGATCGACATGCCGTTGTCGTTGAGCACGACGACTATCGGCGTGCCGAGCCCGCCGGCCTGTCCGATCGCCTCGAAGGCCACTCCGCCGGTCATCGCGCCGTCGCCGATCACCGCGACGACCTTTGCGTCCGCCTCCTCGCCCAGTTGGCGCATCGCCTCCTTGATGCCCACCGCGTAGCCGATCGACGTCGAGGCGTGCCCGGCCCCCATGATGTCGTGCGGGGACTCGGCGATCGAGCAGAAGGGCGCGAGGCCACCGTACTGGCGGATCGTGCTGAGCCCGTCGCGGCGTCCCGTGAGGATCTTGTGGGGATAGGCCT
Source organism: Solirubrobacteraceae bacterium (assembly GCA_036272475.1). Classification (GTDB taxonomy): domain Bacteria; phylum Actinomycetota; class Thermoleophilia; order Solirubrobacterales; family Solirubrobacteraceae; genus Palsa-744. The sequence continues at coordinate 98,469 of DATAYP010000028.1, read as the reverse complement.
GGTGCCCGACGTCCCACAGGATCTTGTCGCGGGGCGAGTCGAGCAGCGAGTGGAGCGCGACGGCGAGCTCGCACGTCCCGAGGTTCGCGCCGAAGTGGCCGCCGATCTCGCCGACGGTGTCGATGATGTGCTCGCGGACCTCCTGCGCGAGCTCGGCGAGCTCCTGCTCTGAGAGCTCGTGGAGGTCGGCGGGGCCGTCGATGTGCTCGAGGAGGCTCATGAGGTTCGGGTGTAGATGAAGTCGGTGATGCCCTCGAGCTCGCGTGTGTCGCGTGACTGGCCGGCGGCTTCGCCGAGCGCGTCGAGCGCCATCCGGCGGGAATCCGCGGCCAGCTCCCTAGCGCGATCGATTCCGAACTCGCTCACGTATGTGCGCTTGCCGTGCCGCTCATCGCTGCCTCGAGGCTTTCCCAATGCATCGTCGGTTCCTGTGACGTCGAGAATGTCGTCGACGATCTGGAATAGTACGCCCAGCTCGGCGGCGAAACGACGGAAGGGGATTGTCTGCGGTCCATCCGCGATCCCCCCCAACAGTAGTACGCACAGGACCGACGCGCCGATCAGACGTCCGGTCTTCAGCTCGTGCAGCCTTCGCAGCGCCGGCGCCCCGGTCGGCGTGTCCGGGCTGACGTCGGCGAACTGGCCGCCGACCATGCCGTTCACGCCCGTCGCGGTCGCGAGCTCGGCCGCGGCTGCGAGCACGCGCTCGGGCGCAGAGCGCTGGCGGGTGAGCAGGTGGCGGAAGGCCTCGGCGTAGAGGCCGTCGCCTGCGAGGATCGCGACGCCCTCGCCGAACTTCACGTGGCATGTCGGCTGCCCGCGGCGCAGGGCATCGTCGTCCATCGCCGGCAGGTCGTCGTGGATCAGCGAGTACGTGTGGATCAGCTCGATCGCCCCGGCGAGCGGGAGCACCTGCTCGCGCTCCATCCCGATCGCGCGTGCCGTCGCCAGCGCGAGAACCGGGCGGATTCGCTTTCCGCCGGCGAGCAGCGAGTAGCGCATCGCATCCTCCAAGCCGGCGGTGAGCGCCTCTTCGGAGAAGCGCATCTGCGCGAGGTAGCGCTCGACCTCTTCGCGCAGGCTCTCCGGATAGCTCGGATCCACGACCGCGAGGGGCTAGAGCAGCGTGTCCTGGCCGGGTGCCGGCGCGGACACCTCGGCGCGGGTGAGCTGCTCGAGCTCCGTCGCCGCCTGCGTGGCGAGCGACGCGCAGTCCTCGACCATCGTGGCCGCGGCGTCAGACGAGAGCTCGCCCGAGCGCAGCTGCTCGGCGGCGCGCTCCAGGCGGGCGATCAGATCCTCGAGACGCTCGACGCTGCTCATGAGATACCGGCATTCTCTCGCACCTCGCGGAGCACCGCGGCGAGCACGCCGTTGACGAAGCCGGGCGCCTCGCTCCCGCAGAACGTCTTGGCGGTCTCCACCGCCTCCTCGATCGCCCCCTCGGCCGGGATCGGCGCCTCGCCCGGAGCCACGTCCGGGTGCAGCATCTCGATCAGCGCCACCCGCATGATGCTCCGCTCGAGCGGCTGGATGCGCTGCACCGACCAGCCGTGCGCGTGTCTGTCGATCACCGCGTCGAGCTCCTCGGCCCGGTCGATCGCTGCGTGCGCGAGCGCGCGCTCGAACATCGAGGCGTTCGGCCCGAGCGTCTCCGCCAGCGCCTGGCCGGTGAGATCGTGCTGGTAGACGGCGATCACGGCGGCGCGGCGCTGCTCGGAGCGTCGCATCCTAGGCGCGTGCCACGTAGTCGCCGCTTCGCGTGTCAACGCGGATCCGCTCGCCCTGTTCGATGAACAGCGGCACCTGGATCACCGCACCGGTCTCGAGCGTCGCCGGCTTCGTGCCGCCGCTCGAGACCGAGTCGCCGCGAACGCCCGGATCGGTCTGCGTGATCTCGAGATCGACCGCGCTGGGGAGCTGGACGTCGGAGGGCCGGTCGTCGATGAACAGCAGATCGACCTCGCTGCTCGGCTTCGTGAAGCGCAGCATCTCCCTGACCGTGTCCTCCGGGACCTCGATCTGTTCGAAGGACTCCGTGTCCATGAAGTGCGCGCTGTTGCCGTCCGCGTACAGGAACTGCATCTTGCGCGCTTCGGTCCGGATCGGGCGGAACTTCTCGCCGGCCCGGAACGTCCGGTCGATCACGTTGCCGTCGCTCGCCCTGCGGAGCTTGGTCCGCACGAACGCGCCTCCCTTGCCGGGCTTGACGTGCTGGAACTCGAGGATCTTGAAGATGGTGCCGTCGACCTCGATATGGCTTCCATTGCGGAATTGGTTGGTGGTGATCAGAGCGGATCAGTCCTTCTTGAGTGAGATCTTTGATGTGCATCGAGTTCTCGAGCACCCGCATGCAGCGCGACGCGGGGCAGGTCGATGCTCGAAGAACCTCGGCCGAGCATCATAGGAGGATCAGGCGCAGTTTCCCCTACGCCGGGCCGCGGGTATAGCTCTGGTGGCGAAACGCGACACCGGAGGACGAACAATGGCTAAAGACCATGGCCCGAGCATCAAGGACGACAAGCAGTACGAAGGCCTACGCAAGAAGGGCATGAGCAAGGAACGCGCTGCCAAGATCGCCAACACGCCGGACGCCTCGAGCAAGGGCGGCAAGGCCTCCGGTGGCGGCACCAGACGGCGGGCGCGCAGCCAGGGCGGCACCAAAGCGCAGAAGGCGGCGGCCGGGCGCAAGGGAGCGGCGAGCAGGAACAGCTAGCCTGCGGCGGATAGGCCGGGGGCGGTCTACCGGGGGACCATGGCCGACCGCAGCGACATCGACTTCACCTATTCGCTCACCGACCGTGTCTTCCGGCTGAGCCTCGGCGAGCTCGCCGACTTCAGCGGCGCCAAGTACGACGGCGACTTCTCGCTGAGCCTCGAGCAGGCGCAGCGCCGCAAGCACGAGTACGTCGCCGAGCAGATCGGCATCGAGCCGGGGCGGCGGTTGCTCGATCTCGGCTGCGGCTGGGGCCCGCTGCTCGACTTCGCACGAAGCCGGGGCGCGCCGAGCCTTGGCGTGACGCTCTCGCGCGGCCAGGCGGCGGCGTGTCGCCGCCATGGCCTCGACGTCCACCTTCAGGACGCGCGCGCTGTCGACGGCGAGACGTTCGGACCGTTCGACGCGGTCGCGAGCCTCGGCGCGTTCGAGCACTTCTGCTCGCCCGACGAGTACCGCGCGGGGCGGCAGGAGGAGATCTACCGGGAACTGTTCGAGAACGTCGCGACCGTGCTGCCGCCCGGCGGCCGCTTCTACCTGCAGACGATGGTCTTCGGGCGCAACATGATCGGGCTGGACGAGGTCGACATCCGCGCGCCACGGCACTCCGACGCCTGGTATCTCGCGCTGATGGGACGCCAGTTCCCGGGCTCGTGGCTGCCGCTCGGAGCCGAGCAGGTCGTGCGCTGCGCGGAGCCCGCCTTCCGTCTCGTGACGAGCTCCAACGGACGGCTCGACTACATCCAGACGATCACCGAGTGGGGGCGGCGCACCGGCGCGCGCAGCCTGCGCAAGAGCCTGCTGAAGCTGCGGCTGGTCCCCCGCTGGCTCGTCAGCCGCGACTTCCGGCTCGCGTTCACCTCCGGGGTCAGCGCCAACAAGGTCTGCTTCGAACGCGAGCTGATCGACCACCACCGGATGGTCTTCGAGAAGGCCGCCTGAGCGGTCCCCCGCCGGTCCGCACGCCGGTCTCGCGGCGCGCCGCTCCCCCATCCTCCGTCGAGCGAGCCGCGGCGCCTCCCGTCAGGCCGCCGCAGCGAGCGCCGCAGCGTCGATCCCTACGACCTTCAGGCGCCTGTTCAGAGCGTTGAAGGCGAACGTGTTCGTTTCCTCCATCGTGTAATCGAGGATCGCGTAGTCGTTCGGATCTTCCCCGGGGGGCACGAGCACTGCCGCGGCGAGCGGGATCAGCTCGGCGAGACACTCGGCGATGCGGCGGCGGAGCGCCGGGTCGGCGGCCTTCTCGCGCAGGAACCAGGTGCCGTAGGCGACGTGCCGGTGCTCGTCCTTGGAGATCAGCTTGAAGCCCTCCACCCATCCGGGCAGGATCCCGTTTCGCTCCATGTAGTCGGTGAGGAACCACTGGCCGGTCAGCGCGAGCGTGCCCTCGATGACCATGTGGTAGAGCGTGACGAAGTCGACCTTCGCCTCGATGTCGCGCGGATTCTCGATCAGGCGGCGGCCCCAGTCGACGAGCACGCCGTCGAACATCTCGATGAACGCCGGGTTGAGGTCCTCGCGCGCCTGCGCGAGCCGGTCCTCGAAGCTCCCGTCGATCCCGAGCACCTGCTCGTAGAAGCGGTTGAAGTGCTGCGCGTGTCGCGCCTCGTCGACCTGCTGGGTCGTGAGGAACGCCTCCTCGCCCTGGCTCTCGTAGGACATCACGAGCCCCGAGAACTGGGTCGTCACGCGCTCCTCGCCGACGAAGAACGACGACAGGTTCCACGACATCCGCTCGCGCAGATCGGCGTCCATCGACTCCCAGTCGTGGCGGTCCTGTGCGAAGTCGATCGTGTGCGACTGCCAGTTCTGGCGCTCCCACAGCTCGTAGAGCTGCTGGGGGTCCATCAGCGTCACGGACGAGAGCTTCGACTCGTCGGTGATCGTCCCCACATCCCCTTGGCTCGTAAGGTCGAGCAGCGATGGCATAGTCCCCTCCCGGACCGTGTGCGTGCAGGTCGCGCCTGGATGCGCCAGGCGATGCGGACCTTACTCCCTTTCGCAGGGGCGGCGCGACCGGCGCGCGGCGACCTCAGGAGACGACCGTCAGCGACTTCGGCAGGCCCGTGAGCACGGTGCAGCCGCCCTCCTCGACGACCGCGAGGTCCTCGATGCGCACCCCGAGCCCGTCGGGCAGGTAGACGCCTGGCTCGACGCTCACGACGTTGCCCGCCTGCAACGGCTGCTCGCCCGCCGTCCGCGAGAGGCGCGGAGCCTCGTGGACCTCCATGCCGACCCCGTGCCCAAGCCCGTGGCCGAACTGCTCGCCGTGGCCGCCCTGATCGATCACCGCGCGCGCGACCGCGTCGACGTCGCGACCGGAAGGGCCGGCCCGGAGCGCTGCGAGGCCCTGCTCCTGGGATCGGAGCACGAGCGCGTAGACCTCGCGAGCCTCCTCGGAGATCGCCTCGCCGGTCGCGAACGTGCGGGTGCAGTCCGAGCAGTAGCCCTCATGCAGCGCGCCCCAGTCGATCGTCACGAGCACGTCGCGGGGGATCGCCTCGCCGGTCGGCTGCGCGTGCGGCAGCGCGCCGTGGCTACCGGCGGCGACGATCGGAGCGAAGCTCGCCGCCTCGGCGCCCAGACGGCGCATCCGCAGCTCGAGCTCGATCGCGACGTCGCGCTCGCTGCGTCCGGCGAGACCTCCTTCGAGGACCTTCTCGAGCGCCTCGTCGGCGAGGTCGCAGGCCGCGCGGATCAGCTCGATCTCAGCCGGTTCCTTGACCGCGCGCAGCCGCTCGACCGCCCCCGGGAACGGCACGAGCTGCCAGGCCTCGCCCAGGAGCTCGGACAGCCGCCGGTGGCGGGCCACGCTCACGCTCGCCTCGTCGAAGCCGAGGCGGCCGCGCGCGCCCGGGAGCGAGCGGCCGACGGCGTCGAGCAGCTCGCCGGTCACGATCTCGCGCTCGAAGGCCTGCGGCACCTGAACGCCTGACTGGGTCGCGTAGCGGAAGTCGGTGAGGAAGCGATGTTGGCCCGCACCGAAGCCGTCTTCGCCGTCGCCGTCGACGGCGAACAGCACTGCGAGGGCGTTGCTACCGGTGAAGCCGGTCACGTAGCGAACGTTGACCGGCGTCTCGATGAGCAGCGCGTCGAGCTCGCGCTCGCGGAGCTCGCCTGCCAGCCGCGCCGTGCGGTCGAGCACCGCCTGCGCGCTAGCCGTGGGGCTCATGGGCGTGCTCCGTCGAGCTTCTCGCGCACCTGCGCGAGCGCGTCGGCGTACCCGTCGGGGCCGCGCCCGGAGACCGTCGCGAAGCAGAGCTCGCGGATCACCGACGTGCGGCGCCAGGGCTCGCGGTGCTCGACGTCCGAGAGGTGCACCTCGACGGCCGGCAGTGCCGCGATCTCGAGCGCGTCGCGGATCGCCCACGCGTAGTGCGTCCAGGAGCCGGGGTTCAGGATGATCGCGTCGGCGCCCTCACCGATGCCGTGCAGGTGCTCGACGAACGCCCCCTCGTGGTTGGTCTGGAAGAAGCGCGTCGCGAGCGAGCGCTGCTGCGCCTCGCGTTCGATCCGCCGCTCGAGCTCCGGCAGCGTGAGCGTGCCGTAGAGCAGCGGGTCACGACGTCCGAGCTGATCCAGGTTGACGCCGTGCATCACCTCGACGGTGTGCCTAGCGGCGCTCATCGGAGCAGCTCCTCGAGCGCGCCGCGCAGCTCCGCGTCGGCGACCTCGCAACCGATCTGGACCTCGCCTGGCGCGCTCAGCAGCACGAACGGCACGCCAGTGCCCGTGCGCTTCTTGTCGCGGCCGATCGCCGCGAGCAGTCGATCGACGCTCACGTCGGGCGCCGCGAGCGTGAGCGGCAGGCCGTTGGACGCGAGGAGGCCTGCGACGTGCTCGCGCAGCTCCTCTAGCCCGGAGAGACGCAGCGTGGCCAGCAGGCCGAGGCCGACGGCCTCGCCGTGGCGGTAGCGCGCGTACCCCGTGGCGCTCTCGATCGCATGTCCGACGGTGTGACCGAGGTTGAGCGCCTGCCGGCGCCCGGCGTCGCGCTCGTCTTCGGCGACGATCGCGAGCTTCGTCCGCGCGCAGGCGAGGATCGTGTGCTCGTCGACGGGCTCGCCCGCGGACACGCGCGCCCACAGGTCGCCTCCTGCGATCAGTCCCGTCTTCAGCACCTCGACCCAGCCGGCCGCGCGCTCGGCGGCGGGCAGCGTGTCGAGCGTGTCGGGATCGACCAGCACACCCGCGGGCTGGTGGTAGGCGCCTACGTAGTTCTTCGCCTCGGGCAGGTCGACGCCGGTCTTGCCGCCGTAGGCGGAGTCGACCTGGGCGACGAGCGTCGTCGGAACGTGGACGACGGGAACGCCCCGCTGGTATGTCGCGGCACAGAAGCCCGCGAGATCGCCGACGACGCCGCCGCCGAGCGCGGCGAGATGGTCGGCTCGCGTGATGCCCGCCTCGACGAGCGCGCGCCACACACGCTCGGCGCCGGCGAGCGTCTTGCTCCGCTCGCCCGCGGGTAGCGTGACGGTGCCGGCCAGCTCGCCCAGCCTGCCCGCGTAGGCGGCGCCGACGTTCGCGTCGGTCACGCAGAAGGACCGTGACGTGGAGCGCTCGAGCGGCCACACCGCCCCGGCCGTGCGTGCGTCCGCCAGCAGGCCGCGTCCAACCAGCACGGGGTAGTCGCCCGACGCCGAGCTCGCCCACAAGAGGCGCGTCTGCGGCGGCGCAGCCCGCAGCGAGCGGAGCGCGCCGAGCGCCTGCGTCGCGCGGCCGTGGCCGTTGGCGGGGAGCACCGCGTCGGCGAGCTGCTCGTAGAGCGCGCCGCGCTCGGCGGCGAGTGCTCGGAACGCGTCGCGGTCGCGCGCCAGCGGGCGGTCGATTCCCGCCGAGCGCACGCGCTCCCAGGCCCGCTCGGGGTCGACGTCGAGCAGCACGGTGACGTGCCCGGAGAGCGCCTCGCGCACGCGCCGGGACAGGACGCTGCCGCCGCCCAGCGCGATCACGGCGTCGTGCTCGGCAGCCTCGAGGAGCTCGCACACCAGCTGCTCCTCCTTGGCCCTGAAGGCAGCCTCGCCGCCCAGCTCGAACTCGTCGGCGATCGTGTGGCCGAGGCGCTCCTGGAGCAGCCGGTCGCTGTCGAGCGCCGGGGAGCCGAGCGCCGTCGCCAGCTCGTTCGCGGCCGTCGACTTGCCGGCGCCCATGAAGCCGATCAGGACGAATGCCACCCGATGCGTTCCTCGTAGGCCCTGACGGCCCCCACGACGTCGTCGATGTGGTCGCCGCCGAACTTCTGCCTGTAGGCGTCGGCGAGCACGAACGCGACCATCGCCTCGCCGACGACGGCCGCCGCCGGGACGGTGCAGGAGTCGGTCCGCTCACGCAGCGCCTGCGCGGGCGCGTGCGTCTCGGTGTCGACGGACCGCAGCGGCTTGGTCAGCGTCGGCAGCGGCTTCATCGCGCCTCGCACGACGAGCGGCGTGCCGGTCGTCATCCCGCCCTCGAGGCCGCCGGCGCGGTTGCTCTCGCGGTAGTAGCCGCGCTCGGGTGAGAAGAAGATCTCGTCGTGGGCCTCCGACCCCGGCAGCCCTGCAACGGTGAACGCGTCGCCGATCGCGACGCCCTTGACCGCCTGGATCGAGCAGATCGCCATCGCGAGGCGCCCGTCGAGGCGTTGCTCCCACGATACGTGCGAGCCGAGCCCGGGGAGCAGCCCGAAGGCCTGCACCTCGAAGACGCCGCCCGCGGACTCGTTCGCCTTGCGCAGCGCGTCGATCTCGCGGACCATCGCCTTCGTCGCGTCGGCATCGAGGCAGCGAACCGGCGAGCTGTCCACCTCCGCGAAGTCCTCGCGGCTCAGCTCGCGCTCCCGTTCGGGGGCGTGCACCGATGCGATCTGCACCACGTGCGAGTGAACGGTCACGCCGAGCTCGCGCAGGAACGCCTTGCACAGCCCGCCGCCGGCCACGCGCGCCGCGGTCTCGCGTGCGGAGGCACGCTCGAGGATGTTGCGGACGTCGCTGTGCTTGTACTTCTGCGTGCCGACGAGATCCGCGTGGCCGGGCCGCGGCAGGTGCACCTCGGCGGCCGCCTCGTCGGTCGGCCACGGGCTCATGCGCTGCTCCCAGTTGGCGTAGTCGCGGTTGGCCACCTGCAGCGCCACGGGGCCCCCGAGCGTGAGCCCGTGTCGCACCCCACCGGTGACCTCGGCCGTGTCGCGCTCGATCTTCATTCGCCCGCCGCGCCCGTGGCCGAGCTGGCGGCGGCTCATGTCCTCGTTGAGATCCTCGGGCCGGAGCGCGAGCCCGGCGGGCAGGCCCTCGACGATGCACGTCAGGCCAGGGCCGTGCGACTCGCCGGCGGTTGTCAGACGGAGCGCCACGGCTCCTAGCTTATTTGGCTCAGGAGGCGGGGCGGCGGTGCTCGGCCGCCGAGCGCGCGCGGGCGCGTCGGGCCGGATGTCCCAGCGAGACGAGCATTCCTGCGCCCTGGGCGCCCTTCAACGCGGGCACCATCGCCAGGCCTGCGCTGCGCAGCAATTCGCGCTGCGCCTTCGTGGGCGCCTTGAAGGCCGCGTGGGCCTTCGCCGCCGACGCGGCGCTGCGGCTGCTCTTGATGCTCGCGAGCTGCAGTTCGTAGGTGATCGGGTTGTTGCTCGCGTCGAATGTTTCGAGGGTCTCGCTCTGGCCGGGCTTCAGCTCGATCGCCTGGCACTGCGTGACGCTCGGGAGGCACTTCGCGCTCCCGTGCAGGATCGCTTCGCCGGTGAGCGCGAAGATCGCGCTGTTCGCGGCGGGCAGCACCACACCGAGGAACACGAGCTGCGGGTTCTGCTTGTCCGGCAGCGGCTCGTCGACGGTCATGTTGTCGTAGCTCTTGAGCACCGGAGGCGTCGGGGCCGTCCCGGGCGCGGGCGGCGCAGGTATGGCACCGAACAGCGCCGCCACGTGGTAGTGGATGACGACGTGCGGCGTCGTCGGTTGCGTGGGTTTCGCCGGCGCGGGCGCTCCGGATTCACCGCCTGCAGGGGTGCTCGATTTGGTCGGCGCGGCCGCCGAGGAGGGGCTCGCGGCGGCTGTGGAGGAGCTCGACGAGACGGAGGAGCTCGACGAGGTCGTGACCACGGCGACTCTGGCGGCCGGCACGGGCGCGAACGGGTTGCGCGCTCGGCCGCCGCGCTGGACGTTCGACCCGTTGGTCGTCTCGGCGACCGGCTGGTCGGGGTTGCTCGGGGCTTCGTTGACCGAGATACCGACCGAGCGGGCCACGGGCGGGCTCGGCGGCAGCGGTTCGGAGCCGCTCGAGCCACCGAGCACGGCATATGCGACGGCCCCGATGAGGGCGACGCCGACCGCGACGAGCACGACGAGCATCCGTCTTTCGAGCAGGTCGGCCTTCACTGAGTTCAGGAAATCGTTCATGGGGTCACCCTTGCTACGGCCGGGGTCGCGGGTGGGCTGGTCGAGCTTGCCGTCGAGCCGCCGGCCGCCGGACCGCTGGGCGTCGCCCCGCCGGTCAGGCCCTGGCTCGCGGGCAGCACGTACGCTGTGGCGGTGATCGTCCCGGTGAGTTCGCCGGGCCGGGCTTCCTTGCCGGTGCTGGCCTGGGCGAGCTTGACACTCTGGATCGTCAACAGGCGACCGCTGATCTTCAGCAGGCCGGCGGGCGTGCGTTCGGTGAACTGGTTGAGCTGCTGGAAGAGGCTGTGGAGGTCGAAGAAGCCACCGTTGAACACGAACGTGAAGGGCATCGCAGTGAACGCGGTCGGGGCGGCTCCCGCCGGTGCAGATTTGCTCGCGGGGCCCGGCGTCGCTGCGCCGTTCGAGCCGGTCACTATCGAGGAGAATTCGACCCGCTTCTGGTTCGAGGCCTGGTCGAGCTGATAGATCAGCGACGGCACTTCCTGCCCGGGAGGCACGGCTTTTCCAAGGCTGACGATCGAGGCATAGGCCGCCGAGTAACTCGCCTGCGCGCTGCGCGCGTTCGAGAGTTCGCCTTCGGCTGTCGCGATCTGGGAGCTCGTCGCGCTGATCCTCGCGTCGAGCTTCGAGGCCTTCTGGCGCTCGGGCTTGACGCCGAGGAACCACGCACCACCGAGCACCAGGAGGCTGGCGAGGACGATGACGACGATGCGGTCACGTCCGGTCATCACGAACCCCCAGCCGGTTTCTTGGCGGTGGTCGTCGCCGACACGGGCGAGCCGGGCGGAACGCTCTTCGCGGTCGAGGCCGGCAGCGCGTCGAAGACGACTTCAACGTTGAAGACGGGGTAGGACGCAGGGCAGGAAGTGCTCCCGCTGCCGCCTGCTGCGGCGCCGGCCGCACCCTTGGTCGAGCTCAGGAGCGCGACGCTGCTGACGCCGTCGATCAGACGCAGCCGGTCGAGCATCAGCGCGACGACCGACTGACTCCTCGCGCAGCCGGCGAGCGTGAACGTCGGAACGCTGCCGGGCGGCGTGCTCGACGCGACGCTGCCGGCACCGGCCGCGCCTGAGGTGGAACCCGCCGGCGAGGACGACGACGACGGCGAGGACGAGGAGGACGAAGGCGAGGAGGAGGAGGAGGAGGAGGAGGAGGAGGAGGAGGAGGACGAGGAGGAGGAGGACGAGGAGGACGACGGCGGCGGCGCGGGTGCGGTCGCAGACGAGCCGCCCGTCCCGCCCGTCCCGACCGTCCCGACCGTCCCCGTGAGCGACGTGATCGACACGTTGAAGGGCAGCACGCGCCCGAGCTCGTGGAAGGCGTGCGCCCAGTCGAAGCGGGAGTTGACCAGCTGGGAGACCGCCTGGATGCGCTGTTCGCGCAGCGCGACGAAGCTCGTATAGGGGGCGAGCTTGCCCGCTTCGGTCTGGACGCTCTGCAGCTTGGCTTCCATCGCAACGGCTTTGGCCGTGCGGCTGGAGACCTGGTGGCGGGCCGATCCGTAGAGGAAGGCGAGCAGCGCGAGGCCGGCGACCACGGCGAGCACCGCGTATGCGGCGCCCTGGGAGCGGCCGGCGCCTCGCGAGGCACCGCTGCGCTGGTCGGTCGGGATGAGGTTTACGGCCCTCATTTCTCGATCTCCGTCGTCGCCAGGCCGGCCGCGATCGACAGGCGGTGCGTGCTGAGGCTGTCGGCAAGGCTCTCGTCGGCGAGTGCCACGGACTGCGGCTCGACCTGCACGCGCAGGTGACCCTGAAGCGCCTCGGTGAACCCGGGAATGTCGAGAGCCGAGCCGCTGAGGACGACCCGCGTCACCTCTCCGCCCCCGTCCTGGGAGCGATGGAAGTCGAGTGAGTTGCGCACCTCGCCGGCGATGTCGTGGATGCCGTGCTCGAGCACCGTGCGCACGTCGGACTCGTCGACCGGTTGCTCGGCCGGCGCCTCGGTCTGCTGCGCGCCGGCGACCATCTCTTCGTAGCTCATCTCGCGCTCGCGCGCCTCGTGCGCCTCGGGGTCGGCCGCTGCAACGTTCTCGCTTCCGGGGTCCTCGGCGACGCCGGTCTGGGCGTCGGCCTGATCCACGAAGGCCGGGTCCGCCTGCGCCTGTGCCGGCGCCTCGGACGGTTCACTGAGATCGATCGCGGCCAGCAGCTCGCGGGCCTCGGTGAGCGCTATGCCGCGACGCTCGGCGAGCTCGACGGCCATCCCCTCGAGACCGCTTCCGACGACGCGCGTGAAGCGGCAGACGTGGCCCTCGGCGATCGCGAGGTTGGTGAGGCCGTCCACGTTCAGATAGAGGACTCGCGAGGCGCCCTCGGGGTCGGCGCGGTAGAGCGAGCGGATCATCGCGAAGGCCGAGAGGTCGATCCCCTCGGCACGCAGGCCGGCGCCGCGAACGGCGGCGAGCAGCCGCTCGATCATGTCGCGCTGAGCCGCGACGAGCACCACACGCTGGCGGGGGCCGCCCGGCGTCTCGACGACGCCGAGAGGGTGGAAGTCGAGGACGGCGTTGTTCAACGGCATCGGCACCTGATCCTGCGCCTGGAACTGGACGGCGGCAGCGAGTTCCTTGCGGTCGGTGAGCGGCGGCAGCTCGAGCGTGCGCAGGACGGTGCGCTGGTTCGCGACGCCGATTCGCACGCGCTTGTTCAGGCCGCTGCCGGCGAACAGCTCACGCAGCGTGTCGCTGAGCGCGACCACGTCGGCGACCTCGCCTTCGCGGACGGTGTCCGCGGGCAGCGGCAGGCTCGTGGCGCGCTCTGCGACCACGGAGCCGTTGACGCGCGCCTGCACGGCCGCGACGAACCCCGGCTGGATGTCGAGCCCGACCAGGTCGGCGCCACTGCGGCGGCCAAAGTTGAGGTTTAGTGAGGGCATCTGCATTTCGCGAGAGTGGCGAGCGGGACCGTTCGCAGGGGGGGTATCGGCCGGAAGGCTGTCTCGCTTTAGTGAAGGAAGTGGTTGGCGTACAACTCGACCATCGCCTGACCGGCAAACACCGAGACAAGCGCGCCCAAAGCGAGGAAGGGACCGAAGGGCACAGCCGTCTTGCGACCGGCTCGGGCGCCTCTGCGCGCGATCACGACCGCGCCGACGAGCACGCCGCTGAGAAGTGCGATGAGGATCGCCGGGGCCACGGCCCGGCCGAGCAGCAGGCCGAGGACAGCGGCGAGCTTGACGTCGCCCATGCCCATGCCACCGGGGTAGGCGAGCGCCGCGACGAGCAGGAAGCCGCCGGCGGCAGCACCCGCGATCAGGCGCTCGGGCTCACCGGAGGGATCGAATGCGAGACCGGCGAGGATCGCGAGTACGGCACCGAGCGCGGTGAGCTTGTTCGGGATGATCCGGTGCTCGAGGTCGATCAGCGCGACCGGAACGACCAGCAGGATCAGGATCAGGCTCGTGGAGACGCCGATGGCCGAGTCGTGCGCGAGCACGGCGCCGACGCAAAGCGCCGCCGTGATCGCCTCGACGAGCGGATAGCGGGGGGAGATCGGAGCGTCGCAGCTGCGGCAGTGCCCGCGCAGCAACAGCCACGAGAGGATCGGGATGTTGTCGTAGGGCTTGACGCCGGTCCCGCACTTCGGGCACCGTGACGCCGGTGCCACCAGCGATTCGTGTCGCGGCATCCTGTAAGCGACCACGTTGAGGAACGACCCGAAGATCGCGCCGAGGACTCCGGCGAAGGTGACGGCCTCCATGCGATGTTGATCGGCGGATCGGGCTCGGCACTTGAGCCGCAGACGCACAGCGGGGCGGCCACAGGGCCGCCCCGCCTCACTTCACCCGGCCGGCGCGCCTCAGGCGCCCGGCCGGCCCTCAAGCGCCCTACCAGTTACCGCCGGCGGGACAGCTGCCTTTGCCCGCGACGGTGCAGGTGCGTGTGACCACACCTTCGGCGTCACGGCTGATGGTGAACGTGTCACCGCTGGCCGCGCCGGCTTTCGCCGTCACGGTCCAGGTGCTGCCGGTGCCAGTCGCGGCGCTCAGGTACGCGGCGCCGTTGACTTCTTCCGTGGGGATCGATTTCTCGACCGCCGACAGGGAGGTCGGCCCGGTGATCGTCGCGTAGCTACCACTGTTGTCGGTTGCGATCGTCTCGGCAGTCGTCTGCGCCGTACGCGCAAGCTCCTTCGCCGAGGCGTCGTTCGCCTTGCTCTTCTGGTTCAGGAACGACGGAATCGCGATCGCGGCAAGAATGCCGATGATCAGGATGACAACCAGAAGCTCGATGAGGGTAAAACCACCCTCGTCCTGCGAGCGCTGGCGCAGTCGATACAGCATGTGAATCCTCCTGGATCCGGTTTCGGGACGCCAGCCCTCTGGTTCCATCGCCTACAAGCGACGATGCGCCTCTCACTGAACACGATCGAGACGCCGGCTTTGCTACGCGCCGGTCAGGCGCCTTGCCCTGGCACTTTCATGCTGGCTATTGCTAGCCCCACCATCGACGCGACCTCGACGGACCTTTACGACTGCAAAGTCGCGGTGGACACCATGGGGATGACACGCGTGCGCGCCGAGGTGACAGAGGGTCCTAAGCGATGGAGGAAACGAGGCGGGGCGGCTCATATGAGCCGCCCCGTCAGGTGCAACACTCGTTCGAGGCAATGACCTCGAGCGGGTCGGGACCTACCAGTTACCGCCGGCGGGACAGCTGCCTTTGCCCGCGACGGTGCAGGTGCGTGTGACCACACCTTCGGCGCTGCGGCTGATGGTGAACGTGTCACCGCTGGCCGCACCGGCTTTCGCCGTCACGGTCCAGGTGCTGCCGGTGCCAGTCGCGGCGCTCACGTACGCTGCGCCGTTGACTTCGGTCGTCGGGATCGATTTCTCGACCGCCGAAAGGCTTTCCGGCCCGGTGATCGTGGCGTAACTGCCGTTGTTGTCGGTGGCGATCGTCTCGGCAGTCGTCTGCGCCGTACGCGCAAGCTCCTTCGCCGAGGCGTCGTTGGCCTTGCTCTTCTGGTTCAGGAACGACGGAATCGCGATCGCGGCAAGAATGCCGATGATCAGGATGACAACCAGAAGCTCGATGAGGGTAAAACCACCCTCGTCCTTCGAGCGCTGGCGCAGTCGATACAACATTTTGAATCCTCCTGGATCCGGTTTCGGGACGCCAGCCCTCTGGTTCCATCGCCTGCAAGTGACGATACGTCGCTCAGCTGACAGGACCCGAAGGGCCGCCCCCCGAACAAACGCCGGCTTTGCTACGCGCCATGAGACGCATGCCCTGGCACTTTCACGCTGGCTATTACTAGGCCGTGCATCGACTGCCGTTCAGCCGATCTTTAGCGGCGCATGTGAACCTGGACACTTGCTTTTCAACCCACCGGATTGTCAGGTGACTGACCGCGGGCGCACGATTGCACGCGAACGTGACACACCGCTTTGCCCGGGATCCCGTCCGCAGGATCGGGTGAGTCGCTGCGCGGCGGCTACGCGGCGCTGTCGGGCGACTCGGCCGGTGGCTCGGCGGGCGGCTCGGCCGGCGGCTCGCTCTCGGTGCCCTCCTCGAGCCAGCGTGCCTGAGCGTCGATCCCCGGGATGCGGACCCCCCGGCCCTCACACCACGGGCAGCTGACGCTGCTGGCGGTGCCGCCGAGGTTGGATATCACTCGCCCGCTGCCGCGGCAGGCCATACACTCCCGCGGCTCAATGGATGCGTCGATCCGATCCTCGCTGTCGCTGTCCTCGCTGGCCACGCGGCGATCAGACTAGCGTTGTTCGCATGGCGATCAAGCTGAGACAGCCGCCCGCGGCCGCCGAGCAGGCGCCCGCCCGCCCGCGCGTTCCACGGGTCAGCCCTTACCAGTGGGCTGCGCTCGCGCTCATCACGCTCGGGGCCGCGGCTCTCCGCCTGCTCTACATCGGGAAGGTCTCCCCGGATCCGTTCTACGACGCCGCGGTGAGGAGCATGTCGCTCTCCTGGCACAACTTCTTCTTCGGCGCGTTCGAGCCCGGGGGCAGCGTCTCGATCGACAAGCCCCCGATCGACCTCTGGTTCCAGGTGGCCAGCGTGAAGCTGCTCGGCTTCTCCTCGACGACGCTGAAGCTGCCCGAGGTGTTCGCGGGGATCGCGTCGGTGCCGCTGCTGTTCGCCGTCGTGCGGCGCATCTGGGGGCCGGCGGCAGGGCTTGCGGCTGCGCTCGCGCTGGCGGTGCTGCCGGTCGACGTGATCACCTCGCGCAGCGACACGATGGACGTCGTGATGATGGCGCTGATCCTGCTGTCGCTGCTGTTCCTGATCCACGCGGCCGAGACGGGACGCACCCGATGGCTGCTCGGCGCCGCGGCGACGCTCGGCGTCGCCTTCGACGTCAAGCTGCTGGAGTCGCTGATCGCGGTGCCCGCGCTCGCGGTCTTCGCCTACCTGGGCCTGCCGGGGGCGCGTCCGCAGCGCTTCGCGCGGCTCGCGGCGGCCGCCGGCGTGTATGTGCTGGTGGCGCTCTCCTGGCTGACCGCGACGCAGCTCGCGCCCGCTCACGAGCGGCCCTTCGCGATCGGCTCCTCCAACGGCAGCGCGTGGAACGCGGCGTTCGTCTTCAACGGCACCGAACGGCTCGGCGGCAAATCGCCGGAACCGCAGTTCACCGTCTACGAGCCCGGCCACCACTACCCGACGGCGACGCAGTCGGAGCGCGACCACATCCCGATCGTCCCTGCCTCTCCGACGCGACTGCTCGCACGCATCGGGCCGCTCTCCGGCGAGCGCCTCGGGCTCGAGCTGCTCGCGGCGCTGCTGCTGGGCGTGCCGGCGCTGCTCTGGAGCGTGCGCCGCCCGGTTCGCGAGTCGCCACCGGGCGCGGTCGAGGAGGACGAGGAGCGTCCCAGCGGCGTGCAGCTGCGGCTGCTGCGCGCCGGCGCCGCCGCGCTGATCGTGTGGATGCTCGCCGGCATCGTCCTGTTCAGCGCGATGGCGCGGCTCCATCCGCGCTACGTCGAGGCGTTCACGCCTGCGGTCGCGGCGATGCTGGGCATCGGAGCCGCCTGGGCGGTCGTTCCTCGCGGCCGCGCGCGACTCGCCGTCCTGCTCGGGACGCTCGCCGTCACAGTCATCTACGCGGAGCGGCTGCTCTACGGGGCGACGGGTGCCTGGTGGGTCGCGCTGCTCGCAGGACTGGGCGCGACCGTCTTCGCGCTGCTCGCGCGCGTGCGCTCGCTCGACCACGACCTCCGTTCGGTCCGGAGCACGGCGACGTTGGTGATGACGCTCGCGTGCGTGCTGGCGATCCCGCTGAGCGCCGACATCACCGCGATCGACAACCACGTGACCGACGCCGGCTACGTCGGGGCGCTCCCCTCCGAAGAGCAGCGCCTGCTGAGCGACTACCTGCGCGCCCATCAGGGCAGCGCCCGCTACGAGGTCGCCTCGGTGTCCGCGACGGGCATCGGCTCGCTGATCGTGCAGGACGCGCGTCCGGTGCTCGTGCTGACCAGCTACGGCTCGCGCGTCTTCACGAGCGTTCCGAAGCTCCAGCGGCTGATCGCCGAAGGTCAGGTGCGCTACGCGTTCCTCAACGCCTCCTGCGGGCGCCATGGATCGGCGCTCAACCCCGGCTGCTCGGCCCCGGCGAAGTGGGTGCGGGCTCATGGGACCGACGTCTCCGCCGCAGCCGGCCTTCCGCACGCGGGGCTCCTGTGGCTGCTGCCGGGCGCGAAGCCGTGAGCGTCGCCTCGAGCCGCGCGTCCCTGGAGGCGCTCGCCGAGGGCGCGCGCGAGGCGGGGAAGCTCGCCCTCGACACGGAGTTCATGGGAGAGGGGCGATACCGCACGCTGCTGTGCCTCGTGCAGGTCGCGATCCCGCCCGGCGCGGGCGCGGGGCCGATCGAACTCGTCGACCCGCTCGCCGACGGCGTCGACGGCGGGCCGCTCGCGGACGTTCTCGCTGACCCGGCGATCGAGATCGTCGTGCACGCGGGCCGCCAGGACGTCGCGCTGATGCGCCGGTGGCTCGGCACCGAGATCACCAACGTCTTCGACACCCAGGTCGCGGCGGGGTTCGTCGGCCTCGGGGCGCAGGGCTCATACGAGTCGCTGCTGGGCGAGCTGCTCGACGTGCGCCTGAGGAAGTCGGCGAGCTTCACGCGGTGGGACCGCCGGCCGCTGTCGCCCGAGCAGCTCGCCTACGCGCGCGAGGACGTCGTGCACCTGCTCGAGCTGGCGGCCGAGCTCGAGCGCCGGTTGGAAGAGAGTGGTCGACTCGCATGGGCGCGCGAGGAGTGCGAGCCGCTCCAGCACGCGAGCGACGAGCGTGACGAGGAGGTGATCTTCTCCCGGCTGCCGCGGATCCACAGCCAGAGCGCCTCGGCGCGAGCCGCGGCACGCGAGCTCGTCGCGTGGCGCGAGCGAACCGCGGCGGGGCGTGATCGGCCCGTTCAGTCGGTGCTCAGCGACGCCGCGCTGATGGAGCTCGCGCGCCGCAAGCCGTCGCGCAAGGAGGAGCTCGAGCGGATTCGCGGCGTCGGCGCGGCGAGCGGCGGCAGGACCGCGGAGGAGGTGCTCGGCGCGATCCGCCTCGCGAGCCGCCGCCCCCCGGAAGCGACTTCGCGCGATCGGCGCCCGCCTGCGCCGAGGCCCGACGACGCGCCGCTGATCGCGCTCGGCGAGGCGCTCCTGCGGGCCCGCGCGCGCGAGGCCGGCCTGGCATATGAGCTGCTTGCCGCGCGCGCCGACCTGCAGGCGATCGTCGCGGAGCGGCGCGAGGGCGAGGAGGCAGACGTCAGGACCTTGCGCGGGTGGCGCCGTGAGCTCGTCGGCGAGGAGCTGCTCGGACTGCTCGACGGGCGCGTGGCGCTCTCGGTCGCGAACGCCGCCGACGGCCCCCGGCTGCGCGTCGAGCCACGTACCGAGCGCCGCTGAGCCCCATCGGGCGCTCGCGAGCGAGGCGGAGATACCCCTACGTTCGCCCCGTCTGGAACGGCAGCTGGTCGAGAATCCCGGCTATCTCGAGCGTGCGTTGCACCTGCCGCGGGCCAGGGATCACCGCTAAGCGTATGCGCCTGGCTTTGCAGAGATCCTGTGCGAGCAGCACCAGCCTCACCCCCGTCACGTCCATGAACGAGAGCCCGCTGAGGTCGAGCGTCAGTCGAGCCGCGCTGGCGCAGGGGATGATCGCCGCTTCCAGCGCGTCGGCGGCGGCGATGTCCAGTTCCCCGGTCAGGACGAGCGTGTGGTCGTCACCGATCGCCAGGTCCTCGACCTCGAATTCGGGGAGCCGCTTGGTCTCGCCGGTCGCCATTGCGCCACCCCCTCCGCCATACACCCCGTTCAGTGCCCGGAAGAGACCGACAACGCCGTTGTCGCTGCGGGTCCCGCCCGCTCAAACCGTCTCCCGCGGCCCCCCTCTCGGGTCGCGGAAGTCGAGCTGCTCTGAGCCTACCTCCGTCGTCGCGCTCTCGCAACCGCGCCGCGCTGCCGCGCCGCCGCGGGCCTCGCCCTATTTGATGTTGTTGTAGACCGAGAACAGCGGCATGTACATCGAGATGACGATGAAGCCGACGATGCTGCCGATCGCGATGATCATGATCGGCTCGAGGATCGAGGTGAGCGCCTTGACGGATGCTTCGACCTGGTCCTCGTAGAACTCCGCGACCTTCTCGAGCATCGTGTCGAGCGCGCCCGTCTCCTCGCCGACGCCCACCATGTGCGTGACCATCGCGGGGAAGATCGGGGCCTGGGCGAGCGGAGCGGCGAGCGTGCCGCCTCGCTTGACGGAGTTGATCACGCCGTCCATGGCCTCTTCGACGACGACGTTGCCGCCGGTCTTGCCGGTGATCTCGAGCGCGAGCAGCAGCGGCACGCCCGCACCCGTCAGCGAGGCGAGCGTGCGCGACCAGCGCGCGACGGCGATCTGCTGGACGATCGAGCCGATCTTCATCGGCACGCGCAGGCGGAAGCGGTCCCACTGCGGGCGCCCCCAGCTGCTCTTCTTCCACTTGATGAAGGCGACCACGAGCGCGCCGGTCATGCCGAATATCAGCCACCAGTAACCGGTCACCGCGTGCGAGAGGAAGACCGAGACCTGCGTGATCTTCGGCAACGATCCGCCGAACTGCTTGAAGACGCCCTCGAAGACCGGGACAAGGAAAGCGACGAGCGCCATCATCACGCCGACCGCGAACACGATCACCATGATCGGGTAGATCATCGCCGAGCGGATCTGGCGCCGCAGGGATGCGTCCTTCTGGAGCTGGTCGGCGACGCGCAGCAGCGCGTCTTCGAGCACACCGCCGGCCTCGCCCGCCTGCGTCATCGCGACGAACAGGGGGTTGAAGACCTTTGGATGGCGCGCCATCGCGTCGCTGAGCGAGAGGCCGGCCTCGACGTCCTTGCGCACGGCGATGATCGTTTCCTTCAGGAACTTGCCCTCGGTCTGCTCCTCGAGTACGTAGAGCGAGCGCAGGATGCTCATGCCCGAGGTGATCATCGTCGCGAGTTGGCGAGAGAAGATCGCGAGCTCGTTCGCCTTCACGCCCTTCATGAAGTTGAGCTCGAGCTGGCGTGAGCTGTGCTTGTCCGCGATGTCGAGAACGATCAGGCCACGCTGCTTGAGCTGGTCCGACACGGCCTGCTTGGAGTCGGCCTCCACCTCGCCGGCGGCCTTGGCCCCGGTGAGGTCGATGGCTTTGAAGGCGTAGGTGGTCATGCTCGGGCGCTCCTATGCTGCTGCCAGGGATCCGGCGCCGAGCAGCCGGCCGAGCTCTTCGGGCGTCGACGAGCGTGCTTCGGCGAGGCTCTTCGAGATCTGGCCTTCGCGGACGAGCCCCGCGAGCGAGGTGTCCATCGTCTGCATGCCGGCGGCCGAGCTGGTCTGCAGCACCGAGTAGATCTGATGGGTCTTGCCCTCGCGGATCAGGTTGCGCACTGCCGGGTTGGGCACGAGCACCTCGCAAGCTACGACGCGCCCGCTCCCGTCCGCGGTCGGCAGGAGTTGCTGGGTCATGATGCCCTGGAGCGAGACCGAGAGCTGCACGCGGACCTGGCCCTGCTGGTGGGCGGGGAACACGTCGATGATCCGGTCGATCGTCTGCGCGGTGTCCTGCGTGTGGAGGGTCGCGAACACGAGGTGCCCGGTCTCGGCTGCGGTCAGCGCCGTCGAGATCGTGTCGAGGTCGCGCATCTCGCCGACGAGGATCACGTCGGGGTCCTGGCGCAGCGCGGCCTTCAGCGCGTCACCGAAGCTCTGTGCGTCGGAGCCGAGCTCACGCTGGTTGACGAGGCACTTCTTGTGCCCGTGCAGGAACTCGATCGGGTCCTCGATCGTCATGATGTGCTCCTCGCGCGTGCTGTTGATCTCGTCGATCATCGCGGCCAGCGAGGTTGACTTCCCGGAGCCGGTCGGGCCGGTGACGAGCACGAACCCGCGGGGCCGGCGCGTGAACTCGTGGACGGCGGGCGGCAGGCCGAGCGACTCGATCGATGCCAGCTCGAAGGGGATCAGGCGGAACGCCGCCCCGAGCGCGCCGCGCTGGAAGTAGGCGTTGACGCGGAAGCGGGCGTGGCCCGGGATCGAGTAGGCGAAGTCGAGCTGCCAGTTTGTCTCGAGCCGCTGGCGCTGGTCGCCGGTGAGGATCGAGTAGATGATCTCGCGCGTGTCGGTCGCTGAGAGCTTCGGGTATTCGTCGAGCGGCGACAGCCGTCCGCGAACGCGCACCGTCGGACAGGCGCCGGCGCTGAGGTGCAGGTCGGACGCCCGGCGCGAGACGACCTCCATGAGCAGGTCTGCGAAATCGATGTCCATGCATCCCGCCATCGGCCCGCTGCGCCGGCTTCGAGCGTTTGCGCCGCGCCCGTGGACGAACGTTTTACGGGTCAGCCGCCGCCGAGCACGCGGGCGATCTCGGCCATCGACGTGCGGCCCTGCTTGACCTTCTCGAGACCGTCGTCGCGCAGCCCGCTCATGCCCTGCTGGCTGGCGACCTCGCGGATCTTCTCGGCGGGCGCGCGCTCCAGCGCGAGCGCCTGGATCTCCGGCGTCACCGACATCACCTCATACAGCCCGAGGCGCCCGCGGTAGCCGCTCCCGCCGCAGCGGCGGCAGCCAACGGGCTCATACGCCTCGAGGTCGACGCGTGCTTTGTAGCCGTTCGCCTGCAGCGTCTTCTCGGAGATGATCGCGCGGCGCTTGCAGCTCGTGCAGAGCATCCTCGCGAGCCGCTGAGCGACGACGCAGTCGAGCGCCGAGGCGACGAGGAACGGCTCGATCCCCATCTCCGTCAGGCGCGTGATCGCCGAGGGTGCGTCGTTGGTGTGCAGCGTCGAGAGCACGAGGTGCCCCGTGAGCGCGGACTCGACGGCGATCTGTGCGGTCTCGCGGTCGCGGATCTCGCCGACCATGATGATGTCTGGGTCGGCGCGCACCATCGCCCGCAGGCCGGCGGCGAACGTGAGGCCGACCTTGTTCGCGACCTGCACCTGCGTCAGCCCCGCCATTTCGTACTCGACCGGGTCCTCGACGGTGATGATGTTCTTCTCGGCCGTGTTCAGCATCATCAGCGCGGCGTACAGCGTCGTCGACTTCCCCGAGCCGGTCGGGCCGGTCACGAGCACCGCGCCGTGGGTTTCCTGGCATGCCCGTTCGAAGCGCTCGCGCTCGACGTCGGCCATGCCGAGCTTCTCGAGCTTGACGACGACCGACGCCTTGTCGAGAACGCGCATCACGATCGACTCGCCGAGCACACTCGGCAGCGTGACGACGCGCAGGTCGACGTGGCGTCCGTCGATCACGAGCCCGACGCGACCGTCCTGCGGGAGGCGTTTCTCGGCGATGTTGAGCTCGGCCATGATCTTGATGCGCGAGATCGCCCCGGGCGCCATCCGCCGCGGGATCGTCGTGACGTCGAGCAGCACGCCGTCGACGCGGAAGCGGACGCGCAGCTCGCGACCGTCCGGCGCGAGATGGATGTCGGAGGCGCCGCGCTCGACGGCCTGGGCGACGATCTGGTTGACGAGCTTGACGACCGGAGCGTCGTCGGAGGTCTCGTGCAGGGCGAGGGCCTCGGCCTCCTCCTCCTCGCTCTCCTCCACGACGGACTCGTGCCCGACGACGTCCTCGAGGCGATCCAGGCGCGAGACGAGCGCCGCGATGTCATCGGGGGGAGCGACCGCAACGCGGATCTCGTAGCCGGTCATGATCGCGATGTCGTCGACCGCGAGCACGTTCGCGGGGTCGGCCATCGCGACGAGCAGCGTGCGCTTGTCGGCGAACGCCACGGGCACCGCCTGGTAGCGCTTGGCGGTCGTCGTCGTGACGAGGTTCGCGGCGCCCATGTCGACCGAGAAGACGCCGAGGTCCAGATGGTCGAGTCCGTAGCGCTCGGCGAGCGCTCGAGCGAGGCCGTCCTGCGTCAGCGCGCCCTTCTCGATCAGCACGCGCTCGGGCGTCGTACCGAGGCTGCGCGAGGTCTCGAGCGCTTCGTCGACCTGCGCTCGGGATACGAGCGCCATTTCGACGATCACGTCGGTGAGGAAGCGCTGCGAGGAGCCGCGGCGCGACGGCCGCGTGATACCGGTCCACTCCTCGGGGTCGGCGTCGGGCTCCGGGGGAGGCTGGCCGGCCGCCGGGGGCGTCGGGCCGGGCCCCGCGGCACCGTCGAGCTCGGGGTCGAAGGACCGCGTGACCTCGACGAGATGGTCGTCGGCGAGCGGGTTCGCCGGCTCCCGGCGGACCTCCACCGACACCTCCGGCGCCCCGAGCTCCGCGAGGGGGTCCGTCGCGACGTCGCCCGCGGCCGCGGCGCGGTCGACCTCGATGATCGGTTCGCGCGCGACCTTGTCCCCCTCGCCGATTCCGAAGATCGCGTGGAGGTCCGGGTCCGCCTGCTTCGGGACGTCGCTCATCGCGCCCGTGCCTGTCCGGCGCCGGCCACCGGCGCGCTAGGCAGGCTCGCTGCGCGCCGCGTCGCGCATGACCTCGACCGGGGCCTTGCGAGCGGTCCACAGCTCGAAGCTGAGCGCGCCCTGGGCGACGAGCACGTCGAGCCCGTCGACGCTCGGCAGGCCGTGCGCCTTTGCCGCCGCGAGCAGGGGCGTTGGATCGGAGCGATACACGAGATCGACGACATGGGAGTACTTACCGACGTGATCGAACGTCAGCCCCAGTTGGTTGAGCGCCGCAGGCTCACTAGCCGAGCGTTCTAGAGGCTCAAGGCCGACGGATGTGCAGTTGACGAGCAGATCCGCCGGCCGCGGGCGGGGCACGGCTGTGGCGCCGAGGTCGCGCGCCAGCTCTTCCGCGCGGGCGCTCGTGCGATTCCACACGAGGACCTCGGCGGCTCCCTGCTCGCGCAGCGCCCAGACCGCCGCGCGCGCGCTGCCGCCCGCGCCGAGCACGAGCGCGCTGAGGCCGCGCACCGGGCGCCCGAGCGCGGCGATCAGCCCCGGGGCGTCGGTGTTCTCGGCGGCGATCGTGCCGTCTGCGGAGAACACGAGCGTGTTGGCCGCGCCGATCTCGCGCGCCGCCCGGCTGCTGTCCTCGGCGAGCGCGAGCGCCGCGCGCTTGTGGGGGATCGTCACGTTCGCGCCGACGAAGCCGGCCGGGCCGAGCGCGCGCGTCGTCTCCTCGAACAGCTCGGGCGGCACCGGCAGCAGCTGGTAGCGCCAGCCGGCCATGCCGAGGTGCGCGAGCGCGGCGTTGTGCATCGCGGGCGAGCGGCTGTGTGCGACCGGCCACCCGAGGACGCCCAGGCGGGGCATCACTTCTTGCAGACGGGCGGCGCTCCGCCGTTCTTCCTGACGGCCGCCTGGTAGGCGGCGGCGTCCGCTTCGAACTTCGCGAGCGTCGTCGAGAAGACGTGCTCGCCACAGCCGTCGGGCGCGAGCACGTAGTAGAGGTATGAGACGTGCGCCGGGTTCGCCGCGGCTTCGATCGACGCCATCCCGGGGTTCGAGATCGGCGTCGGCGGCAGCCCCGTGCGGGTGCGGGTGTTGTAGGGAGAGTCGAGCTGGAGCTGCGCTTCGGTGAGTTCCTTGGTGTAGGTCGGGATGTTCCTCTGGAGCTCGAGCGCGTAGTAGATCGTCGCGTCGATGCCCAGCGGCATGCCCCGCCTGAGCCGGTTGTAGATGACCGCCGCGATCTTCGCCCGATCGCCGGGCACCTTCGCCTCGCGCTCGATCATCGACGCGACGGTCAGCAGCTGGTAGGGCGTGACGTGGAGCGAGCGTGCGCGTGCGATCTCCGTCGGGCCGAAGTTTTCGCCGAACGCGACGAGCTGCTCGTGCACTAGCCGGCTGACGGGGGCGCCGGGGTACACGTCGTAGGTGGCCGGGAACAGGAAGCCTTCGAGGTCGGGCGTCCCTGCGGGCGCGCCGTAGCGAGCCGGGTCGAGCAGCGCCGAGCGTTTCGAAGCGCCCCGGTAGCTGCCCTTGAGCCCATCCTTCGCCGCGATGTGGGCGATCTGCAGTCGCGTGGAGCCCTCGGGGACGACGACCCGCACGACGGTCGCGACGGGGGCCTTGGTTACCTTGCCCGACCCCGCGAGCGATTTGACCAACAGCACGATCGCCACCGCGACGCCCGCGAGCGCCAACACCGCAAGCGCGCGCGTGGGCAGCGAGCGCCCGCCGGCGCGGCGCCTGAGCGCCGGTGCGTGTGTCCGGCGTCCGCCCGCTCGCCGCGCCGAAGCGCGCGGCGGAGGCTGCGGCCGCCGCGGGGTGCCCCCGGCCGAAGCCTCTGCCGGCGCGGCTGTGACGGGCGACGCGAGGTGATCGGAGGCGCCCGCGCCCGGCTCCATCGGGTCAGGCGGGAGCACCGGCTCGGCGCCGCTGGCGGCGGCTGGATTCCCGCCACTCAGCTGGGGCGCGGCGGGCTCCACGCCGAGCGGCGCCTCGGGCTCGGGTGGCGGCTGCGGCGCGGGCTCGGGTTGGGGCGGCGCCTCCAGCTCGGGTGGTGGCTGCGGCGCGGGCTCCGGTTCGAGCGGCGCCTCGGACACGGGCGGCGGCTGCGGCTCGGGCACCGGGGATACCGCCGGCACGGGCGGCGGCAGCGGCGCGGGCTCGGGCGGCAGAACCGAAGCTTGCTCCGGGGGCGGAGCTGCGCGTTCGGCGCGGCGACGTTCGCGCTCGGCCCGCTCGCGCTCACGTTCCTCTTCGGTGCGTTCCGGAAAGGGTTGTGTTTGTTTGCCGCGGGACAAGGCGTGGACCCTAACGCGGGCGGGCGGCGAGCCAGCTCTCGAGCAGGTGGGCGGCGGCGCGCGAGTCCTCGCTCGCTGTGTGCGGACCATTCATGCGCTGGGCGAGGACCGTCGTGAAGCGCTCGTCGTGGAGCTCGACGGGCACGTCCTCCCCGAGGCGCCTCGAGAGCTCGGCGGCAAACACGCGAGTCTCGCGGGTCTGCTCGGAGTCCTCACCGCTGAGCGACAGGGGAAGCCCGACGACGACGCGCTCGACCTCGCGCTCGCCGACGAGCGCGCGGATCGTCGCGAGGCCGCGCTTGGTGGCGGGCCGCTCGACGGTCTCGATCGGCGTGACGATCGTTCCCGTCGGGTCGCTGAGCGCGCAGCCGCAGCGCGCGCTGCCGTAGTCGAGGGCGAGGACGCGCATCAGCGGCCGCTCGCCCCGCACCGCGCGGGAGCCTGCCACGGCGATGGCAGTGACGGGCTGCGCATCAGCCATCGAGTGCCGAGGCGATCGTCGCGCGCGCCGTCTCGATCGCCTGCGGGAGCCGCTCGGGGTCGCGCCCGCCGGCCTGCGCGAGCGTGTCGCGACCCCCTCCCCCGCCACCGACGGCGGCGGCCGCGGCCTTGACGACCTCACCCGCGCGGAGCCCCCGCGCGACGAGCGCAGGGGAGACGCTCACGACGAGGTGCGCGCGCCCGTCGACGGCGGCGCCGAGCACGATCGCCGCGTCCTCGAGGCGCCCCTTCAGGCGGTCGAGCACCTCGAGCAGCGCCTTGGCGTCTGAGACCTCGACGATCGCGGCGAGCACGCGCGCGCCGTCGAGCTGCTGCGCCTCGCCGGCGAGCTGCGCGATGTCCGGCGCGGCTGCGCCACCGCCGGCTGCGCTCTCCTTGATCGCCTTCTCGAGGCGCCGGCGCTCCTGCGAGAGGCTTCGAACGGCGTCTGGTACGTCCTCGGGACGGGCGCGAAGCGTCGCGGCGGCGTCGGCGAGCAGGCGCTCGCGGTCCCTCAGGAGCTCGGCCGCGGCGGGACCCGTGAGGGCCTCTATACGTCTCACGTTCGCGGCGCTCGAGGTCTCGCTGATGATGTGGAAGACGCCGATCTCGGCGGTGGAGCGCACGTGGGTTCCGCCGCACAGCTCGCGCGAGTAGTCGCCCGATCCGATCTCGACCATTCTCACGACGTCACCGTACTTTTCGCCGAAGAGCGCCATCGCGCCGAGCCGCCTGGCCTCCTCGAGCGTGGTCGTGATCGGTCGCACCGGGTCATTGCGTGAGACCCACTCGTTGACGCGATCCTCGACGTCGCAAAGCTCCTCGGCGGAGAGCGCCTGGCCGTGACTGAAGTCGAAGCGCAGCTTGTCGGGGCCGACGTAGGAGCCAGCCTGGCGCACGTGGTCGCCCAGGCGCTCGCGCAGCGCGGCCTGCAGCAGATGCGTCGCCGTGTGGTTGGCCTCCGTCGCGTGCCTCGCGAGGTGGTCGACGCGGGCCACGACCGGCTCGCCGGGCTGCAGGCTGCCGCGCTCGAGCACGACCGCGAGCGCCTGGTCATCGCCGACGCGGAACACGTCCTCGACGCGGGCGCGGCAGTCGCCCTGCTCGCATTCGATCGTCCCCGCGTCTGCGACCTGGCCCCCGCCCGCGGGGTAGAAGGGGGAGTCTGTGAGCTTCACGAGGTAGCGCTCAGCGCTCGAGCCCCCGTTCGCGCCCGCGGCCCCGTTTGAGGCGATGCTCTGAAGCGCGCCGACGGTCGTCTGCTGCTCCTCGGTCTCATAGCCGGTGAAGCGCGTGGAGAAGTCGCTCTCGCCGGCGAACGTGCTGGCCGCCTCGCGGGCGTGGCCGGCATCGGAGCCGGCGCCGCGGGCGCTCGCGCGGCCGCGGGCCCGCTGCTCCTCCATCAGGCGCTCGAAGTCGCCCTCGATCGAGAGCCCTTCCTCGGCGAGCAGCTCCTGCGTCATCTCGTAGGGAAAGCCGTAGGTGTCGTGCAGGCGGAAGACCTCGGTGGCGGGGACCGAAGAGCGCCCGGCATCGCGTGCCTGGTCGATGTGCAGGCGGAGCGTCGCGAGGCCCTGCGAGAGCGTGCGCCCGAAGCTCTCCTCTTCGGCCGACAGCCACTTCTCGATCGCGGCTCGTTGTTCGTGGAGCTCGGGGTAGGTGGCGCCCATCAGCTCCCTGACGCGCGCCGAGTAGGCGGCGAGGAAGCCGGGCCCGAGGCCGAGCGCGCGGCCCTGCTGGATCGCGCGGCGCATGACGCGCCGCAGCACGTAGCCGCGCTCCTCGTTCGAGGGCACGACGCCGTCTGCGATCAGGAACGTCATCGCCCGCGTGTGGTCGGCGAGGATCCGCATCGCGCGATCGGTCTCGCGGTCCGCGCCGTAGCGCCTGCTCGAGAGCTCCTGCCCGAGCTCGATCAGCGGCCAGAACTGGTCGGTCTCGAAGACGGAGTCCTTCTCCTGGAGGATCGCCGCGAGCCGGTTGAGCCCCAGGCCCGTGTCGATGTTGTTCGCGGGCAGCGGCTTCAGCACGGAGCGCCCGCCCTCGTCCTCCTGGTCGTACTGCATGAAGACGAGGTTCCAGTACTCGAGGAAGCGGGCGTTCTCCCCGCCGGGGAGATCGCCGGGGGAGCCGAAGTCGACGCCGCGGTCGATGTAGAGCTCCGAGCAGGGTCCGCACGGCCCCGTCGGACCTGCCTGCCAGAAGTTCTCTGCGCGCGGGCACTGGACGATCCGCGCGGGGTCGACGCCCATCTCCCGCCAGAAGGCGATCGCCTCCTCGTCGGGGCCGAGGCCGAGCTCCTCGTCGCCTTCGAAGACCGTCACCCAGATGTCGCCCCCGTCGAAGCCGTAGACCTGGCGTGAGAGCTCCCAGGCGAACTCGATCGCCTCCCTCTTGAAGTAGTCGCCGAAGGAGAAGTTTCCGAGCATCTCGAAGAAGGTGAGGTGCCGGGCGGTGTTGCCGACGTTGTCGATGTCGACCGTCCGGAAGACCTTCTGGCAGTCGGTCAGGCGCCGGGCGGGCGGCGTCTCCTGGCCGAGGAAGTACGGCTTGAGCGGATGCATGCCGGCGACGGTGAACAGCGCCGAGGGGTCGCGCGCCGGGGGCACGAGCGACGCCGAGGGAACACGGCGGTGGCCGCGCTCCTCGAAGAAGGCGAGGAAGCGCTCGCGGATCTCATCTGTGCTCATCAGATGATGATCTTAGGGTCCGTCTGGAGCGCTACGCCGCGATCGTGCCGTAGCCGACGACGACGTCGCCCGCGTACAGGCACGCGATCTGGCCCGGGGCGGTTCGCTCGACCGGCTCCTCGAGCTCGATCTCGGCGCGGGCGTGGCTCCCGGCGCCGAGCGCGCCGGCCAGCCGGCAGCCGTGGCGTCGCCCGTGTGCACGCACGCGCACGCCGTCGACGCAGCCGGCGCCGCGGTGAAGCGTTATCTCTGTCGCGGGGATGGTGCTCGCGAGCAGCGCCGTGCGGGGGCCGACCGTGACAGTGTTCGCGCGGGCGTCGGTCGCGAGCACGTACAGCGGCTCGCGCCCACCGATGCCGAGGCCGTGTCGCTGGCCGATCGTGTAGGCGTGCGAACCGCGATGCTCGCCGAGCGCGTCGCCGGCCAGGTCGACGATCGGGCCCGGCCGCTGACCGAGCCCGGCGTGGCGCTCGAGGAAGGCGGGCTGGCGGGTGCCGGCGAGGAAGCAGAGGTCCTGCGAGTCGCGCTTGCGGGCGACGCCGAGGCCCGCCTGCTCGGCGATCGCGCGAACCTCGCTCTTGTGCAGCTCTCCGAGCGGGAAACGCAGCCGCGAGAGCGAATCGGGCGAGAGCGCCGAGAGGACGTAGCTCTGGTCCTTGGCCGCGTCGACGGCCATCTGCAGCAGCGGCCCCTCGCGCACACGCGCGTAGTGGCCCGTCGCCAGCGTCTCGCTACCGAGTCTGCGGCCGAGCTCGAGCATCGCGTCGAGGCGCACCGAGCCGTTGCAGCGCACGCAGGGATTCGGCGTGAGCCCGGCGGCGTGCTCGGAAAGCCAGCGGTCGACGACGCCGGCGCGGAACTCGGCGCGGAGGTCGATCGAGAGGTGCGGCATGCCGAGTCCGTGGGCGAGCTCGCGTGCTCCGCGGACCGCCTGCGCCGAGCAGCAGCTCAGCTCGCCGTCGTTCTCGGGGTCCGACCACAGCTCGAGTGTCACGGCGACGGCCTGCGCGCCCGCGCCGGCTACGAGCAGCGCCGCGACGGCGCTGTCGACGCCGCCGCTCATCGCGACGAGCGTGCGACCTTCCGCCGGCGGGAGGTGCGGCTGCGCGCGGGCGGCCGAGCCGAGCGCGCGGTGCAGGGCATCGGATGCGAGCTCGGCGGCGTGGTGCTTGTGGGGGCTCAGCCCCCCGAGCTCCCGTGCGATGTCCTCGGCGCCGATGCGCGCGGCGTCGAGCAGCGGCCGGGCTCGGAGCATGGCGACGGTGGCGCTGCCCGCCGCGACGGTCGCGCCGCAGCCGCTCGCGTCGAAGCCGGCGTCCTCGATGCGACGCTCGGCGCTGTCTCGATCGACCGCGATCGATATTCGGATCAGATCGCCGCAGGCGGCGCCGCCGGCGGCGCCGGTGAAGCTCTCGGCGGGCGTGTGGCCCCTGCCCAGCGGGCGTTCCAGGTGGTTGCTCAGCTCCTCGCTCGTGCTCACCCGAGCGAGTGTACGACTAGCCGTGCCGTGCTTCGTCGATCGTCTGCTCGATCGAGTAGGCGTCGGTGAGGCCGGTGATCGTCCTCACCTGGCCCTTCTTGTTGACGATGAGGATCGTCGGCGTGCCGTAGACATGTGCGCCGTGTGTGATCGTGCCGAACGAGGCGACCTGGTCGGCGCGGGCCACGAACGCTGCGAACGGCTTGTTGAGTTCGAGGTTGTAGGCGCGCAGTTCGCGTCGCACCTTGGGAGTGTTCGCGCGCGGCTTGATTATGTGGTGAACCGCCTCGAGAAGCTGCAGTTCGAGGTTCACCGCGACGTCGTCCGCGCCTCGCTTGTTCCAGAAGAGGATGACGGCGATCTTCCCTTCCTTGAGCGCGCGTTCGACGAGCACCTGCCGTGCCGGCGTGCGCTGAACGCCCTTGAGCGAACCGGCGGCTTTGCTGGCGCTCGGATGCTGCGCGACGCGTGGCGCCGGGGTGACCGCCGCCTTGTGCGTCGCAGCCGGCGTGGACCCGGCGTGGCCGGCGGAGGTTGTGGTCCTCGCGGCGGAGGGCGTGCCCGAGCTGGCGCTCGTCGCGGCGGTGCCTCCCACGGCCGATGCCTGTGCGGATTTCTGTGCGAGTTCCCTGGCGTTCTGCTGCGAGGTGGCGACAGCTCCGTGCGCTTTCGCGATCGCGCGGCTGAGGCCTTCGACTCCGGGAGCTGACCCGTGGTAGATCGAGGACGCGCTGCCAGGCGAGGAGCTCGGAGCCGAGCTTGCGGCGGCGGGCGAGCCTCCGGAGGCGGCCGAGGTGCTGCTCGTCGAGTGACCCCGGAGGGCCACGAACCAGACGGCCATCAGCACCGCTACGGCCAGTAGAGCGATCTGGAATGGGCGCGAGATCTGCGTCATCCCCCCATGCTTCGGCATCTCCGCCGAAAAGCTGAAGCCCGCAATCTGCGTTGGACAGCTTGATCGTGCGCGCCCGTCCGCTCGCGCGAGGACCGGCGCCTGAAAAGCGGCCGCTCGACGGCCGCTCGCGGGAGTCCAGCGCTCCTTCAGCAGAGCCCTTGCCGTGCCGATATCCGGAACATGCAACGTTCGAGCGTCCGCTGGCGCCGCCGTGTCCGTGCCGGGTGCGGCGTGGTGGGCGGGCCTGTGACGCCCGCCGCGCGCGGCCCTCGGGTGGCGGTGGCGCTCAGCGTGTGCTGCGTGTCGGGGTCGCTGGCGATCGGATGCGGTGGCGGCCAGTCGAGCCCGCCTGCGCCCGCCGCCCTGTCCGGCACGAGCAGCGCCGACGCCCCGAGTGCGATCCCGAGGACAGCGGGGCCGGCGACGGCGGCGCACCCGACGAAGGCCGCCGCGCTCGGTTTCGCGCGAGCCGTGAACCTCACGGTGATCGATGTTCCCGAAGCACGGGTATCAAGGAAGAAGGGTGGGCGACGGTCCTCTTCGAAATCGGAAGGGTCGTTGGGAAGATGTGCCAGCGCGCTGCGCCCCCGCAAGCTCGTCGACGCGGAATCGCCCCGGCTGCTCCGCGGGCGGGAACTCGAAGAAGAATGGATCGGCTCCGACGTGATGGTCACGACGAGCGCAGGTGCCGCGGCCCGGATGCTCGACACGCTGCAACAGACGGCGACGAGGCGTTGCCTGGCGCGGGCGATCAGCGCTGCGATCGGGCGCGCGACGGTGCGCTACGTACATTGGGGCGGTGCGAAGATCTACGCGCTGGCTGTGCCCGGCGCAGCGGGCGGCGCGGTCGGAATCCGGATCGCGGTGACCGTGACCTCTACGTTCAGCGAAGTCACGTTGCCGATGTACATCGACGTGCTGGGCTTTGCGCGCGGACCGGCCGTGATCACGCTCGCCGCCGCGAGCCTGACGCAGCCGGTGCCGGCCGAAGTGGAGCGCCTGGTGTTCTCGACCCTGCTGGCGCGCGCCGGCTCACACCGGCTCTAGGGCGGCGACCCGCCGGCGAGCCGCCGGCGCCGTTCGCGGCGCGTGGCTCGTGATCGCTCGCGGATCGCTACAGCTCGTGATGTCCGCGAAGGACGGCGTGGACGATCGCGTCGATCGCGATCTCGCGCGTGCCGCCACCCTGCATGTCCCTGAGCGACGCGAGAACCCCGTCGTCACCCACGATCGCCAGATATCTGGCGCCGAGGCTTCGCGCGGCGCCGAGCTGGCCCTTGAGCGAGCGGCGTCCGAGGTCCATCTGCGCGGTCAGCCCCGCGGAACGCGCTTCCTCGACGAGCGTGAAGGCGCGCGTCGCCGTCTCCCCTCCGGCCTGCTCGCGCGCGACGAACAGCTCGAGCGCGGTCGCGACGCCCGGCTGGCCGACCTCTGAAGGCTCGCCCGCCAGCAGGATCCGCTCGATGCCCGCGGCCCATCCCATGCCGGGCGTAGCCGGTCCGCCGAGCTGCTCGACGAGGCGGTCGTAGCGTCCGCCGCCGCCCACGCCGCTCTGCGCGCCGAGCGCGCGCGAGGTGAACTCGAAGACGGTTCTCGTGTAGTAGTCGAGACCGCGCACGAGCGTCGAGTCGATCTCGTAGGGGACGTTGGCGGCGTCGAGCAGCGCGCGAACCTGCGCGAAGTGCTCGGCGTCCTCGGCGCTGAGGTGGTCGAGGAGCCTCGGGGCGCCTTCCATCACACGGACGGTGCCCGCGTGGTCTGAGTCGAAGGCGCGCAGTGGATTGGCATCGATGCGGCTGCGGACGTCCTCGGAGAGGCTCTGCTCGTTGGCGCGGAGGTGCTGCTGAAGGCGCTCGCGGTACTCGGTTCGAGCCTCGGCGCTGCCGAGGCTCGAAAGGCGCAGCGCCACTTCGCTGACGTCCATCTCGCGGAGAAGCGCGGCGAGCAGGGTGATCGACTCGGCGTCGACGGCCGGGTCATCGGAGCCGAGGGCCTCGGCGCCGACCTGCCAGAACTGCCGGTAGCGTCCGGCCTGGGCGCGCTCGTGGCGGAAGAAGCTCGAGAGGTACCAGAGCTTGACTGGCTGGCGGCGCTTGTGCATGCCGTGCTCGATGTATGCGCGGCACACGGGAGCGGTGCCCTCGGGTCGCAGCGTCAGCGAGCGCCCGGCGGCATCCTCGAAGGTGAACATCTCCTTGCGGACGATGTCGGTGGACTCCCCGACGCCGCGCTGGAAGAGCTCGGTCGCCTCGAAGGCGGGGGTCTCGATGCGCTCGTAGCCGGCGCCCTCGAGGATCGCCCGGGCGCGAGCCTCGAGCGCGGTACGCGCGGCGGCCTGCTCGCCGAGCACGTCGAAGGTGCCGCGAGGAGCTTTCAGCCTGGGCTCGCTCAACTTCCGGCGGCGGCCGCGTCCGACGGCGTCCTCGCGCGGGGAACGCGCTCGCGCAGCTCGGCGAGAAACGGGTTCGTGTCGCGCTCGCGCCCGAGCGTGGTGACCCCCATGTGCCCCGGGTAGACGACGGTCTCGGCGGGGTACGCCCGAAGGAGCCCTTCGATCGAGCGCTCGAGCGTCGCCCAGTCACCGCCGGGAAGGTCGACGCGCCCGACGGATCCTTGGAAGAGCACGTCTCCGGAGAGCAGCGCGCCGGGCACGGCGTAGGTGACGTGGCCGGGGCTGTGGCCGGGGGTGAAGATCACGTCGAAGTCGAGGCCGGCGAGCGCCAGGCGCTCTCCGCCGGCTACCGTCTGCTCGGGCTCGTGGCTCTCGAAGGGGCCGAAGCCGGGCGGCACCCAGCGCATCACATCGAGGAGCACGCCGCGCTCGATCTCCGGGCAGTACACGGGCGCGCCCGTCGCCCGCGCGACCGGTGCGACCGCGCCGATGTGATCGAAGTGGCAGTGAGTGAGGAGGATCGCCTCTATCTGCACCCCGAGGTCCTGTGCAGCGGACAGGAGCCGCTCGGGCTCCTCACCCGGGTCGACCATGACGGCGCTCGCGGCTCCGGCGTCGGCGCGGACGATGAAGGCGTTCTCCTGGAGCGGGCCGACGGTGAAGGCGCGCACGTCGAGGCTCATCGCCTCAGGCCCTCCCCCCTCGCTTGGCCTTGTTGCGCTGGCGGTAGCGGTAGACGAAGCGATCTGTGAAGTAGCTGATGACCGTGTAGAGCACGAGCACGACCGGGAAGAGGCCGATGAGAGAGGAGTTCGACTTGGGCAGGAAGAGGATCATGAAGATCAGCAGGACGACGGCGGCGAGCATGCCCTTGATGAAGGCAGCGCGCCACGTCGGCGGTCGGTCGCGCCGGTCGACAGGCGGGGCTTTCGTCTTCGCGGCGCCGCCCCCCGTGCCCGTCTTCTCGGCGGCGGTGGGCTTGCGCCCGGTGCGCCCGCGCGACTCGACGACGCCGGCTGCGTTGCCGCGGTGCTTGGTCTGCCGCTTGCGCCTCGTCTGAGCCATCAGCATCAGCCTATTGCGTTCTCGATGACGTGGCGAGCGGCATCGAAGCCCGGCATCGGGATCTCGCGCGGGAAGCCCTCGAGCGCGGCACGCGGCGCGAGGCCGACGAGCTCGGCGCTCTCGATGTCCGCGTGCCTCAGGACCGCGTCGACGACGGCTGCGAGCGGCAGCTCGAGCGGCTGCTCGACGTTCATCGAGACCTGCGCGAGCCGCCCGTCGAGCGTGATGGGAATCGCGCGCAGGCCCGGTAGACCCTCGGGCCCGCCCTCGCGGATCAGCGAGGCGATACGGCCGGCATCATCGAGACTCGCAGGCGGGCTCAGCACGAGGTTGAAGGCGACGAGCGGCGGCCGCGCGGCCACCAGCGTCGCGCCTGCGCTCGGATGCAGCCGCGCAGGCCCGAAGTCGGGGCGGATCGGCTCGCTCGCACCAGCCGCGATGCGCTCGGCGAGCCTCGCAACGCCTCCGCGGCGAAGCTCGGCGCGACTCCGTGAGGCGCCTCCGTTGCTCGCGGTGATCTCTCCGTATAGGAAGACGGGCACGGCGAGCTCCTCTCCGATGCGATCGGCGACGAGCAGCGCGGCGGAAAGCGCGGCGCCGCGTGCAGCCTGCTCGAGGTAGACGATCGGGACGACGTCGAGGGCGCCGACATGCGGATGCTGCCCCTGCTGCTCTCCACCGGCGCGAGCACGTGCGACCACGTCGAGACGCTCAGCTGCCGCGCGACCACCCGTGATGACTGCGTCGGCGAGCTCGAGCACGCCACCGGCGAGCGTGTAGACCGAGCGATGGTGATCGGGATCGGAGTGGACGTCGAGCAGCCGCACGGCGCTCGGAGTCCTCGCGTCCCCCCCCGCGAACGCGCGGCCGATCTCTGCGATCGTGCTCGCGTCGCGACCCTCGGAGACGTTGGGCACGGCGAGGAGGATCGGCGAGTCCACGGAGACGAGGCTAGCTTTCCCGCCCAGGGCACCGCCGGGCGGCCGCGCGGCTGCGGGTCGCTGCCACGGGCCGGGCGGCGGCTGGCGCGGGCCGGCGAAGCGCTGCGCGTCAGGCCGTGCTGCGTAGACTGTGCGGAGGCGGTGTCCCGAGGCGATGGGGCGGTGCCTGGCCTGTGCGGGAGCGAACCCTTGTCGCGGCCCGCGACCCCGCCGGAGTAGCTCAGTCGGTTAGAGCAGCGGAATCATAATCCGCGTGTCGGGGGTTCGAGTCCCTCCTCCGGCACTCCCCATTTGGCTCTGGAATGCGGGTTTGCGGGGTCGTGCTGCCGCCGCGAGCGGCTCAACTCGTCGGGGATTGGCCCTCGCGTCACGAGGGTGAGTTGCACGCGAACTCGGAGCGCGCGCTTACGCAAGCGCGTCGATCACGTCCGCCGGGCTGCCGTCCAGTCCCCCGACTTCCGCTCGAGCTCCGCCCGCGTCATTCGCCCGAACGGCCTCGGGCTGGCGGCTCTGCAGCGGGAGCGTCTCGCTTCACAGGCGGCCGGGTAACTTTCGAGCGCGATGGAGTGGGAGAGAATCCTCATTGCCCTCACGTTCGCCGGCCGTGGCGTCGCCAACCTCGCCTTGGCGCGCCGGCGCGCCCGCGCGCCACGAGGACAGGTCGCCATTTCCTACACGAGCCTCGCGGGGGCTGCGATCTGGACCCCCTTGGCCCTGATCCACGCATGAGTCGGTCGCGACTGGCGCCGGGTGCGCCAGGCCGCTTGGCACTGAGGCTCGCGGGCGCTCTGACGGTCTGCGCCTGTGCGGCGCTTTGCGCGTGCGGAAACACCGAGCGCAGCGACCGGGAGGCGATCATCGCCGCGGCCCTCCGCAAACTCCAAGCCGAATACTCGCGGGTCCTAGGAGCCGCACGAGTCGAAGCGACCAAGCGATACGGCAGCGGCTCGCTCGGGGTGTCGGTCGCTGTCTACGCGCCGCCCCCCAAGGGCGTGACTGCCGCCGAATGGCAGGCAGCGATCAAGAAAGACCGAGTGCTTCAGCGCGAGTTCAGATCGACGAAGTAGCCCCGTGGCCACTAGCGCCAGGACCGCAGCAACGCCACCGGTGGCTGTTTGGCTGTCGTCGAGGACAAAGCCGGCGGCCAGGTGCACGAGACCCGAGGCGGAGTACGGCGATCGCGTCCGCGGCGGCGATCTGATCGCCGCGGGCGAGGCGCAGCTCCACGGGCCGGGGCTCGCGTCGTCGAGGAGGTCTGTGGGGATCGTGTTCGCGGGAAGCGACGCCGCTAGGGGTGCCAGCGCGAGAAGACGTCGATCGTGCCGTTCGCAGGGTTCACGCGGGTGACTACGAGGACCCCGCCTTCGCGATCGGGGACGAGCGCGAGGCTGTTGTTGTTGAAGGTCAGCGCGCTGTGTGTGACGGACAGCGTCTTCGTTCTACCGAACCGTCCACTTGGACCGGCGAACGCGGCCTGCGTGAGGATGCGACCTGGCTTGGCTTCAATCGTCCACGCTGCGAGCGTCCGGCCCTGCGTTGTCTCAGCCAACGCGAAGGCACCGACCACCGCTGCCGAGGAGAGCGGTTGTGAACTCGCGAACCGGCCTCGGCGCTCCGTGACGCTTGCAACCCGGCCCTGTCGACCATTGCCGATCGCTTGCTGAAAGAGCAGTGTGGTGACGCCGTCGCGGCGAGCCGTGGCTGCAGGTTCGGGAAACCGCCGGGTGTCGCCGAGCTCGATACCGGGCCTGAACGGTCCCGCCGACGACCTCCAGGCAACCGACACCGGAATCCGCGGCGCTAACGGCTCTGGTTCCGGCTCCCACCAGACAAGTTGATCTCCGTCGGCACCGGTGATCAGTTGGCTCGCTTCGCCTTGGCTGAATTCGAAGCCCTCCGGCAATGGGATCGGTACGGCTGGACCCCGTGGCTCCGTGGGAGTCACCGGGGAGGAGGCAAACTCAAGCGGCCTTTTCCCGGTTGGGTTGCCACTGTCTACGCCCCACGTGGCTAGAACCCCCGATAGAACGGGCGAGAGCGTCGGCGCGTGCAGACCTTCAAAGCCGGTCACATCGAGTGTACGTTCCGTCCCGACCAGCCTGCCGGCCTGGAACTTCGCCAAATTCAGACCTGCATCGCAGGGAGATCTCGCGCCTCCGCCTGGAAACTGTTCGCCGTAGAGGACGAGGGTCGTATCGCCGAAACTGGCGACGCCCGGACCGATCAGGTAGTTGATGCACCCGGGCGAGATCAGCTTGACCGGGAGCGGCACCGATGAACCGAGCCGCCAACTGTCGGCCGAGAGCTCTTGCTTGCCCGGGATCCCGTACGGGATCCAGTAGCTCCACACAACGGTCGCCGAGCCGTCTGGCGTGATGAGGAGACGAACGCTATCGGCCTTTTCTTGACCGTTGCCCTCAAGGAGTGCAGCCGGAACGAACGTCCGCCCTCCACGCGTAAACCGTCCAACCTGCAAGCGTGTTTCCCCCTGATCGTTGACCACGGTCGTCCGCGCACTCCACAGCGCGCCGCGCGGGCCGAACGCATATGCCTCCGCCCGCCAGACGCCCTTGCTGCGCACAAACACAGACGGTGACCATCTCGCCCAGCTCGGCGCCGCCCCGACGGCGACCGACAGCAACCCTGCAACCGCCAGTGCCAGCACCACCCCGTGTCGTCCCATGCCCCTTCGCATTCTTGCTATTTGAACATCGGGCGAGGCGGAAAGTCGCGACGGCGCACGGTGGGACGACTAGGGCAACCGGCGTGCGAGCTGTGTGCGTGACTTCACGTCGAGCTTGCGGAACGCCTTGCGTAGGTGGTACTCGACGGTGCTCGGGCTGATGAACAGCTGAGCGGCTATTTCTCGATTGGTGTCA
This sequence comes from Solirubrobacteraceae bacterium, assembly GCA_036272475.1. Classification (GTDB taxonomy): domain Bacteria; phylum Actinomycetota; class Thermoleophilia; order Solirubrobacterales; family Solirubrobacteraceae; genus Palsa-744. Next base: position 59,431 of record DATAYP010000028.1, on the reverse strand, counting down.
CCGTTCGCCGCGAGGCGGGCGATCTGGGTCTCCTGCGGCGTGAGGTGATCGAGCGTGTCCACGGTCCGTTTGCGGGCACGCGCGCCGGTCGCCAGCAGCTCGCGTTCGGCGCGGCGCGCGAATGCGACGGCGCCCATGCGCGTGAACTGCTCGAGCGCGCCACGCAATTGCGCCCGGGCGTCCACGCGGCGGCGTTCGCGCCTCAACCACTCTCCGTAGAGGAGGGTGGTGCGCGCGAGCTCGAAGCGGACGCGGGTGCCTGAGAGGTGCTGGATGGACTGTCGGTATGAGCGATCTGCCGTCTCGCCCTCGCTGAGTAGAGCGCGGACGCGCTCGTCGATCCCGCTTGCCCAGCTGGAGTGAAGGACGCGGGTTCTCTCCGAGAGCCAGTGCGAGGCGTGCTCGAGCGCTCCGCGGTCGTGTGTCCTTGATGCCGCCTCCGCCAGCTCCGGCACGAGCAGCGTTCCGTACGCGATCGGATCCTCGGATCGGAGAGCCTCCGAGACCACGTCGAACGCGGCATCGTGCCGGCCCAGGCTGTTGTAGAGCACAGATCGTGCGTATGTGCTCGACCTCCATCGCCGCGAGGCGGCCTCCTCGGAGCTTGCCTCGATCAGTTCGGAGGCCGTCGCCTCATCGCCGCGAAGCACGGCGAGGATGATCGGGGCGTTGACGAGCGCCGGGCTTCCGATCGACTCGGCGATCGCTCGTGACTCGTCGAGCAAGAGCTCGGCGCTGCTCAGCTCGCCTGCGAGCATGTGGCTCCTCGCCAGGAAGCTGAGCACGATCTGCAGGTGTCCGACCGCCCCCGTGTCGCGTGCGACTTGAACCTCACGGGCGGCGAGCACGCGAGACGCCTCCGCGTCCCACAGCTCGAGCGCCACCATATCGGCGTCCCGCAGGCGCGAAAGTGAGAGCGGTCGGCCGGGTTCCTCTCGGGCGACACGGATTGTGAGCTCCAGAGCCCGGGCGAGGGCGGGTACGGCCGCAGCGAATCCGTCGGTCAAGCGGATCGTGAAGGCGTCGAGCAGGACGTCGACCGGCCGGGGTTCGGCGCCGGCCGGGGGCGCAGAGCGCGCAGCGGCAGCGACCGCGGACGTGCCTCCGGGCGCCTCGACGTCGCGCGCCAGCGTGCCCCCCAGGAGTTCTAGGTAGGTTTCGCGGGCCAGCTCGGGCGCCAGGGGCTCGAAGCGCCTCGCTGCGCTCATCAACAGGGATCCCGCTTCCTCGGCGCGACGTTGCTGCACCGCGATCTGGGCCTGCAAGAGCTCGGCCTGCGCACGCTGGAGCTCGCCGATCTCACCCACCTCGACGGCCAGGAGGAGCGTCAACGCGGCGTCGAGGTCGCCTGCGTCGCGCTTGGCGGTCGCCGCCAGCAGCTGGCGCCGCGCGCGACGCGCGGGGTCTGGCGTGAGCGCCGCGGCACGCTCGAGGAAGGCGGCGACGGCCGCGACACCGCCGCGAGCTTGCACCCGTCCGGCCGAACGCTCGAGCGCCGCGGCCAGCTCCTCGTCCGGCAGCGACGCCGCCTGGGCCCAGTGCCACGCGCGGCGATCCGGGTCGATCTCCGGATCGGTTGCTTCCGCCAGCGCTCGGTGGACGGCACGGCGCTCCTTCAGCCCAGCTGCCCGATACACGGCCGAGCGAACGAGTGGGTGGCGGAAAACGACCCGGGCCCCGAGCTCTGACAGGCCCTCCGCCTCGACGGCTTCGACAGCAGACTCGGGGATTCCGAGCCGGCGGGCCGCCCGCCAAACGAGCGCGGTGTCGCCGACCGGATCGGCGGCGGCCACGAGCAGCAAGCGTCGCGCATCGCCGGGAAGCCCGGCGAGCCGGCGCGTGAAGCTCTCTTCGATGCTCGCGGACAAGGGCACCGCGGCGGGCAGCCCGAACCCGCCGGCGAGCTGGGTCGGCGTCAGGCCGTGCGGCAGCTCCAACAGAGCGAGCGGGTTGCCGTGCGTCTCGAGGACGATCCGGTCCAGCACCCGTTCATCCAGGCGAGCGGGCAGGATCGACTGCAACAGCGCCCGCGCGTCACGATGCCCCAGGGGCTCGACGCGAAGGTCCGGCAGTCCCGCAAGCGCGCTGCCGAGCTCGCGGGCGGCGAAGACGAGCGCGATCTTCTCGGCCATCAGGCGACGGGCGATGAACGTCAGCGCGCGCGCCGACTCGCGATCGAGCCACTGCGCGTCATCGACGAGACACAGCAGCGGCTGCTCCTGCGCCGCCTCAGACAGAAGGCCGAGGACCGCGAGTCCGACCAGGAAGGGATTCGGAGCCTGTCCGGAACTGAGCCCGAAGGCGACACTGAGCGCATCGCGCTGGGGATCCGGCAGACGCACCGATCGGTCGAGGACCGGGGAGCACAGCTGTTGAAGCGCCGCGAACGGGAGCTCCATCTCCCCCTCGACCCCCACAGCACGCAGGGGCCGGAACTGGCGCGCCTCCTCGACCGTCCGCTCGAGCAGCGCCGTCTTCCCCACGCCCGGCTCTCCGTGCACGACCAAGACCCCGCCGTCCCCGCCGAGCGCAGCGCCCAGCAGGCGGCCGAGCGCCTCGCGCTCGCGCTGCCGGCCCAGCAACTGCGCTCCCGGCGGCGAGGAGGAAGCTCGAACGTGTGACGGCGAACCCATCTGGGGCCAAAGCATGACTCAGGACCACGCTCAGGTCGCGGACTAAGGAATTCGGGGATGCGATCGCCGGCTTGTCGCTTCACGATCGTGTCGATGACCACACCGGATACGACAACCGAGGCACACGCGAACACTCGCGTCAGCCGTGCCGAGGAGCTGCCGGACTACGCCCCGATCCCCCGGCCGGCGCTCGGGCCGGCCCTCAACGAACAGGGCTACTACGTCGGACGTGTCGAGCAGAACCTCTACTGGGTGACCGACGGCACCTACCAGTCGGCGTTCCTCACCACGAAGGACGGCGTCGTCCTGCTCGACGCACCGCCGACGATCGGTCACAACATCCAGCGTGCTATCGACGAGATCGCTGTCGCCAACGGTGTCAGCAACAGGGTCACCCACCTCGTCTACTCCCACCATCACGCCGACCACGCCGGCGCGTCATCGCTGTTCGACAAAAGCGTCGCGCGCATCGGGCACGAGGAGACCCGCAAGCTCCTGTTGCGCGACGACGACCCGGCGAGGCCCGCGCCGGAGGAGACCTTCCAGGACCGCCGCACGCTCGAGATCGGCGACGAGCGCATCGAGCTGGCGTTCCACGGCTCCAACCACTCGCCGGACAACATCTTCATCCACCTGCCCGACCACCACGCGCTCATGCTCGTCGACATCGTCAACCCCGGCTGGGCGCCGGTGTACCAGAGCAACCTCACCGAGGACGTGCAGGGCTACATCGGGGCGTCCGACACGGCTCTCACCTACCCGTGGAAGCACTTCATCGGCGGCCACATGGGCAGGCTTGGCACGCGTGAGGACATCGCGGTGCACCAGAACTACATGGCGGACATCGAGGCCAGCTCGCGCAGGGCGATCGATGACCTCGACCCGACGCCGTACTTCGTCAAGTACGGCGAGAACAGCTGGGCGGCGGTCAGGGGTTACCTCGACGCGATCACCGCATCCGCTGCGACACCTGTGATCGAGAAGTACACCGGCGTGCTGGCCGCGGCGGACGTGTTCACCGCCAGCACGACCTTCCACGTAATGCAGTCACTGCGTCTCGACCTGGGGTACGGCTCCCAGGTTCACCCATGAGCCCGAGCGAGATCAGTTCCACCGTAGACCGTGACCGACGCGGCTGAGAACCCACTAGAAGGAGAGACCGATGAATAGCAATCTAGGCGTCTGGACCAGCGAGGAATCCGCACTGGTGCTGATCGACTACCAGAAGGAGCAGCTCGAATCGATCCGCTCTGAAACGCCGGCCGATCTGATCGAATTTCACATCCGCTGGCTGGTCAGGGTCGCGAAGGCGTTCGACGTGCCGATCGTGCTGTCGACAGTCGGGGTCGAGTACGGGTTCAACAGCCCGACGCAACCAGCGATCCTGGCCGAGCTTGCCGGTATCGAGCCGATCGACCGCTCGTCGATGGACTCATTCGAGGACGAGAAGTTCCGTGAAGCGGTCGCGGCGACGGGGCGCAAGCGGTTGATCTTCGGGGGGCTTCAAACAGAGGTCTGCTTGGCGTTTGCGGTGCTCGAGGCCCTCAAGCGCGGCTACGAGGCGCAGTTTGTGACCGATGCCGTCGGCAGTCGATCCCAGATCGAGCACAGAACGGCGATCGAACGGCTGTCCCTCGCCGGTGCCGTGCCGAACACCGCGATCGGCGTGTTCTGCGAGCTCTTCCGCGACTGGGCTGGGCCGCTCGGCCCCGCTGCCCAAGAGCTCAGCGGGTGGTATTTCAGGGAAGTTCCGAAGGTCACCGACACCGTGGGCGTCGCGGAAGCGGAGGCTCTCCGCGCACAAGGCGCGCCGGCGTAGAGCTGTGTCCCATCTCGCTACGCATCGATCTGAAGGAGGAATAGATGACAAGCCAGGAGGCGCGCGACCCAGTCGCAGATCACCTCATCACGCCCGAGAACTCGGCGCTCGCCATCATCGACTATCAGCCCAGCCAAATCGAAGCCGTGCGCTCGATAGACCATGAGCTCCTGCTCAAGAACATCGTCTCGACGGTGAAGGTGGCCAGCGTCTTTGGCGTTCCCATCATCCATTCGACGATCAACGTAGCCAACGGCCAGGGGCCGACGCTGGAGGGACTCGCCGAGGAGCTCAACGACTACCCCCCGATCGACCGCACGGCGATCAACTCCTGGGAGGACGTCGACTTCTTGGCGGCCGTCCGAGCCACGGGACGCCGCAAGCTGATCCTGTGTGCGCTCTGGACCGAGGTCTGCATGACATTTCCGGCTCTCGACGCGATGCGCGATGGCTACGAGGTCTATCCGGTCGTCGACGCAATCGGCGGGACCTCGCCAGAGGCGCACCGCGCTGGGATCGACCGGACCGTCCAAGCGGGCGCCCAGCCGATCGGCTGGGTCTCGCTCGCTTGCGAGCTGCAACGAGACTGGGCGCGCGCCGGGACGGTCCCGCAGATTGTGGAGATCGTCATCAATGAGCGTCTCAGGAAGGAGTGATGTGGGGTGATGCAAGCACCAAACCTCAAGAGTGTCGGGATCATTGGCGCCGGCCACATCGGTCAGACGATGGCGCGGATTGCACGTCGTGCCAACCGACAGGTTGTCATCTCCAACGACAAGGGGCCCGAGTCGTTGACCTCCGTGGTCGCCGAGCTCGGCGATCGCGTGCGGGCGGGGACGGTCGAGGACGCCGCAGCGACGGACATCGTGGTGCTGGCGGTGATGTGGCCGGACGTGCCGCGCGCCGTCGAGGGACTCGACTTGGGTGGGCGAATAGTGATCGACCCGACCAACGACTTCGACGGCGCCGACCTGAACGGACGCACCTCCAGCGAGCTCGTCGCTGATCTCGTCACTCCCGCGCGCGTGGTGAAGGCCGGCAATACGTTCGAGTTTTCCGTGCTCGCCTCCGACCCCCGCGAGGCGGGCGGCCAGCGTGTGATCTTCCTCTCAGGCGATCACGGCGACGCGAACTCCGAAGTCGCGACCGTGTTTGAGGCGGCCGGATTCTTCGTCATCGACCTCGGCGGTCTGCGTAGAGGCGGCGAGATGCAGCAGGTCGGCGGTCCACTGGCCGGCAAGAACCTGATTCGTCTGCCATGAGCCGGCTCCCTGCCATGTCTCGGTCGGCCACGCAACCCACGGCACTCGGAGAGATCGGCCAGGAGCGCCCGGCGAGTTCGGCACGGGCGTTCGCCTGGCCACGGGACCGAGCGTCGCGCACGCTGAATGGACGGGACAACCCAAGAAACAGCTGCATGCAACGGCCAGGTGCGGTAACTGACAAGGAGGACTAGCGACATGAGCACGCCTGCATACTTCGAGAAGTACGAGAACCTGGCGTTCAACCGGGACGAGGACGGAGTGCTCGTCCTGCGCTTTCACACCGACGGCGGGCCCGCCGTGTTCACCGGTCAGACGCACCAGGACCTTCCAGGCGCCCTCGAGGACCTGTCGCTCGACAGCGACAACACGGCGCTAGTCATCACCGGCACCGGTGATTCCTTCATGGACCAGATCGACGGCCCCAGTCTCGGGGAGATCTTCAAGCCGGCTGTTTGGGAGAAGGCCCGTGTCGAGGGCGCCAAGATCCTCCAGCGTCTGCTCGACTTGCCGATGCCCGTCGTCGCTGTCGCGAACGGCCCGGCGACGGTCCATTCGGAGTACCTGCTCCTCGCCGACATCCACATCGCGTCGGAGCGGGCCACCTACGGCGACTTGCCCCACCCCGCGCTTGGGATCACTGCGGGCGACGGGCTGCACGTCGTCTGGGAGGAGATCGCCGGTACTGCGCGCGCTAAGTGGCTGCTGTGGACCGGCGAGCAGATCGACGCCCAGACGGCACTCCAGTGGGGGGTCGTCAGCGAGGTGTTGCCACATGCAGGCGCGCCCGAGCGGGGTATCGAAATCGCACGCAGCCTCGCCAGCAAGCCCGCCCTCTATCGGTCGCTTCAGAAGCAGACCCTCAGCCTCAGCCTGCGGCGACGGATCACGCACGACGTTCCCTTCGGGATGGCCCTCGAGGGCCTGACCGCAGCCGATCTGGCCTACCAGAACGAGGGATGACTGCATGCAGTCGTCACTGCGTTGACGGTCGATGACCGATCCGCTGCCGAGGCCGAGCTCGCTGAGATCTCGTCGCGGGTCTCCGGCATGCCCGGCTCGTAGACCGCTACTGGGTGGCGCTCGGAGCCGATCGGAACTGAACCGCGCGCTGTACCTCACGACCGCTTCCAGTAAGAATCAGCCCCGCGGTAGTGCGGACGCAACACTTAGGGCGACGATCGAATGGGGGCGTGATCACATGAGACTGCGTGGGAGCAGAATCGGGGGAGTTGCGGCACTGACGCTCGTAGTCTCCGCGGCGACACTCGCGCTGCCGCGCACCCCGGAGGCCGGCGCTTACACGCCCGGTTGCGGCGGGATCGCGATCGTGCCGGGCATCCCTCCGTGGGGCTTTCACACCGGCTCGCCTGACTTCGGGGGAGCCGGCAGCTTCGCGCGCGGCCACGGCGACATCAACCTCGCGGCCAACACCGTCTCGGGGATCCTCTGTCAGGAACGACGCTTCGGCGGCCCCACGCGCGGGATCACGATGGTCGTCGCGCATCACCTCGACTATCACTCGCACTATGCCGTGATGTGGGGCTTTCCCGGGAACATCATGAAGATCCACGTCCGCGTCGTAGCCAGCAACGACCCGCTCTGCAGGATGGGGACGGTGGGACGCGCAACCCTGTTCGCGAGCTATAACGGCGTCCGCAGCGACAGCGTCCAGTTCTTCTTCCCGCGCGCGTGCGAGCGCCAGAGCCACCTGTACCACGGGACCCAGGTCAACAACCAGGTGCCGCCGCTCTAGTCCGACGCGACCCGAGCCGCCTCAGCCGCGAACGCGACCGTAGAGCCGCTGAGCGGCCGTTATCAGTTGTGCCTGTGTAGGCGCGCCGGCGCTGGGGGAGCTGAAGCCGACGAGGTAGTAGTACGGGCCCACCGCAAACGCGACATTCGCATCCGTGGTGGACGCGGTGGAACCGAAGCCCTTCGCACCGGGGATGCCCGGCACGACGAAGGCGCGTTGGCCGCTGGCAAGCGCCCGTTTGAGCTGGACGGCGACATTGCCGCTCGCCCCGTGGCTCGATCGGAACTGCTGGACGACCGAGAGTGCTTCCCTGCCGGCGATCGCATCCTGCGCTGGTGGCATGAGATGCTCCGTGCTACCGGCAACGAAGCCCAGGGCCTTGAGGCTCGCCGCTTCGGAAGCCCGCAGTTCGGGCGGGTATTCGGCGACCCAGCTCTGCACGCTCGTGCTGGGCGCTCCGTAGCCGCTCGGGACAAAGCCAGGGAAGTCGCCGCCCAGAAGCACCCCTCCCTGGCGGCCGCGCAGCGCGACGGGGGTGCCCGGCGGGAGTGCCACGGCTGCCGAGCGCGTGCCGGTCGAGGGTTGCGTGCTGGCTGTCGTGGCGGTGCTCGAGCTGCTGCTGCTCCCGCCGCAACCGGAAAACGCAATCGCCGCCAGCGGCGTCGCGACGGCCACCTCGCGGCGAATCGCCCGGCCTAGCGGCGAGCGGCGGTTCATGCATGGTGGACACGTTCGGACCCTCGGAAAGAGACGCACGCGCGCCGGTGATCGGCGATGCTCAGTACACGAACGCCGCGAGCGCCTGGGCGATCTCGGTGGCACGAAGCGGCCCGAAGCGCAGCGTCCAGGAGCCGTCCGGCTCCTGACGGAACGAGTGCGGCACACGATCGCGCTCGAGCTCCCGCTGGTGCTGCTCGGCACGCTGCAGCCCGGACGCGCCGTGGAACGTGGCATCCAGCCCGTAGCGACCGTCATCCACCGGCCAGATCGTCAACCGGTCAGGCACAGGGCCGGCCTTCACCGGGAACAGCTCCTCGGAGCTCAAGACTCGATCTCGCTGAGCTCGCCGGGCTCGCCGACGGTGATGCAGACCTGCGCGTAGCCGCGGAACAGCCGAAGCCGCACTTCGCGCACGATCGCATCGCGGCTCGCATCGGCGAGCTCGACCTTGGCGTCGAGGGGCGGCCAGAGCAACGCGTCGACACGCCCGAGCACGCCGTCGTCCGCGCCGATGATGACCGTCTCGGGTTTCAAGAACTCCCGCTTGTCGCGACTCATTGCCACAGCCTCCTCTTCTTCGGGATGGTCCGCTCCCAGGATCGCGGTTTCATCGCGCCGGCGCCGGCGCAACCGATCGGGCGTCGCCTCCCGGGACCCGTAGAATCGACCCAACCCGGGCAAGCCATCGCGGGAGGATCAGGCGTCGCCTCACGCTGACATCCACACTTGGTCGAGCTGGCACGCGCGTCCCCGCGTCGAGTCGGCGTGAGCCCGTTCGCCGCTGCCCTGGCGCCCGTCCACCAGCAGTATCTGCTGGAGGCGCGCCAGATGCAGACGCTGTCGTTCGTCGTCCACATCCCGCTCGTCGCGTTCGGGATCTCGTTTCCGGCGATGGTGCTGTTCGTCGAGTGGCTGCACCTGCGGACCGGCGACCCCCTCTACGCGACGCTCGCACGGCGCTGGTCGAGGGTCCTCGTGGCGCTGTTCACGGTGGGCGTGATCACCGGCACGCTCCTCAGCTTCGAGATGGGACTCCTGTGGCCGCACTTCACCGCCACATTCGGCAGCGTGTTCGGGCTGGGCTTCGCGATCGAGGGCTTCTCCTTCTTCACGGAGGCGATCTTCATCGGTATCTACATCTACGGCTGGGACCGGCTCTCGCCACGCGCGCACCTGGCAAGCGGCATCCCGATCGTGATCGCCGGCTTCACGGGATCGTTGACCGTCATCTCGGTCAACGCCTGGATGAACCATCCCGGGGGCTTTCGCCTGGTGGCGGGGAAGGTCGTCGACGTCCACCCGTTGAAGGCGCTGTTCGGCAACGGATATCTGTGGCACGAGCTCGTGCACATGTACATCGCCGGCTACATCGTGAGCGGCTTCGTCATCGCGGCGGTATACGCGTTCGGACGCCTGCGCGGACGCTGGGGCCGGTATGAGCGGACCGCGATCGCCGTTCCGCTGACGATCGCCGCTCTCGCCGCTCCCGTCCAAGTGCTCGTCGGAGACTGGGCCGGGCGCGAAGTCGCGACTCACCAGCCGATCAAGCTCGCCGCGATCGAGGGCCTCACAAAGACGACCCGCGGCGCTCCCGAGCACGTTCTCGGGTGGTACACCGAAGGCCAGGTCAAGTACGGCATCGAAATCCCCCACGGGCTCTCGCTGCTCGCATTTCACAGCTGGAACGCGACCGTGCAGGGCCTCGACACAGTCCCGCCCAGCCAGCGCCCGCCCGTGAACGTCGTGCGTATCTCCTTCCAGACGATGGTCGGGATCGGGACGCTGCTGGCGCTGCTCGGACTGATCTATCTGCTCGTGCGGATCAGGCGACGGCGACTTCCGGAGTCCACATGGTTCTATGGCGCGGTTGTCCTCGCCGGTCCGCTCGCCGTGATCGCCCTGATCGCCGGATGGGTCACGACCGAGGTCGGCCGCCAGCCGTGGGTCGTCTACCGCGTGATGCCCACCGCCGACGCCGTCACGGGCGCCTCAGGGATCCCGGTTGGCTATGCCACGCTCGCGGTTGTCTACCTGCTGCTCGCGTGCGGGGTCGCGTGGGTGCTGCGTCGCCTCGCGCGCGCGCCCCTCGACATCGTGCCGGAGCAGCGGGGGGTCTAGGCGATGCTCCAGGCGCTCCCGCTCGCCTTCTGCCTCGCCGGGCTGACCTTCTACACGGTGCTCGGCGGCGCCGACTTCGGAGCCGGCTTCTGGCAGCTGTTCGCCGGGCGAGGGCCACACGCCGAGGAGGTTCGCGAGCACGCCCACCATTCGATGGCCCCGGTCTGGGAGGCGAACCACGTCTGGCTGATCTTCGTGATCACCGTCTTCTGGACGGCTTACCCGACGGCGTTCGGCTCGATCTTCACGACGCTCTCGCTGCCGCTGTTCATCGCGGCCGTCGGGATCATCATGCGAGGCGCAGCCTACGCATTGCGATCCGGGACCGATAAGCCCGTGGAGCTGAGATCGATCGACATGCTCTTCTCGATCTCCTCCCTGCTGACGCCATTCGCGCTCGGGGCCTGCGTCGGCGCCATCGCCTCCGAGCGCGTGCCGGCGGGGAACGCCATCGGGGACAGGTTCTCGAGCTGGCTGAACCCGACCTCGATCCTGGTCGGGGTACTCGCCGTCGCAACCTCCTCGTACCTGGCGGCCGTCTACCTGGCCGCCGACGCCACCCGCTCGGGCGATCCCGCGCTCGAGCGAGCTTTCCGTGCCCGCGCGCTCGGATCGGGGCTCCTCACGGGAGCGATCGCCGTCGGCGGACTGGCCGTGCTCCACTCCGACGCGCATTCGCTCTACCACCAGCTCGTCGCGGGCGACGCGGTGATCACGCTGATCGTCTCGATCCTCGCAGGCTCAGCGACGCTCGCGCTCGTCTTCGAGCGTCGCTTCGAGGCGGCGCGCTACAGCGCCGCGCTCGCCGTCGCGGCGATCATCGCCGGCTGGGCGCTGGCCCGCTGGCCCACGCTGCTCCCCGGACTGAGCGTGCAGCAGGCGGCCGCTCCCCATGACACGCTCGTCGCGCTGGTGGTCGCCGTGCTGGCCGGCGCGGCGATCCTGTTCCCTTCACTCGCGCTGCTCTTCAGGTTGGCGCTCACGGGCCGCTTCGACACGACCCTCGCAGCGCCGAAGATCAGCACCGGCGAGCTGCTCTCGGCGTCGATGCCGAAACTGAACGCTCGCGTCGCCGGGGCATGCCTGATCGCGGGCGTCGGGCTGCTGAACGTGGCCGAAGCATCCTGGGCCCACGCGCTCGGAGTCCTCAGCCTGTTCGCGTTCATCGTGCTCGGCTTCCTCGCGCTCGTCCCTGGGGCCCTAGCCGACGCGGGAGCTCAGCCTCAGCCCCCCGGCGGCCGTCACCCGGCGGATCCCGGCCGCTGACTCGGGGTCACCTCGACGACGAGGTGCTTCGTAACGGGCTGTTCGGCCATGAGAACGGCCATCGGGGATGACGTCGCGCTCTCGTGCAGCCCGAGAGCTCGCGCCATCAGCCGCCGATGTAGGACATCTCGACCTTCGGCGGCGTGTGTGGCGAGCCGGTCGCGCCGGCGCGGTCGGCCGAGTAGCGGTCGCTCCTTCCCGCCCAGATCTCGCACAGACGCCGCTCGAGCTCGTCCTCGCCCGAGCCACCCCTCAGGATCGCGCGCAGATCGTGCCCGTGCCGGGCGAACAGGCACGTGAACAGACGGCCGTCCGCCGACAGCCGCGCGCGCGTGCAGCCTCCGCAGAACGGCGAGCTGACCGATCCGATCACGCCGATCTCGCCGGCTCCGTCGCGGTAGCGGTAGCGCGTCGCGACCTCGCCCGCGCGGTCGGGTGCCACACGCTCGAGCGGCCAGCGCGCGCCGATCGCGGCGAGTATCTCGCTCGCCGGAACGACGTCCGCGGCGCGCCAGCCATTAGTGGAGCCGACGTCCATGAACTCGATGAAGCGGACGATCTCGGAGCGATGACGAAAGCGCTCGGCCATCTCCAGCACGCAGTGATCGTTGCGACCCCGCCGCACGACCATGTTCACCTTGACCGGCGCGAGGCCCGCGCGCGTCGCCGACTCGATGCCGTCGAGGATGACCTCGGGCGAGACGTCCGCGTCGCTCATCGAGCGCAGCGCGCTTCGATCCAGCGCGTCGAGGCTCACCGTGACGCGATCGAGACCCGCGCCCCGGAGCCGCTGCGCGTTGCGTGCGAGCAGCAGGCCGTTGGTCGTGAGCGCGACGTCGGAGACACCTTCGACACCGGCGAGCATCTCGACAAGACGCTCGATCTCACGGCGCAGCAGCGGCTCGCCGCCGGTCAGCCTGACCTTCGTCACGCCGTGCGCCGCGGCCACGCGCACGACCGTGGTGATCTCCTCGAAGCTGAGCAGCTCCCCGCGTGGCAGGAACGGGAAGTCGGGACCGAAGACCTCGCGCGGCATGCAGTACGGGCAGCGCAGGTTGCATCGATCCGTCACGGAGATGCGCAGATCGCGCAGCGGTCGTTTCAGACGATCGAGCATCGTCCTCCCAAACGGTACTCGCGATCGCAGGGCGTCCACTGAGCTGCGAGCTTGAGCGGATAGCCGAGCAGTGGCTGACCCCCCAGGGCGACCGACGGCTTGCTCCCGCCGAGGCGCCTGCCGAGCCCCCCGGCGAGGACCGCGACGATCGCCTGCCGATCTTCCATGTCAGCGGTGTGAGCTGCGCTGTCCGGACAGCAGCGCGAGCGCGTGCGGCAGCGAACCGGAGATCGCGGCGCCCGCCTGCTCGATGCTCGCCGGACTTCCGGGGAAGTTGACGATCAGCGTCGATCCCCGGATGCCCGCGACGGCCCTCGAGAGCATCCAGTGGCGGCTGTGCTCGCGCGAGGCCGCGCGGATCGCCTCTGAGATCCCGGGTGCGAGCCGCTCGGTCACCGCGCGGGTCGCCTCGGGGGTCACATCGCTCGGTGCGAAGCCCGTGCCGCCGGTCGTGAGGATCAGCTCGCAGCCCCCGGAGTCGGCCCACTGGCGAAGCCGCGCTTCGATCAGCGCCCGGTCGTCCCGCAGCAGCTCCGCCGCTGCGATCTCGGCGCCCATCGCGCGGGCGAGCTCCACGAGCTTCGGCCCGCTCTCGTCCTCCCCCTCGCCGCGGGCCTTCGAGCTCGAGATCGTGAGCACGACGGCGCGCATCTCATCGATCGCTCGCACAGTCGCCGTCGCGCCGCCACGTCCCGCTGCGCCCGCCGCTCTTCTGGAGCAGCTCGACCCGCTCGATCTGGACCCCGCGCTCGAGGCCCTTGACCATGTCGTAGACGGTCAGCGCTGCCACTGCCGCCGCGGTCATGGCCTCCATCTCAACCCCGGTTCGGCCGACGACCCGAGCTTCCGAGCGAATTCGCACGGCCCCCTCGACCGCGTCGACCGACGCCTCGACCTCCGCGAAGGTGAGAGGCAGCGGGTGCGCGAGCGGGATCAGCTCGCCTGTGCGCTTGGCAGCCTGGATGCCCGCGAGGCGAGCGGTGCCGAGGACATCGCCCTTGGGTGCGTCGCCGCGCTCCAGCGCCGCGGCGGTCTGCGGCGACATCCGCACGACCGCCTGGGCTTGGGCAGAGCGCTCGCTCTCGTCCTTGCCGCCGACGTCGACCATGTGCACCTCGCCCGACTCATCGACATGCGTCAGACGCTCGCTCAAGGGAGCACGCCCTCGACCCAGCGCGCCCCTTCGCCCTCCAGCTCGCGCTTCCAGATCGGCGCCTGCGCCTTGATCCGGTCGATCGCCTCACGAGCGCCGGCGAAAGCGGCGCCGCGATGGGCCGCGGACGCCGCGACGATCACGCTCGTCTCGCCGAGCGGCACCGAGCCGAGGCGGTGCTCAGCCGCGATCGCCTCGAGGCCGTGGTGCGCGAGGCACTGGCCGAGGATCGATCGGATCTGTGACTCGGCCATCTCCCGGTAGCCCTCGTAGTCGAGCTGCCGAACGTCGCGTGTCGTCCCCTGGAAGCTCACGATCGCGCCCGCAGCGGGACGCGCGACGAGCGCCGAGACGGCCTCCAGCGAGAGCGGCTCGTCGCAGATTCGAGCATGGACCCGCGATTGCGCCCCACCGCTCACCGGCGTGATCAGCGCCAGCTCGTCGCCGCCGTGAAGCTCGCTCGAGCGCTCGGCATACTCGCGGTTGACCGCCATCCGCACGGGCACGCGCGCCATCACCTCCGACAGCTCTCCGCGCTGCGCGAGAGCCTTGAGAGCGTCATCGACCGTCGCCGGCTCCGGCAGGTCGATCTCGATGGAGCTGGCGCCTGCCCGCTCACGAAGGATCGCGAACAGCCGCACGCTGACTCTCATCTCGCAATCCTAGTTCTCAATAGAAGGACCGTGGCAGCAGCTCGACTTCGATGCGCTCCCCCGCCGCCACGCCGGCTGACGCCGAGGGAACGATCGCGAGTGCGTCTGCTCCGAGCATCGATGTCAGCACGTGGGAGCCCTGCGGGCCCGTGGTCCGCGCGTGCCAGCCGTCATCGCGCAGCTCGAGCCGGCAGCGCACGGCGTGGGCGCGTCCGGGCTGCTTGCCGTAGCTCTCATCGAGCACGACCGTGAGACGGTCGCGCTCGGGCTCCGCACCGCACAGCACGCGAATCGCCGGCCGCACGAAGAGCAGGAACGTGACGACCGCCGAGACCGGGTTGCCGGGGAGCCCGAAGACGAGCGTCGTGCGGCCGCCCGGGCCGCCGGCGTGTGTCCCGAACCAGGTCGGCCTGCCTGGCCGGAGAGCGACCCCCCAGAAGAGCTGCTGCGCGCCAGCGGCGCTCAGCGCCGGGCGCACGTGGTCGTGCGCGCCGACGGACACGCCGCCGCAGAGGATCGCCACGTCGCAGTCGAGCGCCTCGACGACGGCCGCCTTCGTCGCATCCTCGGTGTCGCCGACGCTGCGCGTCCCGGCCACCGTCGCGCCGGATATCCGCGCGAGCGCCGGGATCGTATAGGCGTTGGTGTTGCGCACGCCCCCCCGACGCAGGGGCTCGCCTGGATCGAGCAGCTCGTCGCCCGTCGTCAGGACGCGCGCCACCGGGCGGCGCACGCAGGGAGCCTCGACGCGCCCGATCGAGGCGAGCACGCCGAGCTCGAAGGGACCCACGCCGGTTCCGGCGCTGAGCACGACCTCGCCGGCCCGGATGTCTTCACCCGCACTACGCACGTGGCTGCCGTGCTCGACCGCACGCCCCACGCGGATCTCCCCGGCGCCCTCGCTGACGTCCTCGATCGGAACCACCGAGTCGGCACCCTCGGGAAGTGGCGCTCCCGTGGAGATCGCGATCGCCTCGCCCGGCTTCAGGCTGCGGGCGGCCGGACGCCCCGCGCGGGACTCGTCCACGCTTCGCAGCACCGCGGGAGAGCTCGCCGTCGCGCCGGCGAGATCCGCTGCTCTGACGGCGAAGCCGTCCATCGCCGAGTTCTCGAATCCGGGCACGGTCTCAGAGCTGATGACGTCCACCGCGAGGGTCATCCCGAGGGCGTCCTCGAGCGAGACGTCGCGGCGCTCGAGCGACACCGCCCGCTCGAGCACGATCCTGCGTGCTGAGTCGAGCTCGATCAGCGGACGGGACATCGTTCTCCGCGCACGAGCTGGATGATGGCTGGCGGGGGCATCGGGCGCACGTTTCCTACAGCTCGCCGACGCGCGTGGCCGTCGCCTTCCACGCGGCCGCGACCCGCGACCCCACGCTCAGCTCGAGCATGCGCGCGGACTCCTCTGTGATCTCGGCGACCATCGGCTGCGCTGCGAGCAGACCGACGCGGGCGCGGTTCCCGACGGTGACGATCGAGGTGACGCGTGCCGGCAGCATGTTCTGGGCGGATCCCGGAGCGAGAGCATCGGGTGCCAGCAGGGTGATCTCCCAGGGAAACACGCTGGCCGCCACCCGCCCCTCGGCCGGGTCCGTCGCGGTGAGCACTCCCCCGCCGTCGAGCTCGATCCTCGTGAGACCGCCGGCCTGCAAGCGGGCCGTGCCGAGGAGCACGACCGCACCTGTGAGGTCGGCCACGAACGCAGACGCGGGCCTCGCCGCCAGGTCCTCAGCGCAACCTTGCTGGATGATCTTCCCGCCGTCGAGCACCGCCACCTCGTCGCCGAGCACCGCCGCCTCGTGGAAGTCGTGCGTGACCACGACGACCGGCGTGCCGGTCTCCCGCAGCATCGCCGCGAGCGCACGTGTGGCCGCTGCGCGCGTGCTGACGTCGAGCGCCGCACACGGCTCGTCGAGCAGCAGCACCTCGGGCGCGGGCGCCAAGGCTCGTGCCAGCGCGACCCGCTGGCGCTCGCCGCCCGAGAGCGTGGCCGGACGGTCCTCGGCCCGCTCGGCGATGTCGAAGCGCTCGAGCAGCTCCAGCGCACGGGCCCTGCGCTGGGCGCGCGGCAGCGCCCGCAGGCCGTAGGCGACGTTGCGCCACGCGGACAGGTGCGGGAACAGCGCGTAGTCCTGGAACAACAGCCCGCACCTGCGCTGCTCGGCCGGGCGGCAGATCGACTGCTCGGTGTCGAGCCACAGCTCGCCGCTGCAGGCGATCAGCCCGCGATCGGGGTTCACGATTCCGGCGATCCAGCGGAGGATCGTCGTCTTGCCCGCCGCGGATGGCCCGGCGAGCGCGAGACAGCTCCCGGACTGCACCTCGACGGAGACCTCGAGCTCGAGCTCCCCCACCCTCCCGGCGAGCTCAGCGCGCAGCAACACGGCGGAGCGCCGAGGACGACGCGAGCTTGACCGAGAGCAGCAGCCCGGCCGACACGAACACGAGGATCACCGACAGCGCGAGGGCCGCAGGGAAGTCGGTGGCGAACTGGTCGTAGATCGCGAGCGGCACAGTCTGCGTGATGCCCTGGAAGGACCCGGCGAACATCAGCGTCGCGCCGAACTCGCCCAGCGCCCTCCCCCACGACAGCGCCAGGCCGGCGACGAGGCCCGGCAGCGCAAGCGGGATGGCAACGCGGACGAACGTCGCCGCCTCGCCCGAGCCGAGCGTCCGCGACGCGTCGAGATAGCTCTGCTCGAGCGCGGCGAAGGCGGCCTGCGCCTGGCTCAGGTAGAAAGGCGAGGAGACGAACACGAGCGCGACCACCACCCCCGAGGTCTGGAGCACCAGCTCGATGTTCGCATCGGCGAGCGCGCCGCCAAGGATCCCGTTCGGCCCCAGCGCAGCGAGAAGGCCGATCCCGGCGACGGCGGGCGGCAGCACGAGCGGGAGCTCGAGCAGCGTCACGACCGCGGTCCTGCCGCGGAAGGACCTCGTCGCGAGCAGGTAGGCGGCGGGGGTCCCGACGAGCACGATCACGACCACCGCGATCGTGCTCGTCTCGAGACTGAGCGCGAGCGCTTCCCGAGCCTGCGCGTCTCCGAGGCTCGAGATCAGCTGGCCCGGAGCGGTGTTGACGAAGATCGCGACCACGGGCAGCGTCAGGAACGCGAGCGCGAGCCCCAGCGCGAGGCACAGCGCCGCGGTGAACGGCGTGACCTTCCTCACGTCGACGGTGGCGGCAGGAAGCCCGCGTCGAGCAGGTCCAGCTGCCCTGCTCCTCGAATCAGCCCCGAGATGAAAGCCTGCGCCTGTGCCATGTGGTGCGAGCCCTTGACGACCGCCGCCGCATAGCCGACCCGAGGCTGGAGCTGCTCCGGCAGCGTGATCGCCCTGAGCGCGCCGCGCGTCGCCCGCACGTCGGTCGTGTAGAGGAAGCCGGCGTCGACTGCCCCCTCGGTCAGCTTGCCGACGACGCCGGTGACATCGGGCTCCCTGTCGCGGACGTTGGCTTGCAGCGAACGCCGCTGAGCAGCCGGGAGACGGCTCAGGACGGTGACGGTGTAGGCGCCGATCGGGACCGTCGGCGTGCCGACGGCGATTCTCACGCCGGGCCTCTCGACGTCTTCGAGCGCGGTGAGCTTCGACTTCGCCGGAACCGCGACCACGAGCGTGTTCGACGCGAACACGACCGGCTGCTCGACGAGCCCGCTCGCGTACAGCTTGGCGGGCAGCGACGTGTTGGCCGAGGCGAACACGTCGGGGCGCACGCCCTGCTCGATCTGGGCCGCCAGCGCGTCCGACCCGGCGAAGGAGAACCGCAGCTTCGCCGCGGTGAAGGCGCTCGCGTATGCCGTGAACGCCGAGTGCAGCGACGCGGCCGACGACACCACCAGCTCGGGCCGACCGCCGCTCCCGCCGCAACCGGCGACGAGCGCCGTGGCAGCAGCCAGCGTCGCCAGCACCGACCTGCGTCTCACCGCGCGCTCCGCTCGATCATCACCGAGGTGGCCTTCACGACCGCTGTGGCCTCTACACCGGCGGCGAGCCCCAGCTCCTGCACGGAGTCGCGCGTGATCGCAGCGGTGATCAGAAACGGGCCGGCCTCCATCTCCACGAGCGCCATCACGCCGTCGACCTCGACCGAGCGGATCGTGCCCGTCAGCCGGTTGCGCGCCGAGCCGCGTGCTCCGGTCCTGTGGCGCGCCGGGCTCTGCGTGAGGCGACGGATCTCGGCGGCGGGGACGAGCCGGCGGTTGCGATCGTCCCGCCGCGTCTGCAGCTTGCCCGCGCGATCCCATCGTCGCAGCGTGTCGGCGCTGACGCCGATCGCCTTGGCTGCCTCGCCGAGCGTCAGATCGCCTCGCATCGCGCATAAGCATTGCATAGGCGAGAATGACGAAGCGGACGCGAGCCGCAGGCCGGCGCGCGTCGACGCTTATCGCTCTAGGGCGCGCCGCTGGGTCCGAAGCGCTCGGTGCGGATCCGAGAGGGCTCGAACCCGGCCGCGAGCAGCAGCCCCGTGGCCGACTCGACGAAGCCGTTCGAGCCGCACACGAACGCGATGCCGGGGCTCAGCGAGCTCGCCGCCTGCGCGATCAGCGGCTCATCGACCCGCCCCCGATGCCCGCCCCAGCCCTCCGGGGCTGAGCGTGTGAACGTCAGCACCGCGTCCTCGCCGAGCTCGTCCGCGTAGATCACATCGTCTGCGCCGCGGACCGAGTAGACGAGCCGCATCGCGAGGGCCGGCATCGTGAGGCGACGGTGGCGGAGCATCGCCATCAGCGGCACGACGCCCGAGCCGCCGCCGACGAGCATCACCGGGTGCTCGCCCCGCCACACGAAGTACGAGGTGAACGGCCCACGCAGCTCGACCTGGTCGCCCTCCACGACCACGTCGTGAAAGTAGGGCGAGACCTCGCCGTCCTCGAGCCGGTCGATCGTGAGCTCGACCTCTCCCCTGTCCAGCGGCGAAGAGGCGATCGAGTAGGAGCGCTGCGCCTGGTAACCGTCCTCTGCGGTGAGCCGCACGTCGTAGTGCTGGCCGGGGAGGTGCTCCATCCACATCGGCACCTCGATGCGAAACGACTTCACGTGTGGCGTCTCACGCTTGATCGCCGTGACCGTCCCGATCTGCCACCGCCCGGGTGCGCGCTGCTCGACGGGCGTCAGTCGTTCCAATAGCGCTGCTCCTTCCACGGGTCTCCGCGGATGTGGTACCCGTTCATCTCCCAGAAGCCGGGTTCGTTGTGGTCCATCACGCGCAGTCCCGCCACCCACTTCGCGCTCTTCCAGAAATACAGGTGCGGGACGAGCAGGCGGGCGGGACCCCCGTGCTCGCGCGGCAGCGGCTCCCCCTCGTGCTCTGTCACGACCCACGCCTGCGCGCCTGTCAGATCGTCGATCGCGAGGTTCGTGGTGTAGCCGCCGTAGGACCAGATCGTCGCGTAGGCGCCGAGCGGCTCCGCCTGCCTCAGCAGCGTGTCGACCGAGACGCCGCCGAAGCTCGTGCCGAGTTTCGACCACTTCGTCACGCAGTGGATGTCGCACGGCACCGTCTCGAACGGCAGCCGCGAGAACTCCTCCCACGTCCATTCCTGCTGTTGCGCGACCATGCCGTCGATCCGAAGGCGCCACGTGTCGGTCGCCACGTCGGGCGTCGGCCCGGCCGTCAGCACGGGAAAGCCGGACTCCACGTACTGGCCCGGCGGGAGCCGCGCCTGCAACTCCGCCGGAGTGCGCTGCCGCCCTTTGAAACCGCGGGTGATGAACGCGCCCATCCCACCTCGCCTCTTTCAGCCAAGCCAACGTGATCCGCAGCTGAGCGCCATTCTTGCGCATCTGCGATCCGCCCGACCCGCCGGCCCCGGCCGGCCCCGGTCGCCCCGGGCCGGCACCAGTGAACTCACGGGCGCGAGCAGCGTGGCGAGCGGTCAGATTGGCGGAAACCGACGAAACGGGGTTCCTCATGGATGTTGCGGCTCTTGCACAGCTTCTACAGGAGACCGCCGAGCATCACGACGCGTTCGAGGCGGTCGCCCCACCGCACGACTGGTGGGATTGGTACGCGGCGTACATGGACGCGCGCCAGGGCGGAGCGAGCCCCGAGGACGCCTCCGCGGCCGCCGGGCGCTACATGGCGGAGGTCAAGCAGATCGTCGTCGTGAACCCCTGACGCTCACCGCCCCCTGACCTTCGCCGTCGCGACGATGCCCCGGACGCCCACAGGATCCCCACCATGAGCACCATCGACACGAGCTCCTCCAGCAACGGCCGCGGCTCGCACGCATGGTTCAAGGGCTGGACGCACCTCGCGATCGACCGGCGCAGCCCCGGGTATTGCAGGGTCACCTTCGATCACCCTCCGATCAACGCGCTCACAGCGACGACCGTCGCCGAGCTCGGCGAGCTCGTCGAGTTGATGGAAGGCGACGGGGACCTCAACGTCGTCGTCTTCGACAGCGCCAACGCGGACTTCTATCTGGCCGACTACGAGGTCGAGCGCGACCCCGCGGGCATCCCGGCACTTCCGCCCGGCCCGGCTGCGATGCACGCGTGGCTCGAGCTGCTCAGGCGGCTGTCCCGCGCCCCGGTGCTGAGCATCGCCTCGATCCGTGGACGCGCGCGCGGCGCCGGAAGCGAGTTCGTCCTCGCCTGCGACCTGCGCTTCGCCTCTCGGGAGAACGCGCTGCTCGGCCACTGCGAGGTCGGCGCCGGCCCCGGCGTTGGTCCGATGCCGGCCAGGCTCGCCCGGCTGGTTGGTCGCTGCCGCGCCCTCGAGCTCCTGCTCCGCGCCGATGGCCTCGACGGGCGCCGCGCCGAGCAGTATGGGTACGTAAACCGTGCGATCGCCGACGGGCGGCTCGACGACGAGGTCGACCGGATCGCCGCGCGCCTCGCGCGCTTCGATCACGACGCGATCGCGCAGACCAAGGCGTCTGTCGAGCGCGCGGCGCCGAGCGGCAATCCGGGCGGCCCGCAGATCACGGGATCCAGCATGTGAGTCGCCGTCGAGGCCGGCAGGCCTCGTACATCCATAGGATGATCGGTGCTCATGGCCACCGATCCTCCGGTCACTGGGGGAACGCCGACGTTGCGGGGTCGAAGCGATGAGTGCACCCTGCTGGACGGCATGCTGGTGGCTGTCCGCGCGGGCCAGAGCCGCACGCTGCTCCTGCGCGGCGAGGCGGGTGTCGGCAAGACGGCGCTGCTCGAGCACCTGATCGCCTCGGCGTCGGATCTTCGCGTGGTCCGCGCCGAGGGTGTCGAGTCGGAGATGGAGCTCGTGTTCGCCGGACTGCATCAGATCTGCGCGCCGCTGCTCGATCATGCCCGCGCGATCCCCGCTCCGCAGCTCGAGGCGCTCGAGATCGTGTTCGGGATCAGCGCCGGGCCCCCGCCCGACCCGTTCCTCGTCGGCCTGACGGCGCTGAGCCTGCTCGGCGAGGCGGCCGAGCATCGTCCGCTGCTGTGCGTCATCGACGACGCGCAGTGGCTTGACCGGGCCTCGGCACAGACGCTTGCGTTCGTCGCGCGGCGCCTGCTCGCAGAGCGGGTGGCGCTCGTGTTCGCCGCGCGCGAGCCCGCCGAGGAGCTTCGCGGTCTCCCCGAGCTGGAGGTTCGTGGATTGCGAGCCGGGGACGCGCGCGCCCTGCTGCGCTCGGCTGTCCAGTTCCTGCTCGACGAGCCGGTACGTGACCGGATCGTCGCCGAGACGCGGGGCAACCCGCTGGCGCTGCTCGAGCTGCCGCGGGGACTGACGGCGACGGAGCTCGCCGGCGGGTTCGGACTGCTCGGCGCGCATGCGATGCCCGGACGCATCGTCGAGAGCTACGAGCGGCGCCTCAAGGCGCTCCCGCAGGACACGCAGCAGCTGCTCCTGCTGGCGGCGGCGGAGCCGCTCGGCGACCCGCTGCTGCTGTGGCGCGCCGCCGACGCCGCGGGCCTCACGGGGGCTGCCGCCGCGGCGGCCGAGACCGACGGACTGGTCTCGCTCGGCGCTCGCGTCACCTTCCGCCACCCGCTCGTGCGGTCTGCGGTCTACCGTTCGGCCACCGTGCAGGAGCGCCGGGCGGCGCATCTCGCGCTGGCCGCGGCGACCGACCGCGAGGCTGATCCGGACCGCCGGGCGTGGCACCTGGCCGCGGCTGCGTCGCGGCCGGATGAAGCTGTCGCCGAGGAGCTCGAGCGCTCGGCGGGGCGAGCGGAGGCGCGCGGTGGCCTCGCCGCGGCGGCCGCGTACCTCGAGCGCTCGGTGGCCCTCTCGGTCGACCCGGAGCGCCGCGCCGACCGTGCGCTGGCGGGAGCCGACGCCAGCCTGCGCGCAGGCGCGTTCGAGACGGCGCTCGGCCTGCTCGCTACCGCCGAGGCGTTCCCGCTCGACGATCTCCGGCGCGCTCGCGTCGATCTCCTGCACGCCGAGACGGCGTTCTCGCAGCGCCGGGGCAGTGACGCTCCGCCGCTGCTGCTGCGCGCCGCGAAGACGCTCGTGCCGCTCGATCGCGAGCTCGCGCGCGAAACGTATCTCGACGCGTGGAGCGCCGCGCTGTTCGCCGGGCGACTCGCGACCGCGGGCAACCTCCACGAGGTCTCCCGCGAGGCACGACGCGCCCCGCCGGCACGCGCGCCGGGGCGGCCGTCGGGCCTGCTGCTCGACGGCTTCGCGCTCCTGTTCACCGACGGGCGCGCTGCCGCGACGCCGCTGCTCCGGCAGGCTGCCGCTGCATTCGCGAGCGAGGATGCGACGGGCGAGGAGGTGCTGCGTTGGGGATGGCTCGCGACGGCGGCGGCCGTGACCGTCTGGGATCACGACACGTGCCTGACGATCGCTGATCGCGGTGTGCAGCTCGCACGCGACTCAGGGGCGCTGGCGTTCTTGACCGTGGCCGTGAACGTGCTGACGCAGGCCGTGGCGTTGAGCGGAGACTTCCGTGCCGCGACCCTTCTCAGGGCCGAGGCCGACGCCGTCAAGGAGGCGACGGGCACGCAGATCGCGCCCTACGGCGCGCTTGTCCTCGGCGCCTTCCAGGGCGGCGAGGCCGAGGTCTCGAGCCTGATCGACGCCACGATCGCGGACGCGACCGCCGGCGGTCAGGGAACGGCCGTCCAGTACGCGAAGTGGGCGCGTGCCGTCGCGCTGAACGCCGCCGGGCGGTACGCCGAGGCGCTTCCCTGGGCCCAGGAGGCGAGCGAGGACACGCCCGAGCTGTTCGTCTCGAGCTGGGCGCTCAGCGAGGTGATCGAAGCGGGCGCAAGGACGGGCGAGCTCCGAACGGCGGAGAGCGCGCTGGAGCGGCTGGCCGAGCGCACCGACGCGGCGGCGACAAGCTGGAGCAGCGGCGTCGAGGCCCGCGCGCGAGCGCTGCTCAGCGCGGGCGATACGGCAGAGGCTCTGTACAGGAAGGCCATCGACCACCTCGAGCGCACCCGCCTGCGCCCCGAGCTGGCGCGGGCCCACCTGCTCTACGGGGAGTGGCTGCGCCGCGAGAACAGGCGCAGCGATGCGCGCGCGCAGCTGCGCGCCGCCCACGAGCAGCTGCTGGCGATCGGGATGGAGTCGTTCGCCGGGCGTGCGCGCGTCGAGCTGCTGGCCACCGGAGAGAAGGTGCGCAGGCGCACGCCCGAGACGCGCGACGAGCTCACCGCCCAAGAGCGACAGATCGCGATGCTGGCGCGCGAGGGCCTGTCCAACCCCGAGATCGGCGGCCGGATGTTCCTCAGCCCACGCACCGTCGAGTGGCATCTGCGAAAGGTCTTCACGAAGCTCGACATCAGCTCCCGTCGGGAGCTCGTCACCGCGCTTCCGGGCATGGAGCCGGAGCTCGCCTCAGCCTGAATCGGTTCACGTCCTGCGCCCATTTCCCGGCGCGCTCAGCCGGCGGCTAGCTCATCCTCCGGTATCGCCACACGCAGAGCGGAATGAACACGAGCAGCAGACCGCCGATCCAGGCCGCAGCCCCTCCGAGTGAGCTCGGCGTTCCGGGCACCAGCGCATACGAGCGCGCGGTGTTCGCGGTGAGCGTCACCGGGCTCACGCGCGAGAAGTCCTGAAGCCACGTCGGCATCGTCGCGACGGGCACGAACACGGAGCTCGCGAAGACGAGCGGGAAGATCACGACGAAGCCGGCGGCCTGCGCCGCCTCGGCGCCGTGCACCGTCAGCGCCACGAACGCGAAGATCCAGCTCAGCGCGAACCCGAAGGCCGCAACGACGGCGACGCAGGCGAGCGCCTGCAGGACGCCGGCGTGGAAGCTGAAGCCGACGAGGTAGCCGACACCGATCATCAGAGCGATGATCAGGACGTTGCGCACGAGATCGGCGATCGTGCGGCCGAGCAGCACGGCGGAGCGGGCCATCGGCATCGAGCGGAAGCGGTCGACGACGCCCCGCTCGAGATCTTCGGAGAGCCCGACCGCCGTCTGCGTGGCGCGGAAGGCGACCGACTGCACGAAGATGCCGGGGAGCAGGAAGTCGGCGTAGCTGACGCCGCCGGGCAGCGATCCTTTGACCGCGCCGCCGAACACGTAGACGAACAGCAGCACGAACATGATCGGCTGGATCGTCGAGAAGATCAGCAGCTGCGGTTGGCGGACGAAGTGACGCAGGTTGCGCGCGGTCACGATGGCGGCGTCCGTGACCGACGCGCGCAGCTCCGCGGGCGAGGGGATGTGAAGGCGCGGCAGCGCCACCGAGCGAGCTCGCGTGACCGCCGCGCCGCCACCGTCGAGCGACCCATCGACCGTCACGGCCTGCGGCCCGGCACCGTCCGCGCTCGACGTCGAGCCGGTGAGCTGGAGGAACACGTCGTCGAGCGTCGGGCGGCGCAGCCCGAGATCGCTGACCTCGATGCTCGCGCGCCGCAGCTCGGCTGCTGCCTCCTCGATCAGCTCGAGACCGTCCCGGGGCGCGGGAAGCGTGAGCCTGTCGGGACGCTCGCTCGGCTCGGGATCTCCGCAGCCGACGGTCGCGAGCACCGCTCGTGCGTGGTCGCGCTCGGCTGGGCTCGCGAGCTCGACCTCGAGGATCTGCCCGCCGACCTGATCCTTCAGCTCGTTGCCGGTGCCCTGCGCGATCACGCGCCCGTGGTCGATGACCGCGATCCTGTCGGCCAGCTGGTCGGCCTCCTCCAGGTACTGCGTCGTCAGCAGTAGCGTCGTGCCCTCGCGGACGAGTTCGCGCACCGCTGCCCAGATCTCGTTGCGGCTCCGAGGGTCGAGCCCCGTCGTCGGCTCGTCGAGGAACAGGATCCGGGGGTGTGTGAGCAGGCTCGACGCAAGGTCGAGCCGGCGGCGCATCCCACCTGAATATGTGCGTGCCGGGCGGTCGGCCGCATCGGCGAGGTCGAACCGCTGCAGCAGCTCGTCGGCGCGCCTGCGTGCCTCTGGTGCCGACAGCCGGAACAGGCGCCCGAACATCACGAGGTTCTCGCGGCCGCTGAGGATCTCGTCGACCGCGGCGAACTGGCCGGTCAGACCGAGCATCTCGCGGACCGCCACCGCATCTCGCACAACCTCCCGGCCGAACACCTCAGCACGGCCGCCATCGGGCTCGAGCAGCGTTGCGAGAACACGGACCAGCGTCGTCTTGCCGGCACCGTTCGGCCCGAGCAGCGCAACCACCGACCCCTCCTGCACCTCCAGGTCGACGCCGGCGAGGGCCGTCGTCGAGCCGAAGCGCTTGACGAGGCGCTCAACGCTGACCGCCGGGGGCGAACCGGATCCGAGGAGCATGCTGCGGGCGACGATAACGGTGCGCGCCAGAGATTGAGGATCTCCTCGACGACCCACCTCCACATCTCGTGCCGGCCACGCTCGCGGCATCGGCGCCATGATCACCCGATGGCCGGGGAGCGCTCGGCTGCTCAGTCGGGCGGCGGCGGACCTGCGTCCTCGGCGAGCTCGCCGAGCTCCGCCTCGCTGAGATCGGCGGAGCCCCTCAAGAGCTCTCGAGCTCGCTCGAGGTCCCGCGGGTCGACGTACACGTATTCGGCACCGGAGAATCCCCATTCCGGTCCGCCGATCGTGCGCTGAGAGACGGACTCGATCCCGGCTTCGCTCAGCCGCTGGCGTATCAGGTCCGCTTCGGCGCCGTTGGCGGCCGTGGCGGCTATGCGCAGACGCTGCTCGTCCATCGGGTCAGCGTACTCGGCCGGCAGGTGACGCGGCGCTCGGGCTCGACGAACGGGCGCGACCGCCACGGCGGTCTCAGTCGAGCGCTTTCTCCAGCCCGCCGTGGATCGAGCGGGCGTCTCGCGCCAGGACGCGCGGGCTGTCGGTGATGAGTCCTCGGCGGCGCAGTCCCGTGACGCCGCTGTCCGGCTCGTCGAGGCTCACGAGGGTGGCGAATCCCTCACGCATCGTCAGCTCGAAGCGCCGCGCGGCCGAGTCGACGGGCTGACCGTCCACCTCGACGTCGAATCCGCCGTGGACCGGATCGACGTCGAGCACGAGCGTACTGTCCGCAGGCACCACGATCGGCGGCGCGCACCCTCCGTGCATCGCGAGCGGCGTGCATACGAACGCTTCGACGCCGGCCAGCACGAGCGAGCCTCCGGACGCCATCGAGTAGGCGCTCGAGCCGATGGGCGTCGCAACGACGACACCATCCCCCGCGAGGCTCGCATAGTGCTCGTCGCCGAGCGCGATGCGGATCACGAGCTGATTGCCGCCCCGCCTGATCAGGACGACGTCGTTGACCGCCGAGGCGACCTCACCGTGGGCGCTCGACACGACGAGGGCCGGCAGGCGCCTGGCCCACCATTCGCCTGCTGAGATGCTGTCGAGCGCATCGGCCAGCCCGGCGGCGGACACGGCGCTGAGCGCTCCCAGGCTGCCACACGCGATGCCCAGCACCGGAGTGTCCGTGGCGGCGGCCGCGTGGAGGGCCGTCAGAACGGTCCCGTCGCCCCCCACAGCGGCGATCAGATCGCATTCGGCCAGCTGAGCGGGACGCGCGAGCGGAGGCGCAGGGCCGCCCGTGCCGTCGCGTGGGCGAAGGTCGATGACCTCGGCGCCGCGCGTCGCGGCCCAGCGGTCCAGCGTGTCCAGCACACCCTGCACCGGGCGGGTCGGGTGCAGGACGACTCCAACCCGTTGCATGCCTGGAGCTTAGGCGCAGAAGCCGAAAAGCTGCACGCTCGCTCAGAGGGCGCTGGCGCCCGGAATCCGGGGTTCGCCGATAATGGGCGTCCGATGGCCTACGACGAGGACCTCGCCAACCGCATCCGTGAGCTCGTCGCGACGGAGGACGGTGTCACCGAGCAGCGTATGTTCGGCGGCTTGGCCTTCCTGATCGACGGCAACATGTCGGTCAGCGCCAGCGGCCAGGGCGGGCTGCTCCTTCGCGTCGACCCGGCCGAGACCGACGCGCTGCTCGCCGAGCCGCACGCGCTCCCGTTCCAGATGCGCGGACGCGTCATGCGGGGGTGGCTCCGGGTCGAGCCAGAGGGCCTGGGCAGCAAGCGCCAGCTCCAGGCTTGGGTGAAGCGGGGAGTGGCCTACGCCCGCTCGCTGCCGAGCAAGAGCTAGTCTCGCGAGTCCTCCGGCCCCGCGCCGGGATCGAGCTGCGGGCGGTCGCCCTCGACCGCGGTCGACTCGACGTCGGCGGCCCAGACGACGCGGGTTCGCGAGGTCGCCTGAGCGGCCGCTCCGGCGAAGCGCATCACGCGGGTGGCGTAGCGGCGCGATATCCAGCGGCGCACGAGCGCCCGGACGGGCGCGAGCAGCAGCAGAGCCCCCAGCGCGTCGGTTACGAATCCGGGAACGACCAGCAGGATGCATCCGAGGAACCCGAGTGCCCCGTCGAGCGCGGCGGCGCCGGGCGCGCGGCGCTCGGACAGCGCCCGCGACACGCGCCGGAGCGCCGAGCGTCCCTGGATGCCGAGCAGCGCCAAGCCGAGCAGCGAGGTGCCGATCAGCAGCGCGGTCGCGAGCGCCCAGCCGATCGCGCCTGCAACCTCGACGAACGCGATCACCTCGACGACGACGGGTACGAGCAGCAGCAGGATGAACATCGGTGCCCTCAGCGTAGGGACGGGCTCGACCCTCACCGTTCGAGCACGGCGAAGAAGTCCCGGCTGTACGGTTCGAGGAAAGAGCCGCCGACGCCGGTCTGGGCGGGCACGACGGGGATCGGCTCGAGCGGCTTGCCCGTGCCGCGGTGGCGGTAGAGGTAGGCGGCGACCCACTGCGGGTTGATGTCGAGCTCGACCGCTCGCTGCACCTTGGCCTTCAGCAGCGCTTCGGCGATCGTCGGGACCGACAGCCCCTCGCCGCCCGCCCACACGAGCTGCCCGGTGGCCGTCACGCCGAGCGCCGAGCGGGCGACGTCGGGACCGCCTCCCAGGGTGGCCCCCCAGCACGAGACACATTCGACGCTGGAGGAGGGCCGGCCGTGATCGATCAGCAGCGACAAGTTCTGGCGGACGGAGACGACGTGCGAGGCGTGGCCAGGCACGCCTTCCCCCCATGCCCCGATGTTCGTGGTCCCGTCCGCGTACGTCACGATCGAGCCGAGTCCGCCTCGAAGCGGGGCGGCCGTCCGACCGTAGGAGAGGAAGCCGCCGGCTTCGGTCGTGAGCCTGAAGCCACCGTTGAACGCCGCGATCAGTCGCCGCCGCTCGCCGTCGATGATCGCCGGGCCGTAGTGCCAGCCGCTCGAGCCCGCGTCGACCGTGCCCGAATGGAGCGCCAGGGTCGTGAGCGCTCCATCGATGTAGAGCAGCGTCACGCCGCTCGGGAGCCGCGCCATCCAGACAGCCGTGCGGCCCTGGATGGTGACCACCGGCTTGAACTGCGAGCCGGCGCGTCCGAGTGCCGCGCCGTGCACCACCGGATAGCGGACCGCCGGGCGCCTCGGCGGCACCGCGGACGTCGGGCGCGTGGTGCTCGCGGCGCTCGAGCTGCTCGCGGTGCTCGTCCGCGATGTCGCGCTCGGCGCCGATCCGCTCGCCGATCGCGCCGATCCCGCGCCTTCACCGCCCCCGCAGCCCGCGAACGCGGCGATCGCCCAGGCGGCGAGGAGGGGCACAGCGGTTCTCGCTGGAAGTCGGCGACTCATGGCCCGAGGGCCGCGACGAGCGTATCGGCGTCGTATGAGCCGCGATGCACAACGCCGTCGATGAACAGCGTCGGCGTTCCCTGCACCTCGCCCGACGCGACGCCGCTGTCGATGTCGCGCTTGATTCGCGCGAGCACGGCGCCGCCCGCCCGGTCGCGGTCGAACCGGGCGAGATCGAGGCCGAGCTCGCTCGCGTAGCCCCGCAGGTCGGCGTCCTCGAGCGCCTTCTGGCGGTGGAACAGGAGCTCGTGCATGTCCCAGAAGCGCTCCTGGAGCGCTGCCGCCTCGGCGGCCCGTGACGCCGCCGTCGCGTGCGGGTGGACCTCGGTGAGGGGGAAATGCCTGAAGGCAAAGCGGATGCCTCCCGGGAGGCGGTGCTCCACCTGCTCGATCTCGCGAAACGCCATACGCGAGTAGGGGCACTCGTAGTCGCCGTACTCGACGATCAGCCGGCCGCCGAGCACACCGCGAACGTGGTCGACCGCCTCGTCGAGCGCCTCCATCCTCCGCAACGCTAGCGTTCGCCCGAAGTGCGCGCGACAGCCAGCGACACGCGTCGAGGGCACCGGTGAGCGGCCCGGCCGACCCACCTCGCGCCCGTCTTGCCGGCCCTGGCGACGCCGAGCCGATCGCGCTGCTGCTGGACGGCTTCAACCGCGAGTTCGGCGAGCCGACGCCGGGCCCGCGGAGCCTCGCGCGTCGCGTCTCGGCACTGCTCGCCGCAGGCGAGCTGACGGTGCTGCTGGCGGGCGAGGGGCCCGACGGGCTGGCCGTGCTCCGCTTTCGCCCGGCGATCTGGAGCGAGGCGCTCGAGTGCTACCTCGCAGAGCTGTACGTGGTACCTGCACGCAGGCGGCGCGGGCTCGGCCGCGCACTGATGACCGCGTCGCTGGAGGCGGCACGCGTGCGCGGTGCCGACCGCATCGAGCTCGGCACCAGCGAGGGCGACGTCGCCGCGCGCGCCCTCTATGAGAGCCTGGGCTTCTCCAACCTCGAAGGCGAGTCTCCCGGCTCGGCGATGCTCTTCTACGAGCGCGAGCTCTGAGCGGCGCGCGGCTACCGCCACCGTGGCTCGAGCCCTTCGAGGGACCAGTGGCGCACGACGCCGGCCCGCCACCGCCCGTCCTCCTCGCGGGTCAGGATGAACCGGCTGATCGCGTTCTGGCCTCCCTCGTGGTCGCCGTAGAGCAGGTCCACGGTGATCGTCGCGCCCTCGTCGAAGGCCTCGGACAGACCCGGCCGGAACGGATCGTCGGGCTCGCGGACCGCCCCCTGCCAGAAGCCGGTTTCACCCGCCGGGACGTACAGATCGCGCGTCTGCCGGCGGTGCTCAGCCGGGTCGGGGTGCTCCTCGCCGATCTCGGGCGTATGCGGCGACAGTCGCCATGCCTGGAGCACCGCCAGGCCGTTGCCCACGTTCCGCAGCGGGATCACGAAGTAGAAGCGTTCCTTCGCGCGCTCGACGGCCGCGAGACCGCCGACGACCGTCACCATCCGCCCGTCGCCGAAGCGAACGGTCTCGGGTGGATCCGTCACGCGCGACGGAGCCAGCACGGGGCGCAGGCCAAGGAGCAGCGAGCGCTCGGCGATCGCCGTCGAGCGCTCGGCGATGCGCGTCGAGCGCTGCCCCGAGCGAACCGAGGAGAACGTCGCAACCGCAAGGACGCCCGTGCCGGCCGCGGTCGCGAGCGATGCGATCGTCGGCCAGTCGGCCATCAGCTGTTGCCCTTCTGTGGCACGCCGGGCACGCTAGCGGTGCTCGCGATCGCATGCCTCCACCGACGACGACCGCGACCGGCTGCGGTCGTCGTCGGACTGCTGCCTCCAGTTCAGACCCGCGTCACGCGTGCGCCCGGCGTCTGCGCGCCCGCGAGCGTCCGTGGCCTGACCACCCACCTCACATCCGTGCCCTGGCGCTCCTGCTCGGCCTCGCGCCGGGCGACCCACGCCGCGTATGGGTCACTCGGCACCGCGGCGCCGAAGGTCTGCGGTTCGTGCCGGCTTTCGCCTACCTTCTGCCCGCTCGGTGTGAGAGGCGTCAGGTTCGGCATCCGTGCAACGTCGTGCACCGACGACGCGCGTCGTAGTGCATGCCTGCGGGCTCGAAGCGACTGCATATGAACATCTCCCGTCTCGCTGGTTGTGCCCGAGATGTGCGATTCACACTTCACACGACGACTTGTCCGTGTCGTGAACTGCCTCCCGTGATGCATCCGATATCTGTAAGCATGAACCTCCCGCGAGCGGGTGTGAACCACGCTTCGACGAACGGAGGACAAATCGTTCCGAACGACTACACGCTTGTCGTCCGAGACGTGCCGAGGCGGGTCCGGATCGGGCAATGTGTGTCGTCCGGGTGTCTGCCGTGACAGGCTCCGAAGGGGCGTGAATCGGGAGGGCGGCGCAGCTTGAGAGGCGAGGCACGGCTGTAGACTCGCCTCCGTGGCGGGCGTGGCTCACGGTCTGGGGACCTCTCGCCTGAGGCGAGGCTCTGGGGCGGGCCCCGTCGCGCGCGGATGGCGACCGGTCTGGTCGAGCGCGGCGGCGATCCGCGCGGTCCGCGCGGCGGTCGTCGTACCGGGGCTGTTCGCGCTCACCGACCAGGTGATCGGGAACCTGCAGATGGCGACGTTCGCGGCGTTCGGGGGGTTCGCGACGCTCGTGCTGTCGTCCTTCGCCGGCACGCGACGCGACAAGCTGCTGGCGCACACGGCGCTCGCGATCGCAGGCAGCGTGCTGCTCACGATCGGGACCGCTGTGAGCCACTCGACGCTGCTCGCGGCGTTGGTGACGGTGCCGGTGACCTTCGCGGTCTTCTACGCGGGAGCTGCGGGGCCGAACGCAGCGTCCAGCGTCACGGGCGCGCTGCTCGCGTACGTGCTCCCGGCGGCCTCGCCCGGGACGATCGCGATGATCCCGGATCGCCTCGCCGGCTGGTGGCTTGCGTCGGTCGCCGGCACCGCGGCGGTTCTGATGCTCTCGCCGCCACCTGGAGACGACCGCCTGCGGGCTGCCGCCGCCAAGCTCGCGGCGGCGCTCGGCGAGGTGCTCGAAGGGGCGCTCCGAGGTCCCTGCGACGCCCGGCTGCTGGCCGAGATCGCCGCCGACGAGCGCGATCTCGTCGCCCGGTTCACCGCGACCCCGTACCGTCCCACCGGCCTTGCCGTACCCGACGAGGCGCTCGCGAACTGCGTCGAGCTGCTGCAGTGGTTGGCCGCGCTCGTCGCCGACGCGGCTGAGGAGCTGAAGGACCTCGACCAGGACGCCGGTGCCGACCGCGAACTCCTCGCGGCGGCGAGCGCCGTGCTCGTGGGTGTGGCCGGCCTGTTCGACGGTGGCCGGCAACGGCCGGACCTCGAGCGTCTCCAACGTGCGCGCTCGGAGAGCCTCGCGGCGCTCGCGAAACTGAGCCCGGGACAGCCCGGCTTCCGGGAAGCCTCGCGAGCCTCGTTCCATTCGCACGCGATCGCCGGGGCCGTGCTCGCGCTCGGTGCCGATGCGCTCGTCGCCTCGAGGCTCGCCGACCCCGACCGGGCCGATGCCGAGGAACGGCACCCGCACGCCCGCGCAGCGGGCTTCCGGGCGGCGCGCCGTCTCTCGGGCATCGCCGGGGTGGCGCTTCGCGACGCCAGCCTGCGCTCCGTGTGGTTCATCAACAGCCTGCGTGGCTCGGTGGCGCTGGCTGCGGCTGTCGCGATCGCCGACGTGAGCAGCGTCCAGCACGGGTTCTGGGTGGTGCTCGGAGCGCTCTCGGTGCTGCGCACGAACGCGGTCTCCACGGGGTCGAGTGCGTTGCACGCGCTGCTGGGCACGGCGCTCGGATTCGTGATCGGAGGCGCGCTGCTGCTCGCAATCGGCACCGACTCCACGGCGCTGTGGGTCGCGCTTCCGATCGCTGTGTTCGTCGCCGCCTACGCGCCGGGGACCGTCCCGTTCGCGATCGGCCAGGCTGCCTTCACGGTGATGGTCGCCGTGCTCTTCAACCTGCTCGCGCCGGTGGGATGGAAAGTCGGCGTCGTGCGAATCGAGGACGTCGCGCTCGGCGTGGGCGTGAGCGTCATCGCGGGCACGCTGTTCTGGCCGCGGGGGCTCTCATCGCTCGTCGGCGACGACCTGGCAGACGCCTTTCGTGCGGCCGCCTCCCACCTCGCGCAGGCCGTCGCCCGGGCGTCGGGCTCGCGCCCGCGAGAGCCCGATCGCGCCGCCGCATCGGCAAGGGCGGCGCTGCGTCTCGACGACGCGCTGCGCGCGTTCGCGACCGAGCAGGGGACCAAGCACATGGAGATGCCTGAGCTGTGGCGCCTCGTCGGAGGGTCCCTGCGGCTGCGGCTCACCGCACAGCTCGTGGCGGGGCTGCCTCCCGGCGGCAGCGGAGCCGGCGCGACCCGGGCGGCGCTCGAGCATCGCACGGGCACGCTGGTCGCGTGGTACGAACGGCTCGCCGAGCTGCTCGAACGGCCGCGGCGGCAGGCCGTGCTCGCGCTGGAGCCTCCGAAGCTGGGCCCGCAGGACGTTGTGCCCGCCTCCTCCAACTCGCATTACGGGATCTGGCTGTGCGAGAACCTCGACCACCTCGCCGAGCACCTCGCCGACCTGATCGCGCCCGCGATGCGCGTCGCCGAGGCCCGCCGGAAGCCCTGGTGGCGATAGGCGCGCGCCCGGCAGCGCGCCCGCGGCGTCCGGGCTCTCCGAACCGCGCCGCCAAGGCCCGCGACGACGCGTCCCGGCGGGACGCGGCCGAGCCTCGTACCCTTGGTGCATGACCGTGATCGACGTCGCCGAGGCCGATTTCGAGCGCGAGGTGCTCGAGCGCTCGCGGACGACTCCTGTGGTGGTGGATTTCTGGGCGGAGTGGTGCGGTCCCTGCCGCCAGCTGAGCCCGCTCCTCGAGCAGGCGGCCGCTGAGCGCGAGGGCGACGTCGTGCTCGCGAAGATCGAAACCGACGCGAACCCGAACATCGCGCAGCAGTTCGACATCCGCGGCATCCCGGCGGTGAAGGCGTTCAAGGACGGAGACGTCGTGGCCGAGTTCGTCGGCGCGCAGCCCGGCCCGGTGGTGGAGCGCTTCTTCGACGCGCTGGTCCCCTCCGAGGCCGATGCGCTGGTCGAGCAGGGCGACGAGGCGTCGCTGCGCCGGGCCGTGGAGCTCGAGCCGGGCCGCCCCGACGCGTCCGTCGCGCTTGCGCAGCTGCTGCTGGCCCGCGGGGAGCGCGACGAGGCCGGCGCCGTCCTCGAGCCGGTCAGGGGCAGCTTCCAGGCCGACGGTCTCGCCGCACGGCTGCGCCTCGAGGGCGACGACGAGCTCGCCGGCGCGTTCGAGGCACTCGACGCAGGCGACGTCGAGCGCGGTCTCGACGAGCTGCTCGGCGCGCTCGAGCGCCGCAACGGCGATCGCGAGGACATCCGGCAGGTGATCGTGGGGATCCTCGATTCGCTCGGTTCGGACTCCGAGCTCGCGCGCGACGCGCGCCGCCGGCTGGCGACCGCGCTCTATTGAGCGCCGCGTGCAGCCTCAGGAGATCCGCGCCGCCGGGCGGCGCCTGATCGAGCGCCGGGCGGAGCGCCGCTCTGGCGCACGCGCAGCGGCCTGCGAGCCTGGCCCGATCCACTCGGCCAGAGCGTCGCGGCTGGTCGTCGGCCTGCCGAGCAGGTAGCCCTGGACCGCGTGCAGACCGAGCTCGCGTACGGTCGCGAGGTCCTGGGGCTGCTCGACGCCCTCGGCGACGACGCTCGAGCCGAGGTCGAGCGCGAGCGACAGGAAGGCGCTGACCGCGACGCGCCGCGCGTGGTCCGCGGAGATGCCGTGGATCAGCGAGCGGTCGACCTTGATGAAGTCCGGCCGCAGCTCGAGCACGTGCCGCAGCGAGGCGTACCCCGCTCCGGCGTCGTCGACGGCGATCCGCAGCCCGCGGCGGCGGAGTGGCTCGAGCTCGCGATGAAGCGCGGCGTAGCAGTCGACGACCGTGTGCTCGGTGACCTCGATGACGATCTGGTCGACGCGCAGCTCCGGACGCAGGTTCGCCCTGCGAGCGAGCTCGACGAGCGCGTCGGGGGACAGGTTCAGGGCGAGGAACTGGCCGGATCCCAGCTCGGGCAGCATCTTCCACGCATGGCGCACGACCAGGCGTTCGAGTTCGAGGCTCAGGTCCAGGCGCTGCGCGGCCGCGAGCGTCTCATCTGGCCGCCCGAACGGCTCGGGGAAGCGTGCGAGCGCCTCGATCCCGATGCAGCGGTCGCTGCGGAGATCGATGATCGGCTGGTAGGCGACATCGAGGTTCTCCGTTTCGATCAGCTCGAGGAGTCTCGAGCGGAGCCGCTCCTGGCGGCGCTGCTCGTCCAGATCCCCTATCAGCAGCTCGCCGAGCATCGTCATGAAGCGCACGTCGCGCTCGTCGAGCGTCGGGTCGGGCTGGTGGCTCAGCGCGCACAGCGTTCCGTAGAGCTCTCCGTCCGAGAGCCGCAGGGGAACGCCGATGAACGAGCCGACGGGCCCGTTGTGCGTGATCGGCAGGCCGGCGACCCGCGGGTCGGCGCCCGCGTCGCGGATGACGCTCGGAATCCGTCCGGCCACGAGCAGCCGGGAGTAGGTCGCCATCGAGGTCGAGCTGTCATCGACGGTGACCTTGAACGACGCGGCGTCGCCCGCGGCCGCGCGGCAGATCTGCCGTGCGTCGGTCAGCTCTGCGACGTACACGACGTCGAGTCCGAGGTGCCGGTTGGTCAGCTCGACGACGCGGTCAAGGCCGACGCGCTCGCTGCTGAGGCTGAGTAGATCTCTCATGGCTTGGAGGTTGCTCGCGGATCCGGCAGGCTGGGACGCCGTGCCGGCCGGCACGCTGACCCGCCTCAGTTCCCGGGGATCCATCGGCAGGGGCGTCCGGCCCATGAGCCGCATCCCATTCGAGCAGGACGAATGGCCAGGCGCCCGCGGCGAGGTCCTAGGCGCGTCCCGCCAGCGGCGCGACATAACTCAGGAACGGCTCGCTCGCGAGCCCGCCGCCGGTGACCTGCTCGAGCAGCGGGATCGTGTCCAGCCGCCGCCCGTGGCGGTGCACGCGCTCGCCGAGCCAGCGCTGGATCGCCGCCACGTCGCCGCGGCGCAGATCGTCCTCGCGCGGGCCGATCTCCGCCGCCATCGTCTCCCACAGCTGTGCCGCGATCAAACAGCCCAGCGCATAGCTCGGAAAGTAGCCGAAGCTCCCGGCGCCCCAGTGGATGTCCTGCAGGCACCCGAGCGCGTCCGACGGGACCTCGAGGCCCAGCAGCCGGCGCATCCCCTCGCGCCACGCCTCCGGCAGGTCTGAGACCTCCAGCTCACCTTCGATCATCGCGAGCTCGAGCTCGAAGCGGAGGATGATGTGGAGCGGGTAGGTGAGCGGGTCGGCCGAGACGCGGATCAGCGACGGCTCCACGCCGACGAGCGTCGCGTTGAGGTCCGGCGCCGAGATCGGGAAGCCCCCGGCTGCGAGCTCGCCCGCGAGCACCTCGGCGAACGCCGGGCTGCGCGCGACGTGGTTCTCCCAGAGCTTGCTCTGGGACTCATGGATCGACATCGACGTCCCGTGGCCGAGGTTCGTCCGCTCGAGCGACGGATCGATCTGGCGCTCGTAGAGGCCGTGTCCGAACTCGTGCAGCGAGCTGAGCAGCGACTCGGCGTCTCCGTCTCCGTAGCGCGTCGTCAGCCGCGTGTCGCGGCGCGCCATCGATGAGCTGAACGGGTGCGCCGAGACATCGACGCGCCAGCTCGCGTGATCGACGCCGATGCGCTCGAGCGTGCCCGCGACGGCAAGCTTCTGAGCCGCGACCGGAACCTCGAGCTCGCGGCGCGGCGAGTGGGCGGTCGCCTCGCCGACGAGCGGTGCGAGCCGTTCGCCAAGCGTCGCGAACAGGCTCCTGAGCTCCTCGACCCGCAGCCCGAAGTCGTAGTCGTGGAGCAGCGCCTGGTAGCGCCCGCCACCGTCCGCGGCGACGCACTCGGCGTACGCGCGAGCGAGCTCGATGTTGCGCGTGAGCGCGGGCGCGAAGGAGGCGAAGTCGTCTCGCGCACGCGCGAGCTGCCAGCTCTCCTGCCCCTCGGCGTGCGCGCGCGAGAGCTCCGCCGCGAGGTCGCCGGGCACGCGGCGTGCCCGCTCCCAGTCACGGCGCGCGAGCCGCACGATGTCGCGATCGATCCCCTCGAGCTCGATGCCGTCGAGCTCGTCGAGCCACGCGCCGATGTCCTCGGCGGTCGCACGCTCGTGGGCCAGCCGCGCGAGCGTTCCGAGCTGGTGCGCCCGGCCGGCTGCCCCCTCCGAGGGCATCATCACGAGCTGATCCCAGCTCGCGAGCATCTCGAGGGCGCCGAGGTCGGCGAGCTCGCCCATCCGCGCGCGCAGCTTCTCGATGGCGGCCATTGCCCCGTAGCGTAGGCCGACCGGCGTCGCGACGGCGGGCGGCTAGATTGATGGAATGGCGAAAACCTGGCGATTGGACACGGAGACGAAGGGCACGGGCGCACATGTCGTGCCGCTCGAGCAGGCTCCCGCGCGCTCGGCGCGCGAGGCGGAGCTGTCGACCGTCACGCTCGAGCGTCCACCGCGCGTCGTCGCGCAGCCGGAGCCGCTCGGGCCGCGCACCTTCAAGGTGCTCGACGTGCGCAGCTCGCAGGTGCTCGCCGAAGACGCGGACACGCGGGCGACGCTCGCGCTGCTCGCAGACGTCCGCAGCATGCTCGACGTCCGCATCTACGTGTGGTTGCAGAGGGCGCGCCGCTGGCGGCTGCTGACGCTCGATGAGCAGCGCACGCTGTGGCGCTTTCGCGGCCATGCCGAGTCGTCCTAGCGGCGCGCCGTCCACGGGTTCCCGTGGCGAGGACGACGTCCAGGTGCGTTGGGCCGAGGACGAGGAGACGGTCGCGGGGGCGGTCGCCGTCAGGGAGCAGGTCTTCTGCCGCGAACAGGGCGTCACCAAGGAGGAGGAGCTCGACGGCCTCGACGATCGCGCGCTGCATCTCGTCGCAGTGCAGACGGGCAGCTCGCGCGTCGTCGCGACGCTAAGGCTGCTCGCCGCGGGCTCGGAGGCGAAGATCGGGCGGGTCGCGGTCGAAAGCAGCTGGCGACGGCGCGGCATCGCGGCGAGGATGCTCGAGATGGCGCTCGCGCGCGCTCGCGAGCTGGGCTGCGATCGCGCGCGCCTCGCCGCCCAGATGCAGGCCACGCGCCTCTACGAACAGGCCGGCTTCGCGGTCGAGTCCGGCCGCTTCGAGGAGGCCGGCATACCGCACGTGTGGATGGGCCGCGACCTGTAGCGGACGCGGCGGCCGCCCGGCGGCGGTCGGCGCACCCGTTGCAGGCGGTAGCCTGCCGCTTGTTGCCCGCGCCGTTCGTTCACGAGCTACGAGTTCGCTACGGCGAGTGTGACCCGCAGGGGATCGTCTTCAACGCCAACTACCTGCTGTATTTCGACGTCGCCTTCACGGAGCTGTGGCGGGAGGCCGTCGGGCCGTGGCAGGAGATGGTCGAGCGGGGTGTCGACGCCGTCGTCGCCGAGGCAAACCTCACCTTCCGTTCGCCCGCTCGCTACGACGATGAGCTCCAGCTGCGCGCCGAGCTCGCGAGGCTCGGGCGAACCGCGATCACGACC
This sequence comes from Solirubrobacteraceae bacterium, assembly GCA_036272475.1. Lineage (GTDB taxonomy): Bacteria > Actinomycetota > Thermoleophilia > Solirubrobacterales > Solirubrobacteraceae > Palsa-744. The sequence continues at coordinate 20,313 of DATAYP010000028.1, read as the reverse complement.
GAGATCGACGTGATGCGCGGCGAGGAGCTGCTCGTGGCCGGGCGCCTTCGCCACGTCTGCGTCGCCACCCTGTCGGGCGCCGGCACCGAGCCGCAGCCGACTCCCTGGCCGGACTACATCCGGAAAGCGCTCAGCCCGCATCTCCGCTGACGCTGACGCGGACCGCGGGCCCCGGCGTCGACCGCGGGGGCGCCCCCGACTAGGATCGGGTGATCGTGGACGCGGATGCGCAGCGGCGGCCGCCGGCACAGGCCCTCTACTTCCACCATCCCTCGAGCCTGGAGCACGACCCGCGGGCGCACTCGCCCGGCCACCCTGACACCCCCGAGCGGCTGCTGAGCATCGAAAGCATGCTCGCCGAGCACGACTGGGCCGGCTGGCAGCGTCGCCAGTCGCCCGCGCTCGACGAGGCGACGCTCGAGCTCGTCCACACACCGGGGCACGTGTCGAGGATCAGGAACCTCTCCTCGATCGGGGGCGGCGCGGTCGATCCCGACACGTTCGTCGGCGAGCCCTCCTACCGCGCGGCGCTGCATGCGGCGGGGGGCGCGTGCGAGATGACGCGCGCGCTCCTGGCGGGCGAGGCGCGGCTCGCCTTCAGCGCGGCGCGACCGTCGGGCCACCACGCCGAAGCGGCCCGCGCGATGGGCTTCTGCTTGTTCAACAACGTCGCCGTGGCTGCCGAGCTGGCGCTCCGCGAGCTCGGCGCTCGCCGCGTGTTCATCCTCGACTGGGATGTGCACCACGGCAACGGCACCGCCGAGATCTTCCGCTACCGGCCCGACGTGCTGTTCGCCAGCATCCACCAGGGCGGCATCTATCCCGGCAGCGGCCCCCTGAGCGACGCGGGCTCGGGCCGCGGCGAGGGATACACACTCAACCTGCCCGTTCCCGCCGGCTCGGGCGAGGAGCTCTGGCTCTCGCTGCTCGCGCACGTCGTGCTGCCCGCGGCGCGCGCCTTCGAGCCCGACCTCGTGCTACTGTCCGCCGGCTTCGACGCCCACCGCCGCGATCCGCTCGCGGGCTGCAGCCTCGAGAGCGACTCGTTCGGCGAGATGGCGCGCCACCTGCTCGCTCTCGCCGGCGAGCGCGACGCGCCGCTTGGCGGCGTGCTCGAGGGCGGCTATGAACCTCAGGCGCTCGCCGAGTCGCTGCTCGACACGCTGCTCGCGCTCGGCTCGGGCGAGCCCCCACGCGCGGGCGACGTGCCCGAGACGCAGCTGAGCAGGCGCGCTGCGGCGCGGCTGGGCCGCCACTGGCCGGTCTAGGGCTCAGGGTGACGCGAGTCAGCGGAGCTCGGGGGCTCCCGCGCGGCGAGCGCGGGCACCAGCTCGCTCGTGACGAGCCCTGCGTGCATGGTCAGCGAGTCGACGATCTCGAACCAGCGCTGCGAGTTGACGGGTGTGTCGATCACCGTCACGAGCACCGGAACGCGGCGGCGCACCGACCAGGGATGTTCGCCGTGCGGCCGGTGCTCGCCGTGGTAGCCCCAGATTCCCCGCAGGACCGTCGCTCCGGCCGCGCCCTCGGCGCGCAGGCGCCTGACGAGCGCGTTGTAGAGCGGCTCGCCGCCGTCGCGGGTCTGCTCGCCGGCGTAGACGTCGAGCTTGCGCCACCAGGCCGAGCCGCCGTGAGCGCCGGCCGGCGTCGCGCTCGGCTCGGCCAGCAGCAGACCGTCGCGCTTGCAGACCTGGACGCGCTCGAGTGTGAGCTGCGCGCCGCTGAGCATCGCGGAGAGCTCCGGGAGCGCGCGGGCGATCGCCCGGGCGTCGCCGACGCTCAGCAGCATCATCGGAACGAGCGCGTTCGAGGCAAGGAACCGCCCCCGGCGGCGCTCCCCCGCGAGGGTCCCGTCGACGCCGAGCAGCACCGTCGCGCCCGCGACCCCGTGCCGGTGCAGGAGCTCGACCGCGGCGAGGTAGGCCGGGCGGCCGTGTGCGCGCTCGTGGCGGCCGAGGTGGACGGTGAGCTTCGCTCCGCCGCCCAGGTCGGCCTCGCTCGCGCCGCCGTTGGGCTCGAGCAGACGCGCGCGCTCCACCGTGAACAGGCCCCGTGGCGCGATCGCCGCGACCTCCTCGATGACGCGCGCGAGGCGCTCGCGCAGGTCCACGGCGACAGTCACCAGTGGCAGGTCCTCGGAGAGGCTCAGCACGCGCGCGCTGCGCAGGCGCTGCGCCGCGCCGAACCCCTCGAGGCCGCGGAACAGGGCGCTCGTGCGCACCTGCCGGCGGGCGTAGAGGTCCATCAGCACGTCGGCGAGCGGGCGCCCGCCGTGGCGCGCGCGCTCGCCGGAATAGGTCGTGAGCTTCAGTGCCTCGCGCATTCTCAGCCGCCGGCGATCGCGCGCCCTGCCGCGACAGCCGCGACGCCGAGCAGGAGGCTCGCGAGCACGTTCATCGCGAGCATCCAGCCCTCGCCGTCCTCGGCGAGACGGTGCGACTCGAACATCCACGTCGAGAAGGTGGTGTAGGAGCCGAGCGCCGCGGTGCCGGCCAGCAGGTACGCATCGCCGTGCAGGGAGACGCCGACGAGCAGCCCGAGCACGAGCGCTCCTGAGAGGTTGACCGCGAGCGTGCCGAGCGGGAAGCGCCCGCCCGCGCGCGAGGAGAGCGCGGCGTCCAGCAGGAACCGCGCGACCGAGGCGAGCCCGGCGATCAGCGTGACGCCCAGCCACAGCAGCACGGCGCTCACGACGCCAGCCGGGCCCTGCGCACGAGCTTGGTCGAGGCGAAGATCGCCGCCAGCCCGCAGACGATGCTCGTCGCGGCGTACGCGCCGGCGAGCGCGCGATGGCCGCCGTCGATCATCCGCAGGACCTCGACCATCATCGTCGAGAACGTCGTCAGCGCGCCGCACAGCCCGGTCGCGAGCAGCGGGCGGGCGTACAACGAGGGCGGGAGGTGCTCGTCCAGGCGCGTGACGAACCAGCCGAGCAGCAGCGCCCCGACGAGGTTCACGGCGAACGTCGCCCAGGGCCAGCTGCCTGGCGCGTGCGGGAGGCCTTCGGCGAGCGCGGCGCGCAACACGCCGCCGACGCAGCCGCCGGCGAAGATCGCTGCAAGCTCTCTGGCGTCGACGCGCGGCATCGCGCAAAGGTTCTCGCAGCGACCGGCGCCGAGACGAGCCGGGCGCTCTGATAGACCCCGGACGATGGGCACGCCGGAGAACGCCACGCGCCGTCGCCGCTGGAGTATTCGCAGGCGCATCGCGATGGCCGCGCTGGCGGTGGTGCTCGCCGGGCTCGTCGTGTTCGCAGTCTCGCGGCTGGACCTGCACGGGATCGGTCACGCGCTCGCCACGGCGAGACCCGGCTGGATCGCGCTGGCCGTGCTGCTGATGATGCTCTCGCTGTTCCTGCGCGCATCCTCGTGGCATCAGGTGCTGCGCGCGGCGCTCCCGGACACGCCGATCCGCTGGGCTCCGGTGATCCGCGGCACGATGATCGGCGTGATGGCCTCGGCGGTCTTCCCGGGGCGGGTCGGCGAGCCGACACGCATGCTCGTGCTCGCCCGCGACCTCGATGGTCCGACGAGGCGGCTGCTCCCGGTCGTCGCGGGCACGGTGTTCTCCCAGACGCTGATCAACCTGCTCGCGCTGGCGATCCTCGCCGGCGTCACCTTCAGCAGCGTGGCCCTGCCCGGCGGGAACGCCACCGGGATCGTGACGGTCCTCGCGGTTCCGTTCCTGATCGTCGCGCTGATCCTCGGCGGCCCCCGGCTGCTCGCGCTCGCGGAGCGCTCCCACGTCGAGCGCATCGCCCGCTGGGCGGTCGTGCTCACGCGCCTGCTGAACCTCGCCCGCCAGGGTCTGCGGGTCTTCGCCAATCCGCGCTTCGGCGTGAGCGCGATCGCGCTGCAGCTGCTCGCATGGGCCCTTCAGTGGCTGTCGTGCTACATGGTGATCCTTGCGCTCGGCCTGAACGCGGATCTCACCGCGGCGGCCGCCGTGCTGCTCGCCGTGAACGTCAGCGCGGTTCTCCCGGCGACGCCGTCGAACGTCGGTGTCTTCCAGGCCGCGTGCCTGGTCGTGCTCTCGGCCTACGGCATCGGCGCCGCCTCGGCGATCGCCTACGGCATCATCCTCCAGGCCGTCGAGGTGGTGACGGCGCTGACCCTCGGGATCCCGGCGCTGCTCGCCGAGGGCCTCAGCTGGGAGGACATCCGCCCCAAACGCGAGGCCGAGCAGGCCTAACCGGCGAGCGCTCGCAACGACTGGCGCAGCGACTGCGTCGTCTTCAGGACCGCTGTTGGCTCGTAGCCGCAGTGCGCCATGCAGTTCTCGCAGCGCGGGTCCCGTCCGCGTCCGTACTTGCTCCAGTCGGTCGTCTCGACCAGCTCTTTGTAGGTCGTCGTGTAGCCGTCGGCCATCAGGTAGCACGGCCGCTGCCAGCCGAACAGCGAGTAGCTCGGGATCCCCCAGGCGGTGCAGTCGAATTCGGCCTTCCCTTCGAGGAAGTCGAGGAACAGCGGGCTGTGGTTCAAGCGCCACTTCTTGCGCCGGCCGTCGGCGAACGCCTCGCCGAACAGCTTGCGCGTCTGCTGCACGCCGAGGAAGTGCTCCTGGTCGGGCGCTTTCTCGTACGCGTAGGCGGGCGAGATCATCATCTCGTCGACCTGGAGGTCGTCGTTGAGGAAGTCGAGCACGTCACGAACCGTCTTCGGCGAATCGTGCGTGAAGAAGGTCGTGTTCGTCGTCACGCGGAAGCCCGCAGCCTTTGCGGCCCCGATCGCGGCGACGGCCTTGTCGAAGACGCCCTCGCGCTCGACCGACGCGTCGTGGCGCTCGCGCAGCCCGTCGATGTGGATCGCCCACGAGAAGTACGGGCTCGGCTTGAAGTTCGGAAGCTTCTTCTCGAGCAGCAGCGCGTTCGTGCAGAGGTAGACGAAGCGCTTGCGTTTGATCAGCTCGTCGGCGATCACGTGGATCTCGGGGTGGATCAGCGGCTCTCCGCCGGCGATCGAGACCATCGGGGCGCCGCTCTCCTCGATCGCAGCGATCGCCTGCTCGACGGGCATCCGCCGGCGCAGCTCGTGCTCGGGGTGCTGGATCTTGCCGCAGCCCGAGCACGCGAGGTTGCACTGGAACAGCGGCTCGAGCTCCACGATCAGCGGATAGCGCTCGCGTTTGGCCAACCGCTGGCGCATCAGATACCAGCCCATGCGCGTGCTCTGCCTGATTCGCACCGCCATCGCGCCCTACCTTAGCCCGCTGGGGCCCAGTCGTGAAGCGACCTCGCGACGGTGCGAAGCGCGCGCGCCGCCCGCAGGGCCCCTGCCGCCGCCCGCGGGCGCAGCAGCTCGTGCGACGGGCTGTCGAGCACGACACGCACCACCCCGCACGGCCGCTCGCCGGCGGCTGCCGCGAGCCACACCGACTCCATGTCGACCGCGATCGCGCCCTGCGCGTGAAGCTCGCGCCGGCGCTCCCCGAGCGCGAGCCGCGACACGCAGGCGATCCGCCCGGAGCGCACCTTCATGCCGCGGCCCGTGAGCAGCGTCAGCAGCTCGCCCGCGGCAGGCAGCGGGATCGGCTGCTCGGAGTGGCCCTCGTCGCCGGCCGGAGCGACCTCCACGGCGACGATCACTTCGCCGGGAACCGAGCCCTCGTCCAGCCCGCCGCAGAAGCCGAGAACGACCAGCGCGTCCGAGGGCTCGCGCGCCAGCACGCCTGCCGCGGCCTTCGAGCGCGCCGGCCCCATGCCCGTCTTGCGCACGTTCGCGCCCCGCGCGCCCGAGGAGATCAGCGCCGCCTCGACGCGCATCGGGGCGGCGATCAGCAACCTGCTCACAGCCCCATCCACGAGACCGTTGCGGCCGCGCTGGCCTCGGCGGCCGTGCGGCGGCGGCGATCCCGCCTCGCCCCGCCCGCCGGCGCCTGGAGCTCGAGCGCGGCGAGCGTCGAGCGCGCCGCGGCGTGGCCGCTCAGCACGGCGCCCTCGAGCGTCGCGGGCCAGCCCGTCGCCGTCCACGCGCCCGCGAGGTGCAGCCCTGCGACCTGCGTGTCCGGGCCCGGACGCAGCGCGCCGACCCCGGGGACCGCGCGGAAGGTCGCGGCGTGCTCGCGCGTCGCGGCGAAGTACTCGAGCTTCGCCGTGCGGGCGGCGGGCAGCAGCTCGGCGATCGCGAGGACGTAGAGCTCGCGCAGCGCGTCGACGCTCATCGCCATCTCGCGATCGGCGCCCGAGAGCGAGACGGCGAGGTACTGGGTGCCGGCCGGCGCGCCCGCGGCGGCGGTCCTGTCGAACAGGTACTGGACCGGTGTGCCGACGCCCGCCGCGAACGGCTGCTCGAGCACCCGCCGGTCATAGAGGAGGTGCAGGTTCACGATCGGCGAGTTGCCGAGCCCCAGCAGCCGCCGCGCGCGCTCCCCGAACAGCGGTTCGAGCAGGCCGGCCGCCCGCGCGTGCGGGAGCGCGAGGATCACCGCGTCGGCGGCGAGGACGTCCGCGCCGGCGGCCTCGCGGGAGCCGGCGCCCTGCACAGCCTCTCTCCTGAGCTCGTCCTCCTCGCCGTCGGCCCCGGCGCCGGCACGGCCGCTGCGGCCGTGCACCTCGAGTCCCGCCCCCGCGCGCTGCAGGCGCTCGGCGCGCCACGCCAGCAGCACCCGGACCCCGCAGCGCTCGAGCTCCCGCGCCGCGGGGCCGCCGATCGTCTCGTCGAGCACCCCCACGTGAAAGCCGATGTCGCCGGCGCCGGCGCTCGACAGGAGGCCCGTGCGAAAGACGAAGGCGGCGAGCTCGAGCGAGGCGTCGGCCGCCGCGACGTTGAGGGTGGGAAGCGCGATCAGGTCCCAGAGGGCCGCGACCGCGGCCTCGCTCTGGCCATGGCGCGCGAGCCACTCGCCGAAGGTCTCGCCGTCAGCGCGCTCGCCGGCTTCGGCGACGCGGGTGAGCGCCAGGGCCGCCCGTGCGGCCGCGAGCCGCTCGCGGAAGCTCAGGTGCGGATAGCGCAGCAGCGCCCCCGCAAGGTGAAAGGGAGCCGGCAGCGCCGAGCGGCGCAGGCGGGCCGTCGGGAATCCGGGCTTCAGGACAGGGATGTCGAGACGCGGCTGGATGCGCACCTGGGACGCGCTGCCGAGGCGCGCGAGCAGCGCGCGGTAGGCGATGCAGCAGCGCAGGAACACGTGCTGTCCGTTGTCCATCTGGAGCCCGTCGCGCTCGAACGAGTAGGCGGCGCCGCCGAGCCTGCGGCGAACCTCGACGAGCGTCACCTCGGCCCCGGCGTCCGCGCAGTCGAGCGCCGCCGCGATCCCGGCGAGCCCACCGCCGACGACGGCGACGCGCGGAGCGCTCACGGGCGGCCTCCGAGCATGCTGCGCGCGGCGACGAGCGCCTTCTCGTGCGCCGGCAGCGAGATCCGCTCGTGGGCCGCGCGCGCGGGATCGGCCTCGATGCGCTCCAGCAGGCGGCGGTAGATCCCCGCCATCGCCAGCACGCACGCAGCGCTGCGCCTGTCGAGCAGCGGCGCGAGCGTGAGGCCGCGGTCGAACCACTCGCGGGCGCGTGCGGCCTCGAAGCGCATCAGCTCGTAGAGCCGCCCGTCGCCCGCCTGTGCGCGCCCGTTGTCGCTCGCTCGGCCGTCGATGATCGCCGTCAGCACCGCGGGCGCACCGGAGGCCCCTTCGGAGTCCGCTGCCGGCGACGCGAGCAGGCCGAAGCGGCGGAGATCCTCGGCGGGGAGGTAGACACGCCCGTTGATCGCGTCCTCCCGCACGTCGCGGAGGATGTTCGTCAGCTGCAGCGCCACGCCGAGGTCGTCGGCGAGCCGCGAGGCCTCCTCGGGCCTGCTCGAGGCGCGCGGCGAGAGGCCGAAGATCGCCAGGCAGACGCGCCCGATCGCGCCGGCGACGCGCCGGCAGTAGAGCACGAGGTCCTCGAAGCGCTCATAGGTCACACCCGTGACGTCCATGCGGACGCCCTCGATCAGCTCGCCGAGGGCGCCGGCGGGCAGGCCGAAGCGGCCGTACGCGTCGGCGAGCGCGACGAGCACCGGGTCGGCCCCCGGCGCGGCGTTCCCGCCGGCCTCCAGTCGCGCGAGCGCCGCCGCCTCGTCGTCGAGGCGACGGAGCTTCTCCTCGCGCGCGAGGGTGCCGTCGCCGATGTCGTCGACGCGCCGCGCGAAGGCGTACACGGCGCACATCGCGCGGCGGCGCTCGCGCGGCAGCAGGCGGATGCCGTAGAAGAAGTTCGCCGCCTGCCTGCGGGTGATGTCTTCACAGCGCGCGTATGCGCGCGCGACCTCGTCGTCGGTCCTCATCGCCGCGCCCCTCTGCCTGCAAGCGTCGCGGCCAGCGCGCGAAGCCTGCGCGGCGTCCCCGCACGCGGAGGGCCCGCGAGCACGTCGTAGCCGGCGCGCTCGATCGCGTCGAGCGCCGCGCGACCGCCCGCGACGAAGCCCGCGAGCGCGATCCTCGCGCGGCCGCGCAGCTCGCCGATCAGCGGCGCCCCCTCGTCGAGCAGCCCGCGCGCGCGGGCGACCTCGAAGGCGAGCACTTCCCGGAGCGGACCGCCCGCGTGGGGCGCGGCGAGGTCCTCGATGGTGCAGCCGAAGCGGTCGAGGTCCTCCGCGGGCAGGTAGACGCGCCCCTGCGCGAGATCCTCGGCGACGTCCTGGAGATGCTCGGTGAGCTGCAGCGCGGTGCAGATCGAGTCAGACAGCGCGATCCGCTCGGGCGTCGCGACGCCGAGCACGCCGAGCACGAGCTCGCCGACGGGGTCCGCCGACAGCGCGCAGTAAACGCAAAGCTCCTCCCAGGTCGCGTAGCGGTGGACGCGCTGATCGACGCGGTTGGCCTCGATCAGGCGGACGAACGGCTCGCGGGGCAGCCCGTGCTCGCGCAGCGTCGGCTGCAGGCGAACGAGCAGCCTGTGGCGAGCGCGGCCCTCGAACGCCCGGTCGAGTTCGCCTTCGAGCCAGTCGAGCGCGGCGAGCCGGTCCCCAGCGGCGGAGTCGCCGAGCTCGTCGACCAGCCGGGCGAAGCCGTAGAGCGCGAGCAGGTCCGACCGGACTCGCCGCGGCAGCACGCGGCTCGCGACGGGGAAGTTCTCCGTCTGCGCGCGAGCCATCACCGCGTCGGCGGCCGGCGCGCCGGTCGGGGCGTTCGCTATCGGCATCACCCCTTCAGCCCGGAGACTCCGCCCGCGCCGTCGGCGCCGTCGTCGGAGTCCGCGGCGAGGCAGCGGCCGAGAGCCATGATCGGGAACGTCAGCCTGTAGAGGTGGTAGTTGATGTAGTAGTCGGAGGGGAACCCCGTGCCCGTGTACTGCGGCTCGTCCCAGCCGCCGTCCGGACGCTGCGTGGCGAGCAGCCAGCCGACGCCGCGCTCGACGGCCTCCGAGCGCTCGCCGGCGGCGTGCAGCGCGAGCAGCGCCCACGCGGTTTGCGAGGCGGTGCTCGGACCCCGGCCGATCCACTCCGGGTCGTCGTAGGAGCGCGGATCCTCGCCCCATCCGCCGTCCTCGTTCTGGATGTGCTCGAGCCACTCGACGGCGCGCCGGATGCACGGCTGCGAGGGGTCGACCCCGGCGGCGATCAGCGCGGGGATCGCAGCGCCGGTGCCGTAGATGTGGTTGACGCCCCAGCGTCCGTACCAGGAGCCGCTCGGCTCCTGGTTCTCGAGCAGCCACCGCACGCCTGTCCTGGCCGCGGGCGAGCCGGCCAGGCCGAGCGCGCCGAGCATCTCCACGGTGTGCGCGGTGACATCGGCGCTCGGCTCGTCGATCACCTCGCCGAAGTCGAGGAACGGCAGCTCGCGCACGAGCCGGCGGGTGTTCTCGGCGTCGAACGCCCCCCAGCCGCCGTCCGAGCTCTGCATCCCCTCCACCCACTCGAGCGCGCGCGCGACGGCGCCGTCGATGCGCCGAGCGAGCCCCGGACGCGAGCCGTCCTGCGGCCTTGGGAGGCCCGCGCCGTTCGGCTCGGCCGAGGTGTCGGCCCCGCCGGGCGCGGCGCGGCGCAGCGCGAGCACGACCTCGGCAGTGTCGTCGACGTCGGGATAGTTGACGTTCGCGAACTCGAATGCCCACCCCCCGGGTGCGAGGCCCGGCCGCGCCACCGCCCAGTCGCCGGATACCGTCACCTCCTCACCGAGCAGCCACTCTGCGGCACGCAGCATCGCCGGATGGCTGCCTGCGAGGCCGCCGTCGCTGAGCGCGACCATCGCGAGCGCCGTGTCCCAGACCGGCGACTGGCAGGCTTCGAGGCGCCGGCTCGCGCCGGGAGGCGCGCCGACGCTCCGCGAGTCGTCGCGATCCTCGACGATGAAGCCGTCGAGGCCCTCGAGGCCGCGGCGCATCACGGGATGCTCGAGGTGATAGCCGCCGAGGTGCAGCGCGATCAGCGAGTAGACCCACGGCGGCTGGATGCCGCCCCAGGATCCGTCGGCCTCCTGGCGGCGCACGATCCAGCGCTCGGCGCGCCCCAGCGCGAGGCGCCGCACGGGACCGATCGGATGGCGCTCGTACGCGCGCAGCAGACGGTCCAGTCGCGCCAGCCACGCGCCGCCGCGGGAGGCCCCTCGGGCGCCCGCTGGGCCGGCTGCGTGCAGCTCCTGGAGGCCGAACGGGAGCGTGCGAACGGGCCGGTGAGCTTTGACGATCGACAGCGCGACGATCGTCTGGCGTGCCCAGCAGGCGAAGTCGTAGACGTTGAGCGGCATCCAGGAGGGGAGCAGGATCGCCTCCGGCGGGAGCGCCGGGAGGCGATCCCAGGACCAAAGGCCGAAGAGTGCGAGCCACAGCTTCGTGAAGACGCGCGCACGCTCGAGCCCGCCCTCCTGGCGGATGAACCCCGCGGCGGCTCGCATGTGCTCCGCCTCCGGCGGATCGCCCGCCAGCCGCAGCGACCAGTAGGCCTCGATCGTCGTCGAGAGGTCTCCGGGGGCACCGTGGAAGTTGGCCCAGGTGCCGTCTGCGCGCTGCTGGGAGCGGATCCAGGCAGCCGAGCGTTCGGTCTCCCCCGTGCGCCGTACACCCAGGAACTCGCGCAGGAGCATGTCCTCCGCGTCCATCGTGACGTTCGTCTGGAGCTCGCCGCGCCACCAACCCGCGCCGTCCTGGAGCGAGAGCAGCTGCTCGCAGGCGAGCCTCAGAGCGACCCTGGCCTCGCTTCGTGCGTCGACGGTCGAGGATGCCATGGTGGGAAAGCTAGATCTTTTTGACGAACGACGACATTTGCCTGAGCCCGGCTGCCGTTTCCTAGCGCACCGAGGACACCAGAAGCCCCGGCGGAACGAGCACCTCCGGCCTCGCGAGCGTGATCACGTGGCGGCGCAGCGCGAGCTCGGAGACGCTTTTCGGGGCCCGCGAGGCGAAGCGGTAGACGATCAGCCCGTCGATGTCCAGCCGCGCGACGAGGCGGAAGCCGGGCGCCGGCGGCCGCCCGGCGGAGGCGCGCAGCGGGGCGTAGCCGGTCTCGTCGATCTCGCTGACCGTGACGGCGCTGCCGCGTGGCAGGTTCCCGAGCGGCGGCAGGTAGTACTCGAGCGGGGCTCCCCCCAGCTCGACGGTCGTGATCGCCCGCGCGCGGGGCCCGGATCGCAGCGCGCGGGCGACGGCGCGCCAGTTGCCGCGCTGGAGCCGTGGACTGAGATCGACGTCGACGCTCAGTACGAGGAACGCGAGCGCGAGCGCCGCGGCGAGCGCGACCCCGGTCCGCCCGGTGCCGGGCCAGACGAGCGCGCACCCGATCAACGCCGTGACCGGGATCATCGCTCCGACGAGATTGCGCGGCGCGACATAGTCGGCGCCGAGCACGGCGAGCACGATCGGGGCGAGGATCGCGAACGCCGCGATCGCGAGCACCATCCCCAGCCGTGCCCGCTCGCGCTCCCCGGAGGCCGGCTCGACCTCCCCGGGCGCCGCCTCCGCCGCGGGGGGCGCTCCACGCGGGGCGCCTGCGGGCGCCGTGTCGAGCATCCGCCATGCCCCGAGGCCGATGCCCGCGAGCGCCAGCAGCAGTACGAGCAGCTCGACGCCATGGCCGAGCGCCCCGCTCGAATAGCCGGTGAGGTAGTACTGCGGGATCGCTTCGAGGCGTTGTGAGAGCGGCCAGCGCCCGATCCACTGCGTCCCGTGCCCGCCCTGGGCGGAGATCAGAGGCAGGAGCGCGGCGCCGGCGATCGTGAGCGCGGCGAGCGGGATCAGCGCCGGTCTGCGGGTAGCGGGGCGCGCCAGCAGCCACAGGATCATCGGCACGAGCAGGAAGACGGCGAAGTAGTGCGTGAGCAGCGCGAGCACGCCGGCCGCCGCGAACGCGGCCATCCGGCGAGGCGTCGGCTCTCGCTGGGCCCGCAGGAAGCAGAGCAGGGCGAGCGCCGCCGTGAGCACGAACAGCCCGTAGGCGCGTGCCTCCTGCGAGTACCAGACGAACAGCGGGTTGACCGCGACGAGCGCCGCTGTCGCGATCGCGGCGGGCCTGCCGGCGAGCTCGCGCCCGATCGCCCACGCGACGGGCACCGTGGCGATCCCGGCGAGTGCCGAGGGCAGGCGCAGCGCGAGCTCGCCGCTGCCGAGCAGACGGTAGTCGGCCCACTCCACCACGTACCACAGCGGCGGGCTGTTCTCGCTGTGCACCATCGAGCGCAGCGTGCTCCAGAGGCTCGCGTGCAGGACGTGCACCGGCGTGTACGCCTCGTCGTACCAGAAGCTCTGGAGATCGAGCGTCGAGAGCCGCAGCGCCGCGGCGACCACGATCAGGGCGGCGAGCGGCCACCACGTGGGCAGCCGCGCCGTCGCGGGCCGGGCCGCCGGCGCGCTGGCAGCCGTGACGCTCACCGCGGGCACATCCCCGTGGAGGCCGCGCCGAAGCAGCCGTAGCGGTCGGCGCGAACGTCCTCGACCTTCGGCGGCAGGTACCAGCCGCCGTGCACCGTGCGCCGCGCGCCCGACGCCGGTCCGTAGATGACGAGACACAGCTGCGTGCGCGCTTTCGGCCCTCCGGGGCTCGTGTTGCCGCAGACGACCTCGTGCTGGCTGCCGGCGCCGAACAGTTCCTGCTCGATTGAGAGGTTGTGGTAGGGATGACCGCTGTACGCGCGCCACGTCGCGATGTCGGCGATCAGGCGATCGTTGACGTGCGTCTGGCGCACCACGTCGTTGAACGTTGCGACGGCGAGCAGCACTCCCAGCAGCACGAGCAGCGTCGTCTCGACGAGCCGCAGGGTGCCCAGCCCGGGGGCCTCCGCGTCGCGCGGGCGCAGCGATTCGGGCAGGAAGGCCCAGCGGTCGCGCTCTGCTCTGCTCGTCGCGTCGCTCATTGCACCGGCGCGAACAGCGGCGAGGTCTGGTGGAGCAGGAACAGGGCCTGCACAGCGAGTGTCGCGGCGACGAGTCGCCTGTCGCGTGTCACGACGGCGAGCGGCAGCGGCCAGAGGATGTACCAGGCGAGCAGCCAGGTGCTCGTCACGGAGATCGCCAGGAGCGTCCAGCCGGCGGCGGCGATCCAGTCGTATCCGCGCCACGTCCGCCACATCAGGTGCAGCGCGATCAGCACCAGGGCGGCTTTCAGCAGGTCGTGGTCGATCGGGAACACGCCCGGCTTGCCGAACAGGTGCGCGATCTCGGTCGCGAAGCTGTCGGTGGAGACGAACGCCGCGTCGCGGTTGAGCGCGGCGACGATGTCGATGCCGTGCACGCCGAACGCGAGCCACGCGACGAGCGCGCCGGCGGCGAGCGCGCCGAGCGCGCCGAGGATCGGCGCGAGGCGCCGGCGCGAGAGGATCATGAACGGCAGCAGCGCGGCGACGGTCGCCTTGACGAGCGCTCCGGCGACGACGACCGCCCCCGCTGCGGCGTCGCGGCCGGCGAGCGTGAGGCTCACCGCGGTCATCATCAACGCGAGCATCTCCAGGTCGTTGTGCGCGCCGCCGACGCCGTAGATGATGTAGAGCGGGTTCGCGCCGACGGCGAGGATCGCCCATACCGGGTCGAGCGCACGCGCGCGCGCGCAGCGCCACGTGAGGACGAGCGTCGCGAGGCTCGCGAGCTGGGCCAGGACCTTCATCCCCCACAGCGCGCCCTCGACGCCCAGGGGCGCGAACGGGTAGGAGAGCAGCGTGTAGAGCGGGCCGTATGCCGTGTCGACGTGCCTCCAGTTGTGCCCCACGTACTGGAAGATCGGGTCGTGGGAGATCGCGGCGGGGCCGTGGAGGTACGGGTTGAGGCCGTGCTCGACCCCCATCCGGGCGTAGGCGATGTAGCTGAAGACGTCGGTCGAGATCAGGATCGGGCCGGCGAAAACGATCGCGTGCAGCGCGGCGATCAGGACGATCGCGAAGCGTTTGGAGATCGTGGGGCGCCGCGCGATCAGCAGCAGCGCGCCGTAGGCCGCCGCGAACGCCAGGATCGCGATCAAGAAGACGCGATAGCCGAGGCGCTCGCCGACGCCTCCGAGCCAGCCGGCGATCGGCGGTGATTTGGGGATCAGCGGTGAGCGGCCCGCGGCGCCGTCGAGGACGATCTCGCCGGTCGCCGCGACTAGCAGCAGCGCCAGCGCCCAGGCCAGCGCGGGCCGCCACCACTCAGAGCGGATGCGCGGCGCCCCGCGCGCGCTCTGCGTGGCGACGCTCACGAAGGCGCGAAGCTCACAGCGCGGTCCAGACGGTCTTCGTCTCGAGGTAGGCGTCGAGGCCGTCGTGGCCGTGCTCGCGCCCGATGCCCGAGGCCTTGAAGCCGCCGAACGGCGTCGTGGGATCGACGAGCCCCCAGGTGTTGACGTACACGAAGCCGGCGCGCAGCATCGACGCGAGGCGGTGGGCGCTCGAGACGTCGCGCGTCCACACGCCGGCGGCGAGGCCGTACTCGTTGTCGTTCGCCCGCCGCGCGACTTCCTCGAGCGTGTCGTAGGGCGAGGCGACGAGCACGGGGCCGAAGATCTCCTCGCGCACGATTCGCAGCTCGTCGGAGGTGGCGCTGAAGAGCGTCGGCTCGACGAAGTAGCCGCCGCTCTCGCCGAGCGCCGTACCGCCGCCGGCGAGCAGCTCGGCGCCCTGCTCGCGCCCCGAGTCGATGTAGCCGATCACGCGGTCGCGCTGCTCGGCGGAGATCAGCGGCCCGAGCTGCGTGTCGGGGTCGAGGCCCGAGCCGAGCCGCGCGGACTTGGCCTGCTCGGCGAGCGCGCTGACGACCTCGTCATAGCGCTCGGAGGGGACGAACAGGCGCGAGCCGGCGTTGCAGGCCTGGCCCGAGTTGAAGTAGAGCGCCTGGTAGGAGCCCGCGATCGCGGCCTCGATGTCGGCGTCGGGAAGAATCACGTTCGGCGACTTGCCGCCGAGCTCGAGCGTCACGCGCTTGAGTGCGCGCCCGGCCTTCGCCCCGATCTCGCGCCCGACGGCGGTCGAGCCGGTGAAGGCGATCTTGTCGACGCCGGGGTGCTCGACGAGCGCCGCGCCCGTCTCCCCGTCGCCCGTCAGCACGTTCAGCACGCCGGGCGGGAAGCCGACTTCGAGCGCCAGCTCTCCGAGCCGCAGCGCGCTGAGGGGGGTCTGCTCGGCGGGCTTCAGCACGATCGTGCAGCCGGCGGCGAGCGCCGGCGCGATCTTCCACGCGGCCATCAGCAGCGGGAAGTTCCACGGCACGATCTGCGCGCACACGCCGACGGGCTCGCGGCGCGTGTAGACGTGCATGTTCGGCGCGCTCACCGGCAGCACGTTGCCCTCGATCTTCGTCGGCCAGCCGGCGAAGTAGCGCAGGTGCGCGACCGTGCCGGCGACGTCGACGTACTGGGCGAGCCCGACGGGCTTGCCGTTGTCGAGCGACTCGATCTGGGCGAGCTCCTGCGCGCGCTCCTCGATCGCGCCCGCGAGGGCGAGCATCAGACCCTCGCGCCCGGCTGCGGGCAGCGAGGCCCAGGGGCCATCCTCGAAGGCCGCGCGCGCTGCCGCGACGGCGCGCTCGACGTCCTGCGGGCCTCCCTGCGCGACCGTCGCGATCTCGCGTCCGGTGGCGGGGTCGAGCGTCGCGAACACGCGCCCGTCGGCGGCCTCCGGACGCTCGTCGCCGATCAGCAGGTGATGGGTCTGTGCGATGAAGTCCCGCGCGGGAGCACTCAGCGCGTCGGGAAGGGCGTCTGCGGAGATAGTGGTCATGCGGGGAGCGTACCTCGACGCGTCGCGGCCCGCCACGGGCGATGCGCGGCCCGCACAGAGCCGCGAGCGGCGCGGCTGCGGCGCCGCGAGCCTCGCATCGCCCCTACGGGCGCAGCACGATCTTCAGCGCCTCGCGGCGGTCATACAGGCGATAGGCCTCGGGCGCCTCCTCGAGCGGCATGTGGTTGCTCACGAGCGGCGTCGGGTCGAGCTGGCCGGAGGCCATCATCGCGAGCACCGCGTCGACGTGACCGATGACGTTGGCGTGGCCGGAGCAGAGCCGCAGCGCCTTGATCCAGAGAAGGCCCATGTGGACCTCGCAGCGCTCGGCGTAGACGCCGATCGTCTGCACGGTGCCGCACTTGCGCGTCAGCCGCAGCGCCAGCTCGAGCGCGCGGGGATCGCCGACGGCGTCGATGCAGACATCGACGCCACGGCCGCTCGTGGCCTCGCGCACGACTGCCCGCGGATCGCCGTCGGCGAGATGGACGGGGACGGCGCCGAAGGACTCGGCCATGCGCAGGCGGTCGGCGACGGTGTCGACCGCGATCACGCGCGAGGCGCCGACAGCGCGCGCGGCCTGCACGGCGCACAGCCCGACGGGGCCGAGGCCGAGCACGGCGGCGACGTCTCCCGGGCGCAGGTTGCTGTCGACGACCGAGTGGTAGCCCGTGCCCATCACGTCGCCGGCGAACAGCGCGACGTCGTCGCTCATGCCCTCCGGGATGCGGCGCAGCACGAGCTCGGCGTTGGGCACGAGCGCCTGCTCGGCCTGCGTGCCCTGGAGCGAGCCGAGTGCCGCGCCGTGGCCGAAGGTGCGGGAGGAGTCGCACTTGTGAAACCAGCCGCGGCGGCAGAAGAAGCAGTGCCCGCAGGCCGTCTGAAAGCAGCCGAGGACGCGATCGCCGACGCTCAGCTCTTTGACTCGCTCGCCGGCGGCGATCACCGTGCCGACGTACTCGTGCCCGATCGTGAAGCCCGGTTCGATCTGGACGCGTCCGTGGTAGATGTGCAGGTCCGAGCCGCAGATGCCGCTCGCCTCGATCCGCACGATCGCGTCGGACGGGTCGAGCAGCTCGGGGTCCGCCACGTCCTCGACGCGGACCTCGCCCGGGGCCTGGAAGGTGACAGCGCGCATCGGGGCGCCACCTTAGACGACCCCGGCACGACGGCGACGCTCGCGCGCCCCGGGACGGGGCCGGCGCGAGGGGCGCAGGAAGCCCAGGAGGCCTCGGGAACCCCAGCAGGCCGTATGCTCCGCGCATGGCCGAGCCCTCGAAGGCGGTGCTGATCACGGGCTGCTCCTCGGGCATCGGGCGCGCGACGGCGCAGCGCCTGGCGGCCGCGGGCTGGAAGGTCTACGCGACCGCTCGCCGTCCCGAGACGATCTCCGAGCTGCGCGGAGCCGGCTGCGAGACGCTCGCCCTCGACGTCACCGACGAGCAGTCGATGAGCGCGGCGGTCGACGCGGTGGAGCAGGCCGAGGGAGCCGTCGGCGTGCTCGTCAACAACGCCGGCTACAGCCAGAGCGGCGCGATCGAGACCGTGCCGATGGAGGCGGTTCGCAGGCAGTTCGAGACGAACATCTTCGGCCTCGTGCGACTCACGCAGCTGGTGCTGCCGCGGATGCGCGCGCAGCGCTGGGGGAGGATCGTCAACCTCGGCTCGATGGGCGGGCGCCTGTCGTTTCCCGGCGGCGGCCACTACCACGCGACCAAGTACGCCCTCGAGGCGATCTCCGACGCGTTGCGCTTCGAGCTGCGGGGCTTCGGGATCGACGTGATCCTGCTCGAGCCCGGGCTGATCACGACCGAGTTCGGCGAGACCGCGACCGGCAGCATGACCGCCGTCGCGAGCTCCGCGGACGACCCCTACGCGCGCTTCAACGCGACCGTCGGAGCGGTAACGAAAGGCGCCTATGACGGACCGATGCGGTTTCTCGGCGCCGGCCCCGAGCGCGTCGCGAAGGTGATCGAGCGGGCGATCTCGCGGCGCAACCCGCCGGCGCGGATCTCGATCACGCCGTCGGCGAAGCTCACGATCGCGACGCGCCGCCTGATGCCCGACCGGGCGTGGGACGCGGCGATGCGCAGGCAGTTCCCCCAACCCGGGTGAGCTGCCCGGCCGTCTAGGCCGTGACGATCATGCGGGGCGCGGGCATGCCCACCTGGAACCCCTGCGCGTGGTCGACGCCGAAGTCGCGGAGCAGCTCGAGCGTGACCGCGTCGCCGACGAACTCGGCGATCGTACGCCGGCCCATCCCCGCGACGACGTCGACGAGCGCCTTGACGACGAGCTGGTCGGTGGGCGAGGACGGCAGCGCGCGGATGAAGTCGCCGTCGATCTTGAGGAAGTCGAAGGGCAGGTGCTTGAGGTACTGGAAGGAGCCGAAGCCCGAGCCGAAGTCGTCGAGCGCGACCGCGCAGCCGAGCGAGCGGACGCCGTCGCAGAAGTCCCTCGCGCGATCCATGTCGGAGATCGCGGCGGTCTCCGTGACCTCGACGATCAGCTGCCCGGGGTCGGCGCCGTGGCGGTCGAGCGCCCGCTCGATGGCACCGAGCATCGATCCGTCGGTGACCGAGAGCGTCGAGAGGTTGATGGCCACGGGACCGCTGCCGCCGGGCTCGCGCCCGAGCGTCGCGGCGACGCGACCCAGCACGAGGCGGTCGATCTCGCGTACGAGCCCGTAGCGCTCGGCTGCCGGCAGGAAGCTCCCCGGCGAGACGAGCCGTCCGTGGGGTTCGTCGGCGAGCCGCACGAGCGCCTCGTGGTGGGAGACGGAGCCGTCGCGCAGCGAGACGATCGGCTGGTAGTGGAGCTCGAACAGCCCTTTCTCGAGCGCCCGGCGCAGGCGCGCGAGCCACGGGCGCCGGTGCAACCCGGCGGGCGAGGAGAAGCCGCGCGTGGCGCGCAGGCCCTCGGCCTCGCGGTAGCGCCGCTGCGCGCGGGCCGCCGCGGCCCGCAGCAGCAGGTGGTGGCTCGCGTGGGCGGTCGTCGAGCTCGGCATCCCGCACGATCTTTCGACGGTGCCGCTGCCTCACCTGCGGAGCGGCAAGGCGTGAATGTGGGCGCCCAGCGCCGCGCCGCCGCCGGGCGCCTCAGCGGCGGGCGGTCCGCGCGTAGGGCCTGCGGGCGCGGTCGGAGATGATCAGCAGCAGCGCCACGAGCACGAAGTTCATGACGATCGAGGATCCGCCGTAGGCGACGAACGGCAGCGTGACGCCCGTGAGCGGGATCACGCGGGTGACGCCGCCGACGATCACGAAGACCTGGAGCGCGACGATGAAGGAGAGGCCCGTCGCGAGGAGCTTCGAGAAGGAGTCGCGCGCGAGGACGGCGGTCTTCAGGCCGCGGGCGACGAGCAGCAGGTAGACGACGAGCAGTGCCGCGCCGCCGAGTAGGCCGAGCTCGTTGACGATCACCGCGTAGATCATGTCGCTTTCGGGGATCGGCAGGATCGGGCTGCCGTGGTGTGAGGCGCGCAGCAGCGACTGGTCGAAGCCGGTGCCGAGCAGTCCTCCGTCGGCCTGCGCGAAGAGCGACTGCGCGAGCTGGTAGCTGCCGCCGACGAGTTTGTGGTACTCGAGCGGGTTGAAGGGGTCTTCCCACGCGACCACGCGCGCCTGCACGTGGCTGACGTGACCGATCACGAACCAGGCGCCGAGCGCGAACAGCACGAGCCCGATGAGCGGGAAGGAGAAGCGACCCGTGGCGACGTACAGCAGCGCGAGGAAGGCGCCGAAGAACATCAGTGAGGTGCCGAGCTCGCGGGTCAGCAGGAGCGTCAGCATCGCGGCGCCCCAGACGATCAGCATCGGGCCGAACTGCTTCATCGGCGGGATCGTCACCCCGAGCACACGGCGTCCGGCGGTCACGAGGATCTGGCGGTTGTCGCGCAGGTAGCTGGCGAGGAAGATCACGATCGCGATCTTCGCGAGCTCGGCGGGCTGGAAGGAGACGCTGCCGAGGTGGATCGCGAGGTAGGCGCCGTTGACCTGCTGGCCGATACCTGGCAGCCGTGGCAGGACGGTCGCGACGATGCCGGCGACGGCGATCGTGTAGCGGTAGCGCTCGAGCACGCCGAGGCCGTTGCGCAGCGCGAGGATCGTCGCGGCGAAGAGCACGAGCCCGAGCACCATCCACTGCGCCTGCTGGCGCGCGAGCACGGGGTCGATGCGGTAGACCATCACGATGCCGACGCTCGCGAGCACGGCGGTCAGCGGGAACAGG